>QWPW01000014.1:71812-75606 GCA_003671025.1 Planctomycetota bacterium
AGAAACGCATCGCCCCAACGACAACGCACCCTCGCCGAATCTCGGCGAGGGTGCGTTGGGAATTTCTGTCAGCCACTCGTGCAATCAGCGGCGACGACGACCGAGCAATCCGCTGAGGCCAAGGAGCGCCAGCGTGGCGGGACCAGGCACGACGCGGAACTGATCCTGTGCCGAGCTGTTGAGCCAGCCTTCGCAACCCACGGTTTGCCAGCCGCCAACGCCAAGCGACGCCAGCATGTTCGCGTAGATCGTCGCGGCCTCGCCGGTGAGATTTGCGCGCAGCGCTCCGCTGGCCAAGGACAATCGCGAGAGCCCAACATTGATGTCACTGGTGCCGAGGTTTTCGTGGGTGATCTCCCAAACCAAGGCGTTGAACGCCGCTGCGGCAGCGTTAGCCGAGCCTGCTGAGCCGATCACGCGGCTGCCGGCGTCGAGCCAACGGGACGATGCATCGCGCAGAATGTTGGCCTTCATGATGCCCATGGGGCCAGGAGCCGGCGGCGACTGAGGCACCATCTCGAGCGCGACGTCTTCGAAGACGTAGGTCGTGCCAGTCTGCAGACCTTGGAACACTTGCACGCACCAAGCGATCTGCGTCTCGCCACCGCGATCCCAACGGTGTTCCGACATCTTCAAGTTGTAGAAGGTCACCGACGCGACGGAGTCCCATGCCTGAGCGGCACTGAACGCGGTCTGATGCGTTTGAAACGCACCCGCACCGAGATAGGTCGCGGAAAATGATGCTTGCGCTGAAGTCACTGACAACGCAGCGCTGGCGAGCCCGAGAAGGGCGGTTCCTGATTTTTTCATAACGGTCCCCTAGAACGAAGTTGTCACCCTAAAGTTTGAGCACGCACCAACGATCACAAAAATCGCCGTGAGCAATCCACAAGGGAAGAGACTCTTGCGCGCAAACTCTGCGCGCAAAAGGAAAGAACATCTAAATTTCGCAAACGCGCTCGCTGCGCGATATCGAGCACTGGTCGATCAGGCAAAATTTGTGCGGATGCGCGCGACTCACGATTGTTCCGCGCCAGAAACGCATCGCCCCAACGACAACGCACCCTCGCCGAATCTCGGCGAGGGTGCGTTGGGAATTTCTGTCAGCCACTCGTGCAATCAGCGGCGACGACGACCGAGCAATCCGCTGAGGCCAAGGAGCGCCAGCGTGGCGGGACCAGGCACGACGCGGAACTGATCCTGTGCCGAGCTGTTGAGCCAGCCTTCGCAACCCACGGTTTGCCAGCCGCCAACGCCAAGCGACGCCAGCATGTTCGCGTAGATCGTCGCGGCCTCGCCGGTGAGATTTGCGCGCAGCGCTCCGCTGGCCAAGGACAGGCGCGAGAGCCCAACATTGATGTCAGTAGTGCTGAGGTTTTCGTGGGTGATCTCCCAAGCCAAGGCGTTGAACGCCGCTGCGGCAGCGTTAGCCGAGCCTGCTGAGCCGATCACGCGGCTGTCGGCGCCGAGCCAACGCGACGATGCATCGCGCAAAATGTTGGCCTTCATGATGCCCATGGGGCCAGGAGCCGGCGGCGACTGAGGCACCAACTCGAGCGCGACGAGTTCGAAGACATAGGTCGTGCCAACCTGCAGACCTTGGAACACTTGCACGCACCAACCGATCTGCGTCTCGCCACCGCGATCCCAACGGTGTTCCGACATCGCCAAGTTGTAGTAGTTCACCGACGCGACGGAGTTCCATGCCTGAGCGGCGCTGTACGCGGTCTGATGCGTTTGAGTCGCACCCACACCGAGATAGGTCGCGGAAAATGATGCTTGCGCTGAAGTCACTGACAACGCAGCGCTGGCGAGCCCGAGAAGGGCGGTTCCTGATTTATTCATAACGGTCCCCTAGAACGAAGTTGTCACCCGAAAATTTGAACAGAAACGAACGATCACAAAAATCGCCGTGGACATTGCAGAAGAGAAACGACTCTTGCGCGCAAAAAGGAAAGAACATCTAAATTTCGCAAACGCGCTTGCTGCGCGACATCGAGCACTGGTCGATCAAGCACAATTTGTGCGTGCGAAACAACCGCGAGCTCTAGCGCCCGCACCGAGAATATTGGTGTGAATGTCGCGCCCGCGAAGTCGGCAGCAAGGCCGGCAGGAAGGCCGGCAGGAAGGCCGGCAGGAAGGCCGGCAGGAAGGCCAGCGATCAGCGCGAGGAAGGGAATGTCAGAAACCACGCCCCGCGGATGCGGGACACGGCCCCGCGCCTTGGCGCGAGTGAGACGAGTCGAGTTCATTTTGTTGCTCTTGAAAGTAAACGACACACTTTCACTGCCACCCGGAACCCCTTCGCTCCGTTGCTCGCCTCTGATGCATGCGCACACTTTGCAGTGGTGCACACGACTCATGAACGAGCAAAGCCCGCCTCCGAAATTAAACTACTGTGCAAACTGCGTGATGCAAATTTTTGTGCGCGTATTGTGCAATCCCGAAATTAGGCCACAACCAAAACCCCGCGCAGGCTGCTCAGTCAGCATGTCGTGGGGTCGAGTGCGAACCGAATGGGGTGTTTGCCTATCAGGCGTATTCACGCCGCAAAACGCGCAACCCCTCGCTCAACGCGGCGATGTGCGACGCCTCGTGTGCGGCAGAAATTTGCACACGCAATCGCGCGTGACCTTCGGGTACGACGGGATGACCGAATCCGATAACGAACACGCCGAGTTCAAGCAAACGCTTGGACATCGCGATCGCCTTGGCAGTGTCGTGGACGATGATGGGACAAATCGCGGTCGGGCTTTGCAGCACGTCGAACCCCGCATCGCGAATGCCTGCGCGGGCCGCGTCGACATTGGCACGCAACTTGGCGACGCGTTGCGGTTCACGCATGAGCACTTCGATCGCCTTGTCCGCGCTGCACGCGATCGTGCAGGGCAACGCGTTCGAAAACAAAGTCGGACGACCACGCTGCAACAAGAGTTCGATCGCGTGCTTCGAGCCCGCGATGTATCCGCCAGCGCCGCCGCCGAGCGCCTTGCCAATCGTGCCCGTGATGTAGTCGATCTGCGTGCCCTTCATGCCCTGCGCTTCGTGGGTTCCGCGACCAGTCGCGCCCATCACCCCTGTTCCGTGGGAATCGTCAACCACGAGATACGCGCCGAACTCATCGCAGAGCGCACGCATCGCAGGCAGATCCGCGATGTCGCCCTCCATCGAAAACACGCCGTCGGTGACCACCCAAATCGTCCCCGTCATCTCGCTATTGCCGCGCGCCTCGATCAACTTCGCGCGCAACGACTCGAGATTGTTGTGGCGATAGACCGTCTTGAGCAGCCCCTTCTTGATCACCGCGGCCAAACGGATTCCGTCAATGATCGACGCATGATTGAGTTCATCAGAAATGATGATGTCGCCCGGCTCGCACAGCGTGGGAAAGATCGCCTCGTTGGCATTCCAACAACTGGTGAAGGTGTAGGAGGCTTCGACGCCGTAGAACTCGGCGATGCGCGCCTCGAGCGCATGGTGGCACTCGAAGGTGCCGCAGATGAAGCGCACGCTCGCGGTGCCGGCGCCGTACTTGCGCAGACCCGCGATGCCCGCCTCGACGACTTCGGGGTGATTGGCGAGGCCGAGGTAATTGTTGGAGCAGAAGCACGCGACTTCGCCGTAACCCTCAAGCTTGACCGTGGCATCCATCGGCCCCTGAATAGTCTGCAACCGCTTGAGCTGCCCATTCTCCCGCAGCGAGTCGAGGATCTGTTGAGTGCGCGAAGGAAAGGTCGGTGCGGCGAGAGTGTGCATGGCGCGAAGTTTACAGCGCGAGGCGAGTGCCGCGGTGG
>QWPW01000015.1 GCA_003671025.1 Planctomycetota bacterium
TTTTTTGGAGTTTTTTAGATGAAGACTATTCTCGCTGCCGGCGTTGCCGCAGCCGCACTCGTGTCCGCCGCTTCGGCCGACGTCACCTACACCATGACGAACCAAACATGGACGGGTTTCAACTTCAGTGAAGCCTACACCGCTGGTTCACTCACGGGCACCCTCACCGGCGCTTCGATCAATGTCACGCTCAACGCGTCGACGAACTACACCTACGCCGATGACCTCACCGTCTATGTCGCTGGTTCGCCTTTGGCGCTCGGTGGCATGCTGCAGTGCGGCGGCTTCTCGAACCTCAACGCTACCCCTGGCAATCGCTACTCCTGGCCAAACGGCGGTTCTTCGGCTCCTGGCACCACCTCGATCGGCACCGTGAACTTCACCACCGGCATCAACATGGCTGCCAACCCAACGATGAGCGTGTGGATCGGTAACGGCTACGGCGCCGCAGGTACCTCGGGTACTTGGACCGGCACCATCACCCTCATCGGTGTGACCGCAGTTCCAGCGCCAGGCGCGATCGCGCTCTTGGGCCTCGCTGGCCTCGTCGGTCGTCGTCGTCGCTGAACGCGACGCGACAGGATGCGACAGTACATGATGTGAGATGACAGAGTCTCCCATTTGACACTTTCACAGCGCGGGCTCCTCGGAGTCCGCGCTGTGCTTTTTGCGACGAGCTGTGCGTTGGCCTAGACGAGTGCGAGAGCCGCGGCGCGAGTACTCGGCGCCATCACGCGCACTCCAACCGACAGCGAGTACCTTTCGCGGATGAACTCCAGCAAACCCGCTGTCATGCCTGATCGACGCAAGCGCTGGCTCGTGGAACTTCCGTTGGTGGTGGGTATCGCCACCGGTGTCGCGGTGCTCTGCCACTGGTCGCCTGCGGGCGCGATCAACAGCGGGGCCAACATGGCGTGGAGTCTCTGGATGGTCGCGTGCATTCTGGTGTGCGCGTTCCGTGCCATGGCTCATGCCGACGCGTTGGCGGAACACTTCGGCGAGCCGCTGGGAACCGTGATCCTCACCATCTCGGCCATCACCATCGAAGTCGCCGCGGTGTGTGCGGTGATGCTCGGCAGTGACGGCGATCCCACGGTGGCGCGCGACACGATGTTCGCCGTGATCATGCTCATCCTCAATCTGCTCTTAGGTTTGTGCATGTTGGTTGGAGGACTCAAGCGCGGCGAACAAGAGTTCAATCCGCAGAGCGCGCTGTCGTATCTCCCCATGGTCATTGCGCTGGGAACCATCGCGTTGATCTTGCCGCGATTCACTACGAGCGAAACAGGTGGGTGGATGAGCAACCCGATGGAACTGTTCGTCGGCGTCGCATCGTTGGCCATCTATGGGGTGTTCCTGCTGATGCAGACCACGCGACACAAGGAGTTCTTCGCACACCACGGCGCCACCGAGCGCACGGTGCAATCGAGTTTGGAAGCCAATGTTGTGGGAGAGCACCACACGCCGGTGTCACCGTGGCGCGCAGGCACGCTGTTGGTGGTGTCTCTGTTGGCGGTGGTCATGATTGCGGAAGGACTCGCAGGCCGCGTGCATGGTTTGCTTGAAGCGCTGTACATCCCGCGCGCCATCGGCGGCGTCTTTATCGCGGCGTTGGTGCTCGCGCCGGAAGGGTTCGCCGCAGTCCGCGCCGCGGCGCACAACGAAATGCAACGCAGCATCAACGTGCTGCTGGGCAGCGCGTTGGCGACAATTGGCTTGACCGTCCCCGCCGTCATGGTCATTCGCTTCGCCACCGGTGTCTCACCCGAATTTGGATTGGACACGCCCTTGATCGTGCTCTTGACCTTGACCTTCGCGGTGTGCGCGCTCAATCTTGTGCGCGGCCGCGTCAATGCGATGCAAGGCTTCGTGCACATCCTGCTCTTCCTCGCGTGGATCGTGACGATTCTTGATTCTTAAATGGGCGCCTGAGGACATCAGCAAAGAAGCATGAGTGATGCACGTGCGATCGCAGCCGTTTCGCCGATGTTTTCTTACACTGTTCGGCATGCGGAACACCGTCCTCGGCGCGCTCATTGTCATGGTTGCACTCTCATTACGAGCAAGCGCGCTCGCGACGGAGGACACCAAAGAGACGCGCGAGAATTCCCCCGCGCTTGTGGCCACGCTCGATCGCGCGGGAGGCAATCGCGCGCAACTCGAACAGGCGCTCGCCACTGTGCCCGCGGCGCAACACGCGTCGATGGAATGGTTGATCACGCATATGCCCGCGAGTGATGCGAGTTCGCTTGATGCGAACTTCTTGCTCAAGCATGTCGACGGCGCGTACACCGCGTGGAAATCGGCGCCATGGCACGACGCTGTGACGCAAGAAGTTTTCTGCGATGGGATTCTTCCGTTTGCGAGCGTGAGTGAAGCACGCGAACTTTGGATCGACACGTTGCGCGCGAAGTGCCTGCCGATGGTGGCGGCCGCGAAGAGTTCAGGCGAAGCGGCGGTCCTGCTCAACCAGCAGATTTTCCCGTCATTCAAGGTGAAATACTCAACTGCGCGCGCACGCGCCGATCAAGCGCCGAGTGAGTCGATGCAGTCGGGACTCGCGTCGTGCACGGGCCTTTCGATTCTCCTCATCGATGCGTGTCGCTCCGTAGGCGTGCCCGCGCGATTTGTCGGCGTGCCCATGTGGACCGATGGCAGCGGCAATCACTCGTGGGTGGAAATCTGGGATGGCACTGCGTGGCGATTCACTGGCGCGGCCGAGCCATCGGGTGATGCGCTCGATGCAGGTTGGTTCGCCGGACGCGCTTCGGGGCAGAATCGCGACAAGCCTGAACACGCAATCTACGCGGTCACTTGGCGCGATACGGGCGTCGAGTTCCCCATGGTGTTTGATCAGACACGCGCGCGCGCACGCGCCATCGATGTCACTGATCGTTACGCGCACAAGAGCGCCGAGGTGCCCGAAGGAATGGAACTCGTGCGCGTGGTCGTGCGTGATCCCACGACGCAACTGCGCGTTGCGCGGCAAGTCACCGCGTACCTCAGCGCGAAGGGCGCCGTCGAGATCATCGCGCAAGGCAAGAGCAAAGACGAGCGATTCGATCTCAACGATCATCTCGAACTGGTCGTGCCCATCGGCACGGATCATCTGTACTTTCTTGATGGAACGCTCGCGATGCAACGCGTGTCGCTGCGCAACAACCAGAAGCTCATCGAACTCATCGCGCAAGACGCCGTCGAGAGTTCACCCAAGAACACCGTCGCCGCGCCTGGAGCCGTGACGGGACGTTGGACCAATCACCTCAACGCTGTGATGCAAGACGGTGCCACGCGCAAGCCGGCCACGGTCATCGACAGCCTGCGCGTCTTCCTCAAGAAGGGCGCGCTCAACGATGTTCCCGCGCAAGCGTTTGCCAAAACGCGTCTGGCGGCTGGCGACATCGCGCGCTTGCAATCGACGCTGATCAAGCAGTACCAAAACACGCTCAAAACCGCGGATTCCAAGGAGTTTCAGGCCAAGGTGCTCGAGGTTGACGGAGTCGCGATGCCGTTTTGGTACGCGGTCTACGGCGAGAAACCCAAGTCCGGACGAAGCCTGTACATCTCGATGCATGGCGGCGGTGGCGCGCCCAAAGAAGTCAACGACAAGCAATGGGAGAACCAGAAAAAACTCTACACCCCCGCTGAAGGCGTGTACGTCGCACCGCGCGCGCCCACCGACACGTGGAACCTTTGGCATCAAGGACACATCGACGCGCTCTTCGCGAAACTCATTCGCGACATGATCGTGTTTGAAGATGTCGACCCCAATCACGTCTACATCATGGGCTACAGCGCCGGCGGTGATGGCGTGTATCAGTTGGCTCCGCGCATGGCCGACTACCTCGCAGCGGCCGCGATGATGGCGGGTCATCCCAACGAAACCAAACCTGATGGTCTGCGCAATCTGCCCTTCACGCTGCACATGGGCGGCGAGGACAAAGCGTTTGATCGCAACGAGATTGCGCGCAAGTGGAAAGTCACGCTCGACGAACTGAGCGCCAAGGATCCCGGCGGATATCCCCACGAAGTTGTGGTGCACGAGGGCAAAGGTCACTGGATGGATCGCCAAGACGCCGTGGCAATCCCATGGATGGCCAAGTTCGCGCGCGAACTTCGCCCACAGAAGATCGTGTGGTTGCAAGACGATGTGACCAGCGCGCGTTTCTATTGGTTGGCCAATCCCACGCCCAAGCCGCAACAGCGCGTGGTCGCGGTGCGCGATGGTCAGACCATCACCATCGAAGACGCGACGGGTGTCGATGATCTGCTCATTCGCCTTGACGACTCGATGTGTCAACTCGATGAACGCGTGGTGGTGAAGCTCGGCGCGTCGCTCGGTGGCATCGTGCTCTATGACGCGATTCCTACGCGCACCCTCGCAGTCATGGCCAAGACGCTCATCGAACGCGGCGATCCGACGGGAGTGTTCTCAGTGGAACTCGCGGTGAAGATTCCGCACGCGCTGTCTGAGTGATGCGCATTGAACGCTCCTCTCGGGTTGCGCTTAAGATTCGAACTGCATGAATATTCGACTCGTCGCCTCGCGCCTCATGGTCATTGCCGCTGTCAGTGTGGCGATCTTCACTGAGCATCTTTGGGCGGAAAACGGCGTCGGCGAACGTGCTCTGGCCTCCGCTGGATTCTTGTGTCTGCTCGCGGGATGCATCGGGCGCATTTGGTGCGCAGTGCACATCGCTGGTCGCAAGAACAACACGCTCGTGACCGAGGGCCCGTTCTCCATCATGCGCAACCCGCTGTATTTCTTCACCTCGATCGCGATGGTGGGCGCGGGGCTTTCGTTTGATTCACTCACGCTTGCTGCGCTGTTTGCGGTGGTCTTCTTCATGACCCACTGGCGCACGATCTTGCTTGAAGAAACCAATCTTCGCGCCATCTTCGGTACCGCCTTTGATGCGTATCAAGCCGCCGTTCCTCGGTTTTTCCCCAATCCGCGTCTCTATAAACCGGCGACGACCATCACCATCAGCGCACCAGCATTCATGCGCGCTATGACTGAAGCCGCGCTCATTCCGTTGGCGTTCTTGGGCGGACAAGGCGTCGTCGCGTTGCATCAGGCGGGCGTGCTTCCGACGTTGATCAAACTCTACTGAGTGCCCGCGCCGCCTTACACTTTCGACATGCATGTCGCTTCACTTGTTGCTTCGTCGCTCATCGCACTGAGTGGAATTGCGCGAGCGACAGACGACGTGCGAACGCCGAGTGTTGCAACCGAACTCGCGCAAACGCGATTGCTCATCGTCGCACCAGACGCGTGGGTCGATGCGCTGAATTCATTTGCACAGTCCAAACGAAGCTTGCCTTGGATCGCCAGTTGCGAAGTGGTGTCACTGAAATCGCTGTGCCAAGGGCACGCAGGCGACGAAGCCGAACAACTCAAACGAGGCTTGTTTTCTCGATGGAATCGCGTCGAGCCAGCCAACACGTCGGCGCATGACTTCGACGCGGTGCTGCTCGTGGGAGACACCGAGGTCATGCCCATTCGCTTCATGATGCTCGACCGCGCCACCACGCCCGCGTTCGATGTTGCCTTCTACCCATGCGATCTCTACTTCGCCGACTTGACCGACGAGAGTGGTGCGTTTGACGACTGGAACGCACGCGTCGACGGTCATCACGCGCGTTACATCGGCGAGGTGCACGGCGAGAGCGCGAAGGACGGACCGATCGACGCCGATGGTTGTCAGTTGGTGCCGGAGATTTCCATCGGACGTTGGCCAGTGTCGACGCTCGACGAGCTCAACGGCGTCATCGCCAAGGCCATCGCGCACGATCGCGCCACACTCACCTCTCGCAGCAAGGATGCTGCAGCGCGCAAAGTCGAACTCGTCGCATGCGGCGGATGGATCGACAACGCTGCGCGCATTGAAGGCGTGGCACGCAGCATGGAACCCGCGTTCGCGGTGCAACGCATGTTCTACAGCGACACTGACGCGTCGCGTCATCCCGATCCCACGCGCGTGATCGAAGCGCTTGCTCAGGGACGCGCGCTCATCTTGCACACGGGACATGGTCAGCCGCATGGATGGGAGCACGGATTGCAGGCGAAGGACCTGGCGCGCACGAGTGGACAGAAGTCGCTTGCGGTCTTGCTCTCGATTGGCTGTTCTACTGCGGAAGTCTCGGCACAACCGCCCTACACCGCCTACCTCGATGCCGACGGTGTTAGTCACGTTGGAACCAACAGTGGCGAGATATTCTCCGCGCCCCCACCGCCGCCAGCGTGTCGTCAGAGCGCGCAGTTTGGTGCGACAAGTCTCGGTGAAGCGAGCGTGCGCATGCCTGATGGCGGCGCGATTGCGTACATCGGCTGCGTCACGGGAAGTCAACCGTGCGCGCACACGCTGCTTGATGGTTTCGCCGAGTTCGTCGGCGCGCATCCAACGACATCGATTGGTGCGGCGTGGAAATTTGCACTCACGCGCTATGTGCGCGTGGAACATCTCGCGACACTCAAGCCCACCTCCGACTGGTATCCGCCGAGCGTCTACTTTCAACCGATGAAATTCGTTTTGCTCGGCGACCCTTCGGTGGTCTTGCGCTGATGCACCCATACTGCGCAACGACGAGCGATTCATGAGTGACGCGACGCAACACACTCACACACTTTCGTGCTCACGGAGCAGGCAGCGACCGATCTTCATCATCGGCTGCGGATCGATCGTGCGTGATGCACATCTTCCGGGATACGCACTGCTCGCTGCGCCGATCGCAGGGTTCTTCGATCTTGATCATGCGCGCGCGCAGACCATGGCGCACACGGTTCGGGGAAGCGTGGCGTTTGCATCACTGCATGCGCTCATTGCCGCGTGCACCGCCGCGGATGGAATCTTCGATGTCGCGCTTCCTCCGGCGGCGCAGGAAGCGGCGCTGCTTGAATTGCCCTTGAATTCACGGGTTTTGCTGCAAAAACCATTCGGCGAAACGCTCGAACACGCAACTCGGCTGCTGACGATTGCTCGCCAACGCACGCTGGTTGGCGCAGTCAATTTCCAGCTGCGCCACTCGCCGTGCATTGGTGCCGTGCGTGGATTGCTCGCGCAAGAAGCCATCGGCGAAGTCATCGACATCGAGTGTCGCGTGGTCTGCCACATGCCGTGGGAGACGTGGAGCTTCACGCGTCTTATGCCGCGCATGGAAGTGGTCATGCATTCGATTCACTACCTCGATCTCGTGCGTGGGTTGTTCGGCGAGCCCGAGCGTGTGTGGTGTTCGACGACGCAACATCCACTGTCGAGCGATCTCACCGACACACGATCGGCAACGATCATGAGCTTTGGTCCCACCCGCCGCGCCGTGGTGACAACGTTTCATCATCACCGCGCGCCGCAAGCACACGACTGCTCGCAACTAAAGATCGAAGGCACGCGCGGAACCATCGTCGCGCAACTCGGCGTCAACCTCGACTACCCGCGCGGTCGTCCCGATCATGTGCAGTGGTCCCGCGATGAACAACCGTGGACGAGCGTACCCCTCGAAGGCAACTGGTTCCCGCATGCGTTCGCTGGCTCGATGAATGCGTTGCAACGTTTTGTTGCCGGCGAATCCACCACCCTCGAGTCGGAGTTCGCCGACGCGTGGCGCACCATGGCGTTGGTCGAAACCTGTTACCAAAGTGCCGCGCGCGGCGAAACTCCTCCCAATCCGCCAGAAAACCGCGATTTTTCCGCGATGCCTCTGCCACTATGAACAATCAACATCCCGCTCTGATCACCATTCTCGACTTCGACATCGTCGACCTGCGCTTCCCCACTTCGGAAGAAGCGCACGGCTCGGATGCGGTGCACGTCGACCCTGACTACTCCGCGGCGTATGTGGTGTTGCGCACCGACGCACGCACACACGATGGCGCTCCGCTCGAAGGCTACGGCTTGACCTTCACCATCGGCCGAGGCAATGAGATTGTCTGTCAAGCGATTCGTTCGCTCATGCCACTCGTGCAAGGACAGACGCTGGCGCACATCGCCCATGATCGACGCGGCTTCTGGCGCTCGCTCGCGCAAGACTCGCAGTTCCGTTGGCTTGGTCCTGAGAAGGGCGTGATGCAACTCGCGCTGGCAGCGATCGTCAACGCGGTGTGGGATCTCGAAGCGCGCGTGGCGGGAGTTCCGCTGTGGAAGTTGCTCGCAAACATGCCTGCCGAAGAACTCGTGGCCGCGACCGACTTGCACGGCATTCGTGATGCCGTCGATGAAGCCGCGATGTTGGCCATGCTGCATGCCAACGATGCCACGCGAGACGCACGCATCAAACATGTCGAAAACGCCGGTTTTCCTGCATATACCACCAGCTGCGGTTGGATCGGATACTCCGATGAAACCATTCGAACGCGCTGCCGTGAAGCGCTCAATGACGGCTTCACTCACTTCAAGATGAAGATCGGACAATCGATCGAGGACGACGTCCGCCGCGCGCGCATCATCCGTCAAGAGATCGGCGCTAACGGCGTGCTCATGGTTGATGCCAACCAACGCTTCGATGTGCAGCAAGCGATTGAGTGGATCAAGCCGCTCGCGCAGTTCAACCTGTGGTGGTTTGAAGAACCGATCTCGCCGGACGACATCCTCGGTCACGCGGAGATTGCGCGCGCCATTCAACCGATCCGCGTGGCCACTGGTGAGCAGTGCCAGAACCGTGTGATGTTCAAGCAGTTTCTTGCATCAGGCGGAATGCAGATTTGCCAACTCGATAGTTGTCGCGTCGGAGGCGTGAACGACAACCTTGCGATCATGGCACTCGCACGCCGCTACGGCGTGCCCGTCTGTCCACATGCCGGCGGAGTTGGTCTGTGCGAGTTGGTCGCCCATCTCATCATGGTTGACTACATTCGTTTCAATCCATCGATGGATGGACGCGTGTGCGAGTTCGTCGATCATCTGCATGAACACTTCGTCGATCCTTGCTCGGTGGTCAACGGCCGCTATCGCGCGCCGACATTGCCGGGATACTCAACTCAAGTCAAACCAGAATCACTGATCGCGTTTGCGTTTCCTCACGGACCTGAATGGACGCGACGCACAAAAACCAAGGGAGTTTCTCGATGAATCTTGCGACTGAAGCCCAAGCGAACAACCGCGAAACTGTCGGACGATTACAGGGCAAGCGCGTATTTGTGACCGCGGCAGGAGCGGGCATCGGACGCGCCTGCGCATTGCACATGGCTCGCGCGGGCGCGCAAGTCATCGCGACCGACATCGACGCCGCGGCACTCGCGTCGCTCAACCGCGAGTCGCCGACGATTCAGGTGCGCACGCTTGACGCGCGCGATTTCGCGGCGGTGCGGGCGTTGGCACTTGAGCTCGGCGCGATCGATGTCTTGCTCAATGCGGCAGGCTTCGTCCATCAAGGCACGCTGTTGCAGTGCGATGAAGCGTCGTGGGACTTTTCTTTCGACCTCAATGTGAAGAGCGTGTATCGCATGCTTCATGCGTTCTTGCCAGGGATGATCGAACGCAAGCGCGGCAGCGTCATCACCATCGCCAGCGTCGCGTCGAGCATTCGTGGCGTTCCCAATCGCGCGGCGTACAGCGCGACCAAGGCCGCGCTCATCGGTCTCACCAAAGCGGTTGCCGCGGATGTCGTTGCTCACGGCGTGCGCGTCAACGCGATTTGTCCCGGCACTGTGGAGACGCCTTCGCTCGCGGGTCGCATCAACGAGAACGCCGATCCCGTCGCGGCGCGCGCTGCGTTTGTGGCACGACAACCGATGGGTCGCCTCGGAACGACAGACGAGATTGCGCAACTCGCGGTCTATCTCGCGAGTGATGAAGCGAGTTACACCACCGGTGCGATTCATGTCATCGACGGCGGATGGACCATGTGACGGGCAGATGGCAGACGCCTGAATACCAGCGGAAAACAAGGCATAAAGGCGGCGTTGTCACATTCGATATGTCGCACACGCAGCGCCGCGCAGAATCTGATCTTGCTCCGTCGCCGTGAGTTCGCCCGCAAGCGTTGCGCTCAGTTCGATCCATTCGACAAGCGACGCGTGCGCGAAGCACACGGGCCAGTTGGAACCCCAGAGAACTCGCTGCGCACCGAAGCACGCGAGGCACCACTCGAACCACGGACGCGCTTGTGCGAGAGACAGTGCGCCTCCCGCATTCTCAAACATCGCGGACCACTTGACGCAGGTGTTGCCGTTCGATGCCACGCGCGCGATGAGTCGCTGCCACTGCTGCGCCTGGGGAGAATTCCATCCCGCACGAATCGGCGGATTCCCAAGATGATCAACGATGATCGTCATAGAAGCGAGTTCGCACGCGAGTTGATCGACCTTCGCGAGATCGCTCCAACGCACACAGAAGTCAAAACTCATTCCCTGCGCCGACAGAGATTGCATGTCTTGCGCAAAGCCGCGCGTGCCGAACTCGATCTCACCCGCGTGCAACACGCGTCGACTCCCGCGCACGCGAGGAATTCGTTTCATCGCGGCGAGCTCGCTCGCGAAACTCACGCGGTTGGGTTCAATCGCCGCAACAATCGCACACTCGCGCGTGCTCGCCACGACCGTCTCTTGGGCCCATGCATCGAGCAACTGTGCTTCGCGTTCACGATCTGCCACCGCCACATCCGCTTCAATCAGAACCATCGATTGCGCCGCACCGCCCTCGCGTTGGTAGCGAGAAACATCGAATTTCCCCGCGAAATGCGGTGCCTGCGCCAACCACGGCGGCGCAAGCAACGACGAGTTCCACAGATGCAAATGTGCATCGACCCAAGTTCGCGGATCACTCGCAATTGCCCAACGCTTCATGCGCGCAGCCTATCGAAGTCAACCGCTACCCTGCGCTCATGTCTGCTCGAACCAACGCTCTTAATCATTACGTCACCCTTGGGCGCTCAGGCTTGCGCGTCTCACCCATCTGTCTTGGCACGATGACCTTTGGGCTCGAGTGGGGTTTCGGTTGTCCTGAAGAAATCAGCGTGTCGATGATTTCGCGCTTTCGCGAATTAGGCGGCAACTTCTTTGACGCGGCCAACATCTACACCAATGGTCACAACGAAACGATTCTCGGCGACTACTTCGCAAGCGGTCCTGGTCGAGGTCAACGCGACAGCGCGGTGATCGCCACCAAGTTCGGCGGCAACATGTGGCCCAAGGATCCCAACGGTGGTGGTTCGGGGCGCAAGTCCATGTTCACCGCGGTGGAGCATTCGCTGCGACGACTCAAGACCGACTACATCGATCTCTTGTGGTGCCACTTCGAAGACGCGCACACGCCCATCCAAGAGATGGTCGCCTCGATGGATTTACTGGTGAAACAAGGCAAAGTGCGCTACCTCGGACTCTCCGATCATCCCGCGTGGGTGTGCACACAGGCGCAGTACGAAGCCGCTGCGCACAGCATGACGCCGTTTATCGCGCTGCAAGTTGAGTACTCGCTGCTGCAACGCACGGTTGAGAATGAACTCATGCCTATGGCCCGCGCGTTAGGAATGGGAGTCACACCGTGGAGTCCGCTGCGTGGCGGGGTGCTCTCGGGCAAATTCACGCGCCAACATCATCCCGCCGACGATGGTTCCACGCGCGTGAAGAGCGATTCCAAATTTCTCAATGAACACACATTCGTCTTGCTCGATGCTCTCGCGGAAATCGCCGCAGCGCATTCGGTGACCTCCGCGCAAGTCGCGCTGCGCTGGGTCATGGATCGCGATGGCGTGGGCAGCACCATCATCGGCGCACGTTCGCTGGCGCAACTCGATGACAATCTCGCGGCGTGCGCGGTGCAACTTTCTCCCAGCGAAACCAAGCATCTCGATGCGTTGACCACCCCCGCACACGCGTTTCCTCACGAGTTTCTCGCGAATCTGGTACCCATCATTAGCCAAGGCGGCACCACCATCAACGGACGCAGCGCGGCACCGTGGCCGTTGTCGCCGCAGAGTGACGCGGATCGTTGGTGAGCGCGTGCGTGCTGCGGCGCAGTAGGAATCGGCGCACAATCACGGAATTCACGCACTGAGGAACCACAACTGATGCCAGAAGTGAACTTCGATGGAATCGTGGGAGCAACGCATAGTTACGCGGGACTGTCGTACGGAAACGTGGCTAGCTCGCGCAATCAAGGCGCGCAAAGCAATCCGCGTTCTGCCGCGTTGCAAGGGCTCGCGAAGATGGAGGCGGTCGCGGCGCTAGGCATCGTTCAAGGCGTGTTGCCGCCACACGAACGACCTCATCTTCCCACGCTGCGCGCGCATGGTTACAGCGGTAGCGACGGCGATGTGTTGTCGAAGGTTGCGCATGATGATCCCGTGTTGCTCGCGCGTGTGTCTAGCGCCAGCGCCATGTGGACGGCGAATGCGGCGACGGTGATGCCGGCGTGCGACACACGCGATGGACGCACGCACTTGGTCACCGCGAATCTGCGCGAAATGTTCCACCGCGCGATAGAGCCAGCGGTCACCGCACGCGCGCTGCGAGCGGTCTTCACCGATGACACGCGCTTTCATGTGCACGAAGCGTTGAGCGGCAATCGAGACGCGATGAACTTCGGTGATGAGGGCGCCGCCAATCACACGCGACTCACGCGCAGCGCGCAAAATGGTGGTGAAACCGCAGGAATTCACCTGTTTGTCTACGGCACCGCGCCCGAATGCGCGCGCGTGCCCACGCAATTTCCTGCGCGACAGACGCGCGCCGCCAGCGAGCGCATCGCGCAACTCGGCGGTCTTGACCCCGCGTCTTGCGTGTACGCGCAACAGAGCGCGGACTGCATCGACGCGGGCGTCTTTCACAACGATGTCATCTGCGTGGGCAATGGAAATTTGCTCTTGTGTCACGAAGCCGCGTTTGAAGATCGCGCACGCACGCACGCGTCGTTGCGTCACGCAGTCGGCGACGCGCTCATCATCACTGAGATCACTCAGGAAGAACTCACGCTCGATGAAGCGGTGAAGAGCTACCTCTTCAACAGCCAACTGCTCACACTCGTTGACGGCACGATGGCATTGGTCTGTCCTATCGAGTGCCAAGAGTTTCCGCGCGTGTGCGCGGCCATCGAACGCGTCATTAGCGATACCGCTAATCCGCTGCGACGCGCGATCTTCATAGATGTCCGCGAGAGCATGCGTAACGGCGGCGGTCCCGCGTGTCTGCGTTTGCGCGTTCCTCTGACGACGGCTGATCTCAACTGCGTGAACCCTGCAATGATCGTGAACGCCGAGAAATTGCGGCAATTGCGCGACTGGGTCACGCGACGCTATCGCGAAACGCTGATGCCGATGGATCTTGCGGATCCGACATTGTTGCGCGAGACCCGCGATGGACTCGACGAACTCACGCGCCTACTGTCGATGGGAAACATCTACGATTTTCAACGCGAGTGAGCAACGCAGCAACTGGTGCACGCCTCCAACGTGAACTCTCCCGCGATCATCCTCTTTGATGGGAAGTGCAACCTGTGCGCGAATGTGGTGCGCTTTGTGTTACCTCGCGACACGCGTGGATACTTTCGCTTTGCGTCGTTGCAAAGCTCAGCGGCGACGCGTGAATGCGCCGTGCTCGGGTTCATCCTCGAGAGTGGCACCACTCCCACGACATTGATCGTGCTCGAGCATGGACGCGTCCTGAAAGCGAGCGATGCGGCGCTCGCGATCGCGCGTCAACTTTCGTTTCCGTGGTGCATTGCAGTCGTGTTTCGCGTCGTGCCCCGCGCACTGCGCGACGTGTTCTATCGCTTCGTGGCCGCGCATCGGTACCGCTGGTTTGGCGCGAGCGAACACTGTTTGCTCCCCGGGGATTCGATGCGCAATCGCTTCCTCGAGTGAGCCTTGGAGAAAGCTCTAGAAAAAAGCCTAAAAACCGACGAACGCGCTCCTGCGACGACGTCGAACCGCCACCGCATCGGGGTATGGTGAACGCGCAAGGCGCTGCCCGCGCCCCTCCGTTTGACGGCTCTCCCCCATCTCGATCGAAAGGACCTCCGCACTATGCGCACCACTTTGCTTGCTCTGGTCGTTGCCTCGCTGGCCGCACTCACTGCGATCTGGAATCCACTCACGAGCGAACGATCCGCGAGCGCGCTCGTCGCAGTTCACGCTGTGCCGCCGGCAGGACTCTCGGTCGAAGCAAAGGATGCCGCGATGCATCGCGGCTTCGACTTCAAGTTTAAATCGGATCTCTCCACCGCAACCATCACCATCGATCCTTTGGGCTCGCGATTGACCGACAGCGCATCACTCTCGTCGCGATCGGGTTCGATCTCGTTGACGGGGCGCTTCGATAGGCTTGCGCGCACTATCGAAATCACCGCCAAGCGCAGCGGAACCGAGATTGGTTCCTATTCATGGCGCATTGAGGCCGTGCTGCGCTAAGAAAAAAGTCTCGCGTTCACCCACTGCGTGCTTGGAGCGCCGCGTGTGAAGCGTTAGATTGCACACATGCAACGCCGCGACTTTCTCGCTTCGTCCGTCACCGCCGCCACAGCACTTCCCTTGGTCGCCGCGCTCGCCAGCGCAGCGCCCCCAGTGCCGGCCGTTGATCCAAGTCGCGCCACTTCCGGTCCGACTCCGCGCAAAGGAAACATCCGTCACTCAGTGTCGGCATGGTGCTTCAGCGGCATGCCGTTGGAAAAACTCTGCAGCGAAGCGAGCATGATGGGATTCTCCGGCATCGACCTGCTCAGCGAAAATGAGTGGGAAACGCCGCGAAAATATGGCATGGTCTGTTCGATCGCCAATGGACCGACCACCATTTCGCAAGGCTTGAATCGCGTCGAGAATCACGACCGCGTCGAGGCCGAGTGCCACCGCTTGCTTCCGCTCGCCGCGAAATCTGGCGTGACCGAGTTCATGCTCTTCTCTGGCAATCGCTTTGACATGAGCGATGAGCAAGGCCTGACCAACTGCGCCAAGGCGCTCGAACGCGTGCTGCCCATCGCGAAAGCAAACGGCGTGACCATCGTGATGGAGTTGCTCAACTCGCGCGTCGATCACACGGACTACATGTGCGACAAGACTCCGTGGGGAGTTGAGCTGTGCAAGCGTGTGGGAGCGGACAACTTTCGATTGCTCTACGACATCTACCACATGCAAATCATGGAAGGCGATGTCATCCGCACCATTCGCAACAACCATCAGTACTTCTCGCACTACCACACCGCGGGAAATCCAGGACGCAACGAAATCGATCTCACGCAAGAGCTGAACTACGTGGCGATTTGCGAGACGCTCAAAGAGGTTGGCTTCAAGGGTTTCCTCGGACAAGAGTTCATGCCGCGACGCGATGCCATGACCAGTTTGCGCGAGTCGATTGATCTTTGCGATGTTTAAGTTGCGTCGCATGACTCCGACGCACCAAGCAACGTCGAGTCGCGAGCGCGGGTTTTTGTGCTGGTTTTCTAGTGGTTTTCTGACGAATGCTTCGGCGACGTGCGGCGCGACACTCCTGTTGTTAGTCACGCTGTCGAACATGGCGTGCAGCAGCGCGCGCAACACACGCCCTCCAAACATCATCTTGATTTACGCCGATGACCTCGGCTACGGCGAACTCGGTTGCTACGGACAGACGCGCATCCTCACGCCGCACATCGATCAACTTGCAGCCGATGGTGCGCGCTTCACGCAGTTCTACAGCGCCGCTCCCGTGTGCGCTCCTTCGCGCGCGGCGATGCTCACGGGATTGCACTTGGGCCATGTGGGCATTCGCGACAACGCCGAAGTGCAGCCCGAAGGTCAAGCTCCACTTGCCGCCGACGCGACCACCCTCGCCGATGATCTCAAGCGCGCGGGATATATCACCGCGTGCATTGGAAAGTGGGGATTGGGATTTGTCGGTAGTACCGGCGATCCCAACGCGAACGGCTTTGATCTTTTCTTTGGCTACAACTGTCAACGTCAAGCGCACAACTATTACCCCACGCACTTGTGGCGCAACGATCAGCGCGTGCCGCTTGTGGGCAACGATCCAACACAACGAAGCGAGATCATCTTCGCGCCTGACCTCATGCTTGACGAAGCGCTCGCGTTCATCGAACACGCCAACGAGAGCGGTGATGCAACACCGTTTTTTCTTGTCTACACCACGACGCTTCCGCACATGGCGATGCAACCCAAAGCGTCAGATGTTGCGCGATATCAGGGGAAATTCGAGGAAACGCCGTATGTCAGCGGCAAGGGCTATCTCCCGCACGCAACGCCGCGCGCGGGCTATGCCGCGATGATCACCCGGCTCGATAGTGAAGTCGGCGCGTTGTGTGAAGCGGTTCGTCGCAGCGGCGACGCAGACAACACCGTCATCATTGTCACCAGCGACAACGGGCCCACTCACGATGTGGGCGGAGTCGACACACAGTTCTTCCATTCGACGGCCTCGCTGCGCGGTCGCAAAGGTTCGGTGTGGGAAGGCGGCATTCGCGTGCCTTGCATCGCTTCGTGGCCGCGACACATCGATGCGGGACGCGTGATTGATACGCCCGCGTGGACGGTGGATCTTCGTGCGACGCTGAATGCGTTTGCGCTCACGACGAGCGACGGCGAAACCGATGGAGTCAACTTGGTGCCGCTGCTGTTGCACTCCGAGCCCATCGCGCCGCGCGCGCTGTACTGGCCATTCGCGGGATACGGCGGACAACAAGCGGTACGCGAAGGCGATTGGAAAATCGTCCGCCGCTCACTCGACGCGCGCGCGAAGAAACCAAACGCGACTCCACTCACAGCACTTGAAGGCTGGGAGTTGTTCGACCTCGCGCACGATCCCAACGAGACCACTGACCTCGCGTCGACCCATCCCGAAATCGTCGCGCGTCTCGCGGCTATCGCCACAACAGAGCACACGAAGTCGCAGACGTTTCCCATCCCTGGTGTTGATTGAGTGACGACGCGCGACGAGTCGCGTGCGCTAACGCCAATGCTCAGCGACCCACGGAGTCTTGTGCACGTGACGGGTGATCTTCTTGGTGATCCCCGCAACCGCGTCGGGCGGATTGGGATGTCCGTGAAAAACCACGATGCGCGCTTGATCGGGAATACGCGGCGGAACCCACCAATTCATAGGGAATTTCGCCATGCAGCCGTACTTGAAACTCACGCACCACTGCGAAGGCCAGTACGAAAGTTTGCCCGCGTTGTGCAACTCACGCGAGATGTACTCCTGTTCATTGCGCACCTCGCTGCGAATCGCCGCGTGCTCGCGCATGAACTTGTCGAGGATCCACGGCTGCGAACCTGCGTCAAAGCGATAGACCGACGAGTTCCCCGTCGGTCGCCACGGCCGCGCCCAATCTTTGATGATGAGAAACTCGCCCGGATGCGAGAACAGACAGTCCAGATTTCCCACAATCACGATGTCGATGTCGAGGAACAAAGTTGGTCCGACGAGATCAAACAGCGGCTGACGAAAGGTCGATATTTTTCGCCATCCCCGCTCTGGTCCACCGGGATCGTCAAAGTCGGGCAACGGCCGCGCATCGATGCCCGCGTCGAGACCAGTTGGGTCATCGGTCATGCACACGAAGCGATAAGGAATGGTCATATGCCGCCGCACCATCGATGCGAGGCGGTTGACATACTCGGGGCCGTACTTGGTGCCCCACTTCATGCAAATGATGTTGGCCATCTGCACGCAATGTAGCGAGCCTCATCACACTCCGCGCGCGGCCAACGCACGCGCGAGGTTTCGCGGATCGTGTTCGCGCGCCAATGTGTCCGAGGCAATCGCGGCGTTCGCGGCGTACTGATCCCATCGTTGCAACACGCGATCGATGCTGCGCAGCAAGTGCGCTGCAGTGCGCTCTTTCAAGGCAATTCCCGCATCAAAACGCTCAACGACATCGCCCGCCCATGTGCCCGCGGTGGCCACAACCGGTGCGCCGTGCAACAGCGCGTCGAGCACAACACCACTCACACCATCGGCGAACTTCGCTCGTTCATAGGGAGCGAGCACCAACGCGCCGGCATAGCGCGCGGCGTATTGGGCGCGATCAGGCGCGTTCGCATCCGCGACCAGTCCTGGGTAATTCGCCGCGAGCAATCGCGCGACGCACGCAGCCTCACGCGGCGAGTGATGCGTGACATGTTTGGGTGAGACTTGCACCAGCAGTTGCATGGTGCGGCCTTCACCACTCAACAATTCCGCCAACTCGGCAATCGTGTCCAGTCCTTTGTTTAGACGCGCGGCTCCGGCCATCAACAGGTATGCGAATGGACTGCGCATCGGCGCGTTGGCCAGACGCGTGGCGGGATAGTTCACCACGAGGGCGTGATCGCATTCCGCGACTTTGAGTGCGTCGAGCACGCCGCGTGTGGGCGCAACAAACAACGACTCAGCGCGCGTGCGGCGAGCCAACGCCAACGCCAATCGCGCCGAGGGCTTGACCAACGGCCAGTGCACAAACGTCGAAAAACGCCGCAAATCAGCGCGTTTTTGCCACCCGAGGCCATCGGCCATCAGCGCGTGCGACGCGTTCGCGGTGAGCACAAACGTATGCCGACCTTGATGCAGTGAGTCATTGATCGCGCGCATTTCGGAAAGAGGCCCGCGAGGCAACGGATGAGCGACCACGGGCACCGTGCCGCCTAGCGAAGGAATGAACTCACGCGCGCGCGCAGAAGCCACCACCTCGATGCATCCGAACACATCATCGCAACGGGAGGCGAGCGCGCGAATGAACTCCGCGTAATGCCCACTGCAACCGACGAGCTGCGGCTCGATGATGCGCAGCGTCGGCAGAGTTGTTGATGAGCGCATCACGCGGCGAAGGGTACAGTGTCTCTCCTGTGACAATTCGCCGCACACCCGAGGATTTCCGCGTCGCGGAACGCAACACCGATGCGTTCCATGCATCACTCTCACGCGAGTGCATGGCCTCGCATCCGTTCGCGGCGTTCACGCTGGAAAAGATTTCGCTGGCCACGCCCGACGCGTTGGAGTTCGTGGCCAAGCGATTGCGCGTGCCCCGCACCGCCGTCAGTGCGGCGGGACTCAAGGATCGTCACGCGATCACGACACAGGTGATCACCGTCGATACCGCCGCGCTTCATGGATCCCCGCCCATGCACGCCGAAGATCCTGCGTGGCGATTGACGCGCTTGGGATTTGTGCCCCGCGCTGCGGATTCCACCATCATTTCGCGCAACGCCTTCACCATCGTGGTGCGCGGACTCGACAAGCGACAAGCCGATGAGATGGTGCGCCGTGTCGATTCGCTGCGCACGCGCGACGGCGTCATCGCCTTCGTGAACTACTTCGGTGATCAACGATTTGGCAGCGCGCGCCACGGCAAAGGATTCGTCGGCCCCGCCTTGCTCGCGGGAGATTTCGAGCAAGCGCTGCGCTTGGCCATCGGTACGCCCGCGCGCAAAGATTCTGGTGCGGTGCGTTCGCTGACGCGCGCATTGGCAACGTATTGGGGCGATTGGCCGCGTGCGTTGGAAAACTTTCCGCGCATGCCTGAGCGTGCCTCCATCGAAGTGCTCGCGCGCGGTGGATCGTTCAAAGAGGCGTTTGCGGCGCTGCCGAAGTTCACTCAAGAGATTTGCATCGAGGCGTACCAATCGCACCTGTGGAATTCCATCGCGCGCGAGTTGTCGGGCGCACTGGCTGAGTCCATGGCGCAGCGCTGTTTCGAAGCAGAAGATGATTACGGCGCGCTGGTGTTTCCCCGCGCGGCCGCGCTGACTCCTGCGTTTCGCGCGTTGGAAATCCCCATGCCTTCGCCGCGCGCGCAGATGCCCGAGTGCCTCTCGATCATCGCCGAGGGCGTGTTCGCCGATGCCGGAGTCACCCTCGAAACCATGCGAATTCCTGGGCTTTCCAAGCCTTTCTTCGGTGGCGGCGCTCGCCCATTCATCAGTCATGCCCACGAATACTCGATGAGCGCACCAACCCACGACGAGTTCAGCAGCGGCGGACCCAACTGCCTGTCATGCGTAGTTTCGTTTGAACTCCCTCGCGGCTCCTACGCAACGGTACTGCTGCGCGCACTCGGCCAGTGATCCGCTGCCGCGAGCGGTGATGCGCTCACGCTACTCTGCCGCAATGCGCTTCACGTCATTCATTTCATACACGGTGATTGCAAGTTCCTGCGTAACGTTGGTGGCATGCGGCCACGCGACCAAGATCAATGGCAACGCCGATGAAGCATGGGCGCGCACGCTGCAAGCCTTGCACGTTCAGGGCGTGATGCCCGAGCAGATCGAATCGGGACTGACGCGTCCACGCGTCGATCGCATCAAAGGTGAGATCGATTTGCCCTACGCCGCAAGTGTGTACTACGGCGACGGCGCGGCCTTCATTCAAGTTGATGTGAGTGATCCTCTTGAGGTGTGCAATCGTTCGGTGCGCATGTGGGTCGACTATCCCGTGGGCAACAATGTGGTGCGCTTTGGTCGCGCCATTGATGAGCGCGAGAGCGACAACTTCTATCGCGCGTTCACCAAGGCACTCGCGGCCTTGCCCGCGACTGCGCCAACGCCGATCGTGCTCGACGAGGTGCAACCATGAGCGCCAAGATCCTGCTTCTGGGCAGCGGTGAACTGGGAAAAGAATTCGTCATCAGTGCCAAGCGACTTGGTTGTCGCGTGATCGCGGTCGATCGCTACGCGGATGCTCCCGCGATGCAAGTGGCCGACGCGCATGAAGTCATCGACATGCTCGATGGACGCGCGTTGCAACAACTGGCCAAGCGCCACAAGCCCGATTTCATCGTGCCCGAGATCGAAGCCATTCGCACCGAAGAGTTGCTTCGCCTCGAAAAGGCTGGGTTTTCAGTGGTTCCCAGCGCCTTCGCCGCGCACATGACCATGAACCGCGATGCGATTCGCGATCTCGCCGCACGCGAACTCAAGTTGCTCACCGCCAGATATGCATACGCGGCGAGTGCAGTCGAACTGCAACAAGCGATTCTTGGTCCGCGCGGAATGGGATTCCCTTGCGTGGTCAAACCCACGATGAGTTCGTCAGGCAAAGGCCAATCAGTGCTGCGCAGCAAACGCGACATCGCCAAAGCATTTGACTACGCCGTCGCCAACATGCGCGGCGACAAGCCGGTGGTGATCGTCGAAGAGTTCATCAACTTCGACTACGAGATCACCCTGCTCACAGTGAAGGAGCGACGCGCGCAAGGTGGCGGAGTGAAATTTGTCGAACCGATCGGTCACCGCCAAGAGCGTGGCGACTATCAAGAGTCTTGGATGCCTTGCCCCATGAAACCCGCGGCAAAACGCGCCGCGCAGCGCATGGCTCAAGCAGTGGTCGAGCGACTTGCGGGTAAAGACGGCGCGGGAATTTTCGGCGTCGAGTTTTTTGTGCAAGGCGATCGTGTGATCTTCAGCGAACTTTCGCCACGCCCGCATGACACAGGAATGGTCACGCTGCGCTCACAAGATTTGTCCGAGTTTGATTTGCATCTGCGCGCGATTTTGGGTCTGCCCATTCCATCGATTCGCTACGCGGGCGCGACTGCTTCCGCGGTGGTGTTGGCCACCCGTGATTCAACGCGCGCGCCGCGCATCACCGGAGTCGAGAAAGCGTTGGAGATTCCTTCGGTGGAAGTGCGCATCTTCGGCAAGCCCAGCACACGCAAACATCGACGCATGGGAGTCGTGTTGGCGCACGGCGCGACTGCTGCGAAGGCGCGCGCGATTGCCACGCGTGCCGCGGCAATGATTCAGGTTCGGTGAGGCACGCAGCGGCGTTTATGCGGCTCGCGATTTATCAAATCAAGCCGAGATCGCTTGGACATATCTTTTCTTAGGAGTAGCTTCTCGCGTGCGCAGCGATTTCGTGATCGCCGCCGCGTCTTCCCTTTCGAGGTGGTCGGGGCTACGCGCTCGCCGTCGTCCTGGTGACTGCGTCGCTCCTTAGACTCGCTCCCCGATTTCGCAGGGGAAAGTTCCGTGAGGCGGCGAAGCGATTCGAGGTCATGTGTTGGTTCGGAGTAATGCTCGGCGGGATCATCTTGGTGATCGACACGCTGGTGCGCAAGACATCGAGAGCGAAAGCATGCGGTGAATTGAGGGCCTTTGGCCCCGAATGCGCTCGCACATATTTCTCGTGGCGTGCCGCGCGGACTACTTCGTCGTGCGTGGCTTGCGCGTCTGTGCGGCGCGGAACGATTCGCGCGCATTCTCAACGCGCACACCTTTGGCGACCGGCTTGAGCCCGTCTTCTTGCACCGCTTTGCGGAAGATCTCGAAGGTGGTTTCGTTGAGAAGCTTCTGCACGGAAACCTGCATGGAAACCAGGCGATCATGAATCGCGCACGGTGCTCCGACGCCACACACTCCGCCGCCGAAGGGGCAGTTGAGGCTGTTGTCGACGCGTTCAAAAATCTCGTACACCTCGTGCAACGAAAGCTCGTTCGGCGCGCGCGCCAACAGGTAGCCGCCGCCAGGACCGGGAGAGCCTTTGACCAAGCCAGCCTGCGAGAGCGTCGAGAGAATCTTCGCCACCATCGCGCGCGGAAGTCCGCGCTGATCCGCAATCTCGATCGCAGACAGCCGCGTCTTGCCGTTGTCCCAAACCTCAGCCAGTCGACTCATGGCTGCAATCGCGGTCTCTGTTTGCTTTCCGTACATCTGAGGGCGCTCCGAAGTGACATCTCGAGCAAGCACTCACTCGCGGGACAACTGTCGCGCGAGCGGCTCGCGTGTCGAGAGTATCAGATCGACGAAATCATGAGTTGAATATCAGCAATTTGAGTTTTCACCGACGATGTTCAGGGAGACGTGGCCATTCACTGGAACCGAATGACCATTCAGTGGCATGTCGGGAAGCGTGGGCGAGTTGGTTTCCGAGAGAGAGCAGCCCACGAAGTGCGTCGCGCAGATCGGGGCGTTGCGTCCCACGCGGCGACTGCGCGCTGATTCGACAATGCGCGCGATTTCCTGCATGCTTGCATGAATCGCTGCGACATCTGCTTTATCGAGTACCTCGAGCCGAAACATCGGCGCGCCCGCACCGTTTGAGGCCGTCGATTCAATCGCCGCTTGAATGCCTGCCGACGAAAGCGCGTCGAGCAACATCTTGCACCGCTTGATTGCGAGCTCATCTCCATCGAAGAACCCTGCAGGAAACTCGGCGAAGACGGCGCGGTAAGCGCGCGCCTCGGGTCCGCGTGAAAGCGTCCGCTCGTTGCGTGTCTCTGCGACCACGAGACCCCCCTTGATAAGAACATTCAGGTGGTAGTAGAGCTTCGGTGCGTTGGCACCCAGCGCCTCCGCGAGCGCGCGTGCATCGACTCCGGGACAGGATCGAATCGCTTCAAAAAGCTGCAATCGCGAGGGCGAGCGCAACGCATTCCACGTTTCGCGATTCGCGAGTGAGAGTGGTTTGGCTGATGAGCCAACGTCTGATCCGATGGACGAACCAGCAACTGATCCATTTGCGGATGCCGCAACGACGTTGCCGTCGTTCGACGCCGCGAATTTCTCTTCCAACATTCTCTGACCCCATAGAAGTAAATGTGCCTAAGGCTGCGCGGACGCGCGCCGACGTCGAGAGCCTACCATGACTTCGTCATCTGACGCAAGTGAAAGCGACAGTACTGAAGCAGCTGTGACGATCCGCATTCCCTTGCTCGCATCGGATCGTGTTAGGTTGTGCTCATGATCGCCTTCTATCGCCGCAGCGCGCTGTACTCTGCTTTTTTCGCACCTTCGCCCGAGATTCGGGCGGCAATCGATCGATTGTTGCGGCTGCACTTACGACGCAAACCCCGCCGCGTCCTCGATCCCGCATGTGGACCTGGCTTGTGGCTCTCCCATTTTTTTGACCAAGGTTCGGAAGTCGCTGGCAGTGATCTTGAAGAACTCGCGGTGAAGCTCGCTAGCGCGCGGCTTCCTGCGCGCGGCGCGATGGTGATGGTCGGTGATATGCGTCGACCCCCCGATGAGCTCGGCACCGACTTCGATTGCGCGATCAACCTCGACAACTCCGTGGGCCATCTTCCCGCCTATGAAGATGTCGTCGAGCACTTCAAATCGATGCGCCAACGCCTGACAAACAAGGGGATTTATCTGATCGGGCTGGCGATTCGTGAGCCCAACGACAAGATCCAAACTGGTGTGGTCTACGAGCGCGGTCCCGTCGACATCGAAGGTGGCGGCTTTGCGGCACTGCGCACGGAATCGCTAGGACTGCAGCCTCAAACGCGTTGCGAGCGCATTCGTCAGATCGCCATTACCGCCAATGTTCCAGACGCGCCTGCTGTCATCGCAGAACAGTACGACCTGCTCACTTTTACATTTGCAATGTTGCGTGACATCCTCGCCGCCGCGGGCGGATTTGATGTGCTCGGTTGTTACGACGCGACCGATGAAGGTCTTCCCGCGAAACCATTTCGCAAGAGCGCAGGCGATGTGGTGCTGGTGTTGCGCGCGAGCGCGGCGCGGACGGTTTCGCAGCGCGGTGCGCGATCGGTGGTGAAGTCGTCAGTGAAGTCCGCGGTGAAGACCGCGGCGAAGTCGGCATCGAAGGCATCGAAGAAATCTGCGGCGAAACCAGCCGCGAAAAAAGGTACGACCGCTTCACCGCAAGGCGCGAGCACGCGGAAACGTAACCCTCGATGACCGGTCCCCTGCCACGGATCATTCGCCCCGTTTCCCCCGCGTTTCCTGCAGGATTCATTCTTGCGGAGTACGACGCGCGGCACGCGAAACGTCTCGCACTTGATGAAGCAACGTTGCCCGCAGACGAGCGCGCGTTGGCTGAATCATTTCGCTCGACGCCTAGGCGGACGGGCTTCACCGCTGGTCGTCTCGCGCTGCATGGAGCACTGGTTGCCGGCGGCGACAGTGAGGGCGCAACGCGGAGCGTGCTGCGCGATGAGCGCGGCCGACCGCAACCATCGTGGAGCGCCGCGCCGCGCATCTCCATCGCGCACACACGCGCGCGCGCGATTGCCGCAGTGGCGCCGATTGATTCATGCGTGGCCATCGGCATCGATGTCGAAGAAGTCGACGAAGCGCGCGCGCACGCGATCGTGCGCATGTCGCTTTCACCCGACGAACTCGCGCGCGTACAAGCGATCGACGAAGCGCTGCTGCATGGACCGCTCGCGCTGTGGTGTGCGCGCGAATCTTGTGTGAAAGCGCACGCGCTCGAGGTGGGATGGTTTGGGACTGCGTTAGTCGCAACACGCATCGAAGTCTGCGACGCCGCCATCGACGACGCGACGCACGCGTGGAACATCGAGATCTCCTTCGAGTCGCACGCGCCGATGTGGGCGCATGCGTGGCACGCGCGCAATGCGATTTTCGCCGTGGCCATGCGTCGTTGAGTCATGCGCGTGGCGGTGAGTGCGGCCGCGACTCATCTCTGAACCTCACGAAAACACCTCAAAACAAGGGAGAATCAGCAAAGGCGCGTCGCCGACTGGCCCGCTCGCGTCGTGATAGTCGCGGCTCTCCCGGGCACGAGGCCCGCTCATGAAACGAATCGCTGCACCATCACAAGTGGAGCAACGTTGCTTGATGCCGTACATTCTCCACCTATGGCACTCCCCCACCTGAACGATGAACAGATCCGCACTTGGACCCGTGAGCAGAAAGATCGTTGGTGGTTGGAAAATGTTTTCCGCGGCGACATGGCGCAGCTCACGCTGCGTTCGGCGCTCACGGGCTTTCTGCTCGGTGGCGTGCTCTCGGCGACGAATCTCTACATCGGCGCGAAGACCGGTTGGACGCTCGGCGTCGGCGTGACCAGCGTCATCATGTCGTTCGTCATGTTCCGCACACTCTCGCGGTTGCAAGTGTCCAAGGACATGACCATCCTCGAGAACAACGCGGTGCAATCGATCGCGACCGCCGCGGGATATATGACGGGGCCGCTCATCTCCGCGCTGATGGCTTATATGTTCGTGACCAACACGGAGATGATCTGGTACCAGATGTTGATCTGGAACATCATCGCCAGCTTTCTCGGCGTGATGGTGGCGTTCCCTATGAAGCGCCGCTTCATCAATGATGAACAACAACCGTTTCCAGAAGGACGAGCGTGCGCGGTGGTGCTCGACTCGCTCTATCCCGATGCGCCGCAAGGCGGAACCAAGAACATGGTTGACATGATTCCCGTTGCCACTGTGCGCGCAGACGGCGCGACGGGCGTAGACGCGGGCGTGTTCAAGGCCAAGGCACTTGCCGTCGCCGCCTCACTCGGCGCGGTGCTGCAATTAGTGGTCGCCGGCGGCTACATGGCGATTCTGCAGATCTCAGTGTTAGGAACGGCCAAGGCAAAGGACGCGCTGTACAAGATTCCCGATCGACTCGACCTCTGGTATTACGAGTTTGCCAAAGCTCGTCCGGGGACGTGGGTTCCAAACTCCAACGGTGTGAGTTTCGATCAACTCGGCGCACATGCAGTGTTCGACTTATCCATGGTTGGCGCGGGCGGACTCATGGGAATGCGCATCGCGGCCAGCGTGTTCATTGGCATGGTGGCGAACTTCCTCATCGTCGCGCCGATCATGATTGCCTACGGCGAAATCGTGCCCAAAAACTACGCCGCCATTGTGCAGCCCGATGGAACTTATGACATGGCCGCTGCGGTGTTCGGGCGCGCTTGGCTCACCAATTCATGGTGTCTGTGGTGGGGCGTTGCGATGATGGTCACCGCTTCGATGGTGAGTTTGTTTGCGAAGCCGAAGATGATCTACGGCGCATTCACTGGGCTGTTTGCCAAGAAGGAAAAGACCGAAGATTGCCTGCGCGAAATCGAGTTTCCTCTCAAGTGGAGCTTGATCGGAATTCCTATCGCTTCGGCCGCGATCATCTGGCTGAACTATGAATGGTTCGGCGTAAACCCTTGGTTAGGCGCGCTCTCGATTCCAATGATCATCGTGCTCACGCTGATCGCCGCGAACGCCACCGCGCTCACATCGACGACTCCGACCGGCTCGCTGTCAAAGATCACCCAGTTCACATTCGGTGCCATGCAACCGGCCAATCCTGCGACCAACCTCATGACTGCGGGAGTGACCACGGAAGTCGCTTCCAACGCCTCGAATCTGTTGATGGACATCAAGCCCGGCTACATGCTCGGCGCCAAGCCGCGTCAGCAAGCAGTCGGTCACTGCATCGGTATTGTCGCGGGCGCACTCGCGTCCACGCCGCTCTTCTTCATCTTGTTCCTCAGCAACAAGAAAGCAGAAACCTCGATCAAGGATCACATCACTGATGACTGGGCCGTGCCCGGAGCGATTCAGTGGGCCGCGATTTCCGATGTCATCGGGGGCATGGGAAAGCAAGGCGTGCAACTGCTGCAAGTCGGCGCCGATCACATCACTAAGTTGTGGGGAGTGCTGCCAGTGAGCGCCGCGTGGGCCATGCTCGCGGGCGCGATCCTTGCGGTGATCTTCGAAGTTGCGCGCATCGCAACCAAGGGCAAGTTTCCCTTGAGCGCCGTCGGTATCGGCCTCGGCGTGGTGTTGCCGCCCGACTCGACAGTGATGATGTTTACAGGCGCGTTGATCTTCGCATTCTTTGAGCGCAAGTATCACAAAGCCGTTGGAACATTCGGCTGGAAGTTGTGGGTTGACTCGAAGGAAGCCGTGTGCGCGGGACTCATCGCAGGATGGGCGCTCGTAGGCGTGGGTGACGGCGTGATCTCGGCGTTCATTCCTTATCACGACACGACTGAAGAGGCGGAAGCAGAAGCCGCGAAAGCGTCGGGCACTGTGATGACACCCGCAGAACTCGATGCGGAACACGCACTGCGTTCGTAATCGCGCAAACGAAGCACTCGAAAAACACAACGGCGGCTGCTGATGCAGCCGCCGTTTTTTGTTGAACTCGATACACCCGCAGTGTTGATCGGGTCACGCTTTGCGCTTCATACGAAACACCGGGTTATGTCTGGGTTTTTCATCCTCGGTGCTCGTCCAGTTCGACTGCACGGTCGCAAGATTGGTGATGTCCTTCGTCACAAACTCCACGCGCTCGCTCCCGTCACTCTCCTTGGTCGCGGCCTTCGCTTGCAAGCGCGGTTGATTGCCCGCCGCGCAGGAATGCGTGCACAACAGTTGCGCTCCGATCATCGCGCGCACGTGTGCGTTGAAGTTCGGCGCACGATGCAAGGCGGGCGCAGCGGTCGCATGTTCATCGGGTTCCAAGCGAGCCGCGGACGCGATCACGTATGCGGCAGGACCCAAGATGCCAGGCACAATCTCCGCTCATTCCACCGCCGCTCTTGCAAAGGCCGTATTCGGCAGTACCTTCCACTGTCTGTCCCGAATGCGGCCACAGGGTTGTTTGTTGCTCAATTCGAATGAAGTGACATCTGCACAGCCAACTCTTACGAAGAGCCACGCGACCTCCCCCGGCGCCCTTGGCCCCACTTTGCGAAACCACCATGAATTCAATTCCTAGTTTGAAGGCTGCCACGACCCTCGGATGCATCGCCCTTGGAGTCGCGGCTGTGTTGCTCGGACAGATCACCGCCACCGCCGCCGACGCGAAGAATCGCGAGCGAAAGTCAGGCAATGCGGGAGAGGGCGGCGTCGCTGGTGGCGCAGCCGATTGCGGTTCTGCCTCGTCGATTGCCTTGGGCGAAACGCCCTTTGACACCACGACTTCGACGGTGAATCTGCAGATTCCCGCCGAAGCTCCCTGTGGCGCGCACACGATTTTCAAGTCGGTCTTCTTCCGTTTCACCGCCGAAGAAACGGGCTTGTACACCTTTGAAACGTGCGGCAACGATGTCTGGGACACGCGCATCGCGATCCTCAACGACTGCGACGTTGCGTTGGGCGTGATCGGTTGCGACGACGACGGTTGTGCCTGGCGCAGTCGCGCGGGCGCGGCGCTCGTCGCAGGCAACACCTATCGCGTGGCCATCGGCGCCTATTACGAGAACGACGGCGGCGTGGGAGTCCTCAAGGTTACCGAGCCAACTGGCGGTGGTACTGGCGGACCTCCTGATGTCATCGTCGGCGGTATTCCTGATGTTTCAAAGTATGGATCGACCGTCAGCGGTGGCGTGACCACCATGGCCTATTCATTTGGCACCACGAGTTGCAACATTGGCACGGGCCAACTCAGTTGGTACGGCGCGCCCGACAATCGGCATCCCTTCATTCCAATGAACATGTATCGATATAAGGGTGGGCGTTTGGAACAAATCGGAATGAGTTGGGGCAAGCACGGCTTCTGCGCGTTGCAAGGAACGCTGTGCAGCGCGTGCATTCCTGCGGGCGACGGCTGCCCGCCGATTCTCGGTGTTGGTTGCTCTGATCCCTATTCATCCGACCTCAACGGTAGTCAAGGCGGACTCGGTACCCGCAAAGAAGTGAACGCCGCAACTGGCGCGTTTCCTGGCAGTTTCAACGCAGGAATGCCCGCCGCGTCGGCCACGATTGGTCGTCGATTGCAAGTGTTGGCCAACGATCTCAACCCTGCGATGAATGCCAACGCGCAGTATCTCGCCGAGGGTCAATACATTCATCCTGAAGATGCGGCCGCGAACAACGACAACAACAACGCGTCGTGGCGGCAACTGGCTGTGGGCGCGCTCAGTGCGGGCGCGTACACGCTCACTCTCACCGGCAACACGAAGCAACAACAAGCGGGCATCGAAGCGTGGAAGACCTTTAACCCCGCGGTGACATTAGTCAACACCGATGTCGTCGATGACGGTCGCTTCATTACCGCGTTCACCGTGACCAACAATGGAAACGGAACCTGGCGCTACGAATATGCAGTGCAGAATCTCAACTCCGATCGCTCCGCACGTTCGCTGTCGCTGCCGATTCCTGCGGGAGTGACCGTGAGCAACGCGGGATTCCATGACATCAACTATCACTCGGGCGATCCCTATGACCCCACTGATTGGAGCATCAATGTGGGCAGCCAAGCGGTGACGTGGAGCGGCGGAACCTACGCCGTGAATGTCAACGGAAACGCATTACGCTTTGCAACTCTTTATAACTTCTGGTTCGACGCCAACCAGCCGCCCGCGGATGCCAGCGCCACACTCGGACTGTTCAAGCCAGGCGCAGCGGGCGCACCGACCGCGGTCTATGTGCCTGTTCAAGGCCCCGCCGCTCCTGCGGGCAACCCAGCCGACCTCAACAGTGACGGGTTCGTGAATGCCGCTGATCTCGCGATGTTGCTGGGAAACTGGGGCAACGCGGGCGTGGGCGACATCAACGGCGATAGCGTGGTGAACGCTGCCGATGTCACCATACTGTTGGGCGCATGGCAATGAGCGCATCGCATTGCAGATTTCTGCTGGTCGCGTTGGCTGCAGGCGTGCTCGGTGCGTTCACGCCGCAAGTCCTCGCGCAAAATGCTGGCTGCCCCGAAGATGTCAACAGCGACGGTGTGGTTGACTCTAGCGACCTCGCGATGGTGCTCTCCAAGTGGGGTCCCTGCGAGACCACTCTGGGTTGGGCCACCACCTTGGAGTTCGAACCTAACCCCGCGGTGGTCACCGACGAGAGCTTTCGCCAACGCATGGTTTCCACGGGCCTTCCGTGGCGCGTGCGCGACAACGGCACGCAGATGGAAATGCTGCTCGTCCCACCAGGCACCTACATGATGGGTGCGAGTAAAGACGACAGTGAAGCGACGAAGGAGGAGTACCCCGCGCATGAGGTGACGCTCACCCATGCGTTCTATCTCAGCCGCACAGAAGTCACACAAGCGACATGGCAAGCAACGATGAAGCAGAAGGACCCCAGCTCCTTCCACGGCGCGACGCTGCCCGTCAACAACCTGACCTTTGATCAAGCGAATCAGTTCTGCGCGGCGAATTCGATGCGACTTCCTACCGAAGCCGAGTGGGAGTACGCATGTCGCGGCGGCAACACCACTCCGCGCTACGGCGCGCTTGACGACATCGGTTGGTATGTCGCCAACTCGCAACTCTCCACCCATCCCGTCGCGGAGAAACTACCCAATCCGCTGGGTTTCTACGACATGATTGGCAACGTGCGTGAGTGGTGCCAAGATTGGTACAGCGACTACACCGCCGCCGCCGTGGTTGATCCCATGGGACCAAAGAGTGGCGACGTGCGCATCCTTCGCGGTGGCTCATGGGTGATCAGCGCGGCGTATTGCCGAGCGTCCATTCGCGTCGAGACCCCGACGTTTTTCAGCTTCAGCATTGGATTCCGTGCCGCGCGAAATCCGTAGCGCAAAGGCGAGCGTTGAGGTGCGAGTGATGATGCGCTTGAATGCAACGCACCCCGTGAACAGCCGTGCGATCGCGCGATTTCAACTGTTTCTAGAATCCGCCTTTTGATTTCCGCGCACTCGGAGTACTCTTGACGAAGCCGCACGAGTGTGCGCGTTGTCGCATTGCGCGGAGTCCGTCGGCTCCACCACCCCCCGCTGAGATTGCCTCATGAAGACCTTCCTCACCCTCGCTCTCACGACTCTGGGAACCGCCGCAGTGCTCCTGGGACAATTCGAATCAAGCGCTAGCGGCGGCGGCAAAGGTGATGGGAAGGGCGACGGAGGTGTGGCTGGCGGATCAACCGACTGCGCGACTGCAGTGGCCGCCGTAGTGGGAGCGAACGCGTTCAACACGTCGAGCGCGACCGGTTCGATCGCGGTGGGTGCGGGCGGCGCTTGCGGCGCGCACACCATTTACAAGCCGAACTATTTCACCTTCACCCCTGCCACTACCGGCTCGTACACGATCGCCACCTGCAACAACTCGACGTGGGACACGCGCATCGCGGTGAACGCGGCGTGCGGCGCGAACCTCTCACCCATCGCGTGCGATGACGACAGCTGCGGCACGCAGAGTTCGGCGGTGGGCACCTTCACTGGGGGTGTGACCTATCGCGTCATCGTGGGTGGCTTCGGCAGTGGCGACAGCGGCGCGGGTTCGATTCTGATCAGCTCGGGCGGCGGTTCTGGCGGCGGAACGATTGGTCCAGATGTCATCGTCGGATCGATTCCTGACATTTCTAAGTACGGATCTGTGGTCGTGAGTGGACAAACCATCATGGCCTACGCCATCGGTACCACGAGCTGCAACATCGGCGACGCGCTGCTCGATTGGTTCGCTTCGCCCGACAACCGCCATCCCTTCATCCCGCAGAACATCTACCGCATCAAGAGCGGACGCATCGAGCAAATCGGTCTCGGTTGGGGCAAGCACGGTTTCACTGCTTTGCAAGGGACTTTGTGCGGTTCCTGCACTCCTTCATCGAGCGGAAACTGGCTCGGGGTCGGTTGCAGTGATCCCTACAGCTCAGGCCTCAACGGAAGCCAAGGCGGATGCGGCACGCGCAGTGAAGTGAACGCTGCTACTGGCGTCTTCCCCGGCACCTACAACTCGGGAATGCCCGCTGCGCCCGCGACCATCGGTCGGCGCATTCAAGTCAACGGAAATGACCTTAATCCAACATTGAACCCATCGGCGACCTATCTGGTCGAGGCGCAGTACTACCACCCTGGCGACGCCAGCGCGGGCAACGACAACAACAACGCCTCGTGGCGCTCGATCACCGTGGGCTCGCTCACCTCGGGCGCGTACAGCCTCACCCTCACTGGCGCGACCAATCAACAGAAGGCTGCGATCGAGGCGTGGAAGACGGCTGACGCCGCGGTCACGTTGGTCAACGCCGATGTCGCGCTCGATGGACGCTTCATCCTCGGCTACAAGGTCACCGACAACGGCAATGGCACGTGGCACTACGAATACGCGGTGCAGAATCTCAACTCCGATCGCTCGGGGCAGTCGTTCTCCATTCCGCTTCCTGCGGGAACTGTGGTGACTGGGAGCGGGTTCCACGATGTGAACTATCACTCGGGCGATCCATACAGCCTCACCGATTGGGTCTTCACTTCCACGGGCGGCGCTGCGAAGTGGACCGGCGGAACCTACGCCACCAGCGTGAACAGCAACGCGCTGCGTCTCTCGACGATCTACAACTTTTGGTTTGACGCGAATCGCGCGCCGACGGCGGTCAACGCAACGCTGGGGCTGTTCAAGCCGGGAGCATCGCCATCAATCACCATCGCCGCGCAAGGCCCCGCTGCTGCGGCGGGCAATCCATCCGACCTCAACTTCGATGGTCTGGTGAATGGCTCTGACCTCGCGATCCTGCTCAACAACTGGGGCGGCACTGGCCTCGGCGACATCAACAACGACAGCGTTGTCAACGGCGCGGATCTCGCCGAGCTGCTCAACGCGTGGGGATGAGTCGGTGAAACATCACCCCTCGCGCGGAAACTCATAGCCAAACTGTGTGAGTTCGACTGCGCACGCTTGTTCGACGACCGAGCGCGCGCGCTCGGAGTACATCGATGCCACAGTTGCTTCGCGAGGACGAATTCCCGCCTTGAACGTCGGCAGCGCGTCGGGCTCCCAGGGGATGCTCAGTCGCGCGCATGTCGACGCCATGTCGGCGGCCATCTGTTCATGGCGAATCACTCCGTCGAGGCAAAACACACCGTCGATCAAGTACTGATCCTGATCGAGCATCGGCCCGTCGCTCACGAGCCATTGCTCGAATTGTTCAGGCTCGCTGAGCGTCGCATCAAGCGCAATCGCGCCCTTGCGCTTCTTAAAGAAAAACGCGGACACAGCCTTTTCAAAGGGATTTCGCACCACGCAGAACTTGTAATAGCGCTGCCAGAATTCTTCGCCGATCTGTTGCCGCAGCATCGACGCCGGCATGTGATTCCACCAACGGCACAATGCGAGATCAATCTTGCCGCGCCGCCCGATGATGCCCTCAGGCGAAACCAATTCCTCGCGCGCGTGACTGGCACTCCACTCCCCCGGCGCCATGCAGTAGCGCTCAAAAAACGCTTCCACCGAAGTGCCGCCCGTCTTCACAGTCTTGGTGTAAATGAACTGGCACCGATGGCTTACGAGCATGGATTACTTTCGCGCGCGGACACAGTTTCAACACGCGTTGCCCGCGTGCGTTTCTAGTGTCACCAAGTATACGAACGCGCGCGCGCAGACGATCGACACTGCGAGCGTCGGCAAGATGTTTGACGCGGCGTGAGTCAGTTGCAGGCGACTGAGATGCAAGCGTGGTCGATGTAGTCGCGCGCGCATGGCCACGACACCACCTCAATTCATCGCCACACCGCGCGTCGACCCAACCGCCATCCGCCATCCGATCATCCCCAACGCGACCGACGCTGCAACACACAGTACAATCTCGCCCCACCACGCGCGACCTTCCGTCACAATCCGCGCATGGCACAAACTTCAACGGCGACATCGACTGCGGGCACCGCGGGCACTCCGCGCACGCGCGACCTTGTGCGTGCGTTGCGCTTTGCGTTGCTGCAACTTCAACAATCGCAAGCGCCGACGATGGCGGCAAACCTCGCGTTTCGCACGTTGTTTGGCATGTTGCCAGTGTTGGTGGTGGCGACCATTGTGACTAGTGCGGTGCTTGGTGATGCGTTCAGCGATCTCGTGCACAACGTGGTATTGGCGCTCGGTCTGGACACGATCACTGTCGCGCCGGCGCAGGGTTCTCTCGTGCAAGGTTCGCCAACTGCAGGAGTCCCACTGGGCGCGTGGATCGAGAACATGGCCAGCGAAGCGGCCAACGTTGATCTTCCCGCCATCGGCGCGGTCGGCGCGCTGATCGTCGTGTTCAGTGCGGTGTGGACGGTGGCGGCGATCGAAGCGAGTTTCAACACCATCTGTCGCGCGCCTTCTGGTCGCCCGTTCGTGCGCCGCGTGCTCATCTATTGGTTTGTGATCACTGCGGGACCCGTGCTCTTCGCGGCGATTCCGTTGGCGTTTCGCTCGATCAACGAGTTCGTTGGACATGACACCGCGGCGACGCATTTCGTGCTCAACGCCATCTCGACTGTCGGCGGATTCGTTTCGTTGTGGGTGCTGTTGTTCGCGGCTTACGCGATGGTTCCTAATGCGCGCGTGAACTTGCGCGCGGCGATGCTCGGAGCATTTGTCGCGACGCTGCTCATCGAGATTGGCAAGCGCTTTCTCGGTGCGTCGCTCACTGGTTCATTCGCTGCGAGTCGTCTTTACGGTTCACTCGGGTTGGTGCCGCTGTTCATGTTGTGGGTGTACCTGATGTGGCTGGTTGTGCTGTTTGGCCTGCAAACAGCGGCAATTTTGGAAGGTCTCGCGGGACGAGGTCGCATACTCGCTGCTCCCGCAAACGCGCCTGACATCTTCGAACCTGCGACAAGCCTCGCTTGCTTTCGCGCGGTGTGCGCGCGTTTCCGTCACGGTCGTGGTGCCTCGGTGGAAACACTGGTGCGGGAATGCGGCGTCGCTCCCGCGTGCGCGCGCGACCTGCTCGCCATCCTCGAGCGTCGTCAGTTGGTGCACCGTGCGGACAGCAATCGACGCGATTACATGCCGTCGCGTCCGCCGGAAACCATTGCCCAAGCCGATGTACTGCGCGCGGCCTTCGCCCTCGCGGACGGCGGCGAAGAGTGCCATGCATATGACGAAATCGCCGAGCTTCGCGAGGCACAACTCGCGAAGCTCGGCGATGCGACATTTTGATGCGCATTGATTGACGACTCAACTCTTACGGACACACGCCCCATGCTGAAAGCAGAACGGTGATGTCAGCAGCATCGACCATTCCATCATTGGTGACATCCGCAAGATCGGTGCCCCAGTAGGCGAGCATGGTGGCGAGATCCGCCGCGCCCACATTGCCATCAAGATCAAGATCCGCAGGACATGGCGTGCTGCCGCCACCGGGAAGTTCGATCACGGCAACGTGCACGTAGCCCGCACCCGCGTCGTTGAGATCATTCCATTTCCCGTTCGAACCAAGCATTTCCGCGTAGTGCTCGACCGCGCCGGAGTTGTTGGGCTCGCCCGGATTCCAGTTGGTGTACTTGGCCGAGGAACCATCGCTCCAGTAAAACGCTCCTTCGGATCCGAAGTCAGTGAAGCCAATCCACAGACGACGATCGACGCCAGCGATGTTGCCGAAGTTGCTGAGCACGAAGTCTTGTTCAGCTTGATCGTTGATCGATGCAAGGTGTCCACCGAGCGAAACCGCGAGCGCCTCCGATGAGGTCCAAGTGGTTCCGATCAGGCTGACGTAGCGAATGCCCGTGGACTTGTCGGTGGCCTCGTGAAGAAAGGCGATGGGACCAATGGTCATGGTGCCGCTGCCGAAGTTAGTCGCGCCGTAAGCACCCATGCGAATGAGATACGACTGACCCGCGGTGGCGCTGAAACTTACTTTGGTTTGCAGCGAGCAATTGTCATCCGAGCAGGCGATCACTGGTGACGCGCAATCAGTTCCGCCGTAAATCGCGATCTTCGTATCGAGCGTGCTCTGCGCGCAGGTCGAGACGTCGACGATGGTGGACTCGGGCGCGGTGAAGGTGAACCAGACATCGTTGAAGATCTGTTGGTTGCCGAAGAAGGTGCACAACACGTCGGCGAGACCGTCGGTGGTTGAGCCGACGTTGCTAAACGGATAGGTGCCGTAGCCCTTGGTCGACTGCGCCGACGCGCAATCGTTGGCGCCTTGTGCCGCGGCGAACGCGCACGAAGAAAGTGCAGCCGTCACGGCAGCGAATCGAAGGAAGACAGACGTTGATCGTTTCATGGGACCTCGAAAAAAGAACTCTGCACCCACACCGCGCCGCGTTACGCACGACGCTAGCTTCGAGCGACGCGCGGCTGCGAAAGCAGCGCCATCAACTCTCGGACTCGTAGGATTAACTTGCCACCAACGCGGACCGAGTCAATGAAAATCTCGGCACAAAGGCTTAAGCGGCGAACATCATGAAGCTCGGAGCTCGTTTCATTTGCGCTCGGGCGATTTTCGGCTTCGCGGCAATCGATTGCGCACTCAAGGCGTTGCCCTGTCGATACTTTCGGAGTTCAACCGCTCATGCCTCGCGCTCGACTCGCCCTCCTTCGCTCGATTACCTCCATGAATATCCGCCACAACAGCGAACTCGCGCTCGCATCGATGCTCACCGCAACGCTGCTCACGCTCTGGGATTATTCAGCCGCAGCAGCGTTGATCGACACACCCGTCGAGCCGCCAATGGAAGAGAACGCGTCGAACGAGATGTCGCAAGAGATGTCGCAGGAGATGACGGGCGAGATGTCAGAAGCGACCCCTGATGAAGGCTCCGCGAACGCGCGGCTCTCTGCCGACGAACTCAAGTTTTTCGAGAGCGAGATTCGACCGATTCTGATTTCGAATTGCTACGGCTGCCACTCGATTTCGGCGGGAAAGAGCAAGGGCGGCTTGCGCCTCGACACGCGCGCATCGATTCGGCGCGGCGGAAAGTCCGGACCAGCAGTGGTGGTCGGCGATATCGATTCGTCGCTGCTCATTCGCGCGGTGCGCTACGTCGATCTCGATGTCGCGATGCCTCCCGATGGCCCGCTCTCGCTTGATGATGTCGCGCTGTTGGAGAAGTGGATTGCCATGGGCGCGCCTGACCCGCGCGATGAGCCGCAACGCCAAGTGAGCAACACTGCTCCTGCAAGCGACAACAGCAACGGCGCATCGCCAGGGACGGCACATCGATGGAGTGCGCAAGACATCATCGATGGCAAGAACAATCACTGGTCGTATCGCGCGATCGAACTTGCTGAGGCACCCGAAGTGAATGATGCGTCGTGGAGTCGCAGCGCGATCGATGCGTTTCTGCTTCGCGAGATGACGGAGCGCGGACTCACGCACGCGCGGGAAGCGCAACCAGCGACATTGTTGCGTCGCGCGAGTTTTGATCTCACTGGTTTGCCGCCCACGGATGCGATGGTGGAGTCGTTCGCGCGTGACAGATCGCCTGACGCGTTCGCTCACGCGATTGATGCGCTGCTCGCCAGTCCACAATTCGGCGAGCGTTGGGGCCGACACTGGCTTGATGTCGCGCGTTACGCAGAATCAAGCGGCAAAGAATCAAACATCGCCTATCCCCATGCGTGGCGCTATCGCGACTATGTGATTGAGGCGTTCAACAGCGACAAACCCTATGACGACTTCTTGATCGAGCAACTCGCGGGTGACCTGTTGCCCGCCGCAGACTCGGATACTCGCGCGCAGAACTTGATCGCCACGGGCTATCTCGCGCTGGGCACAAAGAGCCACAATGGCCGCGGAAAACCGCAGTTTCAGATGGATCTCGCCGACGAGCAGATTGATGCGGTGACGCAAGGCATGCTCGGACTCACGGTTGCCTGCGCCCGTTGCCACGATCACAAGTTTGATCCGATTCCTCAACGCGATTACTACGCCGTCGCGGGAATCTTCCTCTCCACCGATACGCGCTACGGCACCTTCGAGGCGCAAGGGAACAATCATCCCGCATCGTTGATCGAGCTTCCCAAAGACGCGAATGTTTCGTGGGGACCAACGATGTCGGTCGCGCAACGATCACTCATTACCCGCGCTCAAGAGCGCGCCGCCGATGAAGCAGCGAAGGGCGCGCTGCTGCTGCAAGAAGCGCTCGAGGCGCGACGCGCGGGCAAAGAGATTCCCGCAGCATTGCAGCGGCAAGTTCAGCGCGCGCGCGCTGCCGCGGGGGCCTCGTCTAATCTCGCGAGTGTCGCTGCGCGCTACGACGAGCGCGGTGAGCCCACCGAGAAAAACTTGATGGCGATGGGCGTCGGTGAACGCGGCCAATCATTGAACGCGCGCATTCTCGATCGCGGTGAACTCGATAAACCAGGAACAGTCGTGCCTCGGGGACTGGTGCAAGTCTTGTGCGATGGAACCGAGCCGAAGATCACCAAGGGTTCAGGACGCCTCGCGTTTGCGCAGTGGGTCGCCGACGAAAACAATCCGCTCACTGCGCGGGTGTGGGCCAATCGCGTGTGGCTGCATCTCTTTGGCGAACCGCTCGTGCCCACGCCGGACAACTTCGGAATGAGCGGACAGAAACCAACGCATCCCGAGTTGCTCGACTATCTCGCGACGCGGCTGATTGCCCACGAATGGAGCACAAAGAAGCTCATTCGCGAAATCATGCTCACGCAAGCCTATGGCATGTCGAGTGCGTGGGACGAGACCAACGCAGAGATCGATCCCGACAACAACTATCTCTGGCGCATGCCGCAGAAACGTCTTGAAGCGGAAGCGCTGCGCGATTCGATGCTGCACGCAGGAGGACTGTTGGACCTCGTTCCCCGCCCTGGTTCAGTCGTGGCCTTCACAGAAGGCGGAACGCGCGGTGCCGGACAAGAGCGCATCGCGGGCGCGGCTGTCGATGGCGCAAACAATCAGCGCAGCGTGTACTTGCCCATCATGCGCGACAAGATTCCCGAAGCGCTCGAAGTGTTTGATTTCGCCGAGCCTGCGTTCGTCACTGGTCAACGCGACAGCACCAACGTGCCCACACAGGCGCTGTACTTGATGAACAGCGCGGAGATGACGCGGATGTGCGATGCCTTTGCATCTCGCGTCGTCGCCGCGGGCGATACCGAAGCAGAACAGATCACGGCCGCGTTTCACATCGCGTTTGGTCGCAAGGCCACTCCTGCGGAAATCATCGCTTGCCGCAGCTTTCTTGATGATTTCCGCAAAGCACTGTCCAAGGATTCGCGCAGTGGAAGTTCGGCGAACAGCTCATCCAATGACGATGCAGGCGCGGCGAACGGCAACGCTCGTCGTGGCCAGGCGGCGTTGCGTGAACGCGCGCGTCAACGCGCGCAAGCGAATGCGTCGCAAACCAACGCGACCGACCTCGGTCCCAATCCCGCCTACTCCGCGATGTGCCAAGCGCTGCTCTTGAGCGGTGAGTTCCGCACCGTCGATTGATCTGATCAGCGAAACGAGATTCCACAATGTCTGACCTCTGCTGCAATCGACTTCCCATCGCCTACTCACGCCGTGACATGTTGCGTTACGCGGCGTGTGGTTTCGGTTCGCTGGCCTTCGCGGCGATGAGCGCGCGCGCCTCGGGCGCTTCTTTGTTGGGCATGAGCAACGCACGCGACGATGAGCCGCGATCACCGCTGGCAGCCAAAAAGCCGCACTTTGCGCCGACAGCGAAGCGCATCATCTTCTTGTGCATGGCGGGTGCGCCTTCGCATGTCGACACCTTTGACTACAAGCCAGAGCTCGCCGCGCGCGATGGACAGACCTTCCGGGGCAACGCGAAATTGCTCGCGAGTCCATGGAAGTTTTCCCAGCAAGGCAAAGGCGGATTGTGGATCAGCGATCTCTTTCCCAACCTCGGCAAGCAAGCCGATCACATGTGTCTCTTGCGCGGCATGAAGGCGGAGATTCCCGCGCACGCGCAGGCCTCGATCCAATTGCACACTGGTTCGTTTCAGTTTGTGCGTCCGTCGATGGGAGCGTGGGCGCTGTACGGCCTCGGCACGGAGAACGAAAATCTTCCCGGCTTCATCGCCATCAATCCGCGCGGAGACAACGGCGGCGCGCAGTTGTATGGAAGCGGATTTTTGCCCGCGAGTTACCAAGCGACTCCGGTGCGCTTGAGTCGACGCGGAAGCGACGACGCGGTCGCGCACATCAACAACGAACGCTTCGGTACCGCAGCGCAACGCGAACAACTCGATCTCGTTCAGCGCCTCAACAAAGAACGACTCAAGCGTGAGAAGAGCGATCGCGAACTCGAAGGCGTCATCGAAAGTTACGAGCTTGCGTTTCGCATGCAAGCGGAAGTTCCCGATCTCGTCGACTTCGCCGATGAAGACAAGAAGACGCTCGAGATGTACGGCATCGGTCAAGAGCCCACCGATGACTTTGGACGACAGTGCCTTCTCGCGCGTCGTTTTGCGGAGAAAGGCGTGCGTTTCATCGAAGTCGGTCACGGCGGTTGGGACACGCATCGCAACTTGCGTGAAGAGTTGGGGCAGCAGTGCAGCGAGATTGATCAGCCGATCGCGGCGCTGCTCGCCGACCTCAAGCGTCGCGGCATGCTCGATGAAACGCTCGTGCTCTGGGGTGGCGAGTTTGGTCGCACTCCGTATGCGCAAGGAACCGACGGCCGCGATCACAACGCCAAAGGCTTCACCATGTGGATGGCTGGCGGCGGCGTGAAAGGTGGAATCTCACACGGCGCCACCGATGATGTTGGCGCGGAAGCCGTCGACGGCGTGATGGACATTCACGATCTTCACGCGACCATCTTGCATCTCGCGGGACTTGATCACGAGCGTCTCACGCACCGTCACGCGGGACGCGACTTCCGCCTCACTGACGTCAAGGGTCGCGTCAACAAAGAGATCTTGCGCGCGTGAGCTGACGAAAACCTCGAGGTTTCATGGGGTTTTTTGTCGTTAGCGCATTCATGGAGACTGCGCATCAACAGTAGGCCAGACGCTTCGTCACCAAACGCTTATGGCTTCGCGAGCGATTTCTCCGAGCGCTTGCGGCCTGCGAGCAAGAGCGCCACGTCGGGGTCGACGACGGCGCGCGCGGGAACGAAGTCGCAGCGCACTTCAAACGCAATTGGTTCGCCCGGCGCCACCGCGACAACACTGTCGCTGTGCGGAGTGATCTTGTCCGCGCCCACTTCACCTTCGACGCGCACGACCACGTTCACTTCGCCAGTGCCGATGTTTTGAATCGTGCCGCGCACGATGTAGCTCTCGCCGTCGAGCTCGGTCGCTTCCACCGTGAGTTCGAACTCGGGCAACACCGTGCCCAAGATCCACTGATTCACAAACGCTTCAAACGCCGCGGAATCTGGCGCGTGCGGACGCAGGCTGGCGAGAAAATCTTCGATGAGAGGAAAGTCCAAACCGCCTTCCATCGCGACACCATCGCGCCAACGCACGACGAAATCTTGCATTCCCGCGAGCATCGCCGCTTCACCCATCACACTGCGCAACATCCAAAACGCCCAACCCGCACGCTGATAGGTGACCACTTGATCACCCGGACGCGAGCCGTCAATGCGATTGATGGCGCGCTCATTGTCCGCGCTGCGCCCTTGGACATATTGCGCTTCCCATCGACGACGCAGCGTTGCTGCTTGCTTCTCGCCGCGTTCATGATGAAGCAACATCAGCGCAGAAAACTCGGCGAGTCCTTCAGAAATGATGTTGCCGCCAGGACCTTTGCCCGGAGTAACGATGTTGCCCCACCACTGATGTCCTGACTCATGGGCCACGATGTAAAAGGCGACGTCGAGCTCGCCCGCATCAGAGTCGTCATCGTCATCGCCGCTCTGCACTGGAAGCGACATGAAGCCAATTCCCTCGGAAAACGAGATGTTTCCCGGGAATCCTTGCGCGTAGCCGGCGAGTGCGGGGAACTGGGTGACGCGCAAGTTGGTCCACGGATACGCGCCAAACCAAGCGCTGTAATTCTTGCGCGCGGCGTCGAGCGCACTCACCATCGCGGGCACGTTGTGCGCGGTGCGCGCATCGTGGAAGACCGTCGTGCTCTCGCCTTTACTCGCAAGTAACGGACCACCGACGATGTTGAAGAAGCGCACGGGATGTTCGGTTTCCCACAGCGTTCTGCGACGACCGTCTTGTTGCGTCGATTCCTTTTCGACTCCGACGACGTTGATGATCCAATCGTCAGGGCCTTCCACCATCAATCGAACCTTCGTACTCCACGCGGGACCAAAGCCAGGATCAACGCGAGTCTTCCAGTGATCGAGCGGATATTCGCGCGCATCACGACCATTGCGTTCATCGATACCAACGCCGTCAACGAACCCGAGAACAGGCAGGAAACTCGCGGTAAAGCTGGTGAGCACAACGCCAGAGGGAAGCACGAATTCGCTCGCACCTGCACTCGAACGCGACCAACCGTTGGGCAAGGCACCCACGAGTTTGAAGGACACGGTGAGCGACTCGTTGCATGCCAGCGGCTGCAGCGGTTGGATCACGTAGAGCCCGGAACGATTCTCAATCGAGGGAAGCGGCTGATCGTTTTTGGTGGGATCAGTGGCAACTCCGTTCACTGTCCACTCGCTCGAAACGAAATGCGCTCCCACCGAAAGCGGAATCTCCGCCACAGACTTGAGGTGCGGATTGCGCAACGTGTACGTGCCGGTGACTTCGAGTGAGCGCGTCTGCGGAAAGAGCTTCACCTCGGCATCAACGGCATCGAGCGCCAGCGAAGGAACGTCTTCCCACGTTTGCGAATTGCGCTTCCAATAGGCTCGTTGCGCGTCGCGCTGCGGTGCCCCTTGGTATCCATCGCGAATCGCTTTGCCTGCGTACACACCCAGCACGACCACGGGCATCGCCGCGATCGCAGGGAACATCAGCGCGCGCAGCAACGAAGCTGGACGAATGCGGTCAGCGACTGCGCGCAAATCGGGAAGTCGTCGCGGCCACATCGAAAGCGTGGCCACGATGAAGAATCCCGCGAGCGCAAGCGCAACCAATCGGTTCATCACCATCGCGTCCCACATGAAGGCGAGACGATCGAGTTCGCTCCACTGCACGCCGCTCCACATGTGCCACGAGGTCAGCCAGTTGAGATAGCCGAACTGGGTGGCGAATCCGGTCGCGATCAACACGCCCAGTGCAACGCCATAGACCACGAAGCGATTACGCAGCAGCGCGTACAAGAATGCCGTGAACGCGCACCACACGATGAGCGTCGGCGCAAGCAGCACGCCCAGCACCAACAACAACACGCTCGCCTGCAACGGGATGATGATTCCTGTTTTGAACGCTTGCACTGCGAGCACGATGGCGATGGCCAACGACGCCGCGCCGATGATCACGAGTGCGAGCATCGCGTTGGCAAGAACTTTGCCCGCGAGCACCGCCGCAGTTGAAACGGGCGCGGCGCGAAAAATCGCCGAGAGACCGCAACGTTCTTCGCGCACCAAACTTTCGACGGTGTAGAAGAGCGTCAAGAAACACAGCAGCAACGTGAGCGTGTTGAACGCGCCTGCCGCGCCGGTGCCCGTGGTCATCAGCAGTTCTGTGTCGAGTGGACCATCGCGAAACGAAGTGGTCGCCCATGTTTGCAAGAGGATGAGTGGACCGAACAGCCACACGCCAGGCGAGCGCAACAGCGCGCGCGTTTCCAGCGCGAACACATGGAGCGTCGAGAACACGAACCCAGGAACTTGCACGATTGCTGCAGGATTTCCCCCGCGCGCGGCAATCGACGCGTGCTGCGTTTCGCCGCGAGCGTCCTGCGCGCGCTGCGCATCCGCGAGCAGTTGCGTGATGTTGCCTACGCGCAGATCACGATGCTCCGTACGCTCGAGTCGTCGTCCCGTGGCCCACACTGCCGCGAAACCCACCGCGACAAATGCGATTCGACTGAAGGCAAAGAGCGCGTCGGGCGCGACTGTCGCCGAGTTGTAGAAGGCCACGCCACGATCTTCTTCAATGAATGTGTTCATGAACCAACGCACGCCGGTGGGATCGAGCGCCATCATCAATCGGTCGACCCAATGCGGCAGCCACTCAGGCGAGAAGTTCCACACGAAGAATATTCCGCTCACCACGATGACTACTGGAAGTGCGAACACCAACACCGGTTGTCGGGTGCGCACGCCCAACCACATCGAGAGTCCACCAGTGAACACGCTTAGCGGCAACGCGAAGAGGAGGAGCGGCACCACATACGCACTCAGCGAAAACGCGGCGCGCGTGCGTTCGGTCTCATCGATAGGCCAGAGTTGATAGAGACCGATTTGCACAATCAGCCACGCGCCGAGAATGAGTGCAACGACCGCGATCGCTCCAGCGAAACGCGACATCGCGTAGGTCAAATGTGAGAGCGGCGTCGCAGCGATGAGGCGATGGATGCGACGATCGAAATCCAAGAGCACGGGCATGCCGCAGGCGACTGCCACAAAAAACGGCAAAAACAAGGCGAAAGTCAGCACATCGACGAAGGCGAGATTGAACGCGGCGTTCATCGCCAGCTTCGGTCCACCGGTGTCGGCCGAACCCGCGCGCACTTGCACGCCGCCGGCGACGAAGCCAAACGCCATCAGCGCGAACAGTGCAAACATAATGATGTTGAGTGGACGTTTCCAAAACGTGGCCAACTCAAGACGCGGGTAGACCCAAAACGGCGCGCACAAGAAACGTGTGATTGGATTGCTGGCCATCAAGCGCCGCCTTCCACCGTGACTGGCACCGCATGCGAGAGCGCCGCGGGCACTTCGTGGCGTGGACAGCGCATGAGCACGAGATACGCGTCTTCGAGGGTCGCACGGCTTCGCTCAAATCCACTGGGCAGCGGCGCATCGGTTGCGACAAAGATGCGCACACGATTGGTTCGACCTTCGACGAGCACCGCGCTCGTCACGCGATGGTTCGCGCCAAACTCAGGCAACTGCGCATCCGCCACGAATCCTTCGTAGATCATTCCGTCGACCGCGTTGCGCGCCGCGCTCGGGGTTGTGTCCGCCACCACTTCACCAGTGTGAATCACCACCAAGCGCGGACAGAGCGTCGACACGTCATCCACGATGTGCGTCGACAACAAGACGATGCGCCCTGCGCTCATCTCGGCAAGCAGTCGGTAAAAACGCTGACGCTCTTCGGGATCGAGTCCCGCCGTTGGTTCATCGACAATGAGCACGCGCGGGTTTCCCGCGATCGCTTGTGCCAGTCCAAGGCGCTGACGCATGCCGCCGGAATAGCCGCCGACTTTGCGTGTCGCGGCACTGGTGAGATTCACGCGCTCCAGCAATTCGTCGGCCAATGCGCGACGACCTTTCGGCCCCGTGACGCCCTTCATCTTCAACAAAAACTCCAACATGCCGCGGCCTGTGAGATCGGGATAAAACCCAAAATCCTGCGGCAAATAGCCCAATCTCTCGCGCATGTAGCGCGGATGAGCAACGACGTCGACTCCGTCGAGATGCACCTGCCCCGCGGTCGGCTCGATGAGACCGGCCACGATGTTCATGAACGTCGACTTGCCCGCACCGTTGGGCCCGAGCAAACCAAACATGCCTTCAGGGATATCGAGGTCAACGCCGCGCAACGCGCAGACTGGTCCAGGATGAATCTTGACGAGGCCGCGGATGGAGAGTGGTGCCGTATTCATAGACAGAGTGCTCGATGAGTTCGTTGGTGTCGCTAATCGTGTCGCTGATGGTGCAAAGGTTGCAGCCGTTGCGGTTGTTGCTGAAGTCAATCATGTCCAGACGTGACACGAAATAAGAAGAGTTGCGCGCTGCGAACACTCTGCGCGTGACTCGGGTAGCTCTGGGCATTCAACGCGATAAGTCAGCCGAGTGACGCGTGCCGGGTTGCCTTCGCACGCGGGCGCGCTGCTTGGGACTGCGCGACGCGCGATTTCGAAACCGCGCTAACCGTCGCGATTTTCTTGATCACCTTTTTGCTCGTCGCAACTTTGGGCGCACCAACGGTGACCGCCACACTCGGCAAGGAGCGAGACGCAGTTGCGCCGCGCTTGCGCACGACCGGCGCCGCCATGATCACCGCGAAATACAGCCTTCCCGCGCGTCGCTGCTTACTGCCGTCCATGATCGCCTTGATGCGCATCATCAGCTCGCGAATCTGCGTGAACTGGTCGTGCGTGATCCAACTGTGTTCGATCTTGGCGATCATGTTGCGCTTGTCGCCCATGCCGATGAGCTGTCCTGCCGCGGCAGAATCACGCACTGCGCGCAGCGCCGCCTTGATAATGGAATGCGCCGCGTCGTAATACGCTTTGTTCGCTGTAGTGACACTCGCGTCCTTAAACCCGGGGCGAACATCGTCGGCCACAAGGTCGAAGATCTGCTCGAAGCGTCGACCGCTGCGGCGAATTCCAGCCTCGACCACGACGCCGATCTGTTTGAGTTTGCCGATGTGGCGATAGAGCGCGTCCGCTGGTCGATCAAGTACCTCACTGATCTGCGCAATCGAGCACGGCGCCAAGATGCGCATTGCTTCGAAAATCTCCAATCGCACTGGCGCGACGAGGACGCTCCACGCCTTGGTCGTCGGAACCAGAAAGATCGCAGGACGCGGCATCGACGCAGGATAAACAACAGTTGACATTCGAGGCGCAAGGTCAATCGTTGACCTTTGTGATTTTCTCCACGAGCGGGTAGCCGAGGTGCGCGGCTAACATGGCCGAGTGCCTTCACTGTCCTACTGTGCGCTTGACACGATGTATCTCGGCACGCCGCAAGCGGCCCTGGCGTTTGTGGTGCGCGGACGCGATGGCGCGATTCTCGTCGAGTGCGGTTGCGCGGTTGCGTTCGCCAGCATTTGCGCGCAATTGGCTCAAATCGGCCTCAAACCGAGCGATCTCAAGGCGCTGTTGGTCACCCACATTCATCTCGACCACGCAGGAAGCGCGGGCCACTTCGCCGCCCTCGGCGTTCCTGTGTTTGTCCATCCGCGCGGCGAGCGGCATCTCGTCGACCCCTCGCGACTCATCGCTGGCTCGCGCGCTGTTCACGGTGAACGCTACGACACTTTTTTTGGCGACCCCTTACCCATCGCGCCATCAATGATCCACTCGGTGGCTGATCGCGCGACCATCGAAGTCGCTGGACTCCACATCGAAGCGATCGAGACGCTCGGTCACGCGCGCCATCATCATGCATGGCGCGTGCGTGACGCTGCATCGCGCGTGAGTTGCACCGAGCCGGATCTTCTCTTCGTCGGCGACGTCGTGGGAATGGTGTCGCCCGACTCCAACTACATTTCGATTCCAGTTCCGCCGAGTGACATTGATATTCCTGCGTGGCGCACTTCGATGCAGCGGCTGCGCCAATTGCACCGCGAGACGCGCGCAATACTCACGCACGGAGGCGAACGAAACCTGGGGACGCATCTCGATGCATTCGTTGCGCGCATGAATGAAGAGCTCCCGCTTCTCGCGTCGTTGGTCGAGCGAGGCCGCAAGGATCCCTCCGGTGCGGACGAGGCCTATCGCGCATTTCTTATGCCCCGTGCACAAGCCGCGGGAGTCAACCAAGCGTTGCGCGAAGCACTGCTTGGACTCGCGTTTCGCTCCATGAATCTCGCGGGTATCGCCGATGCGGTTGCGAGGAATAGATTCGCTGAGAGTGTGGAGTGAGCGTGACCGATCACGCCGCATCTGCGACGGGGCGCGCGCTCTCAGGAGTGAATTGACTCGAGAAACGCAGGCATTTGCCGCGCAATGAACCAATCGAGAGCGGTGCGCGTGGCGTGCGCATCGACACCCCACATGGTCACGCTCGGTTCAAGGAACGCGAGATCCGCGAGCACTTGCAGCTTGCCGTCAACCACGTATGCCTTGGGAAGACGCGTGCCGTAGTACGCGCTGGCCGCATTGTGGCTGGGCTCACCGATGGTGATCGTTGGTTGCAACAACAACTCTTGATCATTGAGGTACCACAAGTCACTCATCACCAATGGAATCAATCGCGCGGACTCCCTCTCGACATGCGCGCGTTGCCATTGGCGAATCGCGACCGCCAATCGATTGGCCAGTGGTCGGTCGGCAACTTCACTGCGCGGATGTGCGCCGACAACGATGGGAAGGAGTCGCGCGTTCTCCAATTCAAGGTCGGGCGAAAGCATGGCCCACGCCGCATCGATGGCGGAATCAGCAAGCCCTTGCGTGTGCGAAGGCGACGGCTGCGAAGGTTGCTGCATGGACTAGCGCTATCGGCAAAGCAGCGCGAGTTTCGACAACGCTCTGCTCGCTTCGTGCGCGAAGCGATGGCGCGCGCAATCACTCCTGCGACGCAAGCTCAGTGCGCGGCTCTGGATGAGCCCAACTCGAGAGCATCAAGTGCAACGGCTGCCAAGCGCCGCTCTTCGCGCCCTGTCTTTCAGAGACGTTTTTAATCCCTACGGACTGAGCAGCGTGCGCAAACGTTTGCCGCAACACGTCGCGGATCGCCTGAAACGGCTTGTTTTTCGGCATTTGCGCGATTGTGGAGTCGCGTTCTTGTGGCAGCCGCATCGACAAACAGTACGCCTCGACCTTGTCCGACGTGATGCAACGCAACTCGACATAGGCCGAGTTCACACACACGATCATCAGGCTTTCATCGACAGTCCAAAGTTTGCCGCGTCCTTCGCGCAGCCAGCCCGCGCCGATGGTCGCTGGCGTGGTGATGAACCCCTGCATGCCGAGCTTCTGGTGCAGCAACGGATCGAAGACGATCGGCAGCAACACACCGATCACAGACGCAATGCTGAACCAGTTCATCCACGACAGCGGTTCACCGTTGATGAACGCGCGCCACGATCCCTCCGACATGAGCAGCACTGGAATCAACAGGACAGCCATCGTCAACGACAGTCCGGGCGCGCCCTTCGAAATGCCTAGCGTCTCGGGCTCAGGCAAACTTCCGCGCGGCGCGAGCGCGTCCATCGCCTTCGGGAAGTCGAGCAACTCAAGCAACGCGTGATCCAGGATGAGCACCGGTCGCTGCGGCAATGCCAAGAGTTCCGCATACGACGCAGGATCAAGCCGCGCACGGCGCGAGGTGTTGCACGCGAGAAGTAGTCGCCCGATGGGATCGTCAAGCGCTTGTTCGCGCGTACGACGCCGAGCGTGATGCGCATCCTTGACCGCGTTGATGAAACTGATTCCCAGCACCGCTGCAACCATCGCGCCCAGAGGAAACACCACGACACCCATCCACCAATATCCAGTGACAACCACTGCTCCGAAGCCACATGCCAGCGAGAAAAACGCTCCGACCAAACACGCGAGCATGCGCAGGTACAGACGACGCGTTGTGCGCGGGTTCACTATTGGAGACGGCGGGAATCGCGCGATGGCCACGCGTCTTCCCGCGATGCAATCTGCCCAACTCGCGGGAATGATCGTGCTGGGTTCGATCATCCGTTCCGTCTGAAATCACGGGTGAGGTTGCACATGAGTTCGCACATGACGCGCGAGGCGCGTTCAATGAAACAGCGGAAATCGTGCGGAAAAAGCCCGTACTTCCGCGCGAACCGTCGCGATGACCGTCGCGTCGCCGCTGCTCCCGAGCACGCGATCGATCCACTGCGCCACAAGTTCCATCTCTGCTTCACGAAGTCCGCGCGTCGTCAACGCAGGAGTTCCTAAACGCAAGCCGCTCGTCACCACTGGTGAACGCGGATCGTTGGGGATGCCATTCTTGTTCACGATGATTCCCGCCGCCTCAAGCCACTTCTCGGCATCGGCGCCGGTGAGATCAGCCGCGCGCGCGCGCAGATCAACCAACATGAGGTGATTGTCCGTGCCCCCAGTGCAAAGTCGGTAACCGCGGGTAGTCAGCGCCGCCGCAAGTGCCTGCGCGTTCTTCACCACCTGTTCGCAATACGTCTTGAACTCAGGCTTGAGCGCTTCGCCAAACGCGATCGCCTTTGCCGCGATCACATGCATCAACGGTCCGCCTTGCGTCCCTGGAAAAATTTTACGATCGATCTTCTTCGCGAGCTCCTCATCGTTGGTGAGAATGAGACCTCCGCGCGGACCACGCAACGTCTTGTGCGTAGTGGTGGTGACCACATGCGCGTGAGGAAATGGCGAAGGATGCACGCCCGCTGCGACCAGTCCCGCGATGTGCGCAATGTCCGCCATGAGTACCGCGCCCACTTCATCGGCGATGGCGCGGAAGCGCGCGAAGTCGATGACGCGTGAGTACGCCGAGTAGCCGCAGATGATCATTTTCGGCTTGGTTTCACGGGCAATCTTGGCAATCGCGTCGTAGTCGAGTCGCTCACTGGTCGCGTCAAGGTCGTACTCCACGATCTTGTAAAACGTGCCCGAGAAATTCACCTTGAGGCCGTGCGAAAGATGTCCGCCCGACTTGATGGGCAGAGACAAGATGGTGTCGCCAGGGTTGCACACCGCCATGAACACCGCCGTGTTGGCATTGGCACCACTGTGCGCCTGCACGTTGGCGAAGTTGCAGCCGAAGAGTTGCTTGGCGCGATTGCGCGCGAGATCTTCGATGCCATCATGAAACTCGCAGCCGCCGTAGTAGCGCTTGCCCGGATAGCCCTCGGCGTATTTGTTGGTGAGCCACGATCCTGCGCTGTGCATCACTTCGGCGGAAACATGATTCTCGCTCGCGATAAGTTCGAGCGTCGTTGCTTGTCGCTCTGCTTCGAGCGCCATCAATCGCGCTGCAGCTGGGTCGTACTTCTCCAACATCGTGAGCAGCGCCATCGACATCGGGTCGAGCGGAATATCCGAGGGGAATCCCGCAATTGAGGGACGCGAAGCGGACACGGTCGCAGAGGTCGCAGAGGTCATGCATCGAATGTTACCAATGCGATTCGTCTGGTTTTGCGGCATAGACGCGGCGCGCTACCATCGCGTGCGTGCCTAATCACGCCGCGAAAGTCACTGCGCTGAAGACTCCGGTGGGCCGACTTATTGCCATGCGTCGCGGCAGCAAACTCACGCTTGATTGGATTCTTCCAGGCGAGCCGCTGCCGAAAGAGCGCGCGGTTGATGCTGATGCGTGCAAGATTCTCGCTGCAGTCGAGCGCTCGTTGGATGGCGATGATCGCGGACTCGCCGCGATTCCCACCGCTGTCGGAACTCCGTTTCAACGGAGCGTGTGGAACTGCTGCCGCACTATTCCCTCGGGCCAAACGCGCACTTACGGATGGATCGCTGCTCGTTTGGGTCGGTCCAACGCTTGCTGCCGCGCGATCGGACAGGCGCTGCGGCGCAACCCACTTTCGGTGGTGGTCCCCTGTCATCGCGTGGTCTCGGCTTCGGGACTCGGCGGATACTCCGGAGAGACCTCAGGCCCCATGGCGCGAGTGAAGAGTTGGCTCATCGCACGTGAAAAATCCGCGCAAACGGCCGATTGACGCGTGTTCTTGAGCGACCGTGATCAACCGAATGCGCGCGCGCTTCCCATGTTGTGCGTACGAGCATCTGTCGCGATGAAGACTCTCGATCCTTCACAGATCAGATTCCTCAAAGACTCGAGGCCAACGCGCCGATTGAACTGACCCAACCCACCTCGCGGTTGGTACTACAGTGAGCATCCGACGTGGAGTGCGGCGGAATCTCGAAACATGGAGCATCAGATGAAGTTGACGATGGTTGGAACCGGCTATGTCGGACTCGTAACGGGCGCGTGTTTTGCGGAGACAGGCAATGACGTGTTTTGCCTTGACGTCGATCACAACAAGATCGAGATGCTTCGTCGTGGCGAGAGTCCTATCTATGAGCCCGGCCTCTCGGAAATGATTCTGCGCAACGCAGCGTCAGGACGCCTGCGTTTCACCACCGACAAACTTGAGGCCTATCGCCACGCCGAAATCATCTTCATTTGCGTGGGCACTCCCAGCGGCGAAGATGGCAGCGCGGACCTGCAATACGTACTTCATGTCGCGAGTGATATTGCCGACGCGATCAACGCCATCGGTCCCACCGCGGCTACCAAGACCGTCGTGGTGAAGAGCACCGTGCCAGTGGGCACGAGTCACAAGGTGCGCGATCTCATCGCGGCCAAGACCAAGATTCCCTTCCATATCGCCGACAATCCTGAGTTTCTCAAAGAAGGCGACGCCATCAGCGACTTCATGAAACCGGATCGTGTCGTGTGTGGAGTCGAGAGCGCCGCGGCGGGCACTGTGATGCGCGAGCTCTACGACCCCTTCGTGCGTCAAGGCAATCCGATCTTCGTGATGGATGTGCGTTCCGCCGAAATGGTGAAGTACGCGTCGAATGCGATGCTCGCGTGCAAGATTTCGTTCATCAACGAAATCGCCAATCTGTGCGAGAAGTACGGCGCCAACATCACCAGCGTGCGTGAAGGAATGTGCGCCGACAAGCGCATCGGAAATCAGTTTCTCTATCCCGGCCTCGGCTACGGCGGATCGTGCTTCCCCAAGGACACCCTCGCTGTCGTTTCGATGGGGCGCGCCATTGGCTTCGAGTGCGAACTCAACGCCGCAGTGCACAACGTGAATCAAGCGCAGCGCACCCACTTCTGGTCGAAGATCGAAGGTGCGATGGGCAAGAATCTCGCGGGCAAACGACTGGCATTCTGGGGTGTCGCCTTCAAGCCACGCACCGATGACATTCGCGAGGCACCTGCGATTTCACTGATGCGTAAAGCCGTGGCGGCGGGCGCGAAAGTGCGCGCGTTTGATCCTGTGGCCCTGGAAAACTTGGGCAAAGAGTTTCCCGAGATCGAGCATGGTCATGACATGTATCACACGCTCGAAGGCGCCGACGCATTGGTGATCGCGACCGAGTGGAACGAATTCCGCACTCCTGAGTTTGATCGCGTCGCTGCGCTGATGCCGTCGAAGTTGATTTTTGACGGCCGAAATCTTTATAAGCGACAGACGATGGAAGACCGAGGCTTTGCGTATTACTCGGTAGGACGCGCGCCCGTGAACCCTCGTGGGTGAGCGGTGACCGTTGTTGGTGCGCGGCGTTATTCAAGCTGACTGCGCTTGAACCGTGCCCGCTGGGACTCCATGAACGATCTCCGCGTTTGCCGACCCGATGGAACCGAACTGCTCACCAAGCGGCTCGATCCCGTGCGTAGCTACTGGATTGGTCGTGACGCGCATTGCGACATCGTGATCGAAAACCCCTCGGTGAGTCGTCGCCACGCGGTGATGTTCAACACGAGTGGACACTGGTTCATCTCCGATTGTGGTTCGCTCGAAGGACTTGACTGCAGCCTCGGGAAAACCCGCTGTTTGCGCATGACTTCCGAGGCCTACGTACAAATCGCCGACACCGTGTTTTGGGTGATGGGCGGTCCGGCCAATCCGCCAGAGTGGATCGACACGCGCGCGGAGCGTCTCGACAGCGCGTCGCCGCTGATGGCACGCCTAGGCAATGAGAGTCTCACCGAACGCGCGCGCGCAGCCCCGAAAGAACTTCTCGTCATCGCCGATGCGCAGGGCGGGATTCAATTGTGTGCCGACTTGAGTCAAGTGATCTCGCAAGAGGGTTCGGGCTCGGCGCGAATCACCATCGGTCGCGCGAACACGATGGATGTGCAGCTCTGTCACGCGTCGGTCGATCCGCTGCACTGCGTCATGGTGCGCGGCGCCGAGAGTTGGTCGCTCATCGACGCGGGAAGTTCGTGCGGCATCAACTATGACGGGAAACGCTGGTTTCGCAAGCGTTTTGACGAGGGCATCACCCTTCCCGTGGGCGACTTCCGCTTCTCGATTCAACGGCTGACTCATGCCAAGCCAGCGCTGCCGCCGGCGATGGTTGGCCGTGAGCATGCTGCGCGCACAGGCGACGCGCCCGTACGGCGCTCCTCGGTGTTCCTCGGTGAACCGCGCTCGCGCTCGCAATCGGAAGAGTGATCGCCTCGCGCGTCGATGCAGAGGCGACGTTGAGTGCAGACCAAAAATCATGTAAAAACACGGGAAAATAAGGCGGTTTTGCCAGAATAGCGAAAAACCTCGCGTTTTTCGCAGTTTTCAGCCTTCGAAGGCCTTGCACACAACGTCCAAGGCCTTTATTTTCCGCAAAATCGACAAACATGGAGTTTGTCGAAAAACGAGTTTCGTCGTACCGCGACTCGTGCCACCACGAATCCTCTGCATGAGGCTTGTCTCACCAGAAGGCAAGAAAGGACTCCGACCTATGGCCAGCAAACTCAAAGTCACACCAGCTGCAAAGATCCGTACCAAGGGCTCGATCTACAAGGACATCGCAACGATCTCCGAGCTCACTCGCAAGCAGGTTGTCACTGTGTTCGACACCCTCACCGAGATGATGAAGTCTGACCTCTCGAAGAAGGGTTGTGGCACGTTCAATCTTCTTGGCCTCGCCAAGATGCGCACCGTGATCAAGCCTGCGACCAAGACTCGCAAGGGCAAGAATCCCTTCACCGGCGAAGAGATCACCATCAAGGCCAAGCCTGCAAGCCGCAAGGTTCGCATCCGCGCCATGAAGGGCCTCAACGAGGCAGTGTGAATTCCCGAGGCTTGCCTCTGGAAGACATGAATCGATTCAACTACAGCGCGCCGCGGTTTCCGCGGCGCGCTTGTTTTTACCTTGTTTCATAGTTGTTTTTGAGCGCGGCCGATCGCTCAGTGATGCTTGCGCTTCAGTCACAGCACACACGACTCAGCCAATCGCCGCGCGCAGCGAGCCATGATGACGCGCGAGTGTGCGCGCGGCTTCTTCGCAACTCTCGTTGCGTGCGCGCATGACCAACGCGAGTTTGAGCAGTCCTCCCGCGAGTTGCAACTGCGCGTGCGCGGCCTCGCGCGAATCGTTGGGGAAGAACTCGCGATAGATGCGCAACGCGCGATCAACCAACTTGTCGTTGGTCGCCGCGAGATCAACCATCAAGTTGCCGTAGGTCTTTCCCAGTCGCACGAACATCGCGGTGGTGATGGCGTTGAGTGCGATCTTGGTTGCGGTTCCCGCTTTGAGTCTCGTCGAGCCAGTGAGAATTTCTGCACCACTAGCGAGCACGATGCGGTGATCGCAGTGCGATGGTTGTGCGTGCGGCGCGCAGGTCAAGAACCCAGTCGTCGCATTGCGTTCTTTCGCCAAGCGCAATGCGCCTAATGCATACGGAGTTGTGCCGCCCGCAGCGATGGCGAGAAACGAATCGTTGCCATTGAGATCAATTCGCTCGAACTCGGCGTTGATGCCTTCGAACTCATCTTCGCGGCCTTCACTCGAGACGCGCAGCGCCGAGTCACCGCCCGCGATGATGCCAATGACTTGCGACGGAAGACAGCGAAATGTCGGCGGACACTCGCTGGCATCGAGCACCGCCAGTCGACCACTGCTGCCCGCACCCGCGTAAATCAGACGGCCACCCAAAGCGAGCGAATGCGCTGCCGCATCGGCAAATGCAGCGATTCCCGCCGCGGCGGCCTCCACACTCTCGACGGCGCGGCGTTGGTCGCGCGCCAAGAGCAACACAATCTCTTGGGTGGTGAGCGTGTCGAGCGCGTTCGATTCGGCGTGGCGCTGCTCGGTGGCGACGTGCGAACGGTCGGGCGGAAGTTGGGCGGCGTGATCGCGGTTCATGAGTTGCTCGTGCTTGACGTGCGCGCTTTCGCTCCCGTCGCTGCGGGCGCGCTCTCGTCGCTCAGACCCTTCTTGCTCGGCCAGACCGGAGGCACCGGCGCAAGCGCTTCCACAAAGAAGGACCACTTGACGCTCTCAACTGCAGGACTGTTGATGCTGTGATCCGAGGCGGGAAAGAGCATCATCGAGAACGGACGATTGACCGCCTGCAACGCGTTGGCCAGTTGCAGCGTGTTGTTGGGATGCACGTTGTCGTCGACGAGCCCCTGCAGCAACAGCAACTTCCCTTTGAGTTTGCTCGCGTTCTTGACGCAACTTCCCGCGTCGTAGCCTTCGGTGTTTTCTGCGGGCGTGCGCATGTAGCGCTCGGTGTAGATGGTGTCGTAGTTGCGCCAATCCGTCGGCGGCGCTCCGGCAACGGCCGCATGAAAAACATCGCCACGACGCACCACTGCAATCGCTGCCATGTATCCGCCGTAGCTATGACCAGTGATTCCTACGCGCGTGCCGTCGACATAAGAACGCGTGGTGGCAAGATGGGTGACCGCGGCTGCTTGATCATCAAGATCAACTTGCCCAAGTTGGAGATATGCCGCACTTTCAAAGGCTTTTCCGCGTCCTGGCGTGCCTCGGTTGTCGACGGTCATCACCAAGAACCCTAACGCCGTGTTGCGGTCACCCGCATCAAATCGATCGGTCACCAGACGAATCGTTGGTCCGCCATAGGTGTCGACGATCATGGGATATTTTTTCGTCGCATCGAACGCGGGTGGAAACGCGAGTCGACCGTAGAGATCGGTCACGCCATCCGCGGCTTTGCATGTGAAGAGTTCCGTCGGCATGAGTTCATGCGTGGCGAACCCTTTGCTCGAACCCTCGGCCAGTGTTGCCAAGAGTGTGCCTTGCTGATCACCGCCGCGCGAGTACACCACAGTGCGTGCGGGCATCGCGGTCGTTTGCGCGGTGGCGATCACCTTCGATCCGTCGGGCGAAATTCCATAGCCCGAGTGATGGAAGTCTTCGCTGGTCACACGCTCGCAATGCGAACCGTCGAGCTTCGCGACATGCAATTGTTGTTGCACGGGAATCTTGCCGCTCCACGCGGTGAACCAAATCTCGCCCGCCTCTTCGTCGACCAGTTCGATTGAGTCGACAGGCCACGCACCGTTGGTGACAGTCGCGATGAGCGACGCAGGACGCGCTGGTGAACTCGCGCCCTGATCGATGCCGCCGAGCGAGCGCAATTCAATGTGCTTGAATCCGGTCTTCTCGGTCTCCCACAAGAAGCGCTGGCCGTCTTTGAGAAACCGCATGTTGGGGCGGTTTTCTTGCCATGTTTCTTGCACTTCGCGCACCACGATGCGTGATGCGCCGCTGTGCGGATTCGCGGCTAACACCTCAAGCACATCTTGTCGCCGCGGCGTGCGTGAGTACAACAACTCACTTCCGTCTGGGGTCCACAACGTGTTGTAGAGGTAGTACTCGGTGCCTGCGATTGCGCCCGACGCTTCGCTGAAGCTGTCGACTTGCGCGCGCGTGCGCGTGGCCAACTCGTAAATCATCAGCGTCGCGGTGGGATTGGCGCCACCAGGTTTGGGATACGCCTCACTCATGATGCGCGTGTTGGTTTCGGTCCAACCGCCGACGATGAAGAAGTCTTTCACCTTCGATTCATCGAAGCGATAGAACGCGATGAAGCGCGAATCAGGCGACCACCACATGGCCGTGGTTTGATCGAGTTCTTCTCCGTACACCCACGAGGCTTGGCCGTACTTGATGTCGTCAGTGCCATCAGTGGTGACCGCGATGCGCTCGGCCTCTTGATCGCCTTGCTTTTTCGGCTCGAGAAACAGATTGCCCTTCTCGCTCACTGCGGTCCAATTGCCGTCGGGACTTTCCGCGCGCGTGAATTGACGACCGCGTGCGGGCCGACGGGAACCACCACCGCGATCGCTGCGCGAATCTTGCGCCGTCGCCGGTGGACCATCTTTCCCACCGTCTGCAGAAGGGTTGATCGCGCCCGATGCGAGGTCGACGGTCTTCCATCCATCCTTCTCAAACCACAGTTGTCCTGCGACGAGATCCCACTTGCTCGCGCCAATGTCACCGCCGTCGCCGATGCCACTCATCGCACTTTGCATGCGACGCATCAATTCGTTGCCCGGAATATTTTTGAGCGGCGTGTACGTTTGTCCCAGCGCGGTGGATGCACCAATTGTGGCGCAAACAAGGGCAAAACCAGCAACGCGCGAAGGTGCCGAAGCACGCACGACCAGACGCATGAAGTCAAGCATGCGCGCAGAGTAGCGTCAGATTATGTGATGCACGCGTGGCAGTTGTTGCTGCGACGAGTCACGCGCGCAGTCGCACGGCGCCGTGTTTCAGACACGAGCAACGCGCGCGAAGTCGCGGTAGCGCGACTCAAGCTCGGCTCGTGTCACTCGCGCCACACCATCGAGCGAGAACGCAGCGATGGTAAAGCTGGCCATCACTGTGCCCCACGAAAGCGCGGTCTGCATCGTTTCGAAATCCGTCTTGCCTGTGCGCGCAAGATGCGCCATGAATCCACCAGCGAACGTGTCGCCGGCACCAGTAGGGTCGACCACCATGTCGGCTTCGGCGGGAAACGCGGGGACTGCGGCGACTCCATCACGATGAACCAACACCGCGCCATGCTCGCCCTTCTTGACCACGACGAACTGCGGCCCGTAGGCAAGGATGCGTCGACCCGCGGAGACCGCGTTACGAATGCCCGTGAGATGCATCGCTTCAGAATCGTTGAGCAGAATGCCGTCGATGTTTCCTAAGAGCGCGACCAACGAATCATGTGCGATGTTGATCCACAGATCCATCGTGTCCGCCACTGCCAATGTGCGCTGCGGAACTTGCTTGAGTAATCCGAGTTGCACCTCGGGATGGGTGTTGCCGAGGAAGACCAACTTGCTGTTGGCAAACGCGGCGGGCACGGTCGGCGGCGCTTCGGCGACGACGCCGAGTTCGGTGAAGAGCGTCTCGCGATCATTCATATTGACGAGGTATTTGCCGCCCCAGGCGAAGGTCTTGCCGCCCGCGCGGGTTTCGAGTCCGCGCAGATCGACGCCCTCAAGACTCTCGAGCAACGCGCGATGATGCGCAGGCCAATCCTCACCCACCACTCCAACCAATCGCACTGGTGCGAGACGACTCGCTGCGGCGGCGAAGTAGGACGCACTACCACCGAGCACGCGATCTGCGCGTGATGACGGCGTCTCCACTGTGTCAATACCAATGGTGCCGGTGACAAGAAGAGACGAGGGATTCACGAGAGTCGACATGGGTCTCGCAGAGTACCGCGAGTGGCGTTGCGTGACTCTACGCTTCGCGCGTCGCAACGAATCCGCGCGCAAATCCAAAGCCAAGCGACACGCCCGCAAGCACACCTGCTGCGATGTCGACTGGCATCAAGCGCAGCAGTCGCGGCAGACTGCCATCGACAATTCCAACCGCGAGATCGCCACGCAAGGTGAATCCGTAGAACGCGAACACCGCAGCAAACGCCGCGATGGTTACCGCGGCCAGATAGATCGGCGGTGTGCGCGGAGCAAGCATCCGACCGATGGCGCCGGCCACAAATCCAGCGGCAACGGTGGCGCCAATCGCTTGTCCTTTGTTCATGGTGATGACAACTCCCCACGCAACAACGACAGCAGCAATCGCAGCGAACCATGACTTGCGCGCGGCGCTTCCGATGGGACTATCGATGTCGTCGTCGTGTGTTAGCGGCACATCAGGCAGCGCTCCGCCGAAACGAAAAATCGCCCACGAAGCAGCGGCAACCAACAACGCCCAGCAGAACACTTCGATCGCGCCAGCAAGAACGCTCGAGTGACCGAAGGCAAAATCAAGCGCGCTTCCCGAACGCATCGCCAACAAACCCACGCCTGTTCCCAGCACAAATAGTGCGACGACTGCGTTGACCATTCGCCCGACGAGAACAGCGATCACGGTCGTTGCGGAGAAAGCGAGGAACGCCACCAGGGCGGCCATAATCGGACGTGCTGTGTCCGCGATGGTTGGTCCATTGACGCCGCGCGCGCTGGAAAACCATGGCAGCGTGAGCGCAAAAATGCTCACCGCGAGCGCGATCGCAATCACAAGCACACACACACGCCGCACGGATGAATCCATTGAAGCAGTGTGCGCGAAACAACTTCGGCCTGCAAGCGCGACGAAGCCGTATATTCCGCGCCCTTATGAATGTTGGCGCCGACACTGTCACCCTTGACGGAACTCCACTCACCATCGCGGATGTCACGCGTGTCGCGCGCGCCACACCGCTCAACCCCGTGCGCGTCACGGTGCACGCGAGTGCGCTCGCCGCCGTCGCTGCGGCGCGTGCGGTTGTGGAGACAACACTTGCATCGGGCTGCGTCGTGTACGGATTGAACACGGGCTTTGGCAGTCTCTCGCGTGTGCAGATCGATCACTCGCGCGCGTGCGAATTACAACGCAACATCATTCGCTCACACGCTGCAGGAGTGGGCGAACCGCTGCCGCGGGAAACGTCGCGCGCGCTGCTGTTGGTGTTGGCCGCGAGCCTTGCGCGCGGCGCGTCGGGCATTCGCGTGGCCACGCTCGAGCGCATCGTCGAACTGCTCAACAATCACATCGATCCCGTGATCCCAAGTCGCGGTTCAGTTGGAGCGTCAGGTGATCTCGCGCCGCTCGCACATGCGGCGCTCGTGCTCATTGGCGAAGGCGACGTGTGGTTCAACGGTCGCATCGAACCAGCAGCATGGGTCAACACCAGTCTGGGCTTCGCGCCGTTGGTGCTCGAAGAAAAAGAAGGACTCGCTCTTCTCAACGGCACCCATTTGATGTGCGCCACCGCGGCGCTGTTATGCCATGATTTCTCGGTGATTTTTGATGCTTCGGTGTGCACCGTCGCCATGGCGATGGACGCAGCCAAGGCGACCGATGCATTTCTCGATCCGCGCATTCATGCGATTCGATGCCAGCCGGGACAGATTGAAGTGGCCGCGCGATTGCGCGCGTTGCTTGAGGGAAGCACGATTCTTCCCTCGCACACGCAGAACGATCCGCGCGTGCAAGATCCCTATTCGCTGCGTGCGTCGGCGCAAGTACTCGGTGCAGTGCTTGATGGATTGCGTTTTGTTCAAGCGACGGTGACGCGCGAACTCGGTGCGGTGACCGACAATCCGTTGGTGTTCACCCATGACGCGGCGGGCAATGCTGCGCCTGCGGGTGAAGGCGACATCGTTTCTGGCGGTAATTTCCACGGAATGCCGCTGGCGATTGCTCTGGACATGCTCGCGATTTTGTGCGCGCATCTCGCAGGAATTTCCGAGCGTCGCACGTTTTGGGTCGTGAGCGGCTTCGATCAATTCGTGGGACATCGCCCCTACTTGGCGACAGATCCTGGCGTTGATTCGGGCTTGATGATTACCCAGTACACCGCTGCCGCGTGCGTCAATGAAATCGCGACCTACGCCAATCCCGCGAGTGTCACCAACATTTCGACGAGCGCGGGCATCGAAGATTACAACTCGTTCGGCGCGACCAGCGCGCTCAAAGCAACGCGATGTGTTTCGTTGGCGCGTTCGGTCATCGCCATCGAATTGCTGGTGATGTCTGAGGCGCTCGAGGCGCATCGACCACTGCGCTCGGGCGTTAAGGTCGAGAAGGTGCACGCGCGCGTGCGTACTCGCGTGGCCAAACTTGATCGCGATCGCGCGCCTGCTGGCGATATCCGTGCGCTCGAATTGATGATCGCAGCGAACGCACTCCTCACCGATTAGACTCGCGCGCATGACTTCCACCGCTGCTGCCGCGACGACCTTGAGTTTCAATTCCAGCGACGGGGCGAACAGTGGTTCACCCATGAATTCTGCGGGAAACGCGCCTGCGCGAGTGATTCGTGCGCCGCGCGGCAACCAGCGCGTGTGCTCGACATGGGCCGCGGAAGCGGCGATGCGCATGCTCATGAACAACCTCGATCCCGAAGTTGCCGAGCGCCCACAAGATCTTGTCGTGTACGGCGGCCGCGGTCAGGCCGCGCGCAATTGGGAGTGCTTTGACGCGATCATCGCGAGTCTCAAATCGCTCGCGCCCGATGAGACGTTGCTGGTGCAAAGTGGCAAACCGGTGGGCATCGTGCGCACACATCTCGATGCGCCGCGCGTGTTGATCGCCAACAGCAATCTCGTTCCGCACTGGGCCACGCAGAAGAACTTCGATGATCTGGTTCAACGCGGCTTGATGATGTTCGGACAGATGACCGCGGGCTCGTGGATCTACATCGGCACGCAAGGAATCTTGCAAGGCACTTACGAAACCTATGCCGAAGCGGCGCGACAACATTTCGGTGGCACGCTGCGCAACACATTGAATGTCACGGCAGGATGCGGAGGCATGGGCGGCGCGCAACCGTTGGCCATCACCATGAATGACGGCACGTGTCTCATCGCCGAGATGTGTCGCGAACGACTCGAGAAGCGCATTCACGATCGCTATCTCGACGAGATGCACACCGATCTCGACAGTGCGATTGATCGCGCGGTGCTGTTGAAGTCACAAGGCGCTGCGGTGTCAGTCGGTTGGCTGGGAAACGCGGTGGAACTGCTGCGTCGTCTGCACGCGCGCGACATCATTCCTGACACGTTGACTGATCAGACCAGCGCGCACGATCCACTCGAAGGCTACTACCCCGCCGACATGACTCGCAGTGATGCCGATCCGTTGCGGGCGGCGAATCCTGAGCAATATCAAGCACTTTCGCTGGACTCGATGGATGAGCATGTGCGCTTGATGGTGAGCTTTCAGGAGCGTGGCGCCAAAGTGTTCGACTACGGCAACAACATTCGCCAGCGCGCGCTTGATCATGGATACGCCGACGCGTTTTCCTTTCCCGGATTTGTGCCCGCGTACATTCGTCCACAATTTTGCACGGGTCGCGGACCGTTTCGTTGGGTCGCGTTGTCGGGCGATCCTGCGGATATCAAAGTCACCGACGACGCGATCGTGAAACTCTTTCCGCACGATGCTTCACTGCAACGTTGGATTTCGATGGCGGGCGAACGCGTCGCCTTCCAAGGATTGCCCGCGCGCATTTGCTGGCTTGGTTTGGGACAGCGTCATCAAGCGGGACTGCTGTTCAACGAACTCGTGCGCAGCGGCAAAGTGAAAGCGCCGATCGTGATTGGTCGCGATCATCTCGATTGCGGTTCGGTCGCGAGTCCTAATCGCGAAACCGAAGCGATGCAAGACGGCAGCGATGCGGTGAGCGATTGGGCCATTCTCAATTTCGCAGTGAGCACTGCCAGCGGCGCAAGTTGGAGCAGCTTTCATCACGGCGGTGGCGTGGGCATCGGCTTCTCGCAACACGCTGGACAAGTGGTGGTGGCCGATGGATCCGATCGCGCCGCGATACAGATTGAGCGCGTGCTCACCAACGATCCAATGATGGGTGTGTTTCGCCACGCCGATGCGGGATACGAAATCGCGCAGCGGTGCGCGCGCGAGCAAGCGGTCAAGATCCCGATGCTGTGAGTCTTCAGTCGTGTGTTTTTGTCGGCAAAACAAGGCATAAACGCACAGCGGCGCCTGAACGAGCACCATGGAGTCGCCTCGCTGTTATCGCGCGAGTGGGTGCGTTCATCGCAGGTCATTGGTCGCGCGCGCGCCGCGCTCATGTCGCTCATGCCGCTTGGCGGATAGATTGAGCGCATGCCTGAAATCCTGCAGCCCAACGCGGACACGATTGCGCAGTGCGTTGCGCAGTTGAAGCGTGGGATCCCCATGGCGTTTCCAACCGAGACGGTGTACGGGCTTGCGTGCGACTCGACCAGTGAGCCTGCGGTGTGCGAGGTGTTTCGCCTCAAGCAACGACCCGCGAACAATCCGCTCATCGCGCATGTGCTCGACGCCGCGATGGCGAAGGCGACGGTGATTGGTTGGGATGTGCGCGCACAAAAGTTGGCCGATGCATTTTGGCCGGGACCGTTGGCAATCATTCTTCCGCGACGCGCGCATGTGTGTGCCGCGAGTGTTGGTGGACGCAGCAATGTTGCGGTGCGTTCGCCAGCGCATCCCGTCGCGCGCGCTCTCATCGAAGCGTTCGGTGGACCGATCTCCGCACCGAGCGCCAATCGCAGCGGTCGCGTCTCACCGACGACGGCGCTGCATGTCGCAGAAGAGTTTTCCGACGCAGACGAGTTACTCATTCTCGATGGAGGTCCCTGCGAAGTGGGACTCGAATCCACCGTGCTCGATCTCTCGCGCGCGCGTCCAATGATCTTGCGTCCGGGCGCGGTCACCGTCACGGATCTTGAGGCGATCCTCGGTCCGATCGCGATGCCCGACATCGGTCGTCAGTCGTCGAGTCCGGGCACAAGTCCGTCGCACTATGCACCGCAAACACCGACAGAACTCGTGCCAGACATCGATCTTGCGACGCGATTAGCGAGCGAGCCGCAGCGCGTCGCAGTGGTTGCGTTTGTGGGAACGCCGGTGATCGAAGGCCACGAATTGTTTGCGCTGCCGCATCATCCCGCGGCCTATGCGCAGATGCTTTACGCGACGCTGCGCCGCGCCGATGCTTCAGGCGCTGCGAAAATTTTCATCGTGGCACCGACTGAGCGCGGCGGTATCTGGGATGCCGCGCATGACCGCTTGCGTCGCGCAGTCGCGCGCCGTAGTTGAACGCTTGACTGCGATTTGCAGTCGATGCACGCGACGCGAGTTCACGCCACGCGACGCGATTCACTCCACCCGCAACGGATCATCAAGCGACGACGTGATCTCAATGCGATTCGCTTCGAGCCCAGTACCCATCGCTTGATTGAGTGACGCCAGCGCGTTCTGGTAGTTCACCAACGATGCGAAGTACGCGTCCTCAGCAAGCGCGAGTCCATTCTGCAATTGGAACTTGAGCTGCAAGAACTCCGGAGTGAGCGCGGCGAGCGTCTTCTCATCGACGATGAGTGCGCGCAAATTCTCTGCTTGCGCCAATCGATAGGTGCGATTTTGATTGACCAACTCGCGATAGGCGACGCAGTCGACCAACGCGTTCTTGACTTGCATCACCGAGTTAGCAACAGCGCGCTCGTAGCCCACCACTGCTTGCGATCGACGCAGACGCGCTTTGCGATATTCGCTTTCTGCAGCGCGATTTCCGATGGCTTGACTGAACTGCAAGCCCGCCGCGTAGTTCACGTAATCGCTATCGACGATGTCATCGACCGTGTCGCCGAAACCACTCTCAAGCCCGAACCAACTCATGCTTGTGGCGAGATCGAGCTGCGGCAATCGGCCGTTGTCGGTGACGGTCACGCCAATGGTCGCGCTGTCGATTCCGATCAACGCTTGTTGAATCGCGGGCGCACGCGCAATCGCTGACTCAATCGAGCTGCGCAGATTCGCGACAAACGGCGCGTCGCTGGGAGCATCCGCGGGGACAACATCAACTTCGCCGCCGACTGGAAGCGCGGGATCATTCATGATGAGTTTGAGCGCGTTGCCCGCTTGCGAAAGTTTGCGCCGCGCTTCAAGCACCATCGCCTTGCGACTCTCCACGGTGGCCACGGCGTTGGCGTACTGCGCGAGCGTCGCATCGAACTCGCGTCGCTTGGCCAACACGTCGCGCACTTGTTCGCCCACACTCACGAGCCACTCGGCGCTGACCAATCGCGCGCGCGCCGAAACCAACATCCAATACGCCTGTTCGGTTTGCGCGACGACATTCAACAATCGCGCGCGCACCGCCTCTTGCTCGAAGCGATCATCGTTGTTGGCCAAATGCACTTGCGCCAATGCGACTTCCGATCCGAAGCCGCGCATCAGTGGCTGCGTCAAACCTAAGACCAACGCACTCGACCACGCGGGATCAGGCGTGTACAGCGTCGAATCAACATTGTCGACGCGCCCCGTGCCGCCGCTCAGACTGAAGGTTCCGCCGGACTCGAGTTTGCGCCCAATGGAACTGCTGACATCCCAGTTGCGCTGATTGGTCACGCTAGGCAAGACCGTCGTGTCGCCCGCGCCGGGAAAGAGAATTCCCACGGTCTGTTTGTCGATGCGATCAAAGCCCGCGCCCGCGCCGACGACCCAATCGAACGCCGCCTCGGCGCGCACGATGTCCGCGTTGGTGATCGACTTTTCCAACTGCGCGGTCTGCACGTCGAGGTTGTTGCGCACCGCGGCTTCGATTGCACCATGCAGCGAAAGCGTGACGCGCGTGGGCGCCTCGCCAGTGAGCGGAACGATTCCCGAAACCGTGCTTCCCAGCGTCGCACTTTGCGGACCGATGGCATCGAGTTCGACTCGACGAGGCTCGAGCATGCGCTCAACATCCGTGTCGCTCGACTGCACTGCTGCCGCGGGTTCTGCGGCAACTTGCGCTAGTTCTCGCGCGGTGCTGGTTCGCACGGCGGCGTCGAGACGGTCCGAAAGTCGCTCCTCGGAAGGAGATGCGAGAGGCGAGGTGCACGCGGTGGGCAACAAACACGACAAGGAGATGACCGCGAGCGCCGCGCGAGAAACAGGCGTGAATCCGCCAATTGCGGCGCGGCGTGAGTGAAGCGTGGTGTGCATGGGAAGATCCAATCGTAACCAAGGTGGCTCCGCGCGTTTCGATCGATGTGCCTCGATACTTGCGATTAGAGGCATGCGAGGAGATGCGTGCGTTGAGGTCGCCATCGCATCGTGCGTCGAGGTTGCACGTGTCGCCGTGGCGCTGTGTTTCATGCGCGCGCAATCGTGCGTGGCGTCGAAAAATCGCTCGACGGAGTACGCGGGGCGCGGTCGAATTCTGCGGCGACTCTTCGCCCGCACACGCCGCAAAAGGCTACGATCCGCCCATGATTCGCTGTTCGACTCGGGCGCCGCGCGCGCTTTCCAATGCCGTGTTTTGCGCGGCTTTCGCCTCTTCCCTTCTCGCCTCGCTTTGTGTTGACGCAACAACATTTGCGCAACCGAATCCGCAGTCGTCACCGACTCCGGTGAACACACGCGCGGCCACGAAGACTCCATACGAAACAACGCTCACCGAAGACTTGGTGCTTGTGCGTGCAGCACCGAGCGCCGAGAGCGGCTACGCGTTTGGTCGTTTGCCCAAAGGCACGAGCGTGCGCGTCGTCGAAGAGCAAGTTGGTTGGCTGCGGGTTTCGCTCGGCGGTCCTGCATACGGTTCGTGGTTTGGGTTTGTCCAAGCAGCTCCGGGCGTGACGTTGAGCGATGACAAGAAGTCGCTCAAAGTCAGCGCGCGTTCGCAAGTGAACGCGCCCAACGCCGATGCGGGTTGGACTCCTGATCAAAGTTGGAAGCCGATTGGTTTCCTCGCCGCGGGTGATGAACTCGTTGTGATTGAAGAAGTCAAAGGCGAGCGCGACACGTTCTATAAGGTTGCGCTGACCGAGAAGACTTCTGGTTGGATCAGCGCAACTGCTGTGACCGCGACTGCGATCAGCACACCGGTGACTCCAGCCGAGACCACCGCGCCCACCACCGAAGATCCGATCGATCCCGACACTGGTGAGACGCGCGAAAGCAAGCCGACGACTGATGCGACGACGGATGCGACGAAGACTGATGCCACTGGGACCGACGTTGCCGCGACAATCGATGCAACAACGACGCCAACAACGACAACCACTGCGCCCACCAACGTGCCCCCAACGCGCACGCAAATCGTGGAGCGCATCAAGCGCGTCACCTTCAACGACATCGACGCGGTGTGGAAGCGCATCGCGAAAGAGCCCGTGGAAACCGCGGAGCTCGAGCAACTGCGCGAGCGATTCCTTGCGTTGGCCGAAGATGTCGCCGCATCGAAGAGCGAGAAATTTGCGGCAAACAGCCGTGCGCAGCAGATCGCGATGCGCGTCGATGTGCAAATATCGCTGCGTGAAATCGCAATGTTGAAGCAGAAGTCCAACGCCAAGATTGACGGCGTCGCCGATCTTTCGTTGGCGATGATGACGCGTCAACCATTCGATGCCGTCGGTCGTCTCAACGCATCGACGGTGTACAACGGCGAGCGCCTGCCACTGCTCTACCGTTTGCAAGACCAGTCCACGGGACAAACCATCGCCTACATTCTTCCTGGACCGACCTTCGATCTCTCGTCGATGCTCGGACTCTTGGTCGGCGTCAAAGGCCCGGTGCGCTACGACGAGAGTCTTCGTCTGAACACCATCACGCCGCTCAGCATTGATGTGCTCAATGCCGGCACTAGTTCGACTGGATCGAGCGGGACCATCACTCCCACCATCACCGCGACCAGCATCGACAAGCCTGCCGCGCAAACTGCCGACGAATCGAAGTGATCGTCGCGCGTGAATATTGATGCGTTTGCCGAAGCAACGGTCGACCGCCACCGCATGAAACGACTTGCAACAGACCCCTTTGACGGGGTCTGTTGTTTTTTCGTTGAGTTGTCCAAGAGCACCGATGACGCGGACGCATCGCACCGATAGAAACTCGGCATCAGGCACGGTCGAAACAAGTTTTCGATTTCCGCTATAGTGCTCTGCGTAAGGGGCGTTAGCTCAATTGGGAGAGCGATGCCTTTGCAAGGCATAGGTCGCCGGTTCGATCCCGGCACGCTCCATTTAGAAGAGGCCCGCCACGACTCACGTTCTTGGCGGGCCTCTTCTGCTTTCAAGGCTGTTCAAGACTGTTTAAGACTGTGCGTTGTGATCATTACGCGATCACAACGCGCACCGGCCAGTCCAAACTCGCAACTCGAATGTCCACGCTTTGGCTCCATGTCGAACTCGTTCCATCGCAAGGCGACATGGTTTCGATTGGACGCGATGAGGCGCGGCACGCGTTTGGTGCGCGTCGACTTCACGCGGGCGACATGGTCACGTTGTTTGATGGTTGCGGCGGACTCGCGCAGGCTCGATTAAGCGAGACGCGCACGCGTGACGGCGAATACCTCGTCGAACTCATCACCCGCGAACACGCGCCGAGTGATGTGCCGCAAACCACCATCGCGTTTGCGGTCCCTAAGGGTGATCGACTGTCGACGCTGCTTGATCTCACCACGCAAGCGGGCGTTTCGCGGCTCGTTCCCATCGATTGCGCACGAAGCGTGGTTGATGCTGGCAAGCGCGATCGCGGCGAACGTTGGCATCGCGTGATTGCCGAATCAACCAAGGTAGCCAAGCGCGCGTGGATGCCTGAGCTCACCGTCGGCGGCACATTGCTGCACGTGGCTCGCGCCGAACGCGCGCGCGGCGCGGCGCTCGCCGTCGCGGAATGCGCAACCGCCGCGCCGCTCATCGCGTGGCGTGACAGCCTCCCGGCCACGCAACCGCGCACGATCTTCATCGGACCTGAAGGCGGATTCGAGCCTGCGGAACTCGACGCGATGCGCGCACTCAACGCCACGATGGTGTCGCTTGGTCCTTGCGTGATGCGTGTGGAAATGGCCGCAGTTGCCGCGTGCGTATTGCTGCGCAGTTGACGACTCGTCGCGGCTGCGTCGACGTTGATCACTCTGGGCGCGACGAACCACATCGCGGGCAATTCACATCGCTGCACGGCTCGACATGCGCGGTCGCGGTTCCTTCGCCGACTGCGGCGAGAATCTCACGTTCGATGCGTGACGCAACATCGTGCGAGTCGGCAACGCTCATGTCCGCAGGCACGCGCAAATGCATGTCGATGAAATGGGTTCGCCCTTGATGACGATGTCGCACCGATGCGTACGAGCAAATGCGTGACATCATTGTGGACGCTTGCGTTAGCGATTGCGTCGGTGAGGCCGTCACTCGATGCGCCTCGAGAATGCCCACGATCGTGCGGTGATCTTCCGGATCTTGTGCACCGAGAATCGACGAAAGCCCCGCGATGGCCACGCGCGTTCCCACCACGCACAACAACGCGCCAACACCCACTGCCACCGCGGTATCGATCCAGCTGTATCCCGTGAAACGCACTGCAAGCAATCCGGCAAGCACGGCGAGCGTCGTCCACAAGTCCGACAGAAGATGTCGTCCGTCGCCGATCAACGCGGCAGAGTTGGTGGAACGCCCGATGCGCAGCAACATGTATCCGGTGATTCCGTTGAGAACTGCACTGAGCGCAACCAGCGCAAAACCAAGGTCAATCCGCTCGATTGGTGCACGCCCGCGCACGATGGCGTCGGTGCAGTGCACGAGGATGATCGCGCCCGCGACCGAAATGAGCACGCCCTCAAACAGTGCGCTCACAAACTCGATTGGCCCATGTCCATAGGGATGCTCTTGATCCGGCGGACGATCGGCGTACCGAATCGCAATGAACGCGCCGAGCGACGCGACGATGTTGACGATGCTCTCGAGCGCATCGGAAAACACCGCGTCGGAACCGGTGAGCAACCAACCGCTCATCTTCAGCGCAAAGCCAGTCACCCCCACGACGACCGCCCACTTCGCAGCGCGACGCGCGCGTTGCGAAGTTGCGGGATCAGCGTGACGCGTGGCCATCGAAGAACAGTACCGCAGCGCGCGCGATTGCGTCGAACCGATCCTCGCACGCACATGACTCACTCGCGTTGTCTAACACCCTTGCTTGTCCGCGTGAGTGACGACGCGAACACTCGAGTGCGCGCGACGCCATTGATGTTGGCCGTCAATCAACGGTCAACATTGCTTGATCCAGAATCTCCCATCCCGTCGCACGAAACAGCGGAAATCGGCCCATTGTTCCCACGAGAACACGCACATCATCGGCGTCGAGCACCCATGCGTTGCATTCGACAGGCAACTCGCCCGCGGACTGTTGGCGACGAAACCATTCCAGTGTGAACGCGCGTTCGCGCAGTGGCCAGAGGTCGAGGTGCTCCGCGATCTCCGCGGCTTTGTTGGTGCAGATCGCAAGTGCGCGCTCGAGTTCACTTCGCTCGCTGACGTGTATGACTGTCCGTTCGCCTGCGCGCAACGCGATGTTGGCACCAAAGACTGACCACCAACCACAACTCTCCAACAGATCCGCGCAGGGCGCCTTGTCGAGATCGATCGCACTGTCGAGGCGTTGCACGATGGAGGCGATGGCGTCGATGGGCAAGATCGCGCCCGACGCGGCGCGCACTTCGAGCAACGCGCCCTCGCTGGTATGCGCGAGTCCGGCATATTGCGCATCACCATATTGATCGGCGAGCTCGGCGTAGCGCTGTGACGCGCATTCGAGATCACTCTCCGCTTCGCGCGCGAGCCGTGTGCACATCTGCGGCGAATCGCATTCACTCAACAATCGCCGCGCACACTGTCCGCGCAACCCATGGGCGAACGCGTATGCCACTCGTTGCATGCGCGTGTTGCCCGCGCGTGCGGCCAAGGACTCGATCACACTGGTTGCGATCGCGCGCGCTTCATGAAGATTCCACAGCGCGTAATAGGCGCCCGCAAGATTCACACTCAACATGAGACGAATCTCGTCGCGCACACCACGCTCGGCCAGCCCTTCGCGAACACACTGTAAAACCCGCGGAAAACGGCCCATTCCGTCGTAGGCGCCCGCGAGGCGATTGGCCGCCACCGCGCGTTCGGTGCCATTGCGCGCGATGCGACGCATCGCTTTGCCCACCGCTTCCATCTCGGGATACGAACTCTCGCGATGAAGTCGTTGCGCCTGCGCATCCAAGCTGGCGAACGATTCATGTTCGTTGACCTCCAACGGTGTTTCGTCCGACGCATCCCAAATACTTTCGGCGACTTCGCCGAGATCCCATTCCAGCGCGTCAGCCACTCGCGCCACCAGATCGAGCTTCGGATTTCCGCTGCCCGACGCGAGACGACCTGCGTCGCGTCCCAGTGCGTCACGCAGTTCATTGGAGTTCCATCCGCGATAGACCCTTGCCAGCCCGATCATGCGATTCAATCGATGGCGTCGTAGATTTGCTCCGTGCATGATGTCGTCCTTTCGTTGCGTGCGAAGCTGTGCGCCACATCGGCGCATCGAGCGCGCGAACTATGCACCATGAATCGATCGCATCACCGCGACGAGACACGCGCTCTACAGATTGCACGATTGTGACGGCGGCGAGTGCGCGCAAACGCGTTGGCACGCGGTGAGCGATGGCATCGTTGATGTGGTCGGGCTCACCGAGCACCTGCGCGCAGATGATCCACCGATTGTCCACGCGTGCGCAGGAGCCAACCGCGCACGATGCGTGCGACACGCGCGTCTACTTTCGTTGCAACGACTCCGCGCGCAGCACTGCGCAGGATTCACCCAAGACACGCACACGCGAGGGCACAGTGACACATGCGAACTGCGCGACACGCACTCCATCGAGAAGCGCCGCGCCTTCGCCCTCCATCCACAGCAACTCCACG
>QWPW01000016.1 GCA_003671025.1 Planctomycetota bacterium
GTGCGCGCAAACGCGTTGGCACGCGGTGAGCGATGGCATCGTTGATGTGGTCGGGCTCACCGAGCACCTGCGCGCAGATGATCCACCGATTGTCCACGCGTGCACAGGAGCCAACCGCGCGCGATGCGTGCGACACGCGCGTCTACTTTCGTTGCAACGACTCCGCACGCAGCACTGCGCAGGATTCACCCAAGACACGCACACGCGAGGGCACAGTGACACATGCGAACTGCGCGACACGCACTCCATCGAGAAGCGCTGCGCCTTCGCCCTCCATCCACAGCAACTCCACGATGCTTGGTTTTGCCTTGTTTTCAGCCGAAATCTTGGGTTCAGGCGACGTCGATAGTGATGCGAGACGGGCTCCATCGTCCGCGAGCAGATCGACGCGAGCAGCTCCTTCAATCTCAAGACGAACGCCGCGCGTCGTGGATGCAATGGTGGACTGCCATGCACAACGCTCGCCGCTTGAGCCGCTCACTTCATCGGCGAGCGCGCGCCACTCGTGTATTCCGTGCTCGATGAGCATCGGCGTTTTGAAAGCCACTTCGCATGATGCGCCTCCATGAACTTGGAAGGCCAACACTCCCGCCACAGTTGCGTCGAACCACTGCGCCGCGGCGACACCGTTCACCTTGGTGCGAATCCGCGGACCGATGCACTCAATTTCGTAACGATTCCATCCACCGAGTACGAACGCTGCGCTTGCGGCTTCGTTCTCTGCAAGTGACGCGAGCCACGCACGACCGCACTCTTCGTACACGCCGCCCGACCATGCGCGCGATGAGGGATCGATTTCGATTTGCAGCCCGCCGATGGTCCACTGTGCTGCGTTCCCCTGGCCGACGTTCATGCGACGAGAGCGAATCTGGATCCCCGAGTTCATCGCCTCTGCGCGCGGATTCTCCGCAGAACCGATGCGCACATCGACCGTGAGTGTGAAGTCACCGAGTTCGCGCGGGCTCACCAAGAAACCGTTGCGCGGAATCGGTCCGCGTCCAACCAAGGTGAGTTCCGCGGCAGATTCCTGCGGGTTTGCAAGAGCGTGCAGTTCAAATCGAGCATCGCCACCGACGACTTGCCACTGCGAAAACGTCATCACGTCGAACAAGGGACGCGTATGGGCAATCGCTGTCGCCGCCGACAAGTTGTCTGGTGATGATGCCGAACTCGCCGTGCGCGATTCATCGTGACTCGTGGCGGGCGCGGCGCATCCGTTGAGGAACAGGATGCACGCAGCACAACGAATAGTCGCGGTGGCTTGAATCATGCGCGCATCGCAACAAACCCACGCATGCGCGTCAAGCACACCGCCTCGTGGCGCTAGGTTCAACTCACGGCGTTGTTGCTTGGGCGTGGGATCAGTCCCTCACGCATCGCCGCGTCGGTCAGTCGACGGGATGTCGCAACCCAATAGAAGGGCAAGACACCGAGCACGCCGACAAGAAAGATGAACACCGGCCAAACCGCCACCGTCGCATCCTCGTGCACCGCCACCCGCCCCGTGCCCTCAACGATCCACACAAACAGAAACGTCATCAGCGCAAGCACCCACGCAAGAAATGTCTGCGTAGGCGCGACCACTGTCATGCGCCCCGCCACCGACATCTTCACGAACAAATCTTTGCGCGGCACATTGACGAGCCCTGGCGTGTTGCGCACCAAGCTGCCCATCCAATAGGAAATGCCCCCGAGAAACGCGAGCATTACCAGCGAGATTCCCGGCAGCATCAACCACATCGCGATGCTCTTGTCGGCCCATCCATCGGGCTCGCCTGCGAAGTTGAAGTGAATGGGAAAGCGCTCGGGAAGCTGCGGATACCAATAGATCGCGCGCCACCACAGCACACCCTGACCAACCACCATCAGCCCCAGACAGAAGCGTCGCGTCGAACCAAACTGTTTGACGAGTTGCATGAGGCTCATAGCACCAAGCATAGTTCGAAGCATTCGTCAGTCGCGCAATCGAAGGCGATAGATATCGACTGCTTCGCGCATGTCTCCCGCGCGCGTGAGTGCCGCGGTGCCCTCGCCGCTGTACGCGTCGACATGATGCGGACCAACAATCGCTCCGCCGGCATCGTGCACAAAGACCAAGCGTGCGCGCCGCGGCTTCGCGGGGTCATGCGCGCGCGCGACCACAATCAGTATGGAACCCGGAGGATAAATCGACTGATCCGCCGCGCATGAATATCCCGCGACCAGCTTCGCGCCGGGGATTCCCACTGCGGGCGGAAAGTCCTCGGCCAGACATTCAGTGAAGTAAACGACTCGCTGGTTTTCCAGCGCCGCAGCGAGCGCGGCATCAGGATTGAGTTCGGCTGCGCGCACGACATCACGCAGTGTGGATGTCTTCGCGTCGATCAAGCCGCGCGAAGCGAGTCCCTTGCCGAGACTCGTCCATGGTTTGCCGTTGGTCGCCACGCGCGTCATCGCGGTGGATTCGGTTCCTGCAAGACCCACTGTTTCGATGTTAAGACTCGCCGTGCCATTGGTCTCGACCAGCGCCCACGCTAATGGCGAGTCGATCCATGCGAGCACCGATGTCAGCGCTTCGTCACTCGCAAGTAACTCGCTTCGTGAAGCGAGCGCGAGTTGCGGCGAGCGCGTGTGAAGGTTGGCGAAGAAGGGATAGCGAAACTTCTCATCACGCTGAAGCCGCACCGTCACGATCGGCGTGGCGTAACCCGTCATGAGTCCTAGGGGCGCGCCATCATCAACCGCCGCGGGCGAACCCACCGGGCGATACTCGATGAGTTCGAAGCTGTCATCGACGCCCTCTGCGAAGTCCTCCGCCGTCTTCGCGTTGGTGTAAATCTCCATCAACGCGACGACGTCTGCGCGCGCCGATGCGTCGGGGGTCGCGCGCGACGATGCACACGCCGCGAGAAACGACATGCGCTGTTCAAGGACCCGCTTGGGATAGAGCGCGGCGACGTCAATCGATTCGATCTCAACGCGCGCTTCTCTCTCGACACACGCCACCGACGCATCGGGCGGATGCAGTGTTTGCTCGCCCAATGAAGTTAACTCAGTTGATTTCGTCGCGGGCTGCGATGGCGTGACCATCGCGGGCGTCGTCGACTTCACTGTGGAATCACAGGCGCTCACGCACAGTGCGCCCAACATCGCCACCATCGCACGCAACGAATGGCGTGCGATGGTTTTTGCCGCGCGCCACTGATCATACTTCTGCAGCAACCACTGGCCCCTTCGCGCAATACTTGCCACGACTGACTTGGGTGATCACCGCGGCGTTCACCAGCTGGCGCAGCGCGGAACTAATTTGCACCAAGAAGCCACCGTTCACCGCACGGTTGTTGCGCCGCGCCACACTCTCGGCGATTTCGGAAGGCGACATGACCACGCCGCGATCGCTCAACGTCGTGGCGACCTGCGTACTAAGTGTTGGTTTGCCTTTGCGAGTCCCCATCACGCGTGCAGGGCGAGATCCTGGCTTGGGCCCGCGCTTCTTTCCCACCGTCACGGCCGGCTTCGGTCCTGGCTTCGCTCCTGGCTTCGGTCCTGGCTTCGCTGCTGACTTCGGTCCTGGCTTCGCTGCTGACTTCGGTCCTGGCTTCGTTCCTGTAGTGGAACTTGTAAGAGTTCCTGCACTGGCCCCGCCACCGAGTTGGACAATGTGTGCCTCGACGCCGGCGAGTTCGCTGCGTAGTGCGGCGGCGTACTTCACTAACTTAGGAAGCTCAGATTGTCGGCGCTGCAATTCTGCGGCCAACATCTGCGTCGAGATGGAATTGAGTTTCGCGCCTTGCTTCAAATCGGGTTTCACAGGCTTCGCGCTCGCGGAACCGATCGACTTCGACTTGCCCGACTTGGTCTTCTTGTTCTTCATGAGTTGATTCCTTCTACGGCTGTAATGGCAAACTAACAAACACGTGAGACGCGCCGCGATACTAACACAGGACGCATCGCCCATCGGCAGCATGGTCCAACTCGACTCGACTTGACTTCAGTTGCGCTTCCGGGGCGCAACGGCGAGAATTCTCCACATGATGCCGATCCTGCCCCGCCGCGAGTTTCTTGCCTCTGTCCCTGCAGTTCTGTCGTTGCCCGCATTTCTCCGCGAAGGAGCGACGCTCGCGCCCAATACCGCGGCCTCCGTGGTTCATAAGAGTCGACTCTCGCACGCTGCACCGCGCATCGCCATTATTGGTTGCGGCGGGCGCGGAGCCGACAACCTCAGCGATCTCTTGGGAGCCGGAGCCAACGTCGTCGCGCTGTGTGATGTGTTTGCCCCAGCGCGTGATGCCGCGCTCGCGCGACCTATGAGTGCCGCGACCTTCAGCGACATGCGCGAACTGTTTGCACGCAGGACCGAACTCGCGCTCGACGGAGTCTTAGTTGCGACTCCCGATCACACCCATGCCTTCGCCACGGCCCTGGCTTTGCGCGCTGGGCTTCCTGTGTATTGCGAGAAGCCGCTCACGCACACGATTGCCGAATCGAAACGCATTCTCGAACTTGCCAACACCGCGCGTGTGCCCACACAAATGGGAACGCAGATTCACGCGACCGAAAACTATCGCCGCGTGGTCGAACTCATTCGCGCAGGTGCCATCGGTCGCGTCACCAGTTGTGATTGTTGGGTCAACAAAGGTTGGTGCTGTGGCCCGACTGGTCCCGTGACCGCGCCGCCGAGCGGACTGAACTATGACTTATGGCTTGGGCCAGCTCAGAACACTCCTTATGTTGAATCGCTTCATCCCGCGAACTGGCGTAAGTACTGGGCCTTCGGCACGGGAACGCTCGGCGACATGGGATGTCACATGATGGATCTTCCCGTGTGGGCGTTGGGATTGACGCGCGACGCGCTGCGCACCGTCGAAGTGCACGCGGAAGTTGAACGCGTCGACAGCGTTGCCTGTCCCGAGTGGACCGAAGCATCGTGGGCATTTTCGCAGCCGGCGAAAAGTGGCGCCGCCGCAGGCACGGCGAGTGACCCGCTCATTCTGCGCTGGTTTGACAACGGTCGCATCTCGCCGACCGCGCAAGAACTGGGCGCGAAAGATAAGGCCGACTATCACGGTCGATTCAACATGGTGTTTCAAGGCAGCGAAGGATTCTTGTGGGCCAATTACGGCGAGCATCTCATCACCCCTAGTGCGTTAGCTGTCGCTGCAATGCCAAAGGTGGTTCCGATCGCGTCTTCACCAGGTCATCACCGCGAATGGCTCGACGCAATCACCGCGTGGCGTCGCGGAGAAAAGACCGACGACGCTCCGATGTGCGCGTTCTCGCGCTCGACAGTGCTCAACGAGATTGTGCTTTCGGGAACAGTCGCCGGCCGCGCTGGGCACGCCGTCACCTACGACTTCACCGAGCAATCGTTTGTCGGCGGCGATCCCATCCCCTCGTGGCAGCCGCAACCGCGCGAAGGTTGGTCGCTCACGAACGCCGATCTTGACGCGGTGCTCAACGCTAAAGTTTGAGTGCGCGCAAAGATGATCACGTCGCTTCATTGCGACGAGTGCGGTCTGCGAGACTCGCTATCTTTCCAACTCGGAGACGTTCGACAGCATGGGATTCATCAACGAACTCACTCAATTCGCCGTCAAAGGCAACGCGGTCGAATTTGTGCTGGTCGCGGTGTGCGCCTTCATGGTGTCAAGATGGTGATCAAGATGGTGATCAAGATGGTGATCAAGATGATGATCCAACTGATGAATAAGGTCATCTCGCTGCGCATAAGCAACGTGCGCTCCGCCGTTGAGGGCTTGCAATCAGCCGTGGATCTCAAGAAGGTAACCAGCTCAATCGATGGACTGAAGAAGCTCAGCGACTGATCGCTCCGTGATCAATAGCCATTCATTCCACAGAAACTTACGACTCGATCGCGACTAGTACGCGACAAACTCACGACAAACTCCGCCTTGCAAGAACTCCTATGAAACTCACCCAACTTGTTCGCACACTCTCTCTGTTCACCGTGGCTCTCGCACTTACTGCATGTTCGAAACCCTTAGGTGAACGCATGGGCGAGGCGCTCTCAGTGGTGCGCGGATTTCAGAACAGCGATCACGCCATCCCAACATTGGTCTTTGAAAACGCCAAGGGCATCGCGATTTTGCGTGAAGACAGCGGCGCGCTCATCATCGGTGGCGCGGGCGGCGAGGGAATCTTCATGAAGCGCGCAGGTCTGAGTTGGAGCGCGCCCGTCGCGGTGAACACCGGCAGCGCGAGCATTGGTTTGCAAGCGGGCGGACAGTCACGCGACATCATCATCGTGATGAACACCGACAACGAGGTTTCAAACTTTCTCGACAGCGGGCTCTACGGATTGGCCGAGGCGAGCGCCGTTGCCGGACCCGCGAAGACCGACCCTTACAACGCGGGCGGTCCCGTTCCCGCTACGTATTACTACATCCGCAGCAAGGGGCTGTTCGGCGGATTGTTGGTCGGCGGCGTCCACTTCAGCATCAGCGACAAGGTCAATCACGAAACCTACGGCGACAGCGCGACCATCGGTGACATTCTCCGCGATAAGTATCCCGCTCCGGCCGGCGCTTCGGTGCTCTGGCAATCGCTCAATTGAATGTTCTGAGCCCCCGAGTGAATCCGTCATGATTCACGCACGCGCTCACGCGAGATAGCAGCGCTGCGTGTATTCGCTCACCATGCGATGCGTCGAGAAGAAATCAGGAATCGTGGCCGCGCTCGTGAGTGCGCGCTTGATCCATTTGCGCGGCAGCTCGTCGCGCCCTCGATCGTAAAACTCAGGAACGATCTGCTTCTCCAGCAACGCGTACAACTTGGTGGCATCGCGCGTGTCGCGTGCCACCGCGGCGCCATGCGCGTCAGCTTCGTTGAACCCTTCATCGACCGCGCTGCCGATGCACCAACCGTTGGCGATCGCGCCGGTTCCGTCAACACCTGAGTCCTTGAAGCCTTCGGGCCACCATCCATCGAGAATCGAGCAATTCAATCCGCCGTGCGGAGGCGCTTTCATTCCGCTGGTGCCGCTCGCTTCGTGCGGACGAATGGGATTGTTGAGCCACACATCGCAGCCAGACACCAATGCTCGTCCAACTTCCATGTCGTACTCTTCGATCAACACGACCTTGCCACGCAATGAAGGATGGCGCGTCATTTCGAAGACTTGCTGCGCGTGTTCTTGTCCACCCAAATCGCGCGGATGTGCTTTGCCTGCGAAGACAAATTGCACGGGACGCTTCGCGTTGTCCACGATCTTGGCCAATCGCGCGAGGTCGTGAAAGATCAGTGGCGCGCGCTTGTAGGTGGCGAAGCGTCGCGCAAATCCGATAGTGAGCGCGTCGGGATCAAGCATGGTCGCGCTCGCGTTGATGCCCGATGGATCTTCGCCCCGCCGCTGGGACGCACGCGCAAGTCGTTCGCGTGCGAAGCGCACCAACGAGCCGCGCAGGGTCGCGCGTAACTGCCAAAACGCCGCGGGATCTGCGTTGATCGCGCGCTTCCATCCGCGATTACGTGGCGTGTTCGCGCAGGGATCGAAGCCGCACGCCGAATTCCAAAACGTCTTCGCGCGCGGATCCAACCACGTCGCGGTATGAATACCGTTGGTCACATGTTCGATCGGGACATCAGTGGCCGAGACCTTCGCGCGCTTGACTCCGTACACCGACTTCCACATCTGCCGACTGACTTCGCCGTGCAACTTCGCGACCGCGTTGACTTTCGCCGCAAGTCGTAGACAGAGCACGGTCATGCATGCGGGTTCCTTTGCATCCTCGGGATGTTCGCGTGCGAGCGACTCAAGCTCGAGTCGCGAGATACCGCCCTTCGCTAAGACCCACGCGAGCTCGTGACAGAGCATGTCCATTCCGTATCGATCGTGTCCCGCCGCGACTGGCGTGTGGGTGGTGAACACCGTGCGCGCACGCACCGATTGCACCGCGTCGGCATGCGACATGCCCTTCGCGCGGAACTCGGACAACATCTCCAACGCCGCAAACGCCGCGTGTCCTTCATTCAAATGGATCTTGCTGGGCGTGATGCCTAATGCGCGCAATGCCAGCATGCCGCCAACGCCAAGCAACACTTGTTGACGCATGCGTAAATGCGGCTCGCCTTTGTACAAGCCTTCGGTGAGTGCGCGATCTTCGGGACGATTCTCCGCGAGATCCGCGTCGAGCAAATAGACTTTGGTTCGTCCCACATCCATGCGCAGCACTTTCGCGCGCACGAGCGATGAGCCCGAATGGTTGCCACCACTGGTGCCACCAATCAAACATTCGATCACGACGCCCGTGTCGACAATCGGCATGGTGCCGCGGTCGTACACGGGATAGAGCACCTTGGTCGATCCATCCGCACCGAACTGTTGCAGGTAGTAACCATGACGGTAGTAGAGGCCGACCGCGACCAAGGGAATGCCGAGATCACTCGCGCTCTTGAGATGGTCGCCCGCGAGCACTCCCAGTCCGCCCGAGTACTGCTGCACCGATTCGTGAATCGCATATTCCGAGCAAAAATAAGCAATACACGCGTGCGGATGCTGCGCCGCGCATGTTTGATCCCACCATGATTTCGATTCCATCGCGGCGGTCAACGCCGCGCGCGCGTTGATGAGCGCAGTGCGAAATCCTGGTTCTTCGCACGCGGCGGAGAGCGTGGCTGGACCGCTATACGCCAACACCGAAAGCGGCGAGTGCTTGGTCGCGTGCCACAGAACGGGATCAAGTGCGGCGAATGGTCGCTGCGCGATTTCATTCCACGACCACCACAGATTCATCGCCAACGCGCGCAATTGCGTGCGCGCTTCATCGGGAGTGATCGGCGCCACTTGTACGGCAACTGGCGTCTTCGGGGTTGCGTTGCGAGTCGATGTCTTCGCGCGTGGCGCGGGCGCGACGGACTTGCTGGGCATCGATTTTTTCACCACGCGTTTCGTTGGAGGCATTGCAGAGAAGATAGTCGAACACACACGCCCTGCGCACCACCATTGACGCGCTCACATGCGCCCTGTCGCCTCGATCAACGCGTGCATCGCCGTCGCCAGCGAGTGACTCGCGGCCTTTGCATCCATGCGCCAACTCCATTGCCCTGCGCTCTGTCCAGGAAGATTCATGCGCGCGGACTTTCCTAGGCCGAGGATGTCTTGCATGGGAAGCACGGCCATCATCGCGGGCGATGCGAGCACGATGCGATTCATCACTTCATGAATGGGTCCGCGGCCGGCGTAGGCGCGAAACCGCGCGCGCTGCGTGGCATCGCGACCACTCCACCACTGCACTGAAGTTTCATTGTCGTGCGTGCCCGAGTAGGCCACGCAACGTGTGGGGTGATTGTGCGGCAAATCGCTTGATTTCCCGCTCCAAAATGCATTTTGCACGATGCGCAAACCTGCAAGTCCAAAGTCATCACGCAACGCGGCGACCGCGGGCGTGACCGCACCAAGATCTTCAGCGATGAGCGGCAGCGATGGAAACTTCTTCGCCAGCGCGGTGAGTAACGCGCGCCCTGGCGCTTTGCGCCATCGACCGACGCGCGCATCAGACGCGCCAAAGGGAATCTCATACGCCTGCGTCAATCCAATGAAGTGATCGATGCGCACGAGATCAAAACGTTCCGCCGCGCAAGCAATGCGCGCGGTCCACCACGCAAACTTGCTGGCGATGTGCGCATCCCATGCGTAATGCGGATGTCCCCACAGTTGTCCATCCGCCGAAAAATCGTCCGGAGGCACACCAGTCAGCACTGTGGGCTGGCCATCTTTACGCAAACGAAACAAAGGAGCGTTGGCGCGCGCGTCGGCGCTGTCTGCGGTCACGAAGATGGGCACATCACCTACGAGTGCAATCCCGCGCGATTGGCAATGCGCACGCAGCTGCGCCCACTGCGACGCGAGTTCAAACTGAATCCAACTATGCATCGCGCGCGCGGCGCTGTCGTCGGACGCGCCATGATCAAGCTCATGATCAAGCCCATGATCTAACCACGAAGTCAGCCACGCATTGCGCGCCACGAATTGTCGATAGCGCGCGCTGCGAAAGCCTCCCTTGCGCGCGAAGACTTGCGCAGCCTTGGCGTAACGCTCCATGCGAAATGCGCGCGAAGCAGGGAAATCGCAGGCGTTTCCGCTCATCGCGCGTCGCAGGCGCGGAGCCACCACCAGATCGCTCGCGCGCAACAGACCTTGCTTGACCAACGGTTGCAGCGCGAGAAATGTCGGCTCAATCGCAAAGCTCGAAGGCGATGAATACGGACTGTCGCCAAATCCTGTGGGACCGATGGGAAGCATTTGCCACACGGAAATCCCTGCGCGTGCAAGCCAATCCGCAAACGCGTGTGCGTTGCTGCCGAGGTCGCCGCTGCCATGCGCGCCAGGCAAACTCGTGATGTGCATGAGCACACCCGCGCGTCGAGTGGTGAGCAAGGGATGCGGAGGACGCTGTTGCATAGACGTATAAATACCTTGTTTACCCGTCTAGGTTTATCGCCGCGTTCCCACGAGAACTCGTGCGCCCAACGCGGGGACGATGACCGGCACACCGTCCACGAGAGGTGCGCGCGTGGCATCGCTCGGCGCAGAAACCTGCGTCTTTCCGCTGACAAACGCAGTGTTCCAGTTCCACCCTTGCACTTCGCGCGCGTCGATGGTGATGGGTTGCGTCTGCTCCGAGCCATTGAGCAGGACCAGCACGCGTTGGTCACCGTGCTCGCGCGCGAAGATCCACACGTCCTGCGCATCGAGTGTGGCCACGCTGCGAAATGAACCCACTTGCAACGCGGGATGATCTCTGCGCAGCGCGATCATCGCGCGGTACTGCCCCAAGTGCGACGCATCGACGCGATCAAGTGGGTTGTCATACGGCTCAAGATCTTGCCACAGCATCGGCTTGCGAGAGACCGGATCATCGGAGCCCCACATGCCCGCTTCATCGCCGTACCAAATCATCGGTGCGCCGATGTAGGTCATTTGCAACAGCGCCAACAATCGCTGCCGTTGAAAGTCTTCTGCTGCAGGCTTACTTCCGTCATAGCGCGAGCCGTCGCGATCGTGATTGTTCTGGTCGTAGCCTCGATCAGGATTCTTGAGCATCGAGGCCACGCGATCAGTGTCATGGCTGTCGAGCAGGTTCATCAACGCGTAACTCGCTTGCGCGGGATAGGCCAAGCGCAACAGCGCGAGTCTGCGATCAAGCTCGCTCACGGTGATCTTGTCCGTCTGATTACCAATCCATGCCAACGCCGCGGTCGCGAAGGGATAGTTCATCACCGCGTCAAAGGTTGTTCCGTCGAACCACTCATCGGCGCGCGTCCACACTTCGCCGCTGATGAATGCGTCGGGGTTGATCGACTTCACCAGCGTGCGCCACTGCTGCCAAAACGGTTTGGGGATTTCGTTGGGAACATCGAGCCGCCAACCATCGACGCCATCCGATGGATCGCCATCACCGTTGGGATCCATCCAACGACGCGTCACCGCGAAGAGATGGTCGCGCACTTGGTCACTGGCAAAACCACTGGAATTCTTGGCGAAAACGGGCAGTTGTCCAAATCCAGCCCAACCGTCATAGACGAAAGGATCGAACGACTTCACGGCAAACCACGAAGCGAAACGCGAGCTCTTTCCCTGCGCACGAAGATCGAGAAAGGCAAGGTGTTGATCACCCACATGATTGAACACGCCGTCGATGATGAGCTTCATCCCCTGCTGGTGAAACTCGGCGATGAGCGCAAGGAATGCGCGATCACTCGCGGTCCAAGTCCATGAGCTCGGCGTCGCAAGATCTTCCTGCGCGGACGCGATTTCGAAATCACCTTTGACTCCAAAGTTGTCGTCGATGTGCACGAAACTGCGCGCGTCGTACTTGTGGTGACTCGCGCCTTCGAAGACGGGATTCAAGTACACCGCAGTCACACCGAGGTCGCGCAAGTATGGAATCGATGCTTGCAGTCCAGTGATGTCGCCGCCGTATTGACGCGTGAACGCGAACCACTGCCACATCGTTTGACCGTCGCGTCCTTCCCATGCGCTGGGCATCAACCAATCGCTGCGCCACGGCCGCGTCGGGTCGGGATCATTGCTCGCGTCTCCGTTGCGAAATCGATCGAGCATGATCTGGTACCAGACTGCGTGCTTGGTCCACTCAGGAGTGCGCAAACCCATCATTTCCTGCGGGGAAAGCGCAAATTCCTGCGCGTCGCGCCACGATGCGTCGCCATCATGCAGGGTGAACGAATACGTCGCGGGCTCAGTGAGCGCGGGAACCGTCGCTTCCCACCAATCAAACGGAATCAACTGAGCGACTCGTTGCATCGGAATCGACAACGCGCCGTCCTTGGTGTGGTCGATGTCGAGACTCACGCTGGTCACATCATCCATGCGCGTGCGATAGCGCACGCGTGTCGCCATGCTGCCGCTGTTGTCGACAGCACCCTGCAGCCACATCGCTCGTTGCGGATCATGCACGCACGCCGCGGCATCAACCATTCCGTCGCCAAGCGCACAGGGTTCACTCGCGTCTTGCGTCGATGAATCTAGCGTCAAAACGCTATTGACCCCGCCTTGCCCGTCATCTTCGACGCGCGTGTTTGCAGGGTCATTCAGCCACGCGTTTCCATCGACGACAAACTTGTACAAGTGTGTTGCATCAGGCAACTCGAGGGTGACGCGGTAGACGCCATCGCCCATGCGCACCATCGGCGTGAGGACGGGGTTCCATCCGTTGAACGAGCCCGCCAATCCCACCGTCGTACTTTGGCTCGGCGATGCAATTTTGCTCGACAAAACAAGGGAAAACGTCACTTGCCAATGATCCGCCTTGGATGAAATCGCTTCGATGGAACGAGGCAGCATCGGGGCGACGATCAGTGACTCCGCGCCACGATCAAGCGGGCGCGTCACCGACTCACTCGCGCACGAGGGCACAAGAAACATTGCGGCCGCGCTGAGCATCACGATTGAACGCATCGCTTCATTTATACTCGCCATCGATGATCTCAAGCGCATCTACAACGCGATGGACGGTTGGTCGCATGACGCGTCTGATGCTGGTCGTCATCGCCTCGTTGTTGGTGGTCGCGGCGTTTACCCGAGTTGCCTATCGCGGCATCACCGCTGCAAAACTCAACACGGGCGAAATCGAACTCACCGTGATGCACTGGTCGGGCGAAGGCGGACAAGAAGAAGATCGCATCGTCGAAGATTCGCTTCATGCGTTCGAAGCGGCGAATCCCGGAGTGCGCGTCAAGCGTCTCAACCCTGGCGACGCGGGCAGTTTCTACACCAAGTTGCAAACGATGATGGCTGCAGGAGACGCGCCTGACGTGTTCTATGTCGGCTACGAGGGACTGGCAAACTTCGCGAAGTTGGATCTGCTGCTGCCACTCGACAAGTTCGTTTCGCGCGAGAAAACCAGCGGTTTGAGCGATGCACTCGACCTCGATGCGTTCTATCCGCAGACCGTCGATGCGTTTCGTTTCGACGGTCATCGCGTTGGGCAGGGAACGCTGTACGGCATTCCCAAAGACTTCACCACCGTCGGCTTCTACTGCAACAAGGATCTCTTTCGCGCTGCGGGCGTTCCCTTTCCTACGAGCGAGTGGACGTGGGATGAGTACATCGCCGCCGCACGCACGTTGGCCGCGTTGCCGGGAATCACCGGCAGCGAGTTCGTGACATGGCCCGTGATGGTGCGCACGTATTTGCGCACGCACGGGTGCGAAGTCATCAGCGACGATCTCGAATCCATTCGCGTGCAAGAGCCTGCGACGATCGCCGCACTGGAAACACTGCGTGCGTGGCGTCACGATGAAGTCAACACGCTCACCAGCGGCAAGAGCAAGATTGCCACGGGCGCGAGCGTGTTCCTCGGGGGCAAGGTCGCGATGGCGGGACCGTTTGGACGATGGGTGGTGCCGAGTTACCGCAACATTCCATCTTCGGAAAATGGTGGTTTTGACTGGGATTTCGTGCCACTTCCGCGCGGCAGCACGCGCGCGAATTGCGTGCTCACTGTGAGTTGGTCCATCGATAAGAACACGCGTCACCCCGAGGAATCATGGAAGTTAGTGAAGTGGCTCACTGACGCACGCAGTCAATCGGCGAACGCGCGGCTGGGCCTCGCCATCCCCACCATGAAGTCCATCGCAGAGAGTCCTGCGTTTCTCGACGCATCGTTGCCGCCGGCGAACAATCAGGGCTACCTCGATGCGATCCCTGACGCGACGGTGATCGGATGGCCTGCCGACGCGACGTTTGAGCGCATTCTTGGATCCACCATGGATCAAGGACTCAAGTCTGGCGACCTGACGATGACCCAAGCGATTGCGCAGTTTCAATCGAGCTGGAACACGCATGTGCAATTTGTTCCCGGTGGAGTGAATCCTCCGCGCGTGCCATGGAACATGTTGAGCGCGGGCGCGTTGTCGTTGTTGGGGTTGATCATCGCGGGCGCGGCGTGGTTGTGGTGGCGCGGGTCGAGCAGTCGCAATGCGCGCGCCGAAGAACGCGCGGGATTTCTCCTCGCATCGCCGTGGTTGCTGGGATTCCTGGTTTTCATGGCGTTTCCGATCGCGATGTCCTTCGTGCTCTCGCTCACCAACTGGCGCGGAAACGGCCCGCTCTCGAGTGCTGATTGGGTGGGCGTGGACAACTACGCGCAGTTGCTGTGGCGCGACGCGCGATTTCACACCGCCGCAAAGGTGACTGCGTACTACGCGTTGCTTGCGGTTCCGCTGGGACAAGTGTTGGCGTTGGGCGCTGCAATCGTCATGACTCAGAAAGTTCGCGGCATCGCACTCTTTCGCGCCGCGTGGTATCTCCCGAGCGTGCTTGCGGGCGTGGGCGTTTCGATTTTGTGGCGATGGATCTTTGACTCGCAAGGCGGTCTGATCAATCGCGTGCTCGAAAGTGTGGGCATCCCTGGCCCCGAGTGGTTTGGCAAAGATGCCGCGCTGTTTGGTCCACCTGCGTTTGCGATCATGAGTTGTTGGCTGGTGGGCGGATCGATGATGATTTATCTCGCGGGCTTGCAGCAGATCCCGCGCGAGTTGTACGAAGCCGCGCACATCGATGGCGCGAATTCATGGCGACGCTTTCGCACCATCACTCTGCCCATGCTCTCGCCGGTGATTCTGTTCAACCTGATCATGGCAGTCATCGCCAGCTTCCAAGTCTTCACGCAAGCATTTGTGATGACCGGCGGCGAGCCGGGCGATCTCACGCGCTTCTACGTGCTCTACCTCTTTAACAAAGCGTTCGAGCTCTACGACATGGGCTACGCCAGTGCGATGGCGTGGATTCTGCTCGTGGTTGTGTTGGTGTTCACCGCGTTGATCCTGCGCAGCAGTGCACGCATGGTCTATTACGAATCGCTGCGAAAATAGCATGAAACGACGATTGCTCGCTGATTCGATCTTGTGGTTCGTGCTCATTGTGGGCACGGTGATGTTTGTATTTCCGCTGTGGTGGATGACGGTGGTGAGCCTCGAGACTCCGCAGCGCGCCGAGGCTGCCATCACCGGCAGCGCGGGCATCGCGCTCTATCCGCCCAACCCACAAGTGGCCAACTACGCTCAGGCGATTCGCGAAACCGGCAGCACGCCGTGGATGGGTTTCGTCGACGCGCTCTCCAACTCGATCGTCATCACTGTGGTGGTTGTGCTCGCAACGGTGCTCTCTTCGAGTCTTGTGGGATACGCGTTAGCACGACTGCGCTTTCGTGGAAGTCGCGCGATGTTTCTGGTCATGCTCGCGACCATGATGTTGCCCGGTCAGGTGACGATGATTCCGCTCTTCTTGTTGTTCCGCGAGTTCGGATGGATCGACACCATCTTGCCCTTGGTCGTGCCAGCGTTTTTTGGCAACGCGTTTTTCATCTTCATGTATCGACAGTTCATCGCGCAGATCCCTGAGTCGCTGGTGGAAGCGGCGCGCATCGATGGTCTCGGTCACCTCGCGATTTGGTGGCGCATCATTCTTCCGCTCTGTCGTCCCGTCACCGCGATTTGCGCGGTCTTCACTTTCATCGGAACGTGGAATGATTTTCTCGCGCCGCTGATCTATCTCCACTCGGATGAGCAAGCAACGCTCGCAGTCGCGCTCAACGGCTTCAAGAATCAATACGGCGGATTGGAAGATGTGCATCTGCTCATGGCGCTTTCGGTGCTCACCATGATTCCTTGCATTGTGCTGTTTATCGCGGCGCAGAAGGCATTTGTCGAAGGGCTCGCGAGCGGAGCGGTCAAGGGTTAAGCAGGGTTTGATCAGGGTTTGATCACGGCTTGATCACGGGTTGATGGTCAGACTCATGCTCAAAGCATGCGATCGACAGACGGAGATTACTTATGGCAACAGTCACACTCGCTCAAGTCAGCAAGATGTACGACGGTGGCGTGCGCGCCGTTGATGCGATCGACCTCGCCATTAACCATGGCGAATTCTGCGTACTCGTTGGTCCCTCCGGTTGCGGCAAGAGCACGACGCTGCGCATGATCGCGGGTCTTGAAGAGATCACCGACGGTGTTCTCGAGATCGATGGCGCGCGCGTGAATGATCTTCCTGCGAAAGACCGCGACATCGCGTTCGTCTTTCAGAACTACGCGCTCTATCCACACTTGACCGTGGCACAGAACGTTGCGTTTGGTTTGGAGCAGCGACGCGCGCACGGCAATCCCTTGCGCGCGATGCTCACTGGTCAACGCGACGCCCGCGGGCGCGAGAGTGCGCACATCGCGCAACGCGTGCGCGAGGTATCGTCCACGTTAGGCCTCGATGAACTGCTGACGCGCTATCCGCGCGAACTCTCGGGTGGACAACGACAACGCGTCGCCGTCGGGCGTGCCATCGCGCGCAACCCCAAGGTGTTCTTGTTCGACGAGCCACTCTCGAATCTCGATGCACGCCTGCGCCTCGAAACACGCACGCAATTGCGTCTGCTTCATCGACGCCTGAGCGCCACCATCGTCTACGTCACTCATGATCAGGAAGAGGCGATGACGCTCGCGGACCGACTGGTGGTGATGCATCAAGGGCGCGTGCAGCAGAACTCAACCGCGCAGATTGCCTATGAAACCCCTGCAAATCGCTTCGTCGCGGCCTTCATTGGCACGCCGCCGATGAATCTCATCGATGGCCATTTCGCGCACGGGACATTTGAGTCTCACGGCGTGTCACTTCCGCTCCCCGCGCGTTGGCCCTCGTTGATCAATCAATCGAAACCATGCGCGCTGGGATTTCGACCCGATCGCGCTCGCATCGAGCGCGCGACCGCGCACGACGGTGCACACTCTGTGTCCGCTGGTGCAAAGATCAACGCGCGTGTCGTCGCAGTCGAACGACTCGGCGACCGTACCGACATCGCGATGGAAGTCGCAAGAGAGAGCGCGATGAACGGCGGACAGACCCGACTCGTCGCGCGCGTGAACGCCGATGAAGCCGAGCACATGCGTGAAGGTGACGAGGTTCGAGTTCTCGTCGATACCGCGCATGTGCATCTGTTTGAGCCTGGTGAGTGCGGCGCGCGTATCACTGCGTCGTGACGGTGTGATCGCGCGCAGCCGTCTCAATGCGCGCGACGCGGGCAAACGCGATGGGCGCGCTCGCCGCGAAGTATCGCCGCCACACGTGTATCGAAGCGCAACCGAAAGACCCACCCAGCGCCAACCCGGCAAGGACGTCGCTCAAGTAATGCGCAAGAAGGGCACAGCGCGTGAGTGCGCCGACGAGGCCAACTGCGAAAAACAACAAGCGCGCGCGAGGAAACGCCAGCGCGAGCACCATCGCCCCCGCACCGAATGTGGTGGCGTGGCCGCTGGGAAAACTGTTGTAATGATGAGTGAACGACCACGGCTCAAAGCCGAATCGCTCTGTCTCGAAGAACAGCGCTGGCCGCGTTTTCCCGACTAAAACCTTGATCACGTTGGCCAGGACTCCGCTTGTACCCACGGCGATGAGCATCAACGCCGCCCAGCGCGCGAGGTTATGTCGGCGCATGAGTGCAGCGATCACAAAAACAATTGCTGCGGAACCGAGCCACCACTGCCCTTCACCGGTTTCGGTGATAAGCCGCAGAATCATGAACTGTGCCGGGTTGTATGCCCACGCGATTCGGGCCACTGGAACATCAAGCGTCAGATGAGTCACGACAACGATCACGCTGATCACAGCCGCGAAAACAAACACCCGCGTCAACGATGTTTGAACGGGTGATCGACTCGATGTTGATCTCGCTGCGATGGCCGGCTCGTCACCCACGTTTCTTCCTCACGAGTCGTAGGCCAATGATGGACATCGCAACCAGCGCAAGCAACATCATGAGCAACACTTCAATGGTGAGGCTCGTCGTCGAACGCTCGGGGTAATAGTGGCGCATCGACCACTGCACCAAAGAAGCAATCACAAGCGATGCGCTGCCAATGATGGCCGCGGGCAAAAGCGCGCGCGCGATTTCTCGCCACGAGGATTCGGTCGCTACTCGCGCATGAGGAAGGCAATAGATCAGCGAGGACAACATCGCGAGCGCGACGGCCGCCGCGAACCAAATCACCCCACCCATCTGCGCACCAAGCGTGCCCAGCGTCACCATGATTCCTAGGCGCCAGAGCAACGAAACGCGATCGATGTGCGGACGACCAATCGCCCAGAAGATTGCTCCGCAACATGCGGTGATGGACGAGATCGCGGCGGTCAACGCGAGTAACGACATCAGTCCCGGCGCGCCGGCGTAGCGCGGTCCGTAGAGCATGGTGGGCAACGCGTCGTCGAGCACAATCACTGCCGCAGTGATAGGCATGATGAGCGCCGCCACGCCGCCGAGGCTGCGCAACCACGCGGCGCGCAAGCGTGGTACGTCTTCACGAATCTGCGCGTATGCCGGCGTGAGCACGGTGCCCAACACGGGCAACGCGATTTCGTTGGGCAGTGAAGACAACTGATTCGCCAACCCGTAAACACCCAGCACCCCCAGTCCAGAGATGCGACCGAGCACCAATGCTGGCACCTGCCTGCTCAGCGTGATCAAGAATGGCACACCGGCCGCTTTGGCAGCAAACCCGCGCAATTCGGCCAGTGCCGGCTCATCGCGAGTGAAATCAAGTCGCTGCGCAATGAGGATCCAACCGGCGAGACTCGTTGCCGCAGCGCTGGCGACAAATGCGAGCGCGAGCGCCGTCGCTCCGAGTCCAAACCATGCACCGGCAATCGCGCAACTCACTTGCGCCGCGGCTCCCACCATGATCGTGACCGCACCAGCCTTGAAACGCAGCGCGCGGCGAGCGGACGCGATCCACGGATTCTCGAAGCCGCGCATGAGTGAGGCGATCGACACGACGCGCACCATGTTGGAAAGTGCGGGGTCCTCGAAATACCACGCCACGATCGGCGCGACCAGAAACACCACCATCGCGATCACCGCACCGCGCACGACGGTGATCTTGAAGGCGCTCCCGAGAAATCGGGGTTCGTCACCGCGCTTGGATTGAATTAACGCTTGCTCGATGCCGACGAACGAGAACGACTCGATGAAACCAATCACGATCATGGTGGCGGCGATTTGTCCGAACGCTTCGGGCGCGAGCATCCGTGTAAGCACAAGGCTCGACGCAAAACGCAATCCGCGATCGGTCCCTCGCGCCAGCAGCTGCCAACTCACGCCGTGCAAAGTTTGACGACCAATAGACATCGAGGGGAGATTCTACCGCGTCATGCGTGCTCGCGATTGCGCGCGAGTCTGTGCGTCCTTGTGCACACACTCGCACATGAGTCGTGTTGCGCAACCGATGAAGATCACGTCAATTCGCGGGGATTCAGCGCAATTCGAGAATCAGTCAACTCCATGCATTCAAGAGCAGTGCCAAGTCCGCTCCACCGACGATGCTGTCGCCGTTGAGGTCAGCAGCGCAACCGCTGCAACTTCCCCACGCGTTGAGCAACGCCGCAAGATCGGCGCCGTTGACCACGCCGTCGCCGTTGATGTCACCCATCTGAACTTCACACACATCAGGAATGAGGTTGCCATTGCTGTCGCTCGCGCTCGGTGGTGCGATCACGATGGCGGTCGCGCTGGGCGCATCACTGGGATAAATGCGATAGGTGCGTTCGGTGTATCCCGTGCCGAGGTTGTAGCCGTTCACGGTCGAGCTGCTGTTGGCGCTTGAGGCCAACACTGCGCGACCATCTCCCGAAGCGCACATCGAGTGTGGCGACGTCAGCATCGCGCCGTTCTCCACGTCCCACACGCCCAGCGCAACACCAGCGGCGCTGTAGCGCAGGATGCCTTGCTCGGTTGCGCTGCCCACGAGGAACGAGCCATCGCTCTGCGCAAACATGCCGCGAAACTGCGGTGCTGCGGCCGTCGCGTCCACCAATACGCTCGCGCTGTTCACTGGCCACGCATGACGACTGATCACTCCGCCCGAATACGAAACCAACGCATCGCGCGTGCCATCAGTGAGCGTGCGAAACACGAGATCGCGCGCGTCGCTGCTCAGGCCAGTCGCCACGAAAGTCGCAGAAATCGTGCCGTTTGCGGCGAGAAGCAGCACTCGGCCATCAGTGAGCAACACCGCGAGTTGACCACTTGGCGCGAGCGCGATCGCACTCGCCGCTGCAGGAAGTTCCACCGACCACACACTCGCCGAAACATCATTCACACGATGAAGCGCGTAGATGCGCGTGCCCACGGAGGCGTAGAGACGACCATCGCCACCGATCGCCAAATCGCTCGCAGGCGCGAGCCCGCACGCGACGGTGCGACGAACGACACCCGAACGCGGATCGAGTTCACGCAACATCGAGTCGCCAGCGCTGGCCACCCAACGCGAGCGCGAACCTTGCAAGGCGACGAAATCAGTGACGCCACTTCCCGTGCATGACTCGCATGCATCGAGGCGGCCATCGCGCGAGATGTCACGGTTCATGTCTGCACGAATGTCTACGGAATCCGCGATGCCATTGCCATCGCAATCAACTTCGCACGCATCTAATACGAAGTCGCCGTTGTGGTCGATGGTCGCATCGAGTGCGATCTCCAATGAGTCTGGCGAACCGTTCGCGTTGCAATCGGCTTCGCATACATCAGGATGAAGATCATTGTCCAAGTCAACGAGCAGCCCGAGCGCGATCTCTACGGGGTCGGTCACTCCGTTGCTGTTGCAGTCTTGGCATGCATCAAGAATGCCATCGCTGTTGCCGTCGAGTGCGCTGTTTCCCGCGATTTCCTCGGCATCCGCGACTCCGTCGTCATCGCAATCGGTGGCGAGGCACGGCGCGTTCACCAAAAAATTCTCGATGTTCGCCGCGGTAACGCTGTGGAATCGCAAGTCGATGTTAGAGCTCGCGCCTTGCACCACATGGCAGTAGCTCATGATGGTGCCACGCTCGATCGTTCCACTCGCGCATGCGTCGAGGCCATAGTCATGTGTGTGATAGGTGCCGAGGTTGTGCCCGAGTTCATGCGCGAGCACATTGACATCCCAGTTGCCGGGGTTGGTGACGATCGCATCGGCAAATGTTCCGACCATGTACCCGTTCACGGAGTAGCCGTAATCCATGCACGCGGCGTTGAGCCACGCCACGCCGCCGTACGGCAAATTGCGGCGGCCGCTGAGGAACGTGAAGAGATCGCGTTGCACTCCTGTGCCGTTCTCATTCCAGTAGTCGCGAAAGGGACCGAGCGGATCAGAGTCGTTGAAGAGATCCGCCGCGTCGGTTTGCAATCGAACGTAGGAGACGCGAATCGACGCATCGCAATCACGGCGATAGATCGCGCTCACAGCGCCGACGAGCGTGCTGAGATACTCAGTCGCGCTGACGGAATCGTGGAAGATGTTGTAGTAGTCGTAGTCGGTGTCGATGGCGAGCTCGACCACGCGGCGCGCGCCCGGAGGAACACTGCCAAATCCTGCGACGCCGCCGCTCTCATTGTTGTCATGCACATGTGCGCCGCCACACGAAGGAACATCAGGCGCGCTGGTGCCGCTGCTGCGCACGAATTCGCAGAGCCCCGCGCACAATCCTGACGACTCGTTGTTGATGCGGCGCATCGTGAAGAGACCGCGGCCTTCGCCGAGATCGATGATCGCGTTGACACCAGTCGTACCAATGCCCAAGTACACGCTCGAGTGGTCGACGCCTTCGACAGAGCCTTCGAAGTGAACAACGCCATGCAGCGCATTGGTGAGCGTCGCCGAGAGCGCGCGTTTCGAAACACCACTCTCCACGCGCGCGTCACTCGTCACCGCGCGAACACGATGGAGTGACAGGGTCACGAGGCCAAGATCGGCCACCGAAATTTGCACACGCGCGCGCTCTGTCTCATGCGCAAGCAACGCACTGTGGAGCGATGCAGCGATTTCGAATCCGCGATCGTGCCCGACAAACCATTCGGTCGGCAGCGCGGCGACTTCCGCACGCTCTGCGCGCGGCGCGATCAACGTCGGCTTGATTTCAGGAGCGGCCAGCAGCGCCATCAACACGCAAGGAATCGAAATGAGCATGCATCAAAGGTACACCTAGATTGCGGTCAGGCGAGTCGCACTTGCGAGATTAACGCACTCGGAAAACATTTCCTGACTGCCGCGGTCGCAGTGACGGCTTGCTGCATGGAATCGGACTGTGCCACAAGTCACGCAGTGATCGTCGCGGGGACGATCCTGATGCAGTTTCTGTCATGCCTTATCTTCTTTGGTTGAATGTTTGTCGGGACCACGCCTCAGACGAAGCGTTACTGCAAGTGCGTCGTCTTCGCGAACTTCAGCCTCGTGGCAAGGGCGCGAAGGCGCGCTATCAAGCGAAGCGCTCAGCGGCGTTTTCGTGAAAAATCAATCCTTTGGCGCACGATCTCTACCCCACGGCGGCGCTGGCGTGCCTCGTAATTTTTATGCAGAAACCCCGAGAAATAAAGCGATTTTTGGTCTCGGACCTCAGCCGCAATTTCCACGGAAGTCTTCGCCCAATAGAAGTTTCACGCGTCACTTCGCGCCTGGAGACACGATCGGTGTGGCGCGCCCCACCTCGCGCCGATTGGCGCCCTTGCGTTTGGTTAGCGCGTCGCCAAGATCCGCGCGCGCGGCTTCCACGTGAACCATGATTGCGGCCACGATCTCAGGGCGACTCGCCGCGAGATCATGCGTCTCGGCGGGGTCATGCTCGAGATCAAACAACGCGAGTGGAGTCTCGTGTTCAACGTATGGCGCGCTCAATCCTGCGGCTCCGCCAGGCTTGCCATCGAGCGTACGCGAGCGACGGGGCAAGCTCAGTTTCCATGCACCCATGCGCACCGCTTCGAGATGATTGGCGTGGTAGTAAAAGTAAAACGCTTCGTGCGAAGGTTGAGCATCGCCGCGACAACTCCACACCGCGCGTGCGTCCTTGCCGTCGATAGGACAACTCTCGCTTGGCGCAGTCGCGTGCACAATCGCTTGCATGGACGCGAAGAGATCGATGGTCATCCACGGAACACTGCTCACGCCACCCGCTGGAATGTGGCCAGGCCAACGCATGATGCAAGGGACGCGCACGCCACCTTCGAAGCATGTGCCTTTCCCTTCGCGCAATCCGCCGGTCGAGCCCGCGTCACTTCCTAGTGCGAGCCATGGACCGTTGTCGCTGGTGAACATCACGATGGTGTTGCTCGCGACTCCATGTTGCTCGAGCGTGCGCATCACTTCGCCAACCGACCAATCGATCTCGCGCATCACTGCGGCGTAGAGTTCGGCTCTTGTTTGCGGCGTGAAGCTGCTCCCCGCGGCGATCGGTGCATGGGGCTGAGGATGGGCCAAGTATGCGAAAAATGGCTGTTTTCGTGCCGAAGCGCGCGCGATGAAGTCATTGATGCGCCCCGTGAGTCGACGCGTCAGCGCGCCTTGCGCTTCCATCGTCTCCACGCGTTCCACGATCGTCGCGCCGTCGTAGAGAGGCAACGCAGGAAACGAATTGTCGATCGCTTGCGCGCCGTGACGCAACGGCCACATGTCGTTTGAATAGGGAATGCCCAAGAACTCATCGAACCCATGCTTGGTCGGATTGAACTCGGGCAAGTGACCAAGGTGCCACTTTCCTGCGATGCATGTCGCGTAACCTTGCGTGTGCAACATCTCGCCGAGCGTGCGCTCTTGCGCTGCGATGCCAATCTTCGCATCAGGAAACAGTGCGCCGCTGATACCGATGCGATTGGGATAGCAACCAGTCAAGAGCGCGGCGCGCGAGGCACTGCACACTGGCTGTGCGGTGTAGAAGTTGGTGAAACGCGCGCCCTGCAGCGCCAATTGCGCAAGATTCGGCATCTGTGTCGTGTACGTGGGAGGCGTCGTTCCTTCGAGCGCGAAGCCGGGAACATCGCCCCAACCCATGTCATCGCAATTGATCACGACGAGATTCGGCGGCGCTTCTGATGCTGCAGAAATCGGCGGCGTCGCGAGCGTGGTTCTCGTCACCAACACTGCAATAGTCAGTGCAAGTTGCCCGACGACTGCGCGTGAATATCGCTTCATTCACTCAAGATACCCACCGATGCGCTTGCATCGACGAGCATCGCGTTGATAATAGGTTTTGATGACGGAGATCAATGCACTGCCACCGATCGACTCGAAGCGTTCGACGCGCGTCGCCGCCGTTTCGCTCGCAGTCATGAGCATCGCGTTACTCACGATGCTCGACGGTCACGCCGCGTCGATGAGAGCAGCAGTGCCATCGGTGAATGGAGCGATGGTGGTAAACCAGCCCGCCATCACCGCGATTCCACGCGAGCCATACGCCGCAAGACCATTGCCAGAAAAAACCGCGCGCGGTTCATCGCACTGGGCGTATCAACCGCTGCCCGCGACGATTGCGCCACCATCAGTCGCAAGCACCTCCACTGATGGCGCGACTTCGTGGCCGCGCAATGAGATCGACCTGTTTGTGTTGGCACGATTGCAACGCGATGGATTGCAACCCGCGCCGACTGCAGATCGACGCACGCTCTTGCGCCGCGCGTATCTCGATCTCGTTGGTGTTCCGCCGACAGTCGAACAAGTCAACTCGTTTCTTGAAGATCACACGGAGGGCGCATACGCGCGTCGCATCGATCTTCTGTTGGACTCGCCGATGTATGGCCAACGTTGGGGACGGCATTGGCTCGATGTCGCGCGCTACGCCGACTCCAACGGCGTTGATGAAAACATCGCGTACGCCAACGCGTTTCACTACCGCGACTATGTGATCGGCGCGTTCAATCGCGATCTTCCCTTCAACGAGTTTCTGGTGGAACAAATCGCTGGCGACCTCCTCGGCGAAGTTGCCAATCCGACTGCGGAGGACGATGTGCGCACGCGCGACCGCATCGCTGCACTCGGGTTTCTCGCGCTCGGCCCCAAGATGCTCGCGGAGCCTGACAAGGAGAAAGAGCGCGTCGATGTCATTGACGAGCAAATCGATGTCGTCACCAAAGCCTTCTTAGGACAGACGATTGCTTGCGCGCGTTGCCACGATCACAAATTCGATCCCATCTCGCACGCTGATTATTTCGCGATTTCCGGCGTGTTTCGCAGTGTTTCGACGTTTGACGACATTGCCACGGTTGGTCATGTGGCGCAGCGACCGTTGGCGACACTCGCCGAAATCTCGCGACTCGAATCATGGCGCGCGCACGCGAAGAAACTTGATCAGACGCGTGACGACGCGCGCAAAGAGCTACGACTGGCTGAAAAGCCGCGAGCCCTGGCGCGACTGACGAATGCGCTCGCGGATTCGCAAGCGCGCTTTGGACACAACATCGTCGTCACCGCATCACACGAAGTGAAACAACCGCTTGCGCAACGCGACGCGCTCGCTCTCGCTTTCGCAACCCGAGAACAGCACGAAAGCACGCGGCCTCCCGAACCCGCGCGCGCGTTGGTGGTGAAAGAAAGCAAAGTCGACGAGACCGCGATTCATGATCGCGGTGATCACATGTCGCCCGTGGGTGAGGTCATCGCTCGCGCCGTTCCCGCGATGTTTGAGCGCTCGCTCGCCGGACCAACGTTTCCCGCCGATGCCAGTGGTCGATTGGAACTCGCGCGTTGGATGGCCAACGCCGACAATCCGCTCACCGCGCGCGTCGCGGTCAATCGCCTGTGGACGTGGCATTTCGGCACGGGAATTGTCGATACTCCCAGCAATTTCGGCATTCTCGGGAGCAAGCCGAGCCATCCCGAGTTGCTCGACTTTCTCGCGCGACAATTCACGCTCGACGGTTGGAGCATGAAGGCGATGCACCGCTTCATCATGAATAGCGCGACGTACCAACAATCAAGCTCGACGCTGGTCGCGTTGCCCACGACAGATCCGGACAATCGTTTGCTCTCGCGATTCCCTCGACGACGTGTCGAAGCGGAAATCATTCGCGACTCGGTGCTTTCTACATCGGGTGCGCTCGATGTTTCGATCGGCGGCACGTTGCTGAGCAGTGGCGATCACGAATACGTCACCAATGATCAATCGGGAAACTCAGCGCGCTACGACAGCTTGCGTCGAGCCGTCTATCTCCCGGTGATTCGCAACGCGATGTTCGGTCTGTTTACCGCGTTTGATTATCCCGATGCCAGTGCGCCGGTGGACTGTCGTCCGCGCACGGTGGTCGCGCCGCAAGCGCTCTTCTTTATGAACGCTCCGTTCGTTGAGGAGGCCGCGAAGCGTCTCGTGCAAACGATGGTCGCGCGCAGTGCAGATAGTGATGCGCATGTGCGCGATGCATTTCGACTCACGCTCGCGCGCGATCCTGATCTACGCGAACACGATGATTCGCGGGCCTTTCTTGCGGATCTCGCGCGCGACGGATTGTCCAACCAAGACGCGCTGGTCCGTCTCTGTCATGCATTGCTTTCGACCAACGAGTTCGTCACCATGGAGTAAGCGAGGCGCACGGCCGGTCGGCCGCCGCATCAATCAATTCCCCTGCTGAAAGAAATTTGTGCTCTGCAACAACCGCCACACACCACTCACTCGTCGCGCCGCGCTGGTCGATCTCGCGGCGGGCTTCGGATCGATCGCGCTTGCGGGACTGCTCGCGCGTACGGGTATTGCTGATGGCGTGAGTCGTGACGTGACTGCTGGTGCGGATGGTGGCAAGCTAGGTTTGCCCCACTATCTTCCGCGCGCGAAGCGAGTGATCTTTCTCTTCATGCACGGCGGTCCATCGCAAGTCGACACCTTTGATTACAAGCCCCTGCTTACACGCGATCATGGCAAGCCGCTTCCGTTCGCGAAGCCGCGCGTGCAATTCGCCAAGACTGGAAGTTTGCTCGCGAGTCCGTGGAAGTTTCGTCAGTACGGACAGTCGGGCGCGTGGGTCAGCGATCTCTTTCCCAATGTTGCGCGCATGGTCGACGACCTCTGCTTTGTGAAGAGTTTGCATGGATCAAATCCCGCACACGGCGGCGCGCTGCTCAAGATTCATACCGGCAGCGACACCTTCATTCGTCCTTCGATGGGCTCGTGGGTTTCCTACGGACTCGGCACAGAGAACGACAATCTCCCCGCGTTCATCACCATTTGCCCCACCCTCGGTCATGGCGGAGTGAACAACTTTTCCAGCGGGTTTTTGCCTGCGTGGACCCATGGAACTCCTATCGGTCATGCTGGAGTTCCTGCATCGAGCGCGCAGTTTGAACACATGACTGCGGGACTTCCGCGCGAGTTGCAACGCAAGGAGTTGGACTTCTTGCAGAAGCTCAACGCGCAGCACCAGAATGCGCAGGGCAGTGACAGCGCGCTCGAAGGACGCATCGCCAGTTTTGAATTGGCGTTTCGCATGCAAGCCACTGCGCCGGCGGTGATGGACCTGCAAGGCGAGAGCGACGCGACGAAGCAGCTCTATGGCATCGACGAGAAGAAGACCGAAAATTTCGGCCGACAGTGCTTGCTCGCGCGACGCTTCGCGCAAGCGGGTGTCCGCTTCGTGCAAGTCACCCACAGTTACAAGTGGGATCAGCATGGCAACTTGCGCGCCGAACACACGAGTAACGCCGCTGAAGTCGACAAGCCCATCGCAGGATTGCTGCAAGACCTCAAGGCGCATGGCATGTTGGAAGACACGCTGGTCTTGTGGGGCGGCGAATTCGGCCGCACCCCTACTGCCCAAGATGGCGAAGATGGCCGCGATCACAATCCGCACGGCTTCACCATGTTCATGGCTGGCGGCGGCGTGAAAGCAGGCTTTTCCTACGGTGAAACCGATGATTACGGCTATTACGCCACAGTCAACAAGGTCGATGTGCCCGACCTTCATGCCACGATTTTGGCGTTGATGGGCATCGATCATGAGCGCCTCATCTATCGCCACGGCGGCCGCGATCATCGACTCACCGATGTCAAGGGACGCGTGGTCAGTGATCTCTTTGCCTGAGCGAATTGCACTCGTTCTCAAAAATTCTGTTGCGACGCGCGATGGCGTGAAGTAGGGTTGCTTGCGACGGGGGCCTTCCACTCCAACAGTTGTGCACGAGGATCACCGTATGAAACCAGTCGCAAACGTCCGAACCCCGTTGTCGGAGGCGCCGATCATTTGGGCGCTTGCAAGCGGAATCTTCGCCACCGTCGCCGCCCCTGCCTTGGCGCAAAACTTCGTTCACTTCGAGAGCCCGCATATTCATCCGCTGGAAATGACTCCAGATGGAGCGCGACTACTCGCAGTCAACACCGTCGATGCGCGCCTTGAAGTGTTCGACGTGCTCAGCAGCGCGCCGTACTTGCAACACGCGGGTTCGATTGTGGTGGGACTCGAACCTGTTTCCGTTCGAGCGCGCAACAACAACGAGATCTGGGTCGTCAATCACGTTTCCGATTCGGTCAGCATCATCAATCTCAGCACGATGTCGGTGCGCGCGACGATTCTGACCGGCGACGAGCCATGCGATGTGGTCTTCGCGGGTCCGCGTGAACGCGCGTTTGTCAGCGTTTCGCAACTCAATCGCATCGAGGTCTACAACCCCAACGCACTCGCGACCGCGCCCACGCTGATCAGTTTGAGCGGCGAAGATCCGCGCGCACTCGCCACCGATGGCACGCGCGTGTACGCGGCGATTGCTGAGTGCGGCAACGACACCACCATCATTCCCGAGATCGTTGTTTCATCGTCGGTGAACCCATACGCCGGTGATCCCAATCCGCCGCCAAACGCGGGTACTGGCTTTTCGCCGCCGATTGCCGCAGGAAATCCCACTGCGCCGCGTGCAGGACTCATCGTGCGCAAAGACAGCGCGGGCGTGTGGCGCGATTCCAACAACGCGAACTGGTCGGCCGCGGTGACGTGGAATGTCAACGGAAACGACATGGCCGTCATCAACGCCACCTCGCTTGCAGTGACCTACGCCAAAGGACTGATGACTACACCAACGGGCATCGCGATGACGCCCGATGGTCGCGTGATCAGCGTCGGTACCGAAGCGAAGAATGAGCTGCGTTTTGAGCCCAATGTGAAGGGAATCTTCGTGCGCAGTGAGGCGGCGATTCTTCCCGCGGGCGGCACGCTCGTTTCATCACGCAGCGATCTCAACCCCCACCTCACGTACACGACGTCGAGCATTCCTCTGATGCAACGCATGCTCGCAGTCGGTGATCCACGCGGAGTGGTGAGCAGTGCTGATGGCACACGCGCGTACGCGACTGGACTTGGCTCTTCCAATATCGTGTCGTTCTCACTGAGCAACGGAGCGCGACTTGGACTGTGCTCGGTTGGTGAAGGACCCACTGGAATCGTGCTTGATTCGGCGCACGGAAAGTTGTTCACGCTCAATCGCTTCGGTGCATCGATCTCTATCGTGGCCGAATCATCGATGACTCAACTCGCGGAGATCGCGTTCTTTGATCCAACACCAACTGTCGTGCGCAACGGTCGTCCCTTGTTGTTCGATACCCACATCGCCTCGGGGTTAGGTCAAGCGTCCTGTGCCAGTTGTCACATCGATGCGCGCATGGATCAACTCTCGTGGGACCTTGGTGATCCATCGGGCAGCGTGAAACTCTTCAATGAGTTGTGCAATCTCGGCCTTCCCGGTCAAGGCGGCGCGTGCGGCAATTGGCATCCGATGAAGGGTGCGATGGCGACACAAACATTGATTGGTCTCGCTGGAACTGAGCCGTTTCACTGGCGTGGCGATCGCAATGACTTCGGCGAATTTGCGCACGCGGCGACTTCACTGCTCGGTGCTGACACTGATTTCACACCCACGGAAATGGCGCGCTTCGAGAATTACCTCGCGACCATTTCGTTTCCCCCAAACCCCAATCGCAATCTCAACGGCTCACTCAAGACCAGCCTGGGCAATGGAAATCCCACGACGGGTTTGACGCTGTTCACTTCGGGCAACCTCGACTTCGTGCAGTGCGTCACTTGCCACACGCTCCCTACTGGCGGGAGCGGAAGCATCATCAGCGGCAATCTGCTCGCCGAACCGCAGAGCATGAAGGTTCCCCAGCTGCGCAACATGTTGGAGAAGACGGGATACGACTCGTCATCGAGCGCGACTAACAATCGTGGATTCGGCTACACGCACGATGGCGCGACTCCAACGCTGTTTGATTTCTTCAAGCTCGCGGTGTTCAACTTTGCCACCGGCGCTGCGGGTGATCAACAACGGCGCGATGTCTCGGCATTCATGCTCTCGTTCGATACGGGCACGCACGCGTCGGTCGGTGCGCAGGCAACGATGGGTGGTATCGCATCCAACGGTGCGACGCGACGCGATCAACTTCTCGCGATCGCCGTGGCGGGCAGTGCGCAACTCATCGCGCGAAAGCCGCAGGGATCGATTGAAGTCGGCTATCTCTATCAAAGTGGCTCGTTTCAAACTGATGTTGCGGGAACGACCACAACACTCGCCGCATTGGATGCGGCTGCTGCTGCGGGCAATCCTGTGACCTACACATTGGTGCCCAACGGAACGGGACTGCGCGCGATTGATCGCGACGGTGATGGATTCCGCGATGGTGATGAACGCGCGCAATGCAGTAATCCTGCGGATCCGACCAGCATTCCTGGCGCAACCTGTCGCGCCAACATCGCGGGTGGAACGGGTGCGGGCGATGTCGCAATTGTCGATGGCGCCGACCTTGCCGCACTGCTGAACGCGTGGGGCACTTCGGGAATCGCGGATCTCAACTGCGACACGTTTGTTGACGGCGCGGATCTTTCCATCATGCTCAACTCGTGGGGCGTCTGTCCGTAATTGAGTGGCCACAATTAACTCGCCGCGCGACAGAACTTTCTCGCGCGGACCCATCAAGAAATGTTCGACATGCGCGCGCCTTGCACATCAAAGTGCAGGGCGCGCTGCTTTGATGCAACGCTGTGATCAGTCACACATTTCGCGGCGAAGGAACGATCGCGTTGGCGATCAAGAGCCCCGCCGCAAGCGATGCTCCGATGATCATCGCACTCACTGCGGTGTTGAGTCCTGCGGCGGTGTCGCTCGCAATAAGCCCTTGTACGCCGCGAAATCCGATGCTTCCTGGAAGCAACAGACCTAAGCCCGGCAACACGATGGCGAGTGTTGGTCGATGTCGCCATCGCGCGTAGAGATTGCCTCCCACACCAACGATGGTCGCGGCGAGACAGGGCACGAGCACGGGATCAACCAACGCGCGCGAAGTTTCTGCGGCGAGCCAACCGAATACGCACGCGGCCAACACCACTGGCGCACGCGCAAGACGCGCCTGCAACGCCACGGTCATTCCCGCCGCGATAGCCATGGTCCCAATGATGCGCTCGATGTGGTCTTGCGTCGGAGTACTCGCCTGAAGTGGCGTGACCACAGTGCCGACGAGGTCGAGCGCGCTCGCAATGCGTGCGCCGATCGCGGTGCCCATGCCCACCACAACCAGCGTCGTCACTGCGCCCATGAAGCGCGCACTTCCCGACGCGAGATTGCGCGTGGAGAGTTCACTCATTGCGGTGGCCAGCGCAAGTCCCGGAAGCAACGTCACCACGCCCGCGAGTGAGACGATGCTGAGCGAGATGGAAACGCCTTGCGATGCGAGCAACGCCACGATGCACGCCGAGACAAACATTGCAACCGCCGCGCCGCCGAACTCGCTGAGCAGTTCGCGCTCGCGTCGACCGCGTGCCAATGCGAGTGCGGCTCCGACCGTGAATCCCACAGGAAATGCCCCGAGCATTTCACGCCACGAGCCGCCCAGAAACTGGGCGGCACCCGCAGAAAACAAGGCATATCCCAAGCAGATGACCAACGTGCTCGCCGAGCGTCGACGCGCTTGTACCGAGAGCAACGCCGCCACTCCGCCCGGCGCATCAAGTTCACCGCATACAACTTTGTCGGCCACGCGATAGGTCGCTTCGAGCAACGCGAGTTTCGGTGAGCCAGGGTCGACGCGAAAGTTGGTCACGCGCTGCGCGCCGGGTAACCCAACACTGATGTTGATCGAAGTCGGCGTTGCATAGACATACACCTCGAGGCCCAGTCGCTGCGCACAACTCACAACCAGTCCCTCGAGTTGATGCGAAGGCGTGCCTGCTTCATGGAGCATGCGTGCCAGCAGCGCGACAAATCGTTCCGATGAAGGCAGCGCGCGATCCGCTGCGGCGCGCTGTACAAGTGCCTCAGAAGAAGATGTGCTGTGGCTCTCATTGGAGCGTCGGCGTCGCATGGGCGGAATGTAGCGTTGCCTTGGGGGCGGCGAACGAACGGAGCCTCGACGACGCGCGCCCATCGTCAAGCGCGAGCTCAAGCAGGAAGCGACCACACACACGCTTAAATCGCTTTAAAACAAGGTGAATGCGACGATTCTCGCAACGCCTCCTCACGCGACTTTACCGTAACTGACTACGCCCCCAACCCGAGAACCTCGCAAGATCGGCGCTCGTCGATCTTGGGTTGAACCGGTAGCGAACTTGAGTTTGCCGCAGATTCAGTTTGGTTTGGCACGAAATGGAAGTAGGCTCTGTGCATGCTTATCGATGCCCTGCTCTTTGCGATGTTAGCCACCAACTCATCAACCTCGAAGGTTGACGTTTCCAAATCCAACATCGCGGAGACCACCCAATGCGTATGGGTTCATCTGAGCGACAAAGTGATTCCTGCTGGCGGCGTGCGTCCCGAACACACACCGCTCACCGAGCGTGCATTGGCGCGACGAAAGCTTCGCCGCGGCGACGCAGGCATCGTTGATGCACGTGACCTTCCCATCGACGGCGCGCGCATCACTGCGCTCATCGCTGCAGGCGCCGAGATTCGCACCCAGAGTCGCTGGCTCAACGCAGTCGCCGTTGCAGCAACTGCGCGCGAAGTTCGCGCCATCGCACGACTGCCCTTCGTACGCGCAGTGCATCCGATGCATGCGACGCGCAGTGATCTTCCGCGCAACGAAAGTCCCCTCGGCGGCGAGGGTGGAGTTGCCGCCACCGATTACGGCCTATCGCGCGATCAACTGGTGCAAATCGGAGTCCCCGCAATGCACGCGCGCGGCTTTCGCGGCGCGGGAGTGCTCATCGGCATTCTCGACACGGGCTTCAATCGCATTCACGATGCGTTTCACTCGGTCGATCATCCGCTCGATGTGATTGCGGAATGGGATTTCATTTCAAACGACAACAACACCGGCATCGAAGCGGGCGACGACAGCGAGCAGCACAAGCACGGCACATGGATTCTGGGCACGCTCGCGGCGTACATCCCCGGCGCACTGGTGGGCAGCGCGTATGAAGCACAATTCGTGCTCGCGAAGACGGAAGTTGTTCCAACTGAGACCGCGATCGAAGAAGACTATTACGTCGCCGGACTTGAGTTCGTCGAAGCGCAAGGCGCCGATCTAGCGACGAGCTCACTGGGCTACATCGATTGGTACACGCCGGAGCAACTCGACGGCCTCACCGCAGTAACCACCCGCGCGGTCAACATCGCGACTGCCAATGGCATGATCTGTCTCACCGCCGCAGGCAACTCGGGACACGATGAAGACAGCGCCACCAATCACATGCTCGCGCCTGCCGATGCCTTGCAAGGAATCAGTTGCGGCGCGGCTAATGCAGACGAGTCCATCGCAGGTTTTTCCTCTGATGGTCCTTCTGCTGACGGGCGCATCAAACCCGAAGTGCTCGCACGCGGAGTTGCGGTCGCAACGATCAACTCGACCAACGCAACGACGTTCGCGGCTCTGAGTGGCACCAGTCTTTCGACGCCACTCATCGCGGGCGCGACGGCACTCGTTCTCCAAGCACGACCTGAGTTCACCGTGACTTCGATGCGCAGCGCGCTCTTCACAACTGCAAGCGACATGCTCGCCAACGGAACTCACGATCCTCTGTTTGTCCGCGGATTCGGCATGATTTCGGCGATGCGCGCCGCGCAAACGAATCGCGCCATCGCCGACATCAACCTCGATGGCATTGTTGATGCCGCGGACTTGACGCAGTTACTCGGGGCGTGGGGACCGTGTTCGGAGTTGGATATCGCACACAACTCTTGCGCCGGCGACCTCAACGGCGACGGACTGGTTTCCGCTGCAGACTTGGCCGTGATGCTCGATGCATGGGGAATCTGATTTACGCACACGCTCGCTTTCGCGCATGCTTGCTCGCTTTCGCGCATGCTTGCTCGCTTTCGCTCAGCGAATCGCAAACTCCAGCGTCACCACGATGCGGCCGGTCTTCTCAATCGAATCGGTGTCGGAGATGCCCTGGTCACTTGATGCATCTTCGCCGCGCGCGACGATTTGAAACACGCCTTGCGACGCGCTGACGAGCGCACCGACGCTGCTGCCTGATCCACGCGCAAGAGTCTGCGCGCGCTCGTACGCGTTCGCGGTCGCTTGCTCGAGCAATTGCAGTTTGGCCGCTTCAATTCCGCTCACGGTGTATTTCACGGCCCGACTGCTCACCTCGAAGCCTTCTTTGACCAGCGCGCCCGTCACCTCATTGGACAGCGTTTCCAAGAGTTCGAGTTTCGTCGATCGCACCGTGACCGACTGCGACAAGTCATACGCCTCGAGCGTTGACGTCGAGTAGCCCTTGTCATCACGCTTGTAGTCTTTGGAAATGGAGACACGGCCCATCGACAGGTCTGACTCCTGAAAACCCTTGGAAAGCACGTATTTCCGCAGTGCGTTTAACGAACTTTCGCGCTGCGCGTCTGCGTCTCCCAACGTCAACGCACGCCCAGAAACACTTCCTGTCCACGAGCCTTGATCGCTGACGAGGTCGATCCCCGCAACGCCTTTCACGCGAATGACGTTGTCCTGCTTCATCGTGCTCAATGCCCGACCGAGCTGTTCGCTCGCACCCAACACTCCAAACGCGAGAGCGACTCCGAGCAAGAAGATGCCCGTGCCTGGTTGCGCAACCCATCGCGCGCAACTGGCCAACACGCCTCGTGAGACTGGACCATCATTCGCTCCACCGTTGTTCGTTCCGTGCGTGTCACGAGATTGCGATGCAGACATGTCGGCTCCTTGAGTTGTGTTCGATTGCATGACAGACAACGGTGCGCACGACACCGCGCGCAACCGTGCGCGCCTTCCCGTTGTCTTCCATGAGTGGACCGATCGATGTCAATCGGCGGGCGTAGATCGGTCAAACCGTTCGTTGCGCGCGAAAGTTTTTTCAGCGCGCGCTTTCGCCCAGTTGCACAGGCGTTGGCGGCGCGTCGATCGGCGCAGCCACGGCGTCGCGCGCGCTCTCCAAACGCACCAGCATTGATGCCAAAACCTCAGAAAACAGCGGGTTTTCGCTGTGATTGGTCATCTCGTCGGGATCCGCGTGCAGGTCGTAAAGTTCAAGCAGCGGAGCGCCAGACGCTCCCACAAGGTCGACGAAGCGAATCAACTTGTAGCGGTCGGTGGCCACGCCCTCATGACGCGGAACAGTGTGCGGACCCTTGGACTCTTCGAAGCGGTAGTACACGGCATCGCGAAACGATGCGCTCTTGCTCGCGGGTTCGCGCAACAACCCAACCATACTCTTGCCTTGCACGTCGCTTGGAACAGTGACGCCCGCGGCCTCGAGAAACGTTGGCGCGAAATCGAGGTTCTGCACCATCGCGTTGGACACGCTTCCCGCAGCGATCACATTCGGCCAACGCACGAGCAGTGGCATGCGAAAACTCTCTTCGTACATCCATCGCTTGTCGAACCAACCGTGTTCACCGAGGAACCAACCTTGATCACTGGTGTAGATGACGATGGTGTTCGCGGCGAGGCCAAGCGTGTCGAGTTCGGCCAGGATCGCTGCCACCGAGTCGTCTACGCCTTGGGCGGTGCGCAGGTAATCCTTGGCGTAACGCTGAAATTTCCATTCCGTCACTTGATGCGGAGTCATCATGGGAAAGCGTGCCGCGAGCGCTTGGTTTTCCGCTGCGTAAGCCGCGCGAATCGTCTCACGCACCGACAAGGGCACGCGCGCGAGTTCGTTCTCCATCCACGTTTCTTGCGGGATTTCTGCATCGCCGTTCACCAGCGCGACACCCGAAACCTTGAGGTCGTAGTTCCATGAGAGATCGCGATTCACTTGCATTCGTTGCATCGCGCTGGCGCGGCTACGGCCAACCCATGTGTCGAACAATGTGCTCGGCGGAGTGATCGTGGCATCGCGAAAGAGTTGCAGATGACGCTGCGTGGGCATCCAATTGCGATGCGGTGCTTTGTGATGAATGAGCAACGCGAACGGCTGCGATGTGCGTGCATCGTCACGCACGCCACCGCTGGAATCGGACTTCGCCAACGCGCGCAACCGTTCAATAGCGCGATCATGAATGATGTCGGTGACATGACCTTCGCGCACGATGCGCACACCATCGGTGATGAACGTGGGATTCCAGTAATCGCCTTGACCGACCAACACATCGAAGTGATCAAACCCGGTCGGATCACTGCCGAGATGCCACTTGCCCACGACTTCGGTGCGATATCCCGCGGCCTGTAAGAGTTTGGGAAATGTCTGTTGCGTCGAATCGAACGATTTCTCGTTGGTCGCGAATCCATTGCGATGACTGTGCTTGCCCGTGAGCATGACTGCACGCGATGGACCGCAGATCGCGTTGGTCACACTGGCGCGATCAAAGCGAATGCCTTCACGCGCAATGCGATCGATCCCCGGCGTGGTCACAAGTCCAGGAGCAATCGACGCGCCGTAGCACGAAATTGCCTGTTTTCCGTGGTCATCCGACATGATGAACACGATGTTGGGCCGTGTGATTGCGGGAGGCTCGAGTGGAGCTGCTGCGTCACCTCCGCGCGAAGTCGAGGTGGCGATCAGGGCAACGAGTCCAGTGAGAAGCACGCGCATCAACACACGGTAGCGCAGAAGAAACCGAATCGGCGTCGCACGTCGCTCCTCCGCAACTCACTCCGTCAAGTGCTGCCACAAGAACTGCGCGCGCCTCGCGTTGCCGTACTCGCTCTCCGCGCTGCCGTGGCCTGCTTGGGGAATCACCAATAGTTCAAAGTCTTTGTTTGCGTCAATCAACTTCTGTGCGACTTGCATCGTGGTCGCAGGGTCAACGTTTTCATCGAGCCCACCGACGACCAACATCAACGCGCCGTCGAGCTTCGCCGCATCGACCATGTTGGAGTTGCGCGCGTAACTCTCGTCAACAGGCCAACCCATCCACTGCTCGTTCCACCAGATCTTGTCCATGCGATTGTCGTGGCAACCGCAATCGGCCACGGCGACGCGATAGAAGTCTGCGTGATCAAGCACCGCGCGCATGGCGTTCTGACCACCCGCGCTTCCGCCGAAGATGCCGACATGATCAAGATCGACTGACGCATCGTGCGAGGCCAACGCGCGCATCCACGCGATTCGATCGGGAAACCCCGCGTCTTTGAGGTTTTTCCAACAGACATCGTGAAACGCCTTCGATCGCCAGTTGGTGCCCATGCCATCGATCTGCACCACGATCGCGCCCATCTCGGCGTACTCGCGCGAGCGGCCGCGCAGCGCAAACCACTTGGGCACATGATGATCATGCGGCCCTGCGTAGATGTTCTCGATGACGGGATACTTCTTTGCTGGATCAAAATCGCTCGGGCGATAGACGAGACCCCATATGTCCGTGACGCCATCACGACCCTTTGCAACGAACGGCCTCGGCGCGCGCCAACCTGCGGCGATCATGGCGCGCGCGTCGCCAGCGCCGAGCTCCGCAATCACCATTCCATCGCTCGTGCGACGCATCTCATAGACGGGAGGAATGTCCGCGCACGCACGCACGCAAATCAACGCAGTGCGATCTGGCGAAAATTCAACGCGACACGTTCCGTCGCCGCTGGTGAGCATCACCATCGATCCCGTATCGAGCGAGACACGCGCGAAATGCTCGTGATACGGATCTTGCGTCGCATCGCGCCCCGCGAGACGAATGTCGATCGTGCGCGCAGACTCATCAATGTGCTCCACGCTCTTCACGACCCACGCGCCTTGAGTGACTTGTCGCTTCACCGCTCCCGTCGCGACGTCGATGAGCCACAGATGATTCCATCCATCGCGCTCACTCATCCACAGCAACTCGCCTGAGCTGTCGAGCCAATGCATCCAGATCTTGTTGGTGTAATCAACGAATGTCTGGCTCGACTCACTCGCAATTGTGCGCGTCGTTCCTGTCGCGAGATCGAGCGCAATCACTTGCACCATCTGATGACCGCGCTGGTTGTACCGCAGCGCAACCTCGCGATTTCCCGGCAAAAAACGTTCGACGTCGAGCGACCATGGATTCGCAAACGCGCTCTGATCGACCGCGATCTCCCGCACCGTCACGCCGTGCGTTGCATGCGCGTCTGCCGTGACTGTGAAGAGATGCGGCACGCGAGAATCGATGTCGTCGCCAGGCTTGAAGTAGCCGAACGTCCGCAGCTTCGGTTGCAACTGATCGTGAGGAGCGGCCTCCACCAAGTGCACATCGCGGCGCGCAGCGCGCTTCACGCGCATCGCCACGATCGCATCGCGCGCAGGAGAAATGACCTGCTCTCCGAAGTATCCATCGTCGCTGTTTCCATCGGTCGTGCGAAACACTTCGTTGCCGTCAACACGCATGACCAGATTCGCGCCCTCATGCGAAAGAACGAACGCGGGAAGTCCGTCGCTTTGCAACGCGACAACTGCATCGGGTTGCGCATCGCCGTCGCGTGCGCGCGGCGTCTCGACTGATTGTTCCGCGGCGGCGTCATCACGAAGCACCACTGTCTGCGTGACATCATTGGCAATCGCGTGCCCAAGTTCGCGGCCCTTCACCGTTCGCACCAACCAAGCATGACCGCTGAAGGTGTGTTGCTCGCGCGAAGCACCCGCGGCGATGACGCCATACGAGCGCGTGTTCTTCTCCATATTGATCCAAAAAATTTCCACTGGCTCCGCGAGGCGATTCTCAAACACAATCGCACTCGACGCGCCTCCTGCGCGACTGCGCTGCGTGCCTTGCTTGAGTGGCATCACAAACAACGCGCGCGCGGACTCGTCGGCATCGTCAACGATTGCACCGCCGAGCACGCACACGATTGGCGCGGCGCGGCCTTCGATGTCGAGCGCAACGCGATCATCGTGCACCGCAACACCGCGCACAGGCAATCGCGTCGGCGTGACAGGCGTCGTGGCTCCCTCGCTCAGCAGCGACGCGACGGCGAGGTGATCAAATAACGGGATTCGTGCGGTTTCGCTGGGTTTTGCGCCATCAATAAGCCACCACTCGCGCTCACCCGTGACCTGCGTGTGCGCGAACCAGAGCCGCGACGAGTCGATCCACGTCTGCGCGCCCACGGGGTCGTGATACAGCCGCGTTTGTTCGTCGATACGCGTTCGCGCGAGTGCCACGCGCTCTCGCATCGCGTCGAGCGTGACTTCGCCCGCGTTGACCCTTGCGTCGACCCTTGCGTCCACCCTTGCGTTGACTATCGAGATGGCGAATGAACATGACATCCAAATCAGGAGTGAGAGACGCATCATGGGTGCACTCTAGTTGTTCGAAATCGATGCGCGCCCCTTGGGCTGAGTCAAGAGTCGGCGTCTGCAAGTACAGTGTGGTGGTGACTGCGCGCGATGTTCTTCAACAAGCTCAAGTTTGCGAGAGTGCCTGCATTCCTGCGGCAAATGATGATCGCCTCGCGCGCTTCGCCGGTGGCGCTCCTTGGCATCGACGGTTGCGCGACGTGCTGGAGATTGCCAACACTCCGTTGCGTCACGTGCAAGACGCGCTGCGCTTTCCCAACAGCCAAGCACGCATGAGCCGACGCATCGGCGAGCAACTCGTGCAGGGAAATCCCATCGTCGTCTTCTCAGCACCGAAAACTGCTTCCACGAGCATCGCCTCGGCGCTTGATCGCAGTGTTGGTCTCGACACGGTGAAGGTGCACATGGTGCAGCCCGAACATTTCTGGCACGGCCCGCTGCAACGCAAGACTGCGCCCGATGGATTGCTTCGTCATCGCGCAATCGAACAAGTTCCATCACGCGAGTTACTGTTCGACACTGGTCGATCACTGCGCGTGGTCTCAGTCGTGCGCGAACCTGTTGCCTTCAACCTCAGCAATTACACCTACTTCGGTCGCGCGTATTGGATGCGGTCGATTTGGAGAAGCGCGCCGTGGATGGACACGGCTCGGCTGATGAAGCACTTTCTCGCTTCGTTTCCCCACGAATCATCGAGTTTGTGGTGGGAGCATGAATTCGCGCGCAGCACGGGAATCAATCTGTTGCGCGAAGGGTTCGACTGCGCGCGCGGATGGCAGCGCTACCAACGCGGCCGCTTCGACTGCCTGGTGATTCGTGCCGACATTTCCGACGCGGCGAAACGCGAGGCACTGTGCGCATGGACCGGCGTCGATGTGTCGCCGATCGAACGCGAGAACAGCAACGACACGCAGTCCGCTCCGGGCGTTTATGAACGACTGAAACGCGCGATGCGCGGTCAAGCTGCGTACGTCGATGCGATGTTGGACTTGCCATCCATGCAAGTGTTCTACAGCGCTGAACACCGCGCCGCGCTGCGAGCGCGTTGGATGGACGCGTGACGTACGTGAGGCACGGCGTGATGCACGCGTAACGATTCGCGTCATTGCGCGAAGTCAAGCACGCGCGTGATCAACTCACTTGCGTTGCGCGCCGCCGTACAAGATCCAGCCCATTGCCGCGCGATCTTCTTCGGTCCACTCTTGGCCCCACATGTATTGATTGATCGGCTTCCACTGCGCCTCCGCGAGTTTCTCGAGGCGCGTGTGCTGTGCGCGATCTTCCGCGGTGGCCGTTCCGTCGGCGAGCCTTTCGCCGAAGGGGCGCAGTTCGGCCATGATTTGCACGTAGCGCGAAGTGATGCGTCGAAACGCCGCGAATTTGCTGCTCTGCGCGAGCTTTTTGAACGGCTCGACGCCCTCAACGACGACGACTTCGCCTTTGACCGCGCCCGCACTACTCGTGTTCGAGGCAACGGGAGTGAGCGGCGCGGGAATGTCGAGTGTCCGAGGCGCGGAGTCGGCGACGCGCGGGGCGTTGCTCGTACTCGTGCTGCTCGGCGGCGAAGAGTTAGAGCCTTGTGAGATTGCAACTTCTGCAGCCGTCGCGGCAGTCGAAGCCTTTGCGACTACTGGCGCACTCGTCACGGCGGATTCTGCGGCAACAGGCTGCTCCGGCGCGATTGCGCCCGAGCTTCCAGGAACGCCGCTCGCGTAGTTTCGATCGTCACCGCACGCGACGAGCAGGGTCATGACACTCGCAGCAGCGATCGTGCATGCACACCGACGTGCTCTGGTTGTTGTCAACGATCGACCGACCTGCGCATTCATCATCACTGGAACATTCCCGGAGCAAGATGGCGGCGCAACCATTCGTAATCGGGGCCGGGCCAGTAGACGTTGTTCTGTGGCAGCGTCATGTAGTAATCAACCTCGGTCTGCTTCGCGACGATCTTCTGCGACAACACCGAACCATCGGCGAGCGAGAAGTTGAAATACCCAGGATGCCATGCGCCGATCTTGTCCACCCAAATCGCATTGCCTGACACATCGATGCCGAAGCCGTTGATGTTGTAGCCGCGATGGTCGTATTCCAAACTGGTAACGATCGTCTCCGAGGGCAGCGGAATCTTGCCCATGGTGTTCACTTGCCAATTCGGCGGACCGTTCCACATGAAGCCTTCGCCCGTGGAAATGAACGAATTAAACGAGTAGGTGCGCATGCGCGTGGTGCCGAGCGCAGTGGTAGCACCTGAAGGCGGCGATGGATATGGATCGAACGGACTCTTGTACATCGCGAACGACCCGATGTACTTCCACAAGCGGCCGTTCTTGAGATGCGTTTCGGTTTCCGCAATAGTTCCCGATGGTGTGCTGACCCAGTCCCATGGATTGCGATCAGTGTCGACGCCGATGAATCGGCCGTCGTGATCGGAGAAGTACGAGACGAACGCCATGTTGAGTTGGCGTTGATTGGAAAGACACACGGTGGAACGCGCTTGCCGCTGAACTTGCGGAATCGCAATGAGCACCATCGAGACGATGAGCGAGATGATCGCGATCACCACCAGCAATTCGACCAAGGTGAATCCGAGCGCGCGATGAAGCGCGAGTTTGCACTGACTGGTGCTGCTCGATTTGCTCGGTGAGTGAGTGATGACGGTGCGAGCGCTGCAACGATTCGCTGCTTGCTTGACCGACCGCGTTCGAGGGTGCGAAGGCTTCATGCCATAGTTTGGCTCGAAGCCGCACACGGGTCAATACCTGATGGGCGGCCTGCGAGAATTCATTGTTGGGACTTGCAGGTTCAGGGACGCGTGAGGGGCGCACGCGACCATGACGCGATGCACCCGCGCGCCCAACACTCGCGCGAGCGCGCGACCTCGCCGTTGGCCGCTGATCGAGTGTTTCGCCTTCTGTCAGGCGACTCAGCGCGCGGCGCACCATGCTCGCCAACAACTGCGAATTGCCCCATGAAAGCGCGTCGCATACGCCGGTGCATCGAGCAATACCGAAGCTTGCAGCCCCGCACGCATCCCCTCGCGAATCGTCTGTAGCGCGGCTCGATCCTGCGCGAGTTTCGTTGCCACGGCGACGAATTCGTCGGCGTTTTGCGCGATAAATTCCGCTCGATCGGCAGCACGCAGCAGACTTGCGCCAACACGTGCGCCGTGACGATCGCCTTCAAGCACCACCACAGGCACACCCATCCACAACGCTTCGCAGGTCGTGGTCGTGCCGTTGTACGGAGTCGCGTCGAGCGCGACATGAATGCGTCCGTACAACGCCAGATGCTCCTCAACCGTGCTAGTGAACGAGATCGCGTCGATGCGTTCCGCCGCAATGCCACCTTGATGCAATCGAGCGAGAACGTGTCGCTTGTTTGACTCGTCGGCCATCGATTTTGATTTCAGTAACAAGCGCGAGTTCGGCACTGCGTCGAGCACGCGACGCCACAACTCGATCGTTTCTGCGTTGACCTTGGAGGTGAGATTGAATGAGCCGAAAGTAATCGGCGCGTCCGCGGGCGGCATCACTGGAGTCGGCGCATTGAGCGGCGGCGCGTAACAGAGAAAGCATGGATCGATGCGCAGGAGTCGTTCGCTGCACATCGCCTCGGAACCTGTGGGATCAGTGATCGAATCGACGAGCCGCCAATCAATCGACGGATGACCGGTGGTGTTGGGATATCCAATCGCAGTGATGATGACTGGCGCGGGTTTTCGATCGAGCGCGCTGAGACGTCCGCACGCGGTATGCGCGGCGAGATCGATGAGCACATCAATCTTGCGCTCACGAATGCATCGGTCGAGCGTGCTGTCATCCATCGATGCCACTTCAATCCACTCATCGGTGAGCGATTGAAACTGTTTGCTCATCGCGTCGTTTGGAGTCGGTGCTGAGGTAGCGAAGACGATCAACGCCACGCCCTCGGGCTTGTGCGCGAAGAACGGCTGCGCGAAGTAGCCCACCGAATGTGTGCGCAAATCGCCCGAAAGAACGCCAATTCGCAGCGCTCGCTCCGCATCGGCGGCGGGTCGCGGCGGCGCGGGCAGCGAGGTCACGACCGTGCGGAAGCGTCGATGCGCGTCAGCAATTTCTTGTGGCGCACGCGAGGTGTAGTTGAGCGCGAGCAAATGCAACGAGCGAAGCACCGCGTCGTTGGGTGCGCGGGCAATCGCACGCTCCATCACGTCGATTGCCTCGTCGAGTTGATCCGCGCTTTCGAGGATGGTGGCCAAGCAACGGGCCATCTCGCTCCAATCGCCGCGCAGCGCGACACCGGTGCGCGCCGCATGAATCGCGGCATCCGAGTGATGAAGAAAACTTTCCGCCAGCGCTAGGCCCATCCACCCACGCACTTCGTTGCCATCGAGTTGGGTGGCAGTGCGAAACTCTGCGGCGGCATCGGCGTTGCGTTGCGCGTTGAGCAACGCAAATCCGAGATTGACGCGGTAGCCCACGATCTTGGGCGCCATCGCGACTGCGCGCGAAAGATGCTGCAGCGACTCCTCATGATTTCCCTGAAACGCGAGCAGCGAACTGAGCACTTGCAGACCTTCGAGCATCTGCGGCTGGCGGCGCACGAACGCTCGCACCGACGCGACTGCCTCGTCAAGCCGACCTTCGCGCGCGATACTCATCGCTTTTTGCAGCACAGTTTCGTTGGACATGAGATTTATCGCAGAGCCGTGTGCAACTTTCGTCGCAGGTGAATTCGCAGAGAAACCTGCGGCGACGCGCAGACTAGCGAAGCGACGCGAGCAACGCGCATCGCGCTGAACTCAGTAGAGCACGCGAAATCGAATCGTCCCCGACACCGCGCGCAACTCGTCAACCACCGCGTCGTCATAGGTCTTGTTCACATCGGTGACCACGTATCCCGTCGCATCATCGGTGCGCAACGATTGACCAAGGATGTTGATCTTGCGTCGCGCCAGAATCGAGTTGATCTGCGCGAGCACGCCGGGCTGATTGCGATGGAGATGCAAGAATCGATGCGCGCGCGGAGTCGGAGGAAGCGCGATGTTGGGAAGATTGACGCTCCCCGCCGTCGAACCCGCATTGACCGACTCGATGAGTCGATCGGCGACAAACATGCCGATTCCCTGCTGCGCCTCGGCGGTTGATCCACCGATGTGCGCCGTGAGCAACACGTTGGGGATGCCTCGCAGCGGACAATCGAACGGTTCCTTGTTCGAGTTGGGCTCGACAGGAAACACATCCACCGCCGCGCCACCAAGATGTCCGCTGCGCACACTGCGCGCGAGCGCGTCGAGATCGACGATGTGCCCGCGCGAGAGATTGACCAACAGCGCACCCGCACGCATCTTCTTGAGTTCACGTTCGCTAATGAGATGGGTGTTCTCGCGACGACCATCGACATGCACGCTGACGACATCGCTCTTGCTCAGAAGATCGCTCAGACTCTTCGCCTTGCGCGCGTTGCCCAGCGGCATCACTTGCGCCGAGTCGTGATAAAGCACCTGCATTCCCATCGCTTCGGCCAACACCGAGAGCTGCGAACCGATGTGGCCGTAACCGATGATTCCTAGGGTTTTCCCGCGCATTTCGCGGCATCCCTGCGCGCTCTTGCGCCACGCGCCTGCGTGCAACACGCGATCCGATTCGACGGCACGACGCAACAACATCACGATCTCACCGATGGCCAACTCCACCACGCTGCGGGTGTTGGAGTAGGGCGCGTTGAACACCGCGACGCCGCGCGCACTCGCGGCGGCGAGGTCAACTTGCTCCGTGCCAATGCAGAAACAACCGATCGCGAGCAATCGATCTGCAGCGGCGAGCGTTGCCGCACTCACCTGCGTCTTGGAACGAATGCCCAGCAACGACACGCCGCGCAACGCTCGCGTGAGTTCTTCGTGCGGCAACGCGTCGGAGAGCGTCTCCACCTTGTAGCCCTCTTCGCGCAAACGTTCCGCTGCGTCGGCGTGAATGTTTTCCAGCAGCAACGCGACCATGCGCGACTTGGGATAACTCGGCGCGCCGGGAAGATCGTAAATCCACAGCAATTCATCGACGCTGCGCACCACGCGATCCGCGCGCGCGACCACATTTTCGCGTTCGATGTTTTCGCAGTACGCGACAAACTCGTGCGCCGCACCGTGATCGCGAATCTCGCAGTCAGTCGCGCCATCGCCCACCGCAACAATGCGTCCCTTGAGCTTGAGCGCGCGCACCGCGTCGGCCTTTCCTCGGGGTTTTGCCAGCGGAGACTTGCGGTCGTAGTTGATGACCACGCCATCTTTGTTCCACACCAAGTCGTTGGCCACGATGTGGTCCGGCGCGATGCCAAGCTCAGCACATACAGGCACCACGTAATCACGAAAGCCCGAGCTCACCACATAGATGCGTGAGGCGTTCTTCTTGATCGCCGCTTTGTTGCGCCGAAAACTCGGGGCCAATCGCGCTTTGAGCAACTTGACCACCGCCGCAACATGCGCGCGCGTGATGTGTAACTGGTCCAAGCGGCGCGACAAACTCTCGTCGATGCCGATGCGCCCTTCCATGCCGTCGCGCGTGATGCCTTCGATGGCCAAGATCTTGCGTTCACGATCCGCGTCGTCGGCGAGCGACAACTTGGCAATCTCATCGAGGCCCTCTGCGGCAACGATGGTCGAATCGAAGTCAAGCACAATGATGGTGTCAGGCATGCGCAGAAGAGTAGCAACCGTGTCGCGTCGCTCCCGTCACGATCAAGCCATGATCCCATGCACGACTTCACCTTTGACATCGGTGAGTCGATAGTCACGGCCCTGCGCGCGATAGACGATGCGCTTGTGATCGAGACCAAGCAAGTGCAGCAGCGTTGCGTGCAAATCATGCACTTCGACGGGGTTTTCCACGATGTTGTAGGAGAAGTCGTCGGTCTTGCCCCACGAAACACCGGGCTTGATTCCGCCACCCGCGGCCCACACGCTGAAGCAACGCGGGTGATGATCGCGACCGTAATTCTCGCGCGAGAGTTGCCCTTGGCTGTACACGGTGCGACCGAATTCGCCGGCCCACAGCACCAACGTGTCATCGAGCAAACCACGACGCTTGAGATCAGTGACGAGCGCGGCTTGCGCTTGATCGACTGCCTTCGCCTGCGCGCTCAACTCGCCAGGAAGATTTCCGTGCTGATCCCATCCGCGCATGTACAGCTGGATGAAACGCACATCGCGTTCGGCCAAGCGACGCGCCAACAAACAATTGGCCGCGAATGATCCAGGCTTGTGCACGTCTGGGCCATACATCTCGAGCGTGGCCGCATCTTCGGTGGAGAAGTCGGTGAGCTCGGGCACCGACATCTGCATGCGATACGCCATCTCATGTTGCGCCACGCGCGCGCGCACTTCAGGATCGAGACTCTCGGCGAACTCTTCTTCGTTGAGTTGTCCTACAAGATCGAGCATGCGGCGACGATCTTCACGCGACACGCCATCAGGGTCGCGCAAGTACAGCACGGGATCACGACCCGAACGCAAACGACATCCTTGATGCTCGCTCGGCAGAAATCCGCTGCCCCAGAAGCGCGCGCTCAGCGCTTGCATGTTGCCGATGCCTTGGGTGATCATCACGACAAAACTAGGCAAATTCGAGTTCATGCTGCCCAACCCGTAGCTCATCCACGAACCGAAACTCGGTCGTCCTGGTTGCTCACTTCCGGTTTGGAAGAAGGTGATGCCAGGCTCGTGATTGATCGCTTGCGTGTGCATCGAGTTGATGAAGCACAGCTCTTTGGCCACGCTGCCCGTGTGCGGCAACAACTCGGAGAGATAGACGCCGTCTTCGTTGTTGGCGTGGCGATCGAAACGAAACTTCGTGGGTGCGACAGGAAAGCGCGACTGACCACTGGTCATGGTGGTGATGCGTTGCCCGTTGCGAATCGACGCAGGAAGTTCTTCGTTGAAACGCGCGTCGAGCTGCGGCTTGTAGTCATAGAGATCAAGCTGACTCGGCGCGCCTTCCATGTGCAGATAGATGACGCGCTTCGCTTTCGGTGCGAAGTGAGGACCGGGAGTGAATCCCGCAGGAAGTCCATCGACTCCTAACACTGGGCCTTGCGCTGCACTGGCCGCGCCTGTCCCCATCAACTGCGACAACGCGATGCCGCCAAGACCCGCGCCGATGGTCGACGCCATCGAACCAAAGAAGCGTCGACGCGTGAGATTGAGCAGATACTCTTCGAGTCCATCAGCGGGCGTTGCCGAGATGGAGCGCGAGGAAGGCATCGAAGAGTGAGATTCGCGACTCGACATGATTCAGTCCTTCACAATCGTGGCGTCGCTCGAAAGCACTGCGTTGGCTAGCAGTGTCCATGCGGCAAGTTCGGCGGAGTCCATGTCGGCAGCGACGGGCGTCGCTCCCACAGCAAGAAACTGGGCGGCTTCGGCGGGAGCAGCAACGTAACGCGCGCGATTTTGTTCGAGCATTTCCCGCATTGAATCGATCGTCGCACGTGATGGCCTCACGCCCGTCGCGCGGCGGAAGAGCAACTCGAGGCGCGCCGCGTCATCGTTGCTCTCGCGCAGCGTGCGCTCCGCAGCGCCGCGTGCTGCTTCGACAAACTGTGGATCGTTCCACAACGCCAATGCTTGCAGCGGCGTGTTGGTGATCAGACGTCGCGTGGCACAGAACTCGCGCGTTGGTGCATCAAAGGTCAACATCGTTGGCGGTGGCGCGGCGCGTTTCCAATAGGTGTAGAGACTGCGTCGCCACAGATCATCACCCATGCCCTGCTCATACACGCGCGTGTTGGATCCCAACATCGCGATTTCTTGCCACAACCCTTCGGGCTGATACGGCTTCACACTCGGGCCGCCGACTTTCTCGCGCAACAGTCCACCGACATACAGCGCTTGATCGCGAATCTGTTCCGCACTCAATCGACTGCGCGGAAAATACGAGAGCAAGCGATTGCTTGGGTCGGCCACTGCAAGTTCGCTGCGTACACGCGACGACTGGCGATAGGTGGCACTCGTCACGATGTCGCGCACGAGTTCGCGCATGTTCCAACCACCATTGCGAAAGCGCACTGCGAGGTAATCGAGCAGTGCTTCGTTGGTGGGCCATTCGCCCTGCATGCCGAAGTCATCGCTGGTGCGCACGATGCCATTTCCAAACATCGTCTCCCACACACGATTGACGGTGACGCGCGCGGTGAGCGGATTTTCCGCAGAAACAATCCATTGCGCGAGACCGAGTCGATTCTGCGGTGCGCCCTCGGGCAGTGCGCCGAGCACTTTGGGAACGGCGCGCGACACCGGTCGGTTCATGTCCGTTTGGTCGTAGGCCCCGCGCGTTTGCACGTACGTCGGCCGCGCCATCGCGCTCTCTTTCATCACCATGGTCTTAGGCGTCGTCGCGAGCAAGGTATTGCGCTCGACTGCTACAGCATCGATCTTCGCCGCGGCGGCGATGTAGCTCGGAGAAAACCGAATACGCCACGCGTTGGTCGCAGCCTCGCGCACTTCGGGACGAACGCTTTCGTCGCTGCCGATGAGCGCGACCATGCGCGGATCAAACACGCCGTCACGAGGCAACGCGCGATGAAAGAACGCTGCGTTGCCGCCAGTATTGACGACCTTGCACACCAGAAAGTTTTCGCCCGCGACGAGATGCAACGAGACGCGATCTTGATCCGGGGCGACGGAGCGCGGCTCAACAGTTTCGTGCACTTTCACGCCGTTGAGATAGACCATGAGGCCGTCGTCGCTGCCGAACGAAAGTTCGATGGTGCGCGCGTCAGGTGAGTAGATCTGTCGCCCGATGAATTCGCAGCCAACACTCGCCGCAAGTCCGACCGCTTGCGCTTCGAGCACTGTCGGGGCAAAGCGCCACGCATCAGACGCTGCTTCGGTGCCGAATTTTTCGCCGCGAACGAAGCGCGTTGCCGACTCCGGTCCGTAGTTTGTCGTGTACGCGGCGCCACTCTCACCGAAGAACGGGCCAACGATGTACCAACCGCTGGTCGCTTCTGGCAGTCTTGCCAGCGCGGCTTCGCTTGCTTGCATCGGCGTGACGCGCACGCGACCGAACATGTGCTGGTCGTAGGGCGAGTCGTAATTGAGTGTGATGCGCAGTTCGGTCCCGCCATCAAAACCGAAGGGCTTTTCCGCGGCAAAGAACGCAGTGCGCGAGCCTTCGACTTCGTGCGAGCGCACGGCCCACTGACGACCTTCGCCCTTGGTGAGCGCGTTGACCACGTGGAAGTCGCCGTTCTCTTGCTCGTAGTCGGCCCAGGCCCAAACGAGGTTGACCTTCTCAGTTTGCGCAGGATCACGCAGCGAAATCGCCTCGACCTCAATCGAGTCGAGCACAGCGTTTCCGTTGGGTGCGCGTCCCACGCGATTCTGCGCGTGCGTCGCGTCGGTCAGTGCTTCGAGCATGATCAAGCGCATGTCGCGTGCGTCGGTTCGCAACACGATGGTGTGTTCATCACGCGCAGGACTGGTGCCCGAGGCCAGCACGGAGCCATCGGCTTGCGCAGTAAGCGTTGCGCCGTCGCGACTGTGCGCCGAGGTGATCGTGACAGGCACAGCATGAACACCTGCGCGCGTGTCGGCGACGAATAGCGCGAGGTCGGCCTTCTCCGCTTCGCCCGCACCATCTTGCTCGGCGCGAGCGCGCGCTTCTGCCTGCGCCAAGATGGCCAAGCGCGGTGCGTCTTCTGGACGAGGAACATCAATCGACGGTTCCAGTGCGCGGTACGCATCGGGCAGCTGTGAATAAATGCCCGGTTCTTCATTCGAGTTGAAGAAAGCGACCAGCGAGTAGAAGTCCTCGGTGGTGACTGGATCAAACTTGTGGTCGTGGCAACGCGCGCAACCAACCGACAAACCGAGAAACGCAGCGCCGGTCGTGTTCACACGATCCACCGCGTATTCGAGGCGATATTCCTCGTCGATGGCGCCGCCCTCATCGCTGGTGACGTGGGCACGATTGAATCCGCTGGCCACCAACTGATCGACCGTCGCGTTGGGAATAAGATCGCCCGCGAGCTGCTCGATGATGAATTGGTCGTAGGGCTTGTTGCTGCGAAACGCGTTGATGACCCAGTCGCGCCACAGCCACATCTGACGTCCCGCGTCCATGTGAATACCGCTGGTGTCGGCATAGCGCGCGATGTCGAGCCACGGAACCGCCATGCGCTCCGCGTGACGTGAGGCGTAGGGCTCCTCCGTCATCAATCGTTGCACCAACTGCTCGTAGCGGTCGGGCGAAACGTCGGCGAGATACGCGTCAGTTTCCGCGGGCGTGGGCGGAAGTCCTGTCAAATCGAGGAACACGCGACGCAGCAGCGACGAGTCATCGGTGGGCGTGCTCGGCGCCACGCCCGCGCGTTCCATGGACGCCAAGACAAAGCGATCGATGTCGTTGCGTGGCCACTCACTGTCGCGTAGTGCTGGAATTTGCGCGGTTTGCGGCGGCGAGAAGGCCCAGTGCGATTCGTAACTTGCGCCCTCTTCGATCCAACGTCGCAGCAGCGCTTGCTCATCAGTCGAGAGCGGACGCTTCGCGCTCTCGGGCGTTGGCATCATCACATCGGGGTCATGCGAGGAAATGCGCATCCACAGTTGACTCGCCTGCGCGTCGTAGGGAACGATTGCCGCTCCGTCCTCGCGCGGCGCAATCGCTTCTTCGCGAATGTCCAAACGCAGCGACGCTTGTTGCTTCGCGCGATCAGGCCCGTGACAGAGAAAGCAACGGTCGGAAAGAATCGGACGAATGTCGCGGCCGTAACGCACGGGTTCTTGCTGAGCTAAAGACGCGAGCGCGTCAGATGCAGCAGGCGAGTGATTCAGCGCCACAACTGCGAGAGCCGAAAGCGGAAGTCGGCTATTCGACGAGTTGTCCGAAATGCGCTGTACCTGGTTCGATTCATCGCTGTCCTGCACGGCACAGTTTGATCTCACAACTCGGCCCGCCAATACCGCCGCGATGATCGTGACGAAGACGAACGGGATTCGAAATGGTGGCACGAGTTAAGTGTAACCCAAGGCCGCTTCGCTCCAAACGGTTCATGGTCGATGATCGCGCATTCGCTGTCGTCTTCAACAAGTCCATTGCCTGCAGTGACTGACGGTGAGTGAGACAGCCAAGGGTCAACCCATGGACGAGTGACCGATCACCAGACCCGTGCCTTGGACTGGTTCATGAACTCAGCTTCCATCATGGACAGCGGAGAACGCAGCGCCGCGCGCCATGAATCGAGTTGCGGCACTCCCCTCAAATCGCTGCATACCCCAGTAAAACAGCCACAAACGCGCAATGGCTCCATCGGATGATCGCGCTTTGTACTGGCGACATGGACGACGACGAACGCGCGAAGCCCCGTCGCCTTCTTGCGGAAGCCAAACATCGCAACAGTCCGAATATCCGACAGTTACCCAGAATTCGCGCTGTTTGCGCGCAGAGAACACGCCTCAACGATCTCTTCTCATTGACGGTGCGAACTGTCAAGCATGCTCGAACAATGCCCGGGCGGAGGCATTGGAAAAGGGATCTCCTAGGTAATCGCCTGGGCTGGTTCGCGCGGAGGCGGAACCGCTGCGTGTGACCAGTACTTGAAATGGCTAAGTTCGAGCATTCAATCGGCTGTGCGAGATTCCCCTCGCCAGCCGATTGTCATTTTTGAGCACTGCGTATGAGCACTGCGATTAGGCACTGCGTTTACGCACCGTGCGCCGGACGCGTGAGCTCGACGACTTCACCGCGATCCACAAACAGCAGCGTTGCACGCACGTTCTCTCGCGGAACACGCCACAGCTGCGCGACCGCATCGCAGTACGCGAACAGTTGTTCGCGGTATCCCGCGACCTTCTGCTCGAATTGCGCGCCCTGCTGATTCTTCGCGCCCGTCTTGTAGTCGAGCACGACCGCGCCGATCACCACGCCTTCGCGTTTCTCGAGGACGAGCCGATCGATGCGTCCGTGCACCAGCGCGCCGTCTGGATGCGCCACGACATAAGGAAACTCGTTGAGCACTTCGTCTTCATCACCCACGCGCAGCGCCTGTGCGATCGAGTTAGGCTCGTGCGCAACCGAGACGATGTGCGCGAGCAACGCAGCAACATCTTGACGTTGGTCTGCGCTGATGGGCTGCATCTTCTCAATCGATGCGCGAGTCGCCGCGCGCTGGATCAATTGCGCGTGATTCAACTTTCCTCGTCGCGCTCTCGTGTCATTGGCCGCGCGTGCCGCTTCGACATCGCTTGCGCACGGCTCGTCGCCGCCAACGAGATCCTCCATGCTGCGCACTTCGCGGAAGCATTCATGCACGAGCACGCCGCGCACCGCAATGTCGTCATCGCTGAACGGATCGAGCGCCCAAAGCGGCGCAGTTGTGGACTTACTCGCACTGCGTTGCGCTTGGTTTCCCTGCACATTTACTGGTGTTTCATGCGTTGAAGGGGAAGCAGTGCGCCCGCCTCGACCTCCACTTGCTGAACGCACAATCTCGCCCAGCGGCGTCTCTCTCTGACTCTTGGTCGCTGGGGAATCTGCGGCGCGCCCGTGTTCGACCGTGCTGCTCTGCGCCTCGGTCACGAGTTGAGTTTTTGTTGTTGTTGTGCCTTCATGCACCACCGACCAAAACGGTATCGCCGACGAAATGCGCGCGTGAGCCAACGCGTCGGCGAAGTCTGGCACCCGATCAACCACGCGTGAAAGCGTCATGTTGGTTGCGGGGTCGTGCACGGGGTCCGTCCCCGCGTCCGCAGCGACGATCGCATTGCGCAACAACTTGCACGCCGTCGGCGTCGCTTGTGTCTCCTTGAGTTGCACGATGAGATGAAGTCCATGTCGCGCGCGTGTGAGCGAGACATACAACGTCGAGAGATCGTCGAGCATTCGGCGACGGCGCCCATCACGCGCGAACACCTCAAACTCGGGAATCCAACGGCGAATGTGCTCGTTCACGCTGGGCGCCACCAACTGCGGCGGACGGGTCGCGTCGGTCGCGATCATCTCCCAACCACTCGCGATGCCGCCCCACGCAGTGCGAGTTCCACTGAGCGAAGGAAGAATCACCTCATCAAACTCGAGCCCCTTCGATTTGTGAATCGTCATCACGCGAATCCGCGCTGAACTGCTGGAATCGCCGCGATCCGACTCCACCAGTTCGAGATACTCGGTGAGTCGCGCTGGTGGTGCCTTGGAATATTCATCGGCAATCTCCACCAAGCGCGCCAGGCGCGACGCATCACGCGCAGTGACTCCTTGTTTGATGACCTGTGCCACCAAACCCTGCAAAAACTCGGGAAATCCGCGATCCGCGATCTGCGCGCGCATCGTTCGCGCGAGACTCTGCGCGTGCGCGTTCGCCACGCGACGATGCGCGCGCGTCGCTTCCTCACCCACAGCGTCGCCTTCAAGCGGCGCCAATTTGGTGACATGCGCCATCGCGTCGCGAGAGACAAGAAAGTGCGCCACGCGATCGGTGGGATCGTCAATCAAACGCAGCAGCGCCATCACGCCCACCACTGCCGCGGAGTCAAGCAACGTCGAAGCACCTTCGTCGCTTGCGGAGATTCCACGCGTCTTCAGTTGCGCAACGATGTCGGCGACTTCGCGGTTGGTGCGCGCGAGCACACCAATGGAACGCGTCGCATCCGCCGCATGAATCCGCGCGGCAATCTCCGCAGCGCAAACTGTGGCGGTCAATTCGTTCGCGACCGCTGCGGCGTTGGCATCGATGCTCGCATCACCGTCAACTGAGTTTGTCGCGTCCGAGTTTGCACTCGTGTCGGTCGCGACGTCCGCGCTCGCGGTCTCGGGCTCATCGTCTGACTCAGCTTCGTCCTCATCGACTCCGCAGGCGTAGGCGTGAATCGCACCCGGAAGATCTCGCGCGGCGTGATGAGTTGTGAATCGCCACTGCGCCACCGCGCGCGAAAGCGGATTTTCGCTGCATGCGAGATCAATCTTCTCCGCTTCAAGAAAGGGCAATGCGTCGGCGAGATCGCCGCGATCACTCTCTTTCGCCAACGGCACAAGCGTCTTCTTGAGGTCACCAAAAAGCATGTTCACGAAACGCATCAACAGCGGCGAAGAACGGTAGCTGTAATGCAGCGACTCCGCTTCTCCCAGCGAATTGGCGTAATTGTCGCTGATGTGATCGATCAACCCGGGCGTGCCGCCGCGCCATCCATAAATGGATTGCTTGGGATCGCCGACGAGAAGAAAGCGTCCACGCGCCGCGTCGCCTTGCGCATTCGAGCCCACGTCTGATGCGAGCACCGCGTTGATGATCGGTCGCAGCGCTTTGAACTGTTCCACCGAAGTGTCTTGCGCTTCATCGATGGCGAGATCGCGAAAGTCCACCAGTAACGCGCGACCGAGTGCCTCGGCGTTCGCAACCGCGCTGCCTTTACGCACGGCTGCTTGCGACACACGCATGCCAATGTCGCTGAAGGTGAAGAGTCCGGCGTCGCGCTGCTTCTCGCGCAATGCCTTATCGATGTCGGGCATGATGCCCAGCACACCATCGATGCGACGAAGCTGGCTTGCGATCAAGTGGCTGCACAACTGCGCGCCGAGTTGCACAGCGAGCTCTTGCAGTGCCAGGTCGGCGGTGGCTTTGCTAAATGATTGGCCCTTCGCCGCGCTGTGCAACATCTTGCTCTGTGCCGCGTCACCAAACTTTCCCGTGCGCAAGCTTTCGCTCACCGCGACACGCGCCTTCTCCCATGATTTATTAGCTCCGCCTTTTTTTGTCTGCGGCAGCGGCGCATTCATGAACGCGGTGACCAGCTCGTCGAGTTGTTCGTGCGCGAGACACTCGACTCGCGGCAGGCGCTTCAGCCAACGCCAAACTGTCTCTGTGACGCATTCGTCGCTTGCCATCGTCGCGCGATACACCTCAAGAACACTCGACCCGCCACCACCGCGTGGACCGTTGGTCGATCCGAACAATCCACCGATCGCGTCGGTCACCGAAGGCTTTGGCGCGCCATCCTCCAACAGATTGAGCAACTCGTGCGCGTCCTTCTTCGCGAGAATGCTGGCGGCAACCGTCGCGCGCAACGCCTTCATTTCTGCGTCGCTTCCGATGGTCCACTCAGGCGGAAGGTCGAGTTCGTCGGGAAGCGCACGCGCGATGTTGTGGAAAAATCCATCGATGGTGCCAATCGACAATCGAGGCAACGCGACGCACAGCGCATCGAGAACCGCTTGGTATTCCTCCGCCGTCGCGGGACCAGTTGCGCTGGCAAACTCATCGCGTTTCTCCTCATAGAGCGCGCCCTCCGCCGCATGCAAGAGCACGCGACCGAGGATCTCCGCTGCGGCCTTACGGGTGAAGGTCAATGCGAGAATGCGTTCGGGTTGCGCCGCAATGTCCTCACGAGCGCCCGCACGAACACGCGCAAGACACCATGCAAGAATGCGATTGGCCAACAGCCACGTTTTGCCCGAGCCTGCGTTGGCGATCACGATGGTGCGTTGCGGGAGGTTGCTGTGATTGATCGTCGCGCTCATTCGTCGCCTCCACGATTGTCTGAGGCGCCGTCGCCGAAGCCATCATCACTCTCGTCGAGTCCGCGCAAACCAACGCCCCAAATCTGCGCGAGCGGATCATCGCTGCGCACGGGAACGCCTGGTGCTGGTGTGAACTCTCCCGCTATCACTGCGGCCACAACTTCTTCTGCGCGTGTACGCGCGCTCGCCATTTCGTCATCGGTGCACTTGAGGAACTCGAACTTACTCTGTGCCTCGTGCGGCGCGAGAATCACGTAGCCCAAGTGATCCGATTCAACGTTGATTTCACCGGATGGACCAAGTCCCGCCAAATCTGAAAGGCGCAGCGACTTGAGCAACTCGCGGTAGAGCGGCAACTGCAAGTCGATCCATTTCTTGTTCTTGCCTCGCCCCGCGCGATGCGTGGCAGTCGGCGATTTTCCTTTGGCCGAAGTCTTGTAGTCGAGTGTGCGCCACTTGCCGGTGTGCTGATTTTGATCCACGCGATCAATGCGCCCCCGCAAGAACAGCCCATTTTCATCGGGGAAAATAGGCGGTTTGAACCTCGGCGAAACATCCTCATTACCCGGAGTCTCTTTCGATGTCCGCTCATCAAACTTGATCTCGATGAATCGCACCTTCCATCCATCGGTCGCCTCTTTGGCTTGCAGTACTGCGAAGCGATTGAGTCGTCGGCGCGCCAACTCGATCTGCACATGAACGGCCGACGGAGGGTTCTTGGCAAACTTCTCGGCGACATGGCGGTCAAGAATGCGCGACAGCGATTGCGAAATCTCATTCGCATCAGTCGTTGGTCTCAGTTGCCGCGCTTCCTCGCGGCCCCACTGCTCGAGCACGCCGTGCACCAGATTTCCGAAACCGCCAGGACTCAACTCTTGCGCGTGTTCGTCGACGACGTTGAGACCCAATCGCGAATCGCATTTGAGTTGAAAGAGATAAGGACACTCCAAGTAGGTCTTGAATGTGGTGACGGAAATCCCGCTCCACACGCTTCCGGAAATCGCGGGCTTGATGGGAAACTTCGCGCGTGCGAGTTGATCCGCTTCACTTTGCGCGTTGTTCGACGCAAGCGACGGCGACTCCTTGACCTCCGTGAAAAGTTTCACCACGCGGGGAGCGAGTTCGTCGCGCGCAACGCGCAGCAAGAATCGCGAAGGACGCATCGGGTCGCCAGCAGCGCTATGACGCGCGACGATGAAGGAGAGACTTGCGCTGTGCACAGAACCTAGCGCGTCACGACGAGCGTTGGTACGCGCGATGATGCCATCGAGAATCCACGCGTCACGCGCGGCACGCCGCTGCGACGAGATCATCCCCAGTTTCACGCGCAGATCGTCGGGCAATATCGTGTCTTGCACCGTGCCTTCTGGAATCAACCCGTCGTTGAAGCCCGCGAGGATGATGTGCGGTTCATCCGCAAGACCTGCGTCGAGCCATCCAATGATTCCCAGGCCTTCGTCGGTTGACTCGAGACGCACTTCGGTCGATTCGAGTTGCGCGACGAGCAAGCGCAGCGCGTCGCTCGCGTCCATCTTCGACGTGAATTGCTTGGGTGTGTTCGCGAGATCGGCAAGCGCGCGATCAAGTGCGCGCACCGAGCGAACGCGCTCGCTGGCGGTTGCACCGAGGCGATTGTCGCCCACGATTCCACTCAACGTCTCACGAATCGGCCGCGCCCACTCGTGCGCTGCACGCGACTGTTGCAGTAGCGCGAGAAGTTCTTTCACCGCGCTCTGCACGGTGGCAAATCCGTTCTTCAAATGTTTCTCACCCACGGCTGCATCGCGCCAATCGGTCGGCATCGCCTCGGCGCGATAGCGGGTGACGATGCAATCCGCGTCGCTGATTCCTTTGTCTTGCAACGCGGTATCAACATCGGGATGACGCACGAAGTTCGCGAGCGCGCTGCATGAATTCTCGCTCAACAACTCGGCGATGCGCGCGAGCAGGCTGCCCAACCGCGTCGCGAGAAACGCGCGCTTGTCGCGTTGCACCACGCTGATTCCTCGGGCAATCAGCGCGCCCTCCACTCCGCGCCGCATGTCTTCGTTGGGTGCCATCACCACGAGTTCATCGGAGCGAACCGTCGCCTCCACGCCCGCGGTCGCGCGTGTGTGCTTGAGCGATTCGATTTCGCTAATCACGCGTTGACCCACATCAAGCGGACTCGACGCCACATGAATGGAGCCGCTTGGAAGAAGATCCGTGGTGAACGCGCGCTCGCTCCACACCTTGGGCAAAGGAAAGCCTTCGCCGTCAATCTCTTCGTTTGCGTGCACGCACACGTCTACCTCGCAGCCAAGTTCGCGCAATCGTGCGAGCAGCAGTCGATGCACGGGTTCAGGATCCGCAAGCAGCACCACCACGCGCTCAGCGCCGCCGCGAAAGATGCGCGGCGCGGTGAGCGCGGACGAATCCTCGCCCGTTGCAGCGAGCGCGGCAACGACCGCATCACGCGCGCACACATCGCGATCGATGCACTGCGCGGCGGCAATGCGATCGAGCCACGCAGTTTCGAGTTGCGCCAACGTGCGCCATTGCAATTCGCGTCGTGAGAATTCCCCAGCAATCGCGGCATTTTCCGTCGATTTCGGCGCTTCCAGTTGCGCGGCGATTTGCGCGAAGGACTGGCATGCGCTTGCCGCGTCGCGCATCAATCGCGCCAGTCGTCGCGTCAGTGCGTCCATCTCCGAGGACGTGATTTTGTCCGTGGAAGGAGCGAGCAACGATCGCAGCGCACCACGCGCGTCTGAATTCTTCGCCAGAAAGTCGCTGACGGTCTCTCGCCATGCGACCAGCGTTGCGAGATCGCTGAGCTGTTCGCGATGAGGCTGCACAAAGCGCGCGGCGAACATCTTCGCGGTGACGATCGACGGCGCGGCCAGCGGAAGCTTTGCCTCTCGCGCGCGCTGCAACAGTTGACGCTCGATGCCGTGCGCCAGTGTTGCACCGGGGATCAGCACGAACGTGCGTTCAAAATCAAACGGCGCACCAACGTGTCCTTCCACAATTGCCTCAACCATGGCGTGCGAGAGTGGCAGCGCGTTGTTGAGTCGTCGAATCACACGTTTATCTGTACCAGTTTGATTGACGCAACACGACTCCAACGTTTGTGAGCGCCCGAGGAAATCGCGTTGCGTAATTGAACGGTTGCCGTCAGCGCTCGCGCGCGTCGCGCAGCGCTTTATGACAGGCAACGCAACTCGCCGAGAGCGCGCGCAGTGCCTCGCCTGATTCGGCTTCCCGCGCAGAAACTCGGCCTTTCTCTGCGGCGGCGATGACGCTTTCGAATGTTGCGGCCCTCGCAACGCTTTCGGCAAGATGGCGTTGGAACAGCGCGCGTTGCTGATCGCTCCAGCGCACGCGTTCGACTCCGCCGCTTGCCGAGTGGACCGCCGATGAGTCATCCGCCGCATCAAGCGTGAGCGTGCGCAAACGATCCGCCAAGAGTGATGCGTCCGCAAGCGGCGAATGCGCGTTCACCGAATCAGACTCCGCGCTGCTCGCAATCACTCCGCTCGGCTGCCCGTGCTTGAGCCGATCCAGTATCTCGTCCAACTCCACCATCGCATCAACCAGATTGCTGCCGCGTGTAATCGCAGGAAACTCGTCGCGCGCCGCATCAATCTGCGCGTTCGACATGACCGCCGAGTTGGCCACACACGACCACAATCCTGGGTAACCCGCTGCCGTGCCCGAGACTTTCATGCGCGCCGCGGCTTGCGCTTGACTGAACCAACCCAAGGAGACTGCGATCGCGCCTGCCGCAGCGGCGCTGCGATGCTTGCCGTGATGGCAATGAATATAGATCGGCTTCGCGAGGTCGCGCACAGCGCGCACGAGTTCTGCTTTGCGCGCGTCGTCGAAACCGTCGTAGCCGATGGGCAGATGAACGATGCGCAAGCCGACGGCGCCCGCGCGCGCGAGATCGGGCGTCGCACCATCGACCGAGATGATGGTCTTGATTCCGAGTGCCACCAACGACTCAAATCCAGCTGCGCCCTCAGGGACGCTGCCAGAAATCAGCTCGCGGTTGAACGCGACAACGTTGCGTAATCCCGCGAAATCATGGGGGTTTTCATCGTCGGCGCTCGGGACCGTGAGCGCTGCAACAGTGATGCGTGGCGCGAGCGCATGGTCGACTTCCTGCGCGCGCGCGGGCGTGTTCTGCCCATCATCGTTTGTCTGCATGCGCATCCCGAAACTCATCGTGAACAACACAAGCAGCAGCAATGCGCTGCACGCACCGTCCGAAAACCGCGCACGCAATTGCGCGCAGCACAATCGAATCTTCATCGTGGTCGTCCATCGTGGCAGCACATCGCGAGTCTACCTTTCGCTACTCTTCGCCGCATGAACGCACGCTTCACTTGGACTTCGTCACACTCGCTCACCACCGCGGTTTCGCTTGCGGTTCTGCTCACGATGGGATGCGCCCGCAGTCGCGTTGTGCAGACTGATGAAGTCCTTGTGGCCGAAGGCGACGCGCGTAAGGCTGCGTTGAAAGCGGATGCCATGATCACCGGTCGCGCGATGATCGAGCGCGTGCTGCGCAGCGAAGGTGACGATCGCACCATTGATGTGCTCATCATTTCTGGCGGTGGCGATTTCGGCGCGTTTGGTGCGGCGTTCTTGCGCGGATGGAGCGAGATCGAAGGCGACGGCGCGATGCCTCTCTTTGATGGCGTCACCGGTGTGAGCACGGGCGCGTTGATCGCGCCGTTTGCGTTCCTTGGAACCAAAGCGGACTTGCTCGAGTGCGAGAATCTCTATCGCAATCCCAAGTCTGATTGGGTGCGCACGCGCGGGCCGCTCTTCTTCATGCCCGACAACGAGAGCTTCGCGGAAGTTCCTGGTTTAGAGCGCGAATTGCGCAGCAGCGTCTCCAAGGAGCGCATCGAACGCATTGCCGCACAGGGCGAGCAAGGGCGCGCGCTCTTCGTGAACACCACTGATCTCGATCAAGGATGCGTGCATCCCTTCGAACTCACCACTGCCGCGAAACTCGCATGCAAGACTGGCGATTACGAGCGCGTGTACAAGATTCTCCTCGCGTCCGCGGGAATTCCTGGCGCGTTTCCTCCGCGCGAAATCGACGGCACGCTCTACGCCGACGGCGGAATCACCTCCAACATCTTGTACGGCGGGCTGGTCAAGCGCGAGCAAACCGCGATGTATCGCTTCAACCAACTCATGCCTGATGAGCCGAAGTTGAAGATGCGCTACTGGGTGCTGCTCAACAATCAAGCGCGCACGCTGCCGCACACCACGCAGCCCACGTGGCCTGATGTGATTGCGCGCAGCATCGACATTTCAATTCGCGCTTCGACGCTCACTTCGCTGCGCCACCTCTACTCGTTTGCCGAAGTGTTGTCGCTTCATGGCGACGGCGAAGTCGAAGTGCGTTGGATCGGCATTCCCAACGAATGGCGCGCGCCTGTTGAAGGCATCTTCGAAAAAGAAACGATGAACAACCTTGCCGACCTCGGCTACACCATGGGCAAGGATCCATCGGTCTGGAACTCCGAAGCGCCGTGATTTCGCGGGGATTCGCGCACGACTAACTCCAACGTGCCAGCAACATGGCGAGGTCCGACGCGCCAGTCATGCCGTCTTCATCGAAGTCAACACCGTTGCTGCCCCATGCCGAAAGCAGGATGGTCAAATCACTCGCGCCCACGATTCCGTTGTGATCGAGATCACATTGCCGAGCGTCAAACTCCCTGAGATCAGCGTGACCAACGACGCTGTCGCCATCGAAGTCGAAGATCGCATGAATGGGCGCGAATGTCTGCGCCATGCTTTCGATCAACTTCACGCGTTCACTGCTTGAGAGCACGCCGTTCCTGTTCTCATCACCGAGAGATTCCGGCGGCCACAGCGGCCAAACTTGACCGGCGGGAAGATTGGTGAGTTGACGAGTGGCGCCCGCGAGTGCGCCCGCCTTGGGAAACGTCACCGTCAATGAATCAAGCGACATCTGCGTGCCCAGACCGATGTGTTGTCGGTACGAACTCTGGCTCTTGTAGTCGCTGCCTGCCGCAACTTCGCGCCAAAACTTGCGTCCCTGCGACACCGCAATCAAGCGCGTGCCCAGCGCATGCGTGTTCGCGCCGCGTCCTTTCACGTCAAACATGATTGATTGATTCGCGCTCTGCGCGGCGGTGCCGTTGATGTAGAGACGCAGCAACGCCGCGCGATCTTGCACCAAGAGATCGATATCGCCATCGCGATCCACATCACCTTGCGCGACGCAATAGGTGTCGTTGGGATCAGCGAGTCCAAGACCGAGTGCCACATTGGTGAGGGGCCACGCGCCATCGTTGCGAAAGTAAAAGTTGAGCGAGGGAATCATCGCGCCGACGAAGAGGTCGAGGTCGCCGTCGTTGTCGCCGTCCAAAAACGTCGAGCCCCAACAGGTTGAGAAACACTCCACGCCTGCGTTGGCCGCATCATCAAAAAAGTTGAGTCCCGAGTCATTCGCGCGCAAGAGAAAGTTTCCCAACTGAACGTTGGGAACGTAAATCTCTGGCGCGCCATCACCATTGAGATCGCCGTACGACGTGCCCATCGCGTCAGCCGACACGTTGGCGCGACAATCGACGTCTTCGAAAAAAGTTCCATTGCCGTTGTTGCGATAGAGCCGGTTGAAGTGCGGGTTCGCTGAGCCCTTGTCATTGGCGACGTACATGTCCGCGTCGCCGTCGAGATCGATATCGCACCACGTCACCATGAACGCGGGAAACATCACGTTGTCCACTCCCAGCGTTCCCGCGACTTCGGTAAACGACGTGCCATTGTTGTTGCGCCACAGTTTGTTGCGCGTGAGATTCGCGTTGGTGCCCGAGCGATTGGCCACCGCGAGATCAATCCAACCGTCGCCGTTGTAATCGCCCCAGGCACAGCCAGCGCCCGCGCCAACACCGGTGATTCCCGATGCCGCAGCAACATCGACAAACGCCCACGCATTCGACGACGTGCTGTCATTGCGCAGCAACACTGTTGCCTTGAGCCAACGCGTGACTGCAAGATCGAGATCACCATCGGCATCGAAATCACCGGCGGCGATTCCTGATGCTTTCAAGATCACGCCGAGTCCCGTCTCCGCGCTCACATCGCTGAACTGACCCGCGCCGCCGTTGCGAAAAAATCCCAAGCGATCCTTGGCATTGCCCGTGCACACGATGTCGTCATCGCCATCGCCATCGAGATCGACCACCGCGACGCCGCAACCGAATTGCCCCAGTCCGCCGAACTCACCTTGCGAGACGAAGTAACTCACGCCGCGCGCGACGGCCTCGTTGGCAAACGTTTGCGCGCACGCTTGCTGGTTGATCATGGCGAGGGTTGTGGCGAGAGTTATGGCGAGGGTTGTCGAAACTGCAAAGGCAGCGATAGATCGAGCGCGCTGCCATGCGAACGCCCAAATCGTGCTACGAAGATGCGCCTTAAAGAAGGACATGCACGCCTCGCCGAGAATTGCCGCTGAACCCGCATCACAAAGGCGTGATGCCGCTGCAGAAACCTAGCGCGACTTTTCGCCTTTGCAAGAGATTATTTGAGTTCTCGCCCTCAATCGTCGCGAGTTCGATCGTCGCCGATATTGTGCGCGATCTTATTTCCGTCTCTCAAGGAATCTCCATGCCCTCGCACATCGACTCATCCGGATACAGCCAAGAAGAAGCCATTTTCAAGAAGAAGGAACTCGAGCAACTCGCGCAGATACGCGCCGAGCTCGATGTGAAGCGCAAGGCGAACGAGACCGCCGCCGCGAAGGCAGTGCACTGGATGCGTTGCCCAAAGTGCGGAGGCGCGATGCAGGAGAAGCGACTCGAGAACATCGTCGCCGATCATTGCAACAGTTGTGGCGGACTCTTCTTTGACGCGGGCGAACTCGACATTCTGCTCAAGCACGAGAAGGTGAACTCAGGCATCTTTGGTCGCCTCTTCGGCTCGTGAGTGCGCGAGTTCGCGCGCTCGACCGAGCTTTTCGCGTCGCGAGTCATGTGTCATGATTTCAACTGAACGTCAAACTCGCCAACAGCGCACCATTGCGTTGTTGCTGTTGGCGATGATGATGGCCGCGACGCTTGCGTTGGCGATGCGTAATCCGCGCAGCTACGGACTCGGCGTGCTCTGTCCCTCGCGACGAATCTTCGGCGTGTACTGCGCGGGTTGCGGCGCGACACGCGCTTCGTATGACCTCCTGCATGGCGACTTCGTGCTGGCTTGGCGCAACAACCCGCTCTACGTACTCGTCGGCGTGCCCATGCTCATGTGGTTGGGCGCGTCACTCGCGTCGAGTGTGTTGTGGGGACGACGCTTGATGTTCATGCGCGCGCGTTGCGCACCGCTTCCATTTGATGTGCGGCCACGTGCCACGCCATGGATCGGTTACGCCATCGTCTTCATCTTGTTGCTGTACACGGCCCTGCGCAACATTCCCGGCGCGGCACTCGATGGATTTCGACCGCCGGCATACACCGCGGGGAGTGCGCTGGAGAAGTGATTCACGCTGCACGTCGTCGTTGCGCGCTACCAGCACACGCGTGATTCCCATTGATCACAGAGTCGGAATCAGTCCGCTGGGGATCCAGAACAACGGCGCGACATTGCACACGAGGCCCAACGCGACAGTGGCGATCATCCACATTCGGTAACTGGCGCGCTCGCGTGTTGCGCCTTCGAGATCACCCGCGTTGAGCAGCGCATTGACGCGCGACGCGCTCATGATCGCGCCAATCCCCAGCGGCAAACAACAACAGAGTGTGCTCAAGATCGACCACATCAAATTGATGCGCAGCTGGGCGCCCAACGCGACGCGATCCGTCAACGGCGGAAAGCCAAGCACTTTTTCGCTGAGCAATACGTCGCCTGCGAGTCTCCACTGGGCGCCGCCTTCGACGCAAAGCATCGACGCCGCATCGAGTCGACCGGTCTCGGCCAAGGGACGAAGCTCGTCAATCGTGTAAGGCCCGTAGGACTTGCCGTCGCCGATGGAGAGCCAGTAGCGCATGAGTCGCTGCAGAGTACGTGTGATTCACAATCGAATCACCCGCGAATCACCCGCCAATCAAAAGCGCCGCTCCACGGCGCATGCATTGATGCGCTGTGGAGCGGCGATGAAATCGGATATCAGAGGTTCTCGACTTCCCAGCCCTTGCGATAGGTGCGGCGCAGCATCGCGCTCGCGGCGGGACTGTTCTTGAACACGCACTTAGCCGCGTCGTATTCGAGCGTCTTGTTGGCATCGAGCGAACTCATCGCGCCGATCGAAAGACTCTCGCACATACGAGCGCCCTTCTCAAAGCGCGAGACGCACGCGTCCTTCTTGCCCGAGAGACACGCGTCAACCCAGTTGTGCCAGTGATTGGTTTGCTTGAATGTCGGCGCGTGAAACTCGCTCGCCTTCAAATCAATCGACTTGCCGTCAACAAACACACGCGCCCACGCATGCTCGATCGGGAACCACATCGTGCCCTTCTCGCCCACGAGAATCACGCCGCCGTCGCCCTTCACAACATCTTGTCCTTGCTTGCCGCCTTCCCAACCCTCTGGCAAACCAATTGCTTTGAAGTCAGGGAACTGACCACCATCAAACCACTTGAGCGTGAGACCACTCTTGCTGGTCATGCGATTCGCACCGTAAGTCATCGTCACCGACTCGCTCTCAGGGAACTGATCAGTTGATGCTTTGTAGGGATTGCAGAACGCGGTCAGCGGCGCGCCGAGTTCAAGTTCATAGAAGGGAACATCGAGCATGTGACAACCCATGTCGCCAAATGCGCCGGTGCCCCAGTCGATGGTGCCGCGCCAATTGAAGGGCGTGTAGCCATCTTTGTACGGGCGCTCAGGCGAGACGCCGAGGAAGCAATCCCAGTCCAAACCTGCAGGAATTGGGTCATTTCCCGTGGGACGGGGATTGCCTTGCGGCCACCAACCCGCGGGACGATTGGTCCACGCGTAGACCTCTTTGATCGGACCGACCACGCCTTCGCGCAACAACTGTCCGCCGTATTGACGCCACTTCGTTGCGATGCGTTGCGTGCCCATCTGGGTAACGATCGATGGCTTCGACGCGGCGACTTCAGCGAGACGACGATTCTCATACGCGCCTTGCGCGAGCGGCTTCTGGCAATAGACATGCTTGCCCATGTTCATCGCGGCCATCGAGATCGGCGCATGCATGTGATCTGCAGTCGAGCAGACGACCGCGTCGAAACCCTTGTCGAGTTTCGTGTACGCCTCGCGCCAATCATGGAAGGTCGGCACTTCAGGAAAGCGCGCCTTCTGCGTTTCGCCCTTGTCGTTCTTCGAGTCCTTGGTCCAACCTTCGAGTTGTGATTGACTCACGTCGCACAGACCAACGATCTCGACCATCGAGTGGCTCGCCACTTGTTCAAGATCAGCTTGACCCATGCCACCAACGCCAACTTTGAGCACGCGCAACTTCGCGTTCTGATTCAGGCCGCGACGAAGAAACGCGGGCGCAGTCGCCGACGCAATCTGCGAGACCAGTCCCACCGCAATCGGTGCGGCCAGTGACGTGGCGATGAAGCGACGACGAGTGATGTCAGACGCAGAGGCGAGAGGGTTGATCGCGGGGGTCGTGCGTGGATTGCTCATGTCACACATTCAACCACAACCTTCCCGACGCGTCGCGACAGATCACGCAAGTGAGGAGATTTAGGCGCACGCATCATCCTTCAGAAGACGTGATGTTCACACTCACGATGGCCCAACGCTCTTCCTTCGACTTACCGCCGAGCGACTTCACTTGCGCGGCGAGTTCTGCGCTGTTACCGCGGGATTCTGCCTCGAGTTTGACGGTCTGCATGATGATCTCTTCGCGCGAGTGCTTGTCTCTGGAAACAACTCTGTTCCACGACACAATGAAAAGCGGCGGCCGATGAAGGCCGCCGCAGAAGAGTTGTGTGATGAGCCGCCTCAGATGTCAGAAACGCTCGCCCCAATGGTCAAGCAGAATGGCGATGTCCACGGCATTGATGAAGCCGTCGTGATTCAAGTCGCCGATAGGGAATCCCACCGCGCCCCAGTAACTGAGCACAACCGAAAGATCGGCCGCATCCACGTTGCCGTCGAGATTGACATCCCCACGATCGAGTTCGCAAGGATCGGGATAGCCATTCTTGTTGTCATCCTCAGCGCCAGCGACGATGTCGCAGGAGTCGAGATCGCCGTTGTTGTTGCAGTCGTGATCGAAACCGCTGGAGATGTCGCAGAGGTCGGGGATGGCGTTGGAGTTGCAGTCTTCGGATGCGCGGCGCACTCGAAGTTGGCAGTAAGTGCCGCTGCCGCATCCGTTCCACTGGGACGCTTGGACGCGGATCACCACGGTTCCGTCCACTGCGCGCTGGTTCCAAGTGCTGGCATCGATGGAAAACTGACGCGTGTTCGAAGTACAGCCGCCCCAGTAATAGTCATAGAAACTCGTGTACTCAATCTCGTCGAGAAAGACGCGCATGGGGTAGCCGCCCGCGGCGTAAGACGCAGCGTAGTACGACACTTCGAGTGTCACCGCCGGCTCGAACTGGTCCGCATCGGTGACTGTGTACACCAGCGGTTGACCCCAGACGAACGGCGCTTGTTGCGGCGAAGAAACCCACTCACCCGCGATGTTGCACGAGTCAGGCCGCGCATCGCCGTCGCAATCCTCGCTGTACCCGCTGGAGATATCGCACGAATCAGGCACGCCGTTGCTGTTGCAATCGGGCACCACGCCCGTGCTCAGCGCGCATGAATCAATGAGCGCATCAACATCGCAATCAAGCGTCGCATCACTGGCAATGTCACACTCGTCAGGCACGCCGTTGCCGTTGCAATCATCGCTCACGCCCGCTGCGTACAAGTCGCACTCATCGGGAAGCCCGTTGCTATTGCAGTCGGGCTCTTCGCCAACGAGAATCTGAAACGCATCGGGACGATTGTCGTTGTTGCAGTCTTGTTGGCATTCGTCGGGCATCGCGTCGCTATCAATGTCGAGCGACGCACCGCTGGCGATGTCGCACTCGTCTGGATTGCGGTTGCCGTTGCAGTCGAGGCTCAACCCGCTGCAAAAATCGTCGGAGTCGTTGATCAGGTTGTCATTGCAATCGCGATAGGCCTCGGTGTAGTCGAGGCGAATTCTCACCTTGGACTCGCCTTTGCACGCCGCGGCGTCGACGGTGGCGCTTCCCG
>QWPW01000017.1:0-34185 GCA_003671025.1 Planctomycetota bacterium
GCAGCGTTTCAGCTGTACCTCACGATTCGCGGCACCAACGACTTCACCCGCTGGTGCTACACCCAGCTCTACAACACGATGATTCCGCAAGACGCGGTGTGAGTCGACATCGAGAACGGTGACGGTGCTGCGCGTTCGCCACTCAGTGAACTCTCACTGCCGACACGAATCTCAACAACCAACCAATCCTGCCGCGCGGCCATTCCAGCCGCGCGGCTTTCTTTTTGCGTGTGTCTCTGCGCGAATGGCAAAGGGGCAGCTCGTGCGAGGAAACGCATTGGATTCAATCACAGTGATTTGATTTATGCACGCGTTCGATGGCAGCGACGCCCGTCGCGTTATCCACGTACGCGCGGAGCAATGCCAGCGTCCTTGCGACGCTCAAATGCTTCGATGAGTTGGGCGAAGACTGCATCTGCTTCGACGCGCGCATCAATTGCGATGTAGCGCGCGGGATCTTCGCGACATTGCTGCAGATATCCCTCGCGCACACGCTCGTGAAATGCGGCGTCCTTCTGCTCCATGCGGTCGAGCGTCGTGGGCAGTCGCTTCGACGCGGTGGCGAGATCAACATCAAACACCACGACTTCGTCGGGCCACATCTCGCCCACCGCAACGCGCGCGACTTCGAGAATGTCCGCGCGGGTCATGCCGCCTCCCGTGCCTTGATACGCGAGCGTTGAGCTCACAAAGCGATCGGCCAACACGAATTCGCCGCGCGACAATGCGGGACGAATGCGCTCCTCTAACAACTGCGCGCGACTGGCCATGTACAGCAGCATCTCGGCGCGAATGGTCATGGCGGTGTTGCGCGGATCAAGAAGAATCGCGCGCACTTGTTCGCCGATGTCGGTGCCACCAGGCTCGCGCACTTCGGTGACCACCACGCCTTGCGCGCGCGCCCAGTGCGCGAATCGCCGAAACTGCGTGCTCTTGCCGCAGCCATCAGGACCATCAAACACCACGAAACGCCCCGAAAGAAACGTGTTCATTCCCGCGATGCGTGGAGTGGTCGATGATGATTCCTGCATTGCATTCATGAAACGCGCGCCAACGGTGAAGTGACCTGTGTCGAACGAGAGCGCGTGTATGCGCGCTGACGATGTGTTCGTAGGCGCAAAGTATCATGCGAACGCATGCGCATCGAACCGCGCGACAACTTCGGACGACGACTGCCGCGCTTTGAGGTCGATGAGCGTGCGCGGCCCGCGCGTGTTCAGTCCGCGAGTGGTTCACCCGACATTTTTCTGCGTTGGGATGAGTCGATTGATGATGCGGGAGCGCTGCGCCGCTGCGTTCTCTGTAGTTGCAACGATCTCTATGTGCGCAAGAACATGCCGCGACTCACGCCGTTTGTGGTGGTTCTTGCGTTCAGCGGAAGCACCGTGGCATTGCTGGGATACGCGACGAATCCACTCATCTACGGAGTGCTGGCCACCGTGTTGCTGGTGGACATCTTGACCTTAGTGTTGGCGACGCGGCAATTGGTGTGCTACGGATGCGGTGCGGTGTACACGGCGTTGCTCATCGCGCGCTATCACCATCGTTGGGAGCGCACAGTCGCTGAACGCGTCGTACGCGGAGAGGTCGATTTTCCGACGGCACTCATCGCCTCTGCGCCAACAGAGACTGAACAAAGGACTGCATGAATTCGCATCAATCATCGGCGCAACTCCTCATTCTTGGTGCGGGCGGTCACGCCGCAGTGGTGGCAGAGTCGGCGCAACGCGCGGGATTTGTACTGGTTGGAATTGCGTCGACAGAAGCGCCGTGCGTGGGCGCGCCATTGGACACGCTCACGTTCGTTGGCGATCCCGATGGCGCGGGAGCTTCGCGCATCGACGCGTTGATTCGTGACGGAGTGCGACTCATCGCGGCGGTCGGTGATGCTTCGATCCGCGCGCGTTGGATGACGCGCTTTGGTCCTATCGCGTTTGCCACCATCGTTGATCCAAGTGCTGTGCTTTCTCCGTCCGCAACGTTGGGCACTGGTGTCTTCATCGGCGCGCGCGCCGTGGTGCAAGCACGCGCGCGCATCCTCGACGGCGCGATTCTTAACACTGCGTGTGTGGTCGAACACGATTGCGTGATCGGTGTGTGCGCGCACATATCGCCCGCCGCGGTCTTGTGCGGAGGAGTGCATGTTGGCGCACACGCGCATGTTGGCGCGGGCGCAGTGATCATTCCCGCGATGGTGATCGGGGAACGCGCGCGTATCGGCGCGGGAGCCGTCGTCGTGCGCGAAGTCGAATCAGACACGACGGTGATGGGAGTTCCCGCACGGCGATCAACAACTTCATGATGCGCTCACACTCACGCGCCGGTTGACCACACCACAATCCACGCGCCTAACACCAACAGCATCATGCCCATGAGTGCGAAGCCGCCCGCGACTGCTGCATCGCGCGGATGCAGGCGAAACATCGGTACCCAACACGCCGTTGCCGCGAGCGGAACCACCAACACGTTAAGTAGTTGTTTGATTATGCGAATCTCGCTGGGCACGAGCCACACCAACATCGCGATGGTCACGCTGGCAAGACACTTGGCAAACAACGCCCTGACATCGCCCACGGGTCGTTGATGGATGAAGGCCAGCGAGAGCAAGCCGAACACCGCGGCAAGTGTCGCAAGTGGCACGAAAACAAGCGTTCGCAGCGCACCACCGAGCCGATCACCCAATGAAAGTTCAGGAATCATCATGCCGTTCGTGGTCGGAACTGGAAGCGCAAGTTGTGGTGCGCCCGCGAGCCAACTGATGCCGATCAGCGCCGCACACACGCTCGCGATGATGAGCCACATGCGCGGATCAGTCGCGCGCGAAATCGGTGGCGGGAGTGATTCGTGTTCCTCATCGTCTGCATCGAGGTCGTCCGAATCATCCGACTCGACTGTTGATGCGGGCGCAGTTTTTGCGCGAGATTGCGACACAATCAACGGCGCGCGTGTGAGATCAGCAGGGTCAGCCTCGACCGCATAGGTATCGGGGTGCTTGTCCACATCCTTTGATCCCGGCAAATTTTCGTTGCGCGCGTCGGTCATATGCATCTCAGTTTCGTTTAATCTAGTCTTGGACCCTGCATCAATCCATCATCGATGATCGATGCGACTCATGAACTTCCGACATCGAGAACCAATCATGCCCATTGTCTCACGATTCGCACCGCTCGCGTTACTCATCATCACCACATCTACGGCGCTCGCGGAGGGCGATGTGGTGAATCTGGTGGGCGGCGACACCTTGCGCGGCGTCATCGTCTCGCAAACGGAAACAACGATCACCCTCGATCATCCTGCGCTCGGGCGCATTGAATTGGCGATGAGTCGCGTTGCATCGATTGAGCGAAGCACGCCCGAGATCGTTGTTCCCCCGGCTGAACCGGTGCTCGTCGATGCGGCGCCGAGTGTTCCTCCCGTGGCTGCTCCCGCGAAGATTCCCACAGCGATTCTGCCCGCGCTCGCGCCGCCGCCGCCTGCGAAACCAAATGGCGAGTGGAAGTTCGCTCTCAACTTCAGTTTGACCGGATCGCAAAATGCTGAGGCTTCCAACCTCTCCTATCGCGCCGCCTTCGCGGCCAAGCGGGAAACCGAAGCTGATCGCACCACCGTTGGACTCGAGTACTACTTTGGCAGCGCCGCAGGGGCGCGCACCGACAACAACTTGCTCGTGAGTGCGATGGAAGAGTTTCTCTTCACCGATTCGAAATGGGAAGTGTTCGTGCAGACGATCTTCCAGTACGACGAGTTTCAAGATTGGGAACAACGCGCGGGCGCCTACGCTGGTCCGGGATATCGCTTGATTGAAAGTGAAGCGCTTGATCTCAAGCTTCGCGGTGGTATTGGTACGAGTTACGAATTCCCGAGCACCACTTGGACGCCGGAACTCCTCATTGCTAACCAGCTCAAGTGGACCATCGACGATCGCTCGACGCTCACTCAAGGCTTCGAGTTTTTCCCCGACATCTACAACTTTGGTGAGTACCGCTTCATCGCGCGCCTTGATTATGCCATCGAAATTTCTCCCAAGGGTGATCTCAAAGCGACTGCGGGCGTGCGCGACGAATTCGATTCGTTCATCGTAAACAGCACCGAGTCATCGAATGACCTCAAGGTGTATGCAGGCCTCGCGGTTGAATTTTGAGCCGAATTGAAGCCTGCGCGCGTTAGCGTGCGCACAACGCCGTCTTGATCACGATCAAGACGGCGTTTTTTTTAAGCACACACGCCCCGCAGCACCTCAAACATCGCGTTTGCTTTGCGGACTGTGCACACGTCGCTTCGCCGCAATCGCGGACACATTCCCCCTGTGAACCGTTAGACTTGCGGTGCTGCGTGCTGTCTACTCCTCGGTCGCGGAGGTTGTCCGTGCATCAACCCGTGGTCGGACCGAATGCGTGCAGCGAGTGACCAAAATTTGTGTGTTGCACATCGTTGTCGCCATATGATTGCTCCTCCGTTGTACGAAGTCTGAACCACGTCAAGCCACGCAGCGCTTGACACGAGTTCTCAGCCCGAGCCTTGAGCCTTAGGAGTCCGCGTGTTTGAACCGAAGCTTGACCAGTCCACTCTGGTTCTCGAACCCACCATTCTCACTTCACTCGATATTGCCGCGCCTGACGACGCGGTCGCGCCTGCCCGCCGTTACGACATGAAAGTTGTCGACGAAATCGCGGACAGCGCTGCGCGCGAGGCACCGATGTTCGTGCGTCTCGCCACCATTTCTGCCGTGGTTTTCCCGCCATTTGCCCTAGTTGCCGTGATGATCTTGGCATGGAACAGCTACTTCGGTTGGCTCGACCTCACCATGATGGGCGTGATGTACTTGCTCACTGGCCTGGGAATCACGGTGGGATATCACCGCCTCTACACGCATAAGTCGTTCGCCACGCGCGGCGCAGTTGCCGCGTTTTTCGCGGTGTGCGGCAGCATGGCCGCGCAAGGTCCAGTGATCTGGTGGTCTGCGATTCATCGCAAACATCATCAACATTCGGATCAGCATGGCGATCCGCATTCGCCTCACGCGGGTTGCGCCCCCGGCATCATCGGTACGCTCAAGGGCTTCGTGTACGCGCACATGGGTTGGCTCTTCGCCGACTTGCGCGCCGACATGCGTCGCTTTGTTCCCGACTTGCTCGCCGACAAAACCACAGTTCGCATCAACGAACTCTTTCCCGTGATTGTGCTTGCTGGGCTGATCATTCCCGCGATCATCGGTGGCTTGATCACGATGACGTGGATGGGCGCGCTGCTGGGATTCCTCTGGGGCGGAGTGGTGCGCATGTTCCTGTTGCACCATGTCACGTGGAGCGTGAATTCGGTGTGCCACATTTGGGGCACGCGTGAATACGCCTCGGGTGATGAGAGCCGCAACAATCCGATCTTTGGCATTCTTGCGCTTGGTGAAGGTTGGCACAACAATCACCACGCGTTTCCTGCGAGCGCGCGCCACGGTCTCAAGTGGTGGCAGTTTGACATGAGCTGGGTCTTGATTCGTTCGCTCGAGCGTGTTGGACTCGCCAAGAAAGTTCGGCTTCCTGGCGTTGATCGCTTGGAGTCGCGTCGCGTGAAATGACGGCGACGGCTGCGCAAATCGCACCTCATCACAACACACTCACGCCGCTCGGTTCACGCCGAGCGGCGTTGTTTTTAGCATGTGCGCTCCAGGGTGAGCAGCGTGTCGTTTCCACAGAGCACAACTCATCGGGGACTTTCGATGACGACCTTTCGCGGCAGTTGATTATCGTGAGCACTCTGGTGCTGCGGTCGCCGCCAACTGATGATCCACCTCCGTCACGAACCAATCAGCCGGGTGCACGCAATGTCGATGGACGAATTCTCATGATGAAGATCAGCGCATGCATCGTGAGTTTGATCGCCGCGCGATGCGGCGCGATGGTCGAAGTCCCACTCGATTTCAATCGCGACATTCGCCCGATTCTGGCGGAGAATTGCTTCGCCTGCCACGGTTTCGATGAGCACGCACGCAAGGCGTCGCTGCGTCTTGATGCCGCGGAGTTCGCCTATGCGCCGCGCGAAGGCATCACCGCAATTGTCCCAGGCGATCTTGCCGCGAGTGAATTGTGGGCGCGCATCAACGCAACCGATGAAGACGATGTGATGCCGCCACCCAAGTCGCATCGCACGTTGACCGCGGCGCAGAAAGAACTGCTGCGTCAATGGATCGAACAAGGCGCGCCCTATGCGCCGCACTGGGCGTTTGTCGTGCCAATCAAGCGCGCGCCGCCGACCGACATTGTCTCACCCATCGACGCATTTGTTCGCGCGCGTCTCGCGGACGAGTCACTCGAAGCAGCACTCACGCCTGCCGCACAAGCAGATGCCACCACCCTCATTCGTCGTGCCGCGCTCGATCTCACGGGGCTTGCTCCGAGCGCTGATGAAGTCGCGTCATTCATCGCGCAGTGTGAAGCAACATCGTTGGACGCGGCTTACGAGCTGCTCATCGATCGCCTTCTCGCAAGCAAACACTTCGGTGAACAGATGGCCTTGCCGTGGCTTGACGCGGCGCGCTACGCCGACACCAACGGGTTCTCTATCGACGGCGGTCGTCACGCATGGCTGTGGCGTGACTATGTGATCAACGCGTTCAACAGCAACAAGCCCTTCGATCAGTTTCTCATCGAGCAGATCGCAGGCGATCTCGTGACGGCCGCCAACGAAGAGACGCTGACCGCCACAGGGTTTCAACGCAACGCGATGGTGACCCACGAAGGTGGAACCATCGCCGCGGAAAACCTCGTCAATTACGGCGCGGATCGCGTGCGCACGTTCAGCGAAGCGGTGCTGGGATTGACCGTTGCTTGCGCGCAGTGCCACGATCACAAGTTCGATCCGATCTCGCAGAAAGATTACTACGGGCTGTTCGCGTTTTTCAACACCACCAGTGAAGACGCGATGGGTGGCGATGGCGGCAACAACGCGGCGCCCGTGGCGCAAGTGCACTCCGTGTTGCGGACGGGTGAAGAAGACGCGTTGCGTGCGCGGATTGTGGCGCTTGAAGCAACGCTCGCGCATCCATCGCCGCAACTGCTCACGCAATGGGAAGCAACGCAACGCGACGCACTCGTGAAGCGCGGAAAAGATTTGTTGCTCCATCCCGTGAAGCTGCTCAAGATCAGCACGCCTAATTCAGGGAGCGGCTTCTCGATCGAGAACCAACAGTTCGCGTTGGTAGAGCGTCCAATGGGATTCGTCGCCTTCGATGTGTCGATGGAACTGCCGCCGCTTACCCAACCCATCACTGGACTGCGCGTGGTGATGCATCCATCACTTGATGCTCCTGCGGCGGGTTGGGGATGGAACATGGGTCAAGAGGGCAAGGGCAACTTTGTGCTCACTAGTGTTTCACTGAGCGCGGGAACGGTCGCGTCCGATCAAGTCAATCTCTATCGCATGATCGAGCCGAGCGGCGTGACCGCGAATACGTGGGAGCCGCAACATCCACCCGAAGGCGTGCTCAACACCAACGCCAGTGCTGCGTGGGTTCCCGATCTTGCACACGATGGACCCGTACAACTCACGGTGACATTCGCGCAGCCGTTGCGATCAGCCGACGCGACTCATCTCACCGCGCAGCTCAACTTTGGTCGCGGCGGCAATGTCACCGCGAAACGTATGGAGTTCTTTGCGCTCACTGGAACTGACGATGACAGCAATCTTCCCGCGTCGATGATCGCAATCGTTGCGAAAAATCCATCGCAGCGAAACGCGCAGGAAACCAGGGAAATCACCGAGTATTTCGCACAGCACAGCGCATTGATGGCCAGCACGCGCATCGATCTCGCGAACGCCCGCGAGCGACTCGCCGCGCGCACGCAAGCGTTTGCAACGTTGGTGATGGACACCGCGCCGACGCCGCGCGAGACGTTCATTCTTCACCGCGGTGTTTACTCCGATCCCCGCGACAAAGTGTCAGCAGCGACTCCCGCAGCATTGCCGGCGATGGCCAGTGATGCGCCGATGAACCGTTTGGGATTAGCGCAGTGGGTCACCAGTCCCAGCAATCCGTTGACCGCGCGTGTCGCAGTCAATCGGTTGTGGCAGAGTTTTTTCGGCACTGGCATCGTGAAGAGCGTGGGTGATTTCGGCACGCAAGGTGAGTGGCCATCGCACCCCGAACTTCTTGATTGGCTCGCAGTCGACTTTGTCGAACACGGATGGGACGTCAAGCGATTAGTGAAATCAATCGTGTCTTCGCAGACCTATCGCCAATCCTCTGCATCGACCGCGAGCGCGCTCGAGCTCGATCCGCACAATCGCTTGCTCGCGCGTGGGGCGCGCTTTCGTCTCAGCGCTGAGTTGATTCGTGATGGCGCGCTCTCCACCAGTGGATTGCTCGTGACCGATCTCGGCGGTCCAAGCGTCAATCCATATACGCCCGGCGATCCGTGGCGCGAGATCAGTCACTATGGATCGAGCCCCGCAACGGCGCAGAGTTTCGAGCAGGATCACGGCGACAAACTCTATCGACGCAGTCTGTACACCTACTGGAAGCGCACCATGCCGCCGCCGAACATGTCGGCGTTCGATGCACCCAATCGCGAGGTGTGTGCGATGGATCGCAGTGAGACCAACACGCCATTGCAAGCGTTGGTGATGCTCAACGATGTGCAGTTCGTCGAGGCTTCGCGCGCGTTTGCCCAGCAGATACTTCATCGCAGCGGTGACGATGAAGCGCGATTGCACTGGGCGTTCATGCAGGCAACCTCGCGACTTCCAACAGTTGACGAAGACGCAGTGTTGCGCGGCGCGCTGACTCGTGAACGCGCTCACTTCGCATCATCTCCCGCCGATGCGCTGAGCATTCTCGAAGCGGGCGAGTCGCCGCGCGATGAATCGCTCTCAAGCACCGAACACGCTGCGTGGAGTCAAGTGGCCGCGTTGCTCCTCAACCTGAGCGAAACCATCACCCGCAATTGAGGACACACGCATGGATCCTGATCACGCTCATCAACACGACCTCACGCGACGCATGTTTGTTGGGCACTCGGCGCGCGGCATTGGACAGATCGCACTCGCGTCACTCATGTTGCCTTCGTTGGCAGCGATGCGTGCGCCCAACGCGCGCGCGCTCGCAGCGCCGACGCGATTGCCTGGCGGTGGCCTCGCGGGGCTTCCACACTTTGCGCCCAAAGCGAAGCGCGTGCTGTGCCTCTTTCAATCGGGCGGCATGTCGCACATCGATCTCTTCGATCAGAAGCCCGCGATGTACGACTTCGCGGGCAAAGAGATTCCGCCTTCGGTGAAGGGAACTCAACGGGTCACTGGCATGACCTCGGGGCAATCACAGTTCTTAGTGGTTCCGCCGATTGCGGGCGGAAAGTTGTGCGGCAAGAGTGGGATGTGGATCAGCAACTTGATGCCGCATCTTCAAACTGTCGCCGATGAGTTGTGCATCATCAAGAGCCTCAACACCGAGGCGATCAATCACGATCCCGCGATCACGTTCATGAACACCGGGAATCAGATTCCTGGTGCGGCGAGTATGGGCTCGTGGGTGTCTTACGGATTAGGTTGCGAGAATGAAAACTTGCCCGCGTTCATCTCGATGGTCTCGCAAGGATCAGGCAAGAATCCGGGGCAACCGATCTTTTCGCGGCTGTGGGGCAGTGGTTTCTTGCCATCGTCGCATCAAGGCGTGGCATTGCGGCCTGGCGCGAATCCCGTGTTGTATCTCGCGAATCCCGATGGCATTGATCGCGAGCATCGTCGCGGAATGCTCGATGATCTTGCGCAGCTCAATGAACTCTCGGCTGAGCAGTACGGCGATCCTGAAACGCGCGCACGCATCGCGGCCTACGAGATGGCGTTTCGCATGCAAGTGTCGGTGCCAGGGTTGCTCGAGACCAGCGATGAGTCCGCGCAAACACTGGAGAGCTACGGACCACAAGTGCGCAAGCCTGGAAGTTACGCCGCGAATTGTTTGCTCGGTCGTCGTCTGTTGCAACGCGGCGTGCGATTCGTGCAGCTCTTTCATCGCGGTTGGGATCAGCATGTTGCGCTTGGACTTCAACTGCCGAACCAGTGTCGCGATGTCGATCAACCAACCGCCGCGGTGATTCGCGATCTCAAGCGCTGCGGAATGTTGGAAGACACGTTGGTGATCTTCGCCACCGAGTTTGGTCGCACCGCATACAGCCAAGGCGGTTTGGGTGACCCGGGTTCTGGTCGTGATCACCACGGTCGCTGCTTCACGGTGTGGCTTGCGGGTGGCGGCGTGAAGGCGGGCATGGAGTACGGATCGACCGACGACTTTGCGTACAACATCACAGGAAACCCCGTGCATTTGCGCGATTTCCACGCCACGATTCTGCATTGCCTCGGGATTGATCATGCGCGTTTCACGGTGCGCGTGCGCGGACTCGACACCAAACTCACTGGCGTCGAAGAAGCCCATGTCGTGCACGATGTACTTGCGTGATCACGCCATGGGATCCGAAAGGAAGCGTGGTGAACATGCGCGATGCGTGAATCACGCTGCGTTCGAAATGAAACTCACCGCGTGCCGCTGTTGAAGCGCCACGCGGTGAGTTGTTGACGCCGTGTCCCGCGGCGCCCCCATGTCGTCTGTCCTGAGTCCTGGTCTTATGTCGTCCTCAGCGCGCGTGCTCGCGGCAAATCAGCGTCGGCGTCGGCGCGCGATGAGTCCACTCAATCCCAGCAGCGCGCACGCGCCCGGCGCAGGAACTGCATCCGTGAGCACGCGCACTTCCGACATACGGTTTTGCATCGCCGCGTTCTGCGCCCACAGAGTGAAGTTGAGCGTGTTGCCAGAGACGGTGAGTTGCGAGAGCATCAACGCGGCAGCTTCGCTGCGAAAGGGATCGAACGTTGCATAGGTCGTGCCGAAACTTCCAAACTGAAGATCGGTCGCGTCGAGTAGAACGTTTTGATAGATCACCGCGCGAATCTGCGAAGAGAAGGTCACTCCGCCTGTCGCGTTGGCAACGCCAGACGAAGCATCGAAGTGAATGAAGTGCGAGTCGAACGTCCCCGAGACGACGCCCGTGAATGGTGCCGCGCCGGTGTAAAAACCGTTGCTCGTGATGTTCACGCCGACGCCCGATGCAGTCACGCCCGATTGTTCGTCCCAGCAATACGCAGGCAATCCTGGCAGCGCGCCGTAAAGCGTGTTCACTGGAGCAGCGCCGAGAAAGAAGGCACTTCCAGAGGTTGAAGTGATCGCGCCGTGCGCGCTCGCGGCCGTCGCGAGAAGTGTGCCGATGGCGATGGTGAGTGTGTGCGAGTCAATGATGTTGATGCGAGTTTTCATGGTGTGCTCTTTGAGTTCGATGCGCGGCGCGGAGTGCGTCGACATCAGAGTTCCGCAGAGCAGACGTTCGCCTCTCTTCACTCACTCACTTGTTGCTGTCGAAGTGGGCATGCGCCCTACGCGCTCGCCTGAGCCGTGCGCATGACGGCATCGGCTTGTGCAAAAAAAAGAACGCGCGCAGGTCGGAGAAACTGCGCGCGTTCAAAAAACTGTGAGGTTGCACCACTCTGTTGTGCGTCGCTACTTCGCGTGCGAAGCAGCGGTGTCGTCGCCCACGTCTTGCTCTGCTCCATCTGTTTCATTCGCACTGTCCGCGCGCGCTTCGCCGAAGATGGCACTGCCGATGCGCACAAGATTTGCGCCGCACTCGATGGCGATCTCAAAGTCTTCGCTCATGCCCATCGAGAGAATGTCGAAGCGCTGGCCGCCTGATTGAATCGCGCGAATTTCATCAAACAACTCTTTGCAACGGGTGAACACGCGACGCGCGTCGTCTTCCTTGCCCTTCGCGGTGGGAGTGTTGGGCGCCATGCACATCAGGCCGCGCGGACGCAGTGCAATCATGGTGTCGATCATGTCGACCAAATGACGCGCCGCAGCGGGCGCCACACCGTGCTTGGATCGTTCGCCCGCGACATTGACCTCGACCAAGACATCCATCGGCTCTGGTCGTGGATCATCGCGATCCTCGGCGAACTCTTGGATTTCTTCGGCGAGACGCAGCGAGTCGACGGAGTGAATCAGTCGCGACGCGTTGACCGCTTGCTTGACCTTGTTGCGCTGCAGCGAACCGATCATGTGCCAGCGCACTGGTTGAACCACGCTGCCACGCTCGCGCCGACGCGCATTGAACTCTTCGATGATCGCGGCGCGCTGCACCAGTTGCTGCACGCGATTCTCGCCAAGATCGATGTGGCCCAGACTGACAATTTCGCGGATGTCTTCAATCGAAGCGTTTTTGGTGACCGCGACCACCATGATCTCGCTCGCGCGACGACCCGATTTCTCGGCGGCACGCGCCACACGAGCGCACACATCGAGGTAGCGCTCGCGCAGTGTGCGGGTGTCGGTCATGGTTGGCTCGGTGTTTGCAAGAGTGTTTGCAAGAGTGTTCGCAGCAGGGGAGCTCGCACTCTTCACTGCAGTAATTGTCGCGGGCTTCGCAACAACGCTCGTCGCCGCTGCGGCAGCCGCCGCATCATTTGCGGCGCGAATCGACTTCGATGTTTCTCGTGACGTACTGGGCATCGATGAGCGGGAGAGTAGCCGCGTGTTGCGCCGCACACAAGCGAGAAAGCAATTCGAGATGCTCATGAGCGGCGCGCGTGAGTTAGCCTTTCGCCATGTCGACACGAGCCGATGCGACCTCACCTCAACTGCGCAACACGCCGTGTGTTCTCATCATTCGCGATGGTTGGGGCGAGAGTCCTCATCGCGAACGTGATGCGACCAACGCCATCGTTCGTGCGGCCACGCCAGTCGATGCGCGATTGGCGCGCGAGTTTCCTCGCACGCTCATCGCAACCAGCGGTGAAGACGTCGGGTTGCCAGTTGGACCTGATGGTCCGGTCATGGGCAACTCTGAAGTGGGACATCAGAACATTGGGGCGGGACGCATCGTCGATCAAGAGTTGATGCGCATCACCAACGCGATTCGCCGTGGCGCACTTGCGACGCAGCCCACGCTCCTTGGGGCAGTAGCGCACATCACGGCTACCGGAGGCAATCTCCATTACTTAGGACTGGTTTCCGATGGGCAAGTGCATAGCGATCTCGCACATTTGCTTGCGTTGATCGACTTTGCGCGCGACGCCAAAGTGGCGCAAAACCGCTTGTTTATCCATGCAATCACCGATGGGCGCGATACCGCACCAACGACGGCGCCGCGGTACTTGCGTCTGTTGACCGACCATCTTGCTGCGCGTGGGGTTGGCTCGATTGCCACAGTGATCGGGCGTTTTTACGCGATGGATCGCGATCATCGATGGGAACGTGTGCAGGCGGCGTACTCCGCGCTCACTCACAACGTGACGCAACGCGCAGCGTCAGCACTCGCCGCTGTCGAAGCCTATTACGCGTCGCCGAGCGATGCCTCGCGCACGGGCGACGAGTTCATTCTTCCCACCGCCATTGGCGACGCCGACGCGGTTGCGCGCTCACGGATCAAATCAGGTGACGCGGTGCTCTTCTTCAATTTTCGTGGCGACCGCCCGCGCGAAATCACCAAGGCGTTTGTGCTCGAAGACGACGCATGGAGCGCGATGCCGCACGGAGGATTTGATCGCGGCAGCAAGCTCGACAAACTTTTCTTCGCCACACTCGCGCAGTACGAAACCGGTCTTCCCGTCGAGGTCGTGTTTGCGCGACCGTCGAAACTGCCTTCGATTCTGGGCGATTGGCTCTCGACACACGGCATCGCGCAGTTTCGCTGCGCCGAAACCGAGAAGTTTCCGCACGTCACCTTCTTCTTCAATGACTATCGCGAGGCGCCGTTTGCGGGCGAATCACGCAACATCGTGGCCAGCCCGCGCGATGTCGCGACCTATGACCTCAAGCCGGAGATGAGCGCGGCGGGTGTGCGTGACGCGGTACTTACGCGTCTCGCTGCGCCCGATTGCGAGCCGGTGATCATCGTCAACTTCGCCAACGGCGACATGGTGGGACACACAGGCAACCTCGACGCGACGACGCGCGCCATCGAAGCGGTGGACGCGTGTGTCGGCGCCATCGTCGATGCCACGCTCGCACGTGGAGGCTCTCTCGTCGTGACCGCCGATCACGGCAACGCCGAAGAGATGTGGAACGTTGCGAGCAACTGTCCGCATACGGCACACACGAACTATCCCGTGCCCGTCATGGTGGTCGGAGAGGCGTTTCGTCGCCGCACATTGCGCACCGATGGACGCCTCGGAGATCTCGCGCCGACGATGCTCGAGATGATCGGACTTGCGAAACCTCCAGAAATGACGGGGAAATCGCTTCTCCTGTAGACTGTGGGGCTCATGCCACTTCCAGAAATCGCGATCATTGGTCGCCCCAATGTCGGCAAATCAAGTCTCTTCAATAGGTTAGTAGGACGACGGGTCTCCATCGTTGATCCGACCCCGGGCACCACGCGTGATCGCGTGTCGCAATTGGTCGAACTCCTGCCGCCGACAGATCTTCCTTACGACGCAGCGCGCGATGCGGCGCCAAAACTTGCGGAACTCGTCGACACCGGCGGCTTCGGCGTGTACATGGCTGAGGGCGGTCGCTTTGACGATGCTGGTGAAGATCTCAGCAGTCTCACGCCGTTCATCGAACAGCAAATCAAAGCGGGCGCCGAGCGCGCGACCCTCATCTTGTTTGTGATTGACGCGCAAACGGGCGTGACCAGTTTGGACCAGCGCATCGCGCAGATGATTCGTGAGTCGGGACGCGCCAATCGCGTGTTGCTCGTGGCGAACAAAGTGGATGACGACAGCTGGATCGGCGCCGCGCAAGATGCCGCACGTCTTGGCTTTGGCGAGCCGGTGATGACCAGCGCCACCAGCGCGTTTGGCAAGCGAACATTTCTTGAAGCGGTGTGGGAACGTCTGCCCGATCCCACCGAGGTGGTCGTTAATCCTGAGATGAAGGTCGCCATCGTCGGTCGCCGCAACGCAGGCAAATCGACGCTGATCAACGCCCTTGCAGGCGAGCCGCGTGTGATCGTGAGTGAGATCGCGGGCACGACGCGCGATTCAGTTGACGTGCGCTTTGAGATGGACGGTCACGCGTTTGTGGCCATCGACACCGCAGGCGTGCGCAAGCGCAAGAGCTGGTCTGACGACATCGAGTACTACTCGCATCAACGGGCAAAATCAGCGATTACCCGCGCAGATGTGTGTGTTTTGCTGCTCGATGCCCGCGAAGAACTCACGCAAGTTGAGAAGCGCCTCGCGCTCGAACTGATCGAACAACACAAGCCCACGGTGATCGCCGTCAACAAGTGGGACTTGGTTGAAGGCAAACTCAAGACCAGCGATTACCTCGACTACTTGACCCAACAACTCTTCGCGCTCGACTTCGCGCCCATCGTGTTTCTCTCCGCAGAAAAAGGCGAAGGCATCGTGCCGCTGATTCAAGTGTGCTCGAACTTGCACGCGCAATCGCAGCACCGTGAGACGACGGGTCGACTGAACGCGGTGATCAAAGGCATTCTTGCCGATCGCGGTCCGAGCTCGAAGTTAGGCACCAAAGCCAAGATCTTCTACGTGTCGCAGATTGGTGTCAGCCCACCAACGATTGCGATCGTGGTCAACAAGCCCGACTTGTTTGAGGGCGCATACGAGCGCTATCTCAAGAACCAATTGCACGAGCAGTTGCCGTTCTCGGAAGTGCCGATCAAGATCATCTTCTCGGCCCGCAAGCGCATGACGCCCGAGCAATTGGCCAGCCGTGCCAAGAGTACGCGCCTCGCCGCCGAAGAAGGCAGCGACGATGAGGGCGAAGCGTCGGTCGACTGAGCATCGCTGCGCGTTTCGCGCTATTTTCCGCGGAAAACACGGGCAAAGTGCTGCGTGCTTGATGGTGCATGCATCCGATCCACTTCACGATCCATTCCGCGATCGGCTTGACGATCTGCTCAATGATGCGTTCATCGGATCGATGCGCGCGAACGCACACGCGTGATGGTTACACTTTGGACCTATGTCGATCTTTCCGTTACCGATGTTTGAACGTGATGCGGACCCGAAGTTCCGCGACGGATTGACGGACGAAGAGACCTACGCCAAACTCAAGCCACCGTCATCGATCGTGGTGAAGTTTGGACGAATGAAGTTGGTGGGCGAGTATCCCTACCGCGGCGATGCCAAGCCTGGCTGCGGTTCGAAGATGGTGGTGCGAACATTTCGCGCCATCGAATTCGCCGAGATGCTCACCACCACTTGCGGAAATTCTGGTTGCGGCAAGAGCATCTCGCGCTCCGAGATGTTGACCTATGTCGAGAACTCCGGCGGCCGCGACTATCCCTTCCAGACCAACGGCGAAATCCTGCGCGTCGCCACGATTGAAGATCTCAATCGTGCGTCGGCCGCCACCGATCGCAGCCGCGCCGAACTCGGCCACGTGCGTGAAATCGCTGCAGAACAGCGCTTTCCCGCCAAAATCGTCGACCTCGAGTTCACCTTCGATGAATCGCTCTTGCTGGTCTATTACCTGTGCGACGAGCGCATTGACTTCCGCGATCTCACCATGCGTTTGGCCAACGAGTACCACTGTCGCATCGAGATGCGTCAAGTCGGTGCGCGTGATGAAGCGCGTTTGGTCGCCGACTACGAGCGTTGCGGTCAGCACTGTTGCTGCAAGAACTTCCTCAAGGTGCTCAAGCCGATTTCGATGCGCTCTGCCAAAGTGCAGAAGGCCACGCTTGATCCGATGAAGATCTCTGGTCGTTGCGGACGGCTCATGTGCTGCTTGCGTTACGAAGACGCGACCTACGAAGAACTGCGCAAGAAGCTGCCGAAAAACAAAACGCGAGTGGGAACCAGTGAAGGTCCTGGCATCGTGGTGGACTCGAAGATTCTGGTGCAGTTGGTGCTGGTGCGACTCGATGCGCCTGACGGCGAGTACGGTCGCGAGATCGCAGTTCCTGTTGAGGAACTCATGGATCCCAACGATTGCCCCGCGCCAGGCTCCGCCGAAGCAAAGAAGATGGCACCAGATCCGATGCGTGGCATGAGCACGCGCACTGTGCAAGAAAAGCTCACGACCGAGCGCAACGCCAAGTTGGCCAAGCAAGATCGATATCGCGAGAAAGATGGGGCGATCAACCCCGAGAGCAAGTCCTCGCGCACCGATGCGCCGCGCACCAACGCAGCGCCTGGTGGTGCCAACACTGGTGCGAACACTGTGGCGAACACCGGCGCGACCTCTCCCGCAAACACGCCCGAGGGCAGCGGCGCTGGATCATCCGCAGGAACAGACGGCGCCAAGAAAAAGCGTCGGCGCAAGCGCAAGAAGTCGGGCGGTTCGCCTGATGGCGCGGCGCCTTCGTCGAACACTTCACCAAACTCAATGAATCCATCGGCGCGTGAAAACGCTGCGGATTCGGCTGATTCAGATGATGTGTCGGATGAAGGCGACGACAACGCACGCGACGACACACGCGACGACACTGGCATCGAGTCAAGCGGCACAGGTGACTCGAGCACCAATGCTCCAGGAAACAACGCGGGCGGTCGCAAGCGTCGTCGTCGTCGGCGTCGCGGTGGTGGTGGCAACGATGCACCGCGTGATGGTGGCCCGCCAGCTCCAACGAACTGATCAATCGCGCATTGGACGCGTCGTGTCGATAGCACTCGCGCGCCGCACCCAACAACTGCCTCGACGGACAACTCACACTCACGATCCTTGAGCACGCCATGACGACGAAGCCAGCGCCCGCAGCGCACGCGGAAGAAGACACCAACATTCCTCAGACGCTGCAGTCATTGATTGTGGCATTCGCGTTGGCGATGGCGGTGCGCAGCTTCGTGACCGAGGGATTTGTGATTCCCACCGGCTCGATGGCTCCGACGCTCATGGGCCAACATCTGCGACCGACGAGTCCCGCGACGGGATATTCGTTCGCCGTCGACGCAGGTCCTGCGTTTGACATGATGCGCATGCTCGGCGCGAATTACCGCGATATCGCGCGCCCGATGTACGACCCGATGTTGTCGCTCACCGACCAGATCGAGCAAGTGAGCAACACCGAAAGCGCGCAGAACTCGAGCATGGGTGACCGCGTGTTGGTGCTCAAGTACCTCTACGCATTTCAAGAACCAAAGCGTTGGGATGTCGTTGTCTTCAAGAATCCCACCGACCCCATCGGTGACTCGGCGAACTTCATCAAGCGTCTCGTCGGACTTCCACAAGAGCAGATTCTCTTCCTCGACGGCGACGTCTTTACCGCGCCGCTAGGCAGTGGGCGCGATGCGTTCACCATTCAACGCAAGCCTGAGTACATCCAGCGCGCGGTGTGGCAGCCCGTGCATGACTCTGACTTTGTGCCCGTTGATCTCACGCGTCTCGCGCGCGTGTGGGGAAAGTCGTGGCCGGGACCGCCATGGCAGGGAACGGGTTTTGAGACGGGCGACAAGCGCGCGTGGCGTCATGACGGCGCCGACGCGGCATCGCTGCAGTGGCGCTTTGATTTGATGCCCATCACCGACTTCACCGCATACAACATTTGGCGCGATGTTCCCGTGACGCAGCGTTACAGCGTGAGCGACATTCGCGTCTCTGTTGCCATTGACGCCGACGATCCCGCCAAACTTTCCAGCGAATACACGCTGGAAACGCGTCGTCGCAACTTGCGTTTCATTATTGCGGATGGCAAGGCCACGCTGCGTATCGAGAGTGCGAGAGAAGGCGACGCCGATCCAATCACAGTGCTCGAAGAGCAATCGGTTGCCTTCACGCCGCGCACTGATGGAGCTGCGTTGGAAGTTGAATTTTGGCATGTCGATCAACGCATGTCGATGTTCATCGACGGCGAAGAAATCGTGTCGCTCGACTACGCGTTTGCCTCACTCGATGAGCGTTTGCTCGCGTCCTACAACGGGCGCACGGTCGAGGATTACACGCGCAACGCAACGTTTCAGCAGCCGACACCGCCGCAACTTTCGCTCTCGTTTGTTGGTTCACCGTTGACGCTCCATCGCGTACGCGTTGACCGCGATCTCTACTATCGACCCGCGGTGTTGCGCGAAGATCCCTACAACCAGCCACCGCAAAACGGAGAGGCCGTGAGTGGTGCCGCGTTCGCGACTGACTTCGAGAAACCCGCACAACTGCACAGCGATCACTTCATGATGTGCGGCGACAACAGTGCCGCCAGCCGCGACTCCCGATTGTGGGGACGACCAAGTCCGCTGGTCACGGCGATCTTCGGCAGTGATGCGCCGTTCATCGTGCCGCGTCCGTTGCTGCTGGGCAAAGCGTGGTGCGTGTATTTCCCCGCGCCGGTGGCGGCAGTGGAGGGATGGACTAAGTTTGTTCCCGACGCGGGACAACTGCGCTTTATTCGCTGAGTGCATCGCGCGTTGAGGCGCGGTCCTTCACCGCGCACAAACTCTCGAGCAGCGTGATGTCCTCAACCGATCGCGCCATCGCCGCATCGACATCAAGCGGAACACTGAGCGTGAGTCCAACAAACGGCGAGCCCGCGAGCGCCTCACGCACCGGAAGTGTTCCATCGGCGAGCAACTTCTGCAGACGCTTGTGCAGCACGATGAGCTGCGCGTTGCTCAGCGTGAGCGCATCGAGATCAAACCACGGACGAAGATCGACCAGCGGGCCTTCGATCCACGCGTTGACGTGGTCGGGTGCGATGGTGCTTTGGGTGACGATGGTGCTCTCAATCACGCCCACGGACGGATCGATGTACGCGCGCGGCGTCGAAAGACCGAGCACGAATGACAGCGCGTGAACTGGCATTTTTTTCGCGTATTCAGGGGAGATCGGCGGCACTTGCTGCGCTCCCTCTTCCATCTCCACGCGGCAATTCCACTGGGTAATCCGTGCGCGTTCGGCGACGAGCGCGCGACGAAAGCCAAAGGGATCGTCGTGCGCGATACGACTCAACGCAGCGGTGAGTTTCTCTTTCGCGGGTTCATCGAGCACATTGCGTTGGGTGAGTTCGGTGAGCACGACCGAACAATCGCGCGCGATCTGTTGCGCCACCAACGCGCGGCCGAGACTTCCACTTGCAGCAAACTGTTGCAGCACAGACAAGGCGACGACAACGCTCTCGACGGCGCTCATCGATTGCTCGGCGCGCGCCTGTGGCAGCAACGCGTCATAGAGAAGGACCCGCACTGCGCCATGCATGCCCACGACAGCGGTCATCAAGAACGTCGGGTCCCGAGTGACGCGATCATCAAACTCGCAGCGCGCACATTGGACAGCGCGTGTGATTCGATCAATCACACCCGCGCGAAAGTCTTCGATCGTGCGTCGCACGTTGCGCTGCATCTCCTCGGGCATCTGCGCGCTGGCCAAGCGCACTGCTTCGATGTCGCACTGTTGCTCCTTGGTGAGGCGCGTCATCTCGCGCAGTGCCGCGAGGTAGAGCGGTGCTGCGTTCATAAAGTCTTCGGGTTGCTTGCTGCTGTCGGCGATCGCCTGCAAAACCGCTGCTTGCGCGGCAAAATCATGCTCAAGGCGATCAACATGATCGAGCGCGCGATCAAACGTCGGCGCGAAGTTTTTCAGCAGCGCGCCAAACTCACCACTCTCCATACGTGCATTCAGTGCGGCGACTTCCGCTCTTCCCGTCGCTCGATCGGGATTCGCCGCAGCGCTCGCCAGCGCGTCGAAGTAGGCACTCGATTTGTCGGTGCACTCTGCAAGGGCGCTGTCTGAAAGATCCATGGTTTGCGCATCCATGCCTATCTTGGCGAGACTCGCGGCACGCGCGTCGCTGTCCATCGTCGAGAGTTGCGCTAACTCGCCGCGCAACACTTCGCCTTCGCGTTGCGCGGATTCTTCGAGCGCAAACACCGACCCATCATGCAGCGGCTTCGATGCTTCGAGTACAGCGCTCGCGGATTCTGCGTTGAGATCACCGCGGTCAATCGAATGTTGAATGCTCTGCTGCAACAATCGCGACTGCGCGATGGACACCAACGATGAGATGGTGATGCCATCATTCGCCACATCAAGCGCACTGCGAGTCTGCGCTTGAGTGAACTCGAGGAGCGCGTCGCGATCACCGCGAATCGCCGCGTCTTCAGCGAGTGCGGACAAACAGCGCGCGGTATCGCGCGAGATCTGCAGGTGCGGCATCAACAAAGCAAAGCCTTGGTCGTACTGCAACGCGCGTGGCGGAAGCTGCGTCGACACCGATTCGAGCTCCCGCACCAACGGACGCGACTCCGCGAGCCACCGCTGCGTGGCCTCATTGGCCTGTCCCGTTTGGCGATAAGTTTCCATGCCATCGGGACCACCGCCGAGGCTGTCCCAGTAGGCGCGTTCGAGTTGACGCAAACTCGCGTGAAGGCGAGCCATCGCGTCGGTAGGAGATTCGCTGCTAGGAGGAACGGTGGCCGATACGTGACTCGATGCCGCGCCACAAACCACGAGAAACGCCGCGATCCAACTCAAACACGATGGGGACCATGCAGCGGACCAGCTCTTCATAGTCCCATCATGTCACGGTGCTGGGGCGCGAACAAGCAGTTCCATCTGCGCCGTCACCGAAAAAGATCACTCAAATCCCTTCGATCAGGCGCATTCGTGGAGTAGATTCAATCGAACACGTACTAGTTTCAGTGCGCACTGCGCTGACACTGCGCTCAAGAACCCCGCCATCCCCGTGATCACCATGCAGATTACCGACCTCATTGTTCCTTCGTCACGCACACGAATTACGCAATCGATGACGCGGTCGATCACCGCACTGATCGGTGCGAGCATCGGCTGCTCATGTTTGGTGAGCGGCGCGCACGCGCAACAGTTCGTCGATCAAACCAGCACGCGATTTCCTGTGCAAGCTGAGTACACCAATCAGTGCACCATCGTCGACATCGACAACGACGGCGACAAAGACATCGTGTGGGCGAACGGGCAGGGATACTCAACGTTGGGCACTCTGCTCAAGCCGCGCGTGTTCATCAACAACGGCACGGGAACTTTCGCTGATGAAACCGACACGCGTGCGTTGGGCATCACGGGATGCTTTCGCGGAGTCGAAGCTGGCGATGTTGATCGCGATGGCGACTGGGATCTCATTCTCGCGCAGGACTACAACCGTCGTCCGTTGTTGCTCATCAATGACGGCACGGGCAAGTTCACTGACGCCACAGTCGCCCGACTTCCCAACGTCACCATGGGTTCGGCGCGCGCGCAGTTTGGCGACATCGACAACGACGGCGATCTCGACATTCTGATTTGCAATTCGGGAGCGAATCGTTTTTCCACCACCGGTCGTCCGCGCATCTTCATCAACAACGGCACCGGAGTTTTTGCCGACGCGAGCACGCTGCAGTTTCCTTCCACCGCGCTTGCCGAGCAGATGGACTGCGTCTTCGGTGATGTCGACAACGATCTCGATCTCGACTTCCACGTGGGTACGCGCGCGTCTGGCGTGAACTCGAGCCAACTGTGGATCAACAATGGCGCAGGCACGTTTGCCAAGCTCACCACGTTTGTGACCGACGCCTCCGCGTACTCCTACGACTTTGGCGACATCGAAGGTGATGGCGATCTCGATCTCATTGGAGTCAACGCGGGGTCGACCAACACTGAACTCTTGCTGCGCAACAACGGTGCGGGCACCTCGTGGACCGGCGTGAGTACGCAGATTTCACCCAACCCTTCGGTGGATGACAACGACTCGCGCTTCATCGATTACGACATGGACGGAGATCTCGATCTCTTCATTGCGGCATTGGGCGCGGCGGATCGCATGTATCGCAACAACGGCGCGGGAACATTCGCGCAAGTGACCGGCGTCTTGCCTACCGCGAGCGACAGTTCGCTCGATGTGAAAGTGGGCGACCTCACCGGCGACGGCAAGCCTGACATCATCACCGCGCAAGGCGAATCAGGCGCGTTTCAGAATCGCATCTACATCAACACTGGTGTCGCGGACACCATCGCGCCCAACATCAAACTCGTTGAGCAAGTGACTCCAGCGGGAGTTGGTCCGTTCGTGGTGCGCACCGAAGTGTTTGATCAGATCACCAGTGATCGCGGTTACGACGACAACGGCGTCATGCTTCTTTACTCCATCGATGGCGCGAAACCCGTGAGCGTGCCTATGGCGTGGTCGGGCAATAGCCTGTGGCGCGGCGTGATTCCAGCGCAAGCAGTGTGCGCGGAAGTGAGCTACTTCGTGCGTGCATTGGATGTCTCCAACAACATCTCGAACAGTCCGACGAAATTCTTCACCGTGCCAGGAACATGTGGTCCGATCGGTGACCTCAACGGCGACGGACGTGTCGATGGCGCGGATCTCGCCACGTTGCTCAACTCGTGGGGCAGCGGTGGACCTGCGGATCTCAACGGCGACACCGTTGTTGACGCCAGCGATATGGCGATTCTGCTCAACAATTTTGGTTGAATGAAGCATTGAAGAAACGGTGACTCGCGCGCACTCGATGCGCGTCGCAGTGATTCACATGCAACGACGCGCGAGCCTGAGCATGAGGCTTGTCGTATCCTCCGCGCCGTGAGCAACGACAACCCATTTTCACTTCACGACAAGACCGCAGTTGTGTGCGGCGCGACGCAAGGCATCGGCCGCGCGGCCGCGCTCGAGTTCGCGCGTTCAGGCGCACGCGTGGTCATCGTGGGTCGCAATCCCGATGGCCTGAGCAAAGTTCTAGCGGAGTTGCAAGCGATTTCCGCGCAAGCGCATCTCAGTGTGTGTTGCGACTTCGCCGATCTTGATGCGACCGAATCAATCGCGCACGCAACGGTGAGCACACTCGGCGCCGTGCACATTCTGGTTAACAACACGGGCGGACCCGCGGCAGGCAGCGCGATCGAAGCGAAGCCGCGCGACTTTCTCGCGGCGATGTCGATGCACCTCGGTTGCGCGCAAGCGTGGACGCAAGCGTGCGCTCCATCGATGCGCGCTGAGGGATACGGCCGCATCATCAACGTCACGAGCACTTCGGTGTTTACGCCGATCAAAGGCTTGGGCGTTTCCAACACGGTGCGCGCCGCGATGGCGAATTGGTCGAAGACGCTTGCGAGTGAACTCGGTCGCTTTGGCATCACGGTGAACAACGTCATGCCCGGCTTCACCAAGACTGCGCGACTCGATGCGCTGTTCAAAGGCAAGGCCACGCGCGGTGGCATGAGCATCGATGAAGTCGAGCGCGATGCGATCGCGACCATTCCTGCCGCGCGATTAGGTGACCCGCGTGAATTGGCGTTGGCGATGGTGTTTCTCGCCTCACCAGCTGCGAGCTATGTGAACGGTGTCAACTTTCCTGTCGACGGTGGTCGCCTCGCGGCGCAATGAAAGTTCAGTCGAGTCTTATGCGCGAAGTCGATCATTTCATCAACGGCGCGTTTGTTCCCGCGGCTTCGGGTGCGCGACTGACGCGCGAAAATCCTGCGACGGGCCAGCCACTGCGGCTCATCGCGCGCGGCGACAGTGTTGATGTCGCGCAGGCAGCCGACGCGGCGCGGCGTGCGTTTGAAGTGTGGGGCAAGACTCCTGCGAGTGAACGCTCGAGCATCTTGCTCGCGATTGCGGCGGGTATCGACGCGCGTCTTGATGAACTCGCGCAACTCGAATGCGAAGACACGGGCAAGCCGCTTTCACTCGCGCGATCGTTGGATATTCCTCGCGCCGCAGCCAACTTTCGCTTCTACGCCACCGCGATCTTGCATGAGTCATCCGAGTCGTTCCTCACCGAACGTCCCGCGCGCGCGATCAACTACGTGCTGCGCAAACCGCTGGGCACAGTCGCGTGCATCTCGCCGTGGAATCTTCCGCTGTATTTGTTCACCTGGAAGATTGCACCCGCACTCGCCGCGGGCAACTGCGTCATCGCGAAACCAAGTGAACTGACACCGACCACTGCGACAGTGCTGTGCGATATCGCGCGTAACGCAGGATTGCCCGCGGGCGTGCTCAATGTGATTCATGGTTTAGGCGCGGAGGCCGGGCAAGCGATCGTCGATTGTCCGAGTGTGCGCGCAGTGACTTTCACCGGCGGCACGGCGACAGGACGACGACTGGCGGCGCGTTGCGGTGAACGGTTGATTCCGGTGTCGCTCGAACTCGGTGGCAAGAACGCCGCCATCGTGTGCGCCGACGCGGACCTCGCGGTGGCTGTGCCCGAGATTGCGCGCAGTGCGTTTCTCAATCAAGGCGAGATCTGTTTGTGCTCGTCGCGCATTCTTGTGCATCGCTCGCGCATGAAGGAATTCACTGAGCGCTTCATTGATGCGACGCGATCGTTGCGTATCGGAGATCCACTCGCGCCTGAGAGCGATCTTGGCGCGTTGATTTCTAAAGCGCATCGCGAGAAGGTGATGGCTGCGATTGAACGCGGCGTGGCTGATGGTGGTGTGATTGCTACCGGTGGCGAGATTCCGCGAGGACTTCCACCGCGTGTCGCCGACGGCGCGTTTCTGCAGCCGACCGTGTTGCTCGGCGTGCCTCACACGAGTGCGTGCGTGCAAGAAGAAACCTTCGGCCCCGTCGTGACCATCCACGGATTCGATGCACATCGCGATGCGGTCACCATGACGAACGGCACGCGCTATGGACTCGCGGCAAGTGTGTGGACGCGTGATCTCTCGCGCGCGCATCGCTTCGCTGCACGCATCGATGCGGGCACGGTGTGGGTCAACTGTTGGATGATGCGCGATCTGCGCGTGCCCTTTGGTGGCGTAAAAGATTCGGGCATCGGTCGCGAGGGTGGAAACGAAGCACTGCGATTCTTGAGCGATGTCTCCAACGTGTGTATCCACATGGGAGAAGCACTGTGAGTGCATACGCCAGCGCCGAGGTGATCATTCGCGACGCGACTGAGGCGGATCTCCAATCCATTCTCGCGATCTACAACCAATCGATTCCCAAGCGCATCGCCACTGCGGATCTCGAACCGCAATCACTCGCCACTCGCCGCGCGTGGTTCATGAATCGCGATCGTGCGACGCGGCCGGTTCTCGTCGCTGAACTTGCTGGCCGCGTGGTCGCGTGGGGCAGTTACACGAACTTCAAAGATCGAGCCGCCTACGCGCCGACTGCGGAAATCTCGGTGTATGTCGCGGATGAGTGCGTGGGTCGCGGTGTTGGTCGCGCGATGTTGGATGCGTTGCTTGCGCGCGCAACGAGTTGCGGCATCGATCGCATCCTCGCGATTTGCTTCGCGCACAACGAGCCGAGTTTGCGACTCTTTCGCGCGCGTGGCTTTACCGAGTGGGGCACGCTGCCCGATGCATGTGTCATGGATGATGTGCGCAGAAGCGTGGTGATTCTCGGCAAGTCGATGTCGTGAAGTCATCATCGCGATGAACGCGCGCCGACATCTCTGCGCAACGATCACTCATCAATGCGCGCGATGGCCTTCACTTCAACAGCGATCGGCGTAGGCAAGCAATCGATGCCCAAGGTTGTGCGCGTGGGATTGGGGTTTCCTGGCCCTGCGAAGTATTCGGCGTAGATGCGGTTGTAGATGGGAAAGTCGTTGGCCATGTCGGTGAGAAACACCGTCACGTCAATGAGGTTGATCCACGGAACACCCGCGTCTTCCATGACCGCTTTGGTGTTGTCAAAGCACGAGCGACATTGCGCTTCGATGTCTTTGCCCGCGAGTCGTCCATCGGGCGAAAGCGTGACGCCGGGGATCTCTTTCGATCCACGCTTGCGCGGACCAATGCCCGAGAGAAACAGCAGATTTCCCGCGCGTTTCGCATGGGGATACGCGCCAACAGGTTCGGGCGCGCGGCTCGACACTACCTCGTCACTGCGATTGGTCATGCAAGGAGCGTAGCACGGCACGCACAGGACTCGCATCGAAGCCAACGAGCGAGAGCGGAAGCGCGATGAGTTCGTATGCGCCTTCCGCAACGTGGGCCAATCGCAGTCCCTCAAGAATCGAGACATCGCGCGCGAGAAAGCGTGCGTGCGCCATGAGAAGTTTGCACTCCTGCACATCAACGCTGGGCGTGTCAACGCCAATGAGTTCGACGCCGCGATCCGCAAGCGCATCGACCAACGCAGGATCGAGTCCCGCGAAGTCGCTGTTCCACTGCTCGAAATCAGGAAAGGTTCCAGTGGCGATGAGCACGCGCGGATGATGAATCGCGTTGAGCTGCGTCGCGAGATCCGCAACACGCACGCGCGCGCCACCGGGCACACGCTTCACGTTGGCGTGAATTACATGACATGGACCGAGGTAGCGCGCGAGTGGCATCGCATCGATGGCGTTCGCATGCACGCCGTAATGATTGGCGCCGTCGGCGTGTGCGCCCAGATGCACGGTCGCACGCATCGATGAGAGCGTGACTGTCGCGCCGTCTTTGATCTCGCACAACACTTCACGCGTGAGCGCCGTGTCGCCTGGCCACACATTGATGCTCGGTGTGAGCATCGGTGAGATATCGATGAGTGTGCGCGTCGACATAGTCAGAAGCGATCCTTGGGCGCTGTTTGTTGCAACTCTTCAGCGACGCGATCGCGTGGTTTTCGAGCCAAAATCAAGGGAATTGCGGCGAGGAACGCAACCACCAGCGCGATGGCAATGGTCCACCCGACTCCGTACTGAAGCCCAGGACCACCCGTCGATGGACCGAGCAGCCACGCGAATTGATCGAAGAGCGCGCGCGTCGCATCATCAGGTGTTCGTCCGAGCGTCCACGCATGAACGCCCTGTGCTTGACCGCCGCGCGCAAGCCAACCAATCGCGAGACCACCCTGAGCCAAGGCTCCGACGGCGAGACCACCGTTGGCCATCAGTCCAACCGAGAATCCGCCGAGACTGCTCCCGAGCAACGCGATCGCGCCACCACCAAAGGCCGCGAAAGTTCCAATCGAGAGACCGCCGAATGTGACGCCACCAACCGAGATGCCTCCCATCGCCACAACTCCGCGCGCGAGGCCACCGAGCGCGAACACTCCCGTGGCCACGTCGCCCACCGCGATGTAGCCCTTTGCTCTTCCCATCTTTCCCTCCGCGTCGGGGCCCGTGGCGATGGACAAGAGAGGGAGGCCCAAGACACGCGTGGGCGATTCATATCGCCGCGTCATCTTGCTGAAACGTGGTTCGCGCGTGAGCACTTCAACGAGCGGTCGACCACACTCGGGACACACGGCGCTGTGCACTGCTCCGGTGAGATCGTGACCACACTTCGCGCAAAATGGGCGAGGCAACACGAGGTCTGCCTTGAGTGTTGGCTCGGGCGCTTGATTTTGATTGGTCATCGTGGGCTTCGTGACGTGCCGACCGAAGCGGCGACACGCTGTGCGATGACCAGAACCAAGAACACGAACAACGCACTCAGCGAATACTTCTGATGATTGAACTCGGCCCATTGCGCCAAGCTAAAAACAATCAGCGCAACTAACACGAGAACGACGCAGTACATCAGTCTCTTGATGAGAAGATCGTTGCGCAGTCCGCGCGCTTTCGCCTCTGCGTATGGCACCGTGGAAAAACTAACGAGGTCGTACAGAGGCACGAAGGTCTTGGGGAACAACACGTGCAGTGTGTGTTCGAGCTTCTTTTTCCAGCGAAAACTGCGGCGTCCAGTGAGATCGCGCATTTCGATGAAGTTGCGCAGCGCCATGTCGGCAATCGCGTTGCTGTTGTCGATGCGTGCGAGTTCGTACGCGCGCAATGCGCCGCTCACCGTCGCTTCTTGCGTGAGTGCGTCGGCGAGCGCTTCGCAATCTTCGAAGCTCGCGTTCGCGCCTTGACCGTAGAACGGAACCACCGCGTGCGCCGCATCACCTAGGAGTATCACGTTGTTGCGCGTCCATGGCGCGCAGCGCACCGTCACCATCGAACCAACGGGATTGCGCACAAAGTCCGCGGCCAATGTCGGCATCAGTGCCAACGCATCGGGATAGACCGCGCGAAAGTGCGCGAGCGCTTCATCGGCGGTGCGAATCGAAGCGAAGCTCGCACCACCATCGGACGCAGTGTGCGGCCAGAACAGCGTGCACGTGAACGAGCCATCAGGATTGGGTAGCGCGATCATCATCGATGCGCCGCGCGGCCAGATGTGCAGGGCTTGCGGCTCCATCGCAAAGGGAGCGTGTGGACCAACGGCGACGGCGGGGATGTGCAGTTCTTTGTAGCCGTGCGTGAGAAACGCCTGCGAGTAATCGAATCCCTCAAAGCGTTGCATCGCCGCGCGCACCGCGGAAAACGCGCCGTCCGCACCAACGATGAGATCAGCGGAAATCGTGCGCGTCTCGCCAGTGCGGTCGTTGATGAAGGTTGCTTCGCGCTTATCGAAGTCGATGGTGGTGGATCGTTGATCGAAGGCGACGCGCACATTCGCTTCTGCCGCGGCCGCGTCGAGTAGTCCCAGATTGAGCACGCTCCGTGACACCGAGTTGATCGCGCGCGTGGGATCGCTCGAGTAAGGCTGGAATCCACCGCTGCCCGCGACGAGATGAATCATCCGCCCGCCCATGCGGATCGCATCCTTCATGATCACGTCAGTCAAACCCGCGCGCGTGAGTGCCTTGATGCCTCGGGCGCTGATGGCAAGATTGATGGAACGCCCTGCAGCAAAGCGTTTTTCGCGCGGATCACTACGGCGCTCGACGAGTTCGACACTCCATCCCGCGCGAGCGAGATACACGGCGAGAAGACTTCCTGCGAGTCCCGCTCCGACGATGAGCACACGCGATGGCTGCATGCGTCGCATCGTACTGATCTCGTTTACCTGCATGACTGCGAGGATGTGTTCGCATTGATGAGATCCCAGTCGCGCTGCGCTTGATGGCACACTCGTTGCCGCGTCGGCACTGGCTGCGCGCTAATCTGCACCAATGCCCACGCTGACCGCGGCCGATCTCTCGCATGAGCGCGCTTTCGCACAAACCCTCGATGCACAAGATGTATTGAGCCCATTTCGCACGCGATTCGCGTTGCCCGTGGAGCGACCGAGCGACATTTACTTCGTGGGCAACTCATTGGGGCCGATGCCCTGCGCGACTCGCGCGTTGGTGAATGAGGAGCTCGATGATTGGATGCGATTGGGTGTGCACGCTCATCACGACTCGCGTCGGCCGTGGGTGAGTTACCACGAGCAACTGCGCGGGCCATTGGCTCGATTGGTGGGCGCGCGTGAGTGCGAAGTGGTCGCGATGAATTCACTCAGCGCGAATCTGCACTTCTTGATGACGACGTTCTATCGACCTGCGGGAAAGCGCAGCAAACTGCTGATCGAGAAGGACGCGTTTCCCAGCGACACTTACGCGGTGATGAGTCACGTCGCGGCGCGCGGACTTGATGCCACGCACGAAGTGATCGAACTTGCGCCGCGCGCAGGTGAATGGACGCTGCGCGAGGAAGACATCGAAGCCACCATCGCGCAACTCGGTGACACGCTCGCGCTCGCGCTGCTGCCTGGCGTGCAATACCGCACTGGGCAAGCGTTTGACATCACGCGATTGACCCGCGCGGTGCACGCAGTGGGCGCGCGGTGCGGCTGGGATCTCGCGCATGCCGCAGGAAATCTCGAGCTTTCGTTGCACGAGAGCAACGCAGACTTCGCGGCGTGGTGTTCGTACAAATATCTCAACGCTGGTCCGGGCGCGGTCGCGGGCGTGTTCATTCATGAGCGCAACGTGAATGATCTTGCGTTGCCGCGACACGCGGGTTGGTGGGGCAACGATCCTGCGACGCGCTTTCGCATGAGCAATCGGTTTGTGCCCACCGCGCATGCGGATGCGTGGAGCGTTTCCAATCCGCCCATCCTCGCCTTGGCGCCGCTCATCGCGAGTCTCGCGGAGTTTGACGCCGCGGGCATCAGCAATCTTCGAGCCAAGAGCGTGAAACTGACCGCGTTGTTTGAGTTTCTTCTGCGCTCGATTCCTGGTGTAGAGATTCTGACTCCCAGCTCCAGTGCCGCGCGAGGTTGTCAACTTTCGCTGTACTTCGCAGATCGCGCGCGCGCGCATTACGACTCGTTCATTGCCGCGGGTCTGTCGGGCGACTATCGCGAGCCGGGCATCGTTCGCTTTGCTCCGACTCCGCTGTACAACACATTTGATGAAGTGTGGCGCGCTGCTGAAATCGTGCGAAAGTCGATGGCGAGTTTGTAGTTCGCGCCCACCACTTCAGAGGCCGAGAAACTCTTCGGCGGTTCCCGCGAGCATGCGTGCGCGCGCAACTTCATCGATGTCGCGCATCGATCGCACCAAAGTGCCAGGCACACGTTCACCTAATGGAAACGGGTAGTCGCTGCCCAACGCCAAGCGATGCGCGCCCACGGCGTCAATCAGAAATCGCAGCGCCGCTTCGTCATGCACCAGCGTGTCGAAATAGAACTGCGCCATTTGTGCGCGCGGATTGACATCGCAATCGACCGCGCACAAATCTGGTCGTTCGCGAAACCCATGCTCGATGCGACCGATGGTGAAGGCAAGACTTCCGCCCCCATGTGCAAGACACACTTTGAGTTTCGGCAGCCGTCTCAGCACTCCGCCAAACATCAGCGAACACGCGGCGCGCGTTGTTTCTGCAGGCATTCCCACGAGCCATGGCATCCAAAACTTTGGCGTGGATGATTGACCGAGCATGTTCCACGGATGAACAAACACAGCGGCGCCACGCTCGGCTGCGTGTTTGAAAAACGGAAACAACTCAGGCGCATCGAGGTTCCACTCACCACCCATGGTGTTGATGTTCGAACCGATCTCCACACCGCGCATGCCCAGCGTGTCCATGCATCGATCAAGTTCGCGGCACGCCATTTCGGGGTCTTGCATGGGCACGGTGCCAAGACCAGCAAATCGCGTGGGATGCGCGCGTGTGACTTCGCCGATGTGATCGTTGAGGTGACGTCCCAACTCCAGCGCCGCGCTTGCAGGTTGGTGATAGGAAAACATCACGGGCACAGTCGACAGCACTTGCATGGAAACGCCATGGGCATCGCATTCATCGATGCGGACTTTCGGATCAAAGCAGTTGGCCTCGATGTCGCGGAAGGGTCGTCCATCTATCGAGAGGCGCGCGCAGGCACAGCCCGAGGTCGATCCGCAGTCGCCCGCACCGAAGTGAGTAATCGCGGGCCATCCGTTAGTTTGCGCCTTTTCCGCAAGATCGGGCCACGACGGCGGGAGGATGTGGGTGTGTAAATCGATAGTGCGCATTGCGGCTCGATCCTCGCGGTGGCAACGAATTTCTGGCCCTGCAAATGATTTTCTGTTGCGCGGACGAAATCGTTCCGCACAGGCTATGCCAAACTCACATGCACCATTGCAGCCACTGAGTGTCGGATGAGAGTTACACTCGCCGTTTCACTCGTGTCGCACCCTCGCGAACAGCATCTCTCGCTCAAGGCCACATCGGTCCTTGCCATCGGAGCCATCGGCGTCGTCTTTGGCGACATCGGAACCAGCCCGCTGTATGCGTTGAAGGAAGCCTTCATCCATCTCGGCACCTCAGGGAAAAACATCGACGAAGAGTTGATGCGCGGCATTCTTTCGATTGTGTTTTGGCTGCTGCTCTTTGTGGTGAATGTGAAATACATCTTCACCATCTGTCGCGCCTCCAATCGCGGCGAAGGCGGCATCTTCGCGTTGCTCTCGTTGATTCCGCGCGGACTTTCGGCGCAGGCGCGTCGCGGACGCTTCATCATGACCATGCTCGCCATCGCGGGCGCAGGCTTGTTGTTTGGCGACGGCATCATCACGCCGACGATGTCAGTGCTCTCGGCGGTAGAAGGACTGATCGTCTTCAACACATCGCTCACGCCAGTGGTGGTACCCACCGTGGTGGTGATTCTGATCGGCATCTTCTATGCACAGCAGTTTGGCACTGCGAGAATCGGCGCGCTCTTTGGCCCAGTGATGGTGGTGTGGTTTATCGCCATCGCAGCGCTGGGCATTGGTGGAATCATGCAGTTTCCATCGATCATGAGTTCGGTCAATCCCATGCATGCGATTCGCTTGATCATGCATCAGCCAGGCGAAACGTTCATGTTGCTCGGTGCGATTGTGTTGGTGGTCACGGGCGCGGAAGCGCTCTACGCCGACATGGGCCACTTCGGAATCAAACCGATTCGAATGGGTTGGTACCTGTTGGTCGCGCCCGCGTTGGTGCTCAATTATTTCGGTCAAGGTGCAGCGGTGTTGCATAGCCTCGAAGCGGGCACACTCGATCCGAACAAGGTCGCGACTTTCAATCCGTTCTATGCCCTGGTGCCCGAATCTCTGCTGATTCCCGCAGTGATTCTCTCGACTGCTGCGACCATCATCGCGAGTCAAGCGATGATTTCTGGCGTCTTCTCAATGACGCGACAAGCGGTGCGCTTGAACATGCTGCCGCGATTGGAAATCGTTCACACCTCAGGCGAGCACGAGGGACAGATCTACATTCCGTATGTGAACGGATTGATGTTGGTCGGTTGCCTCTTCACCGTGTTGTTGTTTCCGACGTCCACAAGTTTGGCTAGCGCGTACGGCATTGCGGTGACGGGATTGATGGCGATCACCACGATGCTGTTTGCGGTGGTCGCGCGCGGACTGTGGCGCTGGAAGAAGCGCTGGGTCATGTTGTTGGCCGGCGCGTTCTTGTTGGTCGATGTTGGTTTGTTTGCAGCGAACGCGCCCAAAGTTTTGACCGGCGGTTGGTTCGCGCTTGCCATCGCTGCGCTGGGCGCGCTGGTGATGACCACGTGGGTGCAAGGCACGTTCTTCATCGGCCGCAAGTTGGCCGAGGAGAATCAGTCGATCCACGACTTCCTCGCGGAGTTGTGGACGGACGCGATTCCTCGCGTGCCCGGCAGCGCGGTGTTTCTCACCACCAACTACAACACGCCGCTGGCACTCAAGCACTTTGTCGAGCACGCGCATGTGTTGCATGAGCAAGTTGTGCTCATGACCATCGTCTCCTCAAACCTTCCTGTGGTTCCGGTGGCGCGGCAGATTCGCGTCGAGTGGCTACCCGATGGTGTGTGGAAAATCACTGCGTTGTGCGGCTTTATGGAGAGCCCCAACATTCCGCGATTCCTCGAGCGTGCGCGCGCGCACGGCTTCAACTTCGAGCCGCTACACACCACCTATTTCGCGCGACGCACCGCGGTGATTCCTACGGGCAAGTCAAAGATGGCGAATTGGCGCAAGCGCTTGTATGCAGCGCTCTCGCGCAACTCAGTCGATGCGTCGCGCTCGTTTAGTTTGCCGCACGACCGCGTGGTTGACTTCGGCGCGCAAGTCGAGCTGTGACTTGCAC
>QWPW01000017.1:34291-66029 GCA_003671025.1 Planctomycetota bacterium
CAGCAGGGACACGTCGAGAGTTTTTCGTCGGCCCAAAACTCTTCCATCGCGCGGGTGAAGTGCTCCACGATGTCTTTGCAATCGAACACCTTCTCATAGACGAGCGTGTTGCAGTTCTCGCAGAAGAAGATGAGGTGCTCGGGTTCGCCGGGCGGTCGACGGCGCTCGACGACGAGGCCGAGCGTGTTGGGACCGCGTTGCGGTGAATGAGGCACATTGGGCGGAATGAAGAAGACTTCGCCTTCGCGAATCGCGTGTTCCTTCACGCGACCGTCTTCAATCGTCTTCACCGACACATCTCCCTTGAGTTGGATGAAGAACTCTTCGCTGTCGACTTTATGGAAATCGTTGCGCGCGTTGGGTCCCGCGATGATCATCACGAAGAAGTCGCGTCCCGAGTAGAGATATTTGTTGCCCACGGGCGGCTTGAATTGCTCGCGATTGGCCGCGATCCACGCCATCAACGCAAACGGTTCCGACACGGCGCCACAAGGATCAAACCCATCGGGAATGCCCGGGGTGTCGGGATTGCTCGGCGTGCGCATGTTGATGATGCCCGGGGATGGTTGGCTCGTCGTCATGCGTGCATCCTAGTCAGCAGTGATCGCGTCACCAAATAGATTGAGTTCGACGCGATGGGCTTGCATTACCATTCGAGAATGATTCGAGAGGCCTCTTCTGCGCGCACGGTTTCTTTCGCCGCGTCTCTTGCGGGACGCCTCTTGCTCATGGGCGTGTTGCCCGCGGCAGTCATCGTTGGCGTGATTCTGTTTTGGACTGCGCGCGAGAAGTTCGAACACCTCGAGCGCATCGCCGATGGCGAGTTGGTGCGTGAGGCGCTGATTGCGGCGAGCGAAATCGAAGTATCCAACTTTGACGCGATGCAGGTTGCCCGCAGTATTGCTGCGCAACAGACGAGTGGCCTGTTTGGGCAACGCGCGCTAACTGTGAAGTTGCTGTACGCCGCGCTTGAGGCTGACGACAACATCACTGCCGCGTATGTGCTCTATGAACCCAACGCCGACGGCAACGATGCCGCTTCGGCCGCGAGCGATCCCAAGGAATGGATTGAGCCAACAGGTCGATTCATTCCCTATCCCTTTCGCGATTGGGCGCACGGCAACACGATCGAGGTCAAGGCATCGATCGACTATGAAACCAGCCTCTATTACGACGGCGTGCGTCGCGCGTTTGCTGAGTCGGGGACAGCGACGACGATGGTGACCGAGCCGTATGTGTATGACGGTCAACTCATCGTCGAACAAACGCATCCGATCGTGATCGACGGAAAGTTTCGCGGCATCGGCGGGGCTGATCGCGCGCTGGCCGCGATTGAAGAAGTGGTGCGCGCGGGCGCGAAGCGTGTTGATGCGACCGGCTATCTCATCTCTGGTCGCGGAAAAATCATCGTGGCCACCAGTGATCCCGAGATCACTCCTGAGACCATCGACGACATTGCGATGCACCTGCGTACGCATCCGGTGGATGAGACTCCACTCGCGACGTTGCTCGAACCGTTGGTGCGCCAGGCTAAAGACGACGGCTTCGCGCAAGACGCGATTGATCCGCAGAACGATCAAGAGCTTCTCACTGTTTCGGTGCGGATTGCTGCAGGAAACTGGACGCTCGTGCTGACCAAGCCGCGTGAGCTTGTCGTCGCGCCGATTCGCGCGGAGGTGTGGCAGAGCACGTTGATCACACTCGTTGCGTTGTTGGGTGCGGCGGGAGTGATCTCATGGACCGCCATCGCAACTGGTCGACGTATGCGACGCGCGGCTCTCGCCGCCGACGCGATTGCTGCGGGTGATCTTTCGGTTGCGATTGCGCCGAGCGCATCGAACGATGAGGCCGGAGCACTGACGCACAGTCTGCAACGCATGCAGTCGAGTCTCAACGATCTCTTGAAGGGCGTGAAGAACGCGGGCATCACGCTCGACACCAGCGCGCTCGAATTGAGTGCGACCAGCAAAGAACAAGAAGCGATGGCGCATCGCGTAGGCGAGTCCGCGAGTCAGATTGCGTCGGCCACGATTCAGATCAGCACCACGGGGACGGAACTCGCACGCACGATGTCTGAAGTCGAAACCGCGGTGGAATGCACGGCGGCGTTGGCGATTGGTTCGCGCGCCAATCTTGTCGCGGTCGACACGACCATTCGCGAACTCGCGGACGCGACACAAAGCATCGCCGCGAAGCTCGCTGCGATTAGCGAGCGCGCCTCATCGATCAACAGCGTGGTCACCACGATTGCCAAGGTCGCCGATCAAACCAACATTCTCTCGGTCAACGCCGCAGTCGAAGCGGAGAAGGCAGGCGAGCAAGGTCGCGGGTTCCTGGTGGTTGCGCGGGAGATTCGCCGACTCGCCGATCAAACGGCGGGCGCGACCGTTGACATCGAATCGATGGTGCGCGAGATGCAAGGCGCGGTCGGCGCGGGCGTGATGGAGATGGATCGCTTCGCCGAGAAGGTGCGTCGCAGCGTCGACGAGATTGTGCAAACCGGTAAACAGATGGGCGACATCATCGAGCAAGTGGAAGCGAACGCGGTGCGCTATCGCACGGTGGCCACGGGCATGACCAGTCAATCGCAGGGCGCGACGACGATTTCTCAATCGATGGGCGCGCTTGCTTCTGCGGCCAAACGCACGGTGGAGACCGCGGAAGAGTTTGGTCGCACTGCGAACGATCTGCAACGGGCGAGCATGCTGCTGCGTCAGAGCGTCGCGTCGTTCACACTGCACGAAGACAAGTGATTGCGCGCGTCGCGTCGCCGCTGCGTCGGCGCGTCAACCTTTGTCGGGCGTTTTGTTCGACGCGTCTTGCGTGGAGTCGAGCGCAGTGTTGATCGCAGTGTTGATCACAGTATTGATCGCAGTGTCACGGCGTGTTTGCGCAGCCTCGATGATGTTGCACAAGAGATCGACCGAGCCGCGCTGATCGAGAAACTCGGCGAAGTGCTTGAGCGCGACAGGATTGGCCAAGCTCGACGCAATAGGTGTAAAGAAGTGAATCGCCGATGCGCCGAGGCTATTGAGCGGACGCGACATCTCAAGGAATGCCAGCGCGGGACCAGTCATCCGACGACGCGCGATTTCATCGGCGAGTCGTTCGAGCAGCTCGCGCTGTTCCTCTGAAGCAACGCATGGCGTTTGATCGTTGACCGCGAAGGCGTTGCGCAGAAATTCTCTCACAGCGTCAAGCGTACCGCATGTGTTGCACCGTTCGCGCTCATCGCATCGACAGAGCGTGACGCGTGACGGTCCGTAGCAACGCGGCCGCGCCCTCGGCTACTGTGCCTCGATGTCTCACGCTGTCGACGCGTCGCCTTCGTCTATTGATCTCACCAAGATTCGCTTTGTGTTGGCCACCGATTGCGGATCGACAACCACCAAAGCGATTCTCATCGAAAAGGTCGGCGATTCATGGCGCCAAACGCAACGCGCCGAAGCGCCCACCACCGTGGAAGATCCATTTGCAGATGTCACGATTGGTGTTTCCAACGCGATCACCGAAATCGGCGAACTCGCGGGACGACGCTTCATCGCTGATGACGGAACCATCATTCGTCGTCGCGATCACAACGATGTCGATGGATGCGATCTCTACATCTCAACTTCGAGCGCCGGTGGCGGATTGCAAATGGTGGTCGCAGGCGTGGTCGCGCAGATGACCGCTGCTAGCGCCAAGCGTGCCGCGTTGGGCGCGGGCGCGATTGTGATGGACACGATCGCCGCGAATGACAAGCGTCGTCCTCATGAACGCATTCAACGCATCCGCGAGTTGCGTCCCGACATGGTGCTCATTTCTGGCGGAACCGACGGCGGCAATGTGCAGCAAGTGGTGCAGATCGCTGAGCAAATTGCACCAGCCAAGCCGCGTCCTCGATTCGGCGGGGAGTACGAATTGCCCTTGATTTTCGCGGGGAATCGCGATGCGGCGCCGCAAGTGCGCGCGATCTTCGGCGCGCGTGGCGAGAAAGGTTTCGATCTTTCGGTGGTCGACAATTTGCGTCCTACGCTCGAGTACGAAAACCTCGGCCCCGCGCGCGACAAGATTCATGATGTCTTCCTCGAGCACGTGATGGCGCACGCGCCCGGCTACGACCGACTCATGGCGTGGAGCGATGCGCCCATCATGCCGACACCGGGAGCGGTGGGCGACATTCTGCAACGCATCGCGGCGCGCGACGGACTCAACGCGGTGTGCGTCGACATTGGTGGCGCGACGACGGATGTGTTCAGCGTGTTTGATGGAACATTCAATCGCACGGTGAGCGCGAATCTGGGCATGAGCTATTCCATCTCCAATGTCTGTGCCGAAGCGGGCATGGACAACGTGTTGCGGTGGGTGCACATCGATATGGATGAGCACGAACTACGCAATCGCGTGAAGAACAAGATGATTCGTCCCACCACGATTCCGCAATCGGCGGAAGCGCTGATCTTCGAGCAAGCAGTGGCGCGCGAAGCGTTGCGCTTGGCCTATGTGCAACACAAGGAGTTTGCCACCACGCTCAAGGGCGTGCAGCAGCAGCGCACAGTGGGTGATCTGTTTGCGCAGCAATCGAGCGGACAATCGATCGTCGATGACATGCGACTCGATTTGCTGGTCGCTTCGGGCGGCGTGCTCAGTCATGCGCCCAAGATGGAGCAGACCGCGGCGATGTTGGTCGACAGCTTTGAACCGCAGGGATTTACCCAGTTGGCCAAAGATTCGATTTTCATGATGCCGCATTTGGGCGTGCTCGCCAGTGTGCATGCGTCGGCAGCGATGGAAGTGTTTGAACGCGATTGTTTAGTGCGCTTGGGTTGGTGTGTCGCCGCCAAGGGCGAAGGCAAATGGGGCAAGCCGTGCTTTCGCTATCGCGTGTCGAGTGCCTCGACGCGCGGTGAAATCGCTTCAGGCACGTTGGCCTGCGGCGACGTGGCGTTGGTGCGCGTCGGTCATGACGATGAAGTTGAAGTGGTCGTGGAACCCGAGCGTGCGTTTGATCTCGGCGCGGGAGCAGGCAAGCCAGTGACGCGACGCGTCAAAGGTGGAACGGTGGGAATCCTCTTCGATGCGCGCGGACGACCGTTGCTCTTGCCCGACGATGCAGCGGCTCGTCGCGCGGCGGTGACCCGTTGGAAAAAAGTGTGGGAAACCGCGTGAATATGCAGGTTTTTCCAGGTGGTGCACCTCTGTCGCAACCATGTTGTGTGCGACGACCGACGGGTGGTGATCACGAGCGTGCATCGAATCAACAACGCGAGGGTGCGATCACTCGTCGCTTGATCATCGCGCGATGACACTCCACATCGCATCGCGGGACATCACAGTCCATCACGCTCCATCACAGTCCATGATGACACACAAGCTATTCGTGTCTGTTAGTTTGCACGGATGGCGAAGGCTTACACGCCCGGACTGAAAGTTTCGATGCGCACGACCTACCGCGCGCGTCGCCTGTTACCCGTTCGCGGCGAAGTGTTGGTGAAAGTTGGACAGATCGTTTCTGCGCGCGACACCGTCGCGCGCACTTTTATTGATGGCGACATCGTGCCGTTGCCGCTCGCCGCGTTGTTGTCGGTTCCTGCGGCGGATGTCGCGGAACTTCTGCTGGTGAAGCTCGGCGACGCCATCACGGTGGGACAAGTGATCGCTCGATCGAAGGGGATCTTCGGCTTCGGTAAGAAGGAAGTGGCGTCGAGCGCTGCGGGAACGGTCGAGAGCGTGAGCACATCGACGGGCCAGTTGATCGTGCGCGGCGCGCCGATTGCGGTCGAGACTAAGGCGTATGTCGCGGGGCGGGTGATCGAAATCATGGAACACGAAGGCGCGGTGATCGAAGTTGATGCCGCGCTCATCCAGGGAATCTTCGGTGTGGGCGGCGAAACCATGGGGACGATTTGTGTCGCCGTTGACGCCGCGACCGTCGTGCTCGATGCAGCGCACATCAAGCCCACGATGAAGGGCGCGGTGGTGATTGGTGGCGCGCGCGTGACTGCGGCCGCTGTGAAAGCCGCGCAAACAGCAGGTGTCGCCGCGCTCATTGCCGGCGGAATCGATGACTCAGACTTGCACGCGATCCTGGGCTACGACCTCGGCGTGGCCATCACGGGCACCGAGAAAATCGGCATCACCATCGTGATTACCGAAGGGTTCGGCGATATCGCGATGGCCGCGCGCACGTTTGCGCTGCTCCAGAGTTTCGCGGGACGTGAAGCGAGTGTGAACGGTGCGACGCAGATTCGCGCTGGCGTGATGCGGCCGGAGATCGTGATTGCGCGCATCGCTTCGGATGCGGTGCCACCACAAGGTGCGCGTCCCGAAGAAGGTGCGCTGGAGATTGGTACGCAAGTGCGTCTCATTCGCGATCCCTACTTTGGTCGATTGGGAATTGTCGCGGCGCTCCCCAACGAACCCGCGGTGCTTGAATCAGGATCGAAAGCGCGCGTGCTTGAGGTGACGTTTGACGATGGGCAGCGCGCGGTAGTGCCACGCGCAAACATTGAGTTGATTGAGAGTTGAGTGTGTGTTGGTTGTGCGCTGATCATGCGTTGATCATGCGTTGATCATGAGTCGATCACGAGTCGCTCACGCGTGAATCAACCAGCAACGAGAGCATGTCCGCATGCACTGAACAGCACGCGCCGAATGATTTCGGCGCGGAGTTGATCGAGAGTGAAGTCTGCCGCGTCTCACGCGGAGAGAGCAGAGAATCCGTTCGATGCCGATGCCACACTTGACGCGAATGCCTTCGTTTAAAGCGTTTTTCGCAATACTGCTGTGCGTGGCGCCCGTGGCCACAATCGCCGTCGCGATGCCGCCCAATCCAGAAAATGTCACCGCCGTCGATAAGCCTGGCGATGCGGGCGCCACTGTGTTGCTGCGCTGGACTGTTCCCGCCGACGCAGGCGCGACCAATGCGCGTGTCGAGCAACGGGTGACGCGCGACGGTGCGAGCGTCGCTGAAGAGTGGACGCTCGTCGAAGTCGTCGCCGCCGACGCAGGAAGTGGCGACGGATTTGCGATCACTGATCTTCCGCCTGACTCTGCCTCAAGTGGGTCAAGCCTTCCCATCGCGTTTCGCGTGGCGCTCATCGGAAGTGATGGCGAGATTTCACCATTTGTCGAGTCATCGCCAGTCGTGGCGCGGCGCAACTGGTTCATGACCTCGCGCCTCAATCTCCTCATCGTGTTGAGCATCGTGTGCGGCGCGGTAGTGCTGTGGATTCTGCTCGCTCGCGCGGGTCGCTCCGTCAAGATTCGCCGCATCGCCGCCCTCGAAGCGATTGATGAAGCGGTGGGGCGCGCGACGGAGATGGGTCGCTCGGTGCTGTTTGTTCCGGGCATCCAAGACATGAACGACATCCAGACGGTCGCGGGCGTAACGGTGCTTGGTCATGTCGCCAAGACTGCTGCGGAGTACGACGCGGTGCTTGAAGTTCCGACTTCGCGTTCGTTGGTGATGACTGCGGCGCGTGAAACTGTGCAAGCCGCGCACTTCGCCGCAGGTCGACCCGAGACCTACGACGCAGGCCGCATCAACTACATCACCGATGAGCAGTTTGGATACGTCGCATACGTCACGGGAAAAATGGTGCGCGAGAAGCCTGCGGCGTGTTTCTATATGGGCGCGTTTTATGCGGAGAGTTTGCTCTTCGCGGAGAACGGCAACTCAATCGGCGCGATTCAAATCGCGGGTACCGCTGAGCCATCACAGCTGCCCTTCTTCGTTGCTGCGTGCGACTACACGCTCATCGGCGAAGAGTTTTTCGCGGCGAGCGCGTATCTCTCGGGTGAACGCGATCAACTGGGCAGCATCAAAGGTCAAGACCTCGGCAAGTTTCTCACAGGCGCGGCGATCATCATCGGATCATTGCTCGCGACCGCCGCGTCACTCGCGCCGAGCGGATCGTTCGCCTCTGCGAGCGCCGCCTATCAAGCGTTCTTTGGAGGGTAAACATGCTTCGACGAACGATTCCCATCATCATTCTTTCCGCGACGGGCACCATGCTGGTCGTCGCGTACTTCTCGCCCTTCACCTTGAGCTGGGGCGAAACAGTGTTGGACTGGTTCAACATTCTCGCGGCCGTTGCCTTTGTGCTCGGCGCAGGAAATCTGCTCGCGGTCAACCTCGAAAAAGTCTCGTCGCGCAAAGCGGGTTGGGCCTACGCGGCGATCACGCTGTTGTCCTTCGCGGCCATGTTCATCTTCGGCATCTTCAAAGTCGGCGCGGTTCCCAATCCGAGTGCGCCTGATGTCCATCTCGCGGGCGCGTACGAGGGACTGCCCTCGGCGTTTGGATGGATGTACGAGTACGTGCTCTCGCCGCTCACCGCAACCATGTTCGCCATGCTCGCGTTTTATGTCGCAAGCGCCGCGTTTCGCGCCTTTCGCGCGAAGAACGTCGAAGCGATCTTGCTGCTCGGTACCGCGTTCATCATCCTGCTTGGTCGTACCGCCGCGGCAACGCTGCTCACGGGATGGATTCCTGTTGACAGCGCGTTCGCAGTGCTCCGTCTGGACAACGTGACCACCGCCGTCACTGAACATGTCTCGACTGCGGGCATGCGCGCGATCACCATCGGCATCGCGCTGGGCGTTGCGGCGACGAGCTTGCGACTGCTTCTTGGAATCGATCGAAGCTATCTCTCCAAGGGATAACCCAAAAAATAGCGACGGCACATCGCAACCCTCAGCACCTTCACGATCAACTCAATCGACGCGCTGGTGCATCGCGCGAACCTCGACAGCAGCATTCAAGAGCGCATCATTCAGCACGCACGGCGCACACAGGCCAGCCGCAATCATCATGGAACTCCAGTCAGCACCGACGACCTTCAGTGATCGAGCAAGAAACCCATGACTACAGACGAGCACAACACTGCGGGCGGACTGCGAGCACAACTCGCGCGCGTGTCGAACCTTGATCGACGATGGATCTTTCTCGCGATGGGACTTGCCGTTGGCGTTCCCATTCTGCTCAAACTGCGCTTCCCCGAAGTTCCTGGCCCGCTGGCCATCGCGACATTCAACGCGATCGAAGCAGTGCCCGAAGGATCGCGCGTGTTGATCGCGTTTGATTACGACCCCGCCAGCGAAGGCGAGTTGCAACCAATGGCCAACGCGATGTTGCATCACTGCGCCTCGCGCAAGCACAAGATGGTGTTCATTGCGTTGTGGCCACTGGGGAAACAGATGGCCGACGAGACGATCAAGAACGTGTTGCTCGCGTTTCATCCGCAGTATCAATACGGAACCGATTACGTGCAGCTGGGCTACAAGGCGGGGAACGAGAGCGTCATCAAGATGATGACCACCAACATTCCTCAGGCGTTTCCGTCAGATGCTTCAGGCAAGACGTTGAGTGAGCTTCCGCTGGTCGCTGATCTTGAGAGCGTGCAGCAGGTCGAGCTCATCATCACGTTTTCGGCGGGTTATCCCGGCGCAAAGGAGTGGGTTCAGTACGCCAAGAGTTCTTATCCCGACGACTTTGTGTTGGTCGCAGGGAGCACTGGTGTGCAGGCGAACCAGTTGTTTCCCTACTACCCCAAGCAGATGGAAGGCATGCTCGCCGCGATCAAAGGTGCGGCCGAGTACGAGATGTTGGTTACCGCGAAGTATCCAGTCACGAAGGACAAGGAGCGCTTTGAAGAAGGTCGACGCCGCATGGGTCCACAGTTGGTCGCCCACTTGTTGATGATCGGACTGATTCTCTTGGGCAACGTGGCCATGGTTGCGGGACGCAGTCGGCAGTCGCGCGGCGGCCAAGGAGCGGTTCGATGAGCGCGCATTCGTCGTCGGATTCGAACAACTCTGCTTCCGGAGATTCGTCGAACGCACAGGCCTCGCGATGGATTTGGATCGCACTGTTTGCAGTCGGCGCCATCGGACTCGCATGCAATATGTTTTTGCGCCAGGACGGACTCGCGATTCGTCATGTCGAAATCACCAGCGCTGAGCGCGTGCAAGCACGTGTCGTGATTGGAGCGGGAGCGGATTCGTTGGCGAAGCCCGCGCAGCTAACGTCCGACGCTGCTCCGCTCGCGATCGCCGCCAAGATCTGGGTTGAGCCTCAGGATCCGCGATTCGCAACCGGCGAAATCACACGCGTTGATGGCGTTGCCCCAGTGATTTGGGAGACGCAAAAGCTACTGACGAGAAAGGAAGCAGCGGCTAACGAAGCACTGCAAACGCACGGCGACGGGAAACCAGCAGTCGTCGGCGCGAACGAACTCGCTACTGCAGCACCTGACATGCAAATCAGTTTCGCCGACACCTTCGGCGTCTGGATCGCAGCGTTTCTGACGTTGGCCATCTTCTCGTTTCTCTACCGCGACAACCCGATCTACAAGGTTGCCGAGAGTCTGCTCGTCGGCGTTTCGGCCGCATACTGGATGGTGAACGGGTTTTGGACCACGCTCGTTCCCAATCTCTTCGCCAAAATCGCCCCTGATCTCGTGCGTGCGTACGCGATCCCTGGGCTCGGCGTGTCCGAGCATCCGCAACAGGACATGGTGCTCGCGTTTGTTCCGTTGACGCTCGGGTTCATGTTGTTGTGGCGACTCGCACCGAAGGGCGGTTGGATTTCGGTGTGGCCACTCGCGTTCATCATTGGAACCACCGCCGGACTCAAGCTCGTCGCATCGATCGAGGCCGATCTCATCGCACAAGCCGCCGCGACCATGAAGCCGCTCGTGGCGTACGCCTCAACCACCGACAGCTCCGGCAACGCAGTGCGCGCCGTGAGTGTGTGGAGCTCGATCGGTTCGATCGTGGGAATTGTCGGCGTGCTCTCGGTGTTGGTGTACTTCTTCTTCTCCATCGAGCACAAAGGTCTCACCGGGAAAGCCGCGCGCGTTGGCATCTGGTTCCTGATGATCACCTTCGGTTCGGCATTTGGTCTGACCGTGATGGGACGCATCACGCTCCTGGCGCAGCGTCTTGAATTCTTGTTTTACGACTGGCTCAACCTGTCGTGACACGCCTAGCAGTGTTGCTCTCGGCGCGTGGCGCGCTGGCTCCACGCGATGACTCACGCGATGACTCCGCGCGATGACTTCACACGATGACCCCACGCGCCGAGATGACGCGATCGCTTCGGGCTTCGACTTGACACGCTGCCCGCACTCAACCCTTTCACCCACTGACATCATGCATCTCAACCCGAAGCGACCGCGCCTCGCGACCTTCACCTTCACCTTGATCCGGATCTCGCAAACACAAGCTCGTCGCGCTTGCCACAACCTTCGCGTGCGGACTGACGCCACTGCAGTGACGACAGGCCGCACGCTTCATGTGTGTTGGCACAGCTGACGACTGTTTCGACTCGATCAGCCGCGACGCCGACGTGCGACGCAACTCGCCAGTCCAAGCAACGCCAATGCGCCCGCTGGTGCGGGAACGGCGGTGCCCATGACGGACACGTTGTCGAAGCGGATGCTTCCACTCGAGCTTGTCGCGCCGTCGATCACCACGCGCAACTGCGCGATTGAGTTGTCGAGCACATCGAAGGACGAGAGGTCAATCGTTTGCATCTCCCACGCCGTGGCGTTGGCGGTGAACTTCGCGAGCAACATCCATCCCAAGCCGTCCCACATTTCGAGTCGATTGCTGAAGAATCCGGTGGTCGAGCGGCGACACGCGAACGAAATCGAGAGATCGCCCCAACCATTCGCATCGAACCCGATGCCCATCGACTTTCCGTTGGAGCCACTACCGGCCACCGAAAGCGAATCCCCCGCGATTTCGCCTTCGATCATGCCCAGAGTGGTTCCTTGCATGACACCCGCACCGTTTCCGAATCCCAAGAAATCGATCGCACCCGTACCGACGCTCGCTTGCGCGACGCTCGAGACCGATGGATCCACTCCGTTGAGATTCCAATGCGTGACCAACGCCGCGTTCGCCTCGCCCGCGACTCCGAACAAACTCAACGTCACACACGCGACCGCCGCCGTGCAAGCGTTGCGCGACGACGTTTCGCGCGCAAACTCAATGTGACAACTCTCCCGACCAGTGTTCAAACGGGACATCTTTTCGCCTTCCCGGGCGCAATCGCCCGTATGTGTCTTGTCATCGCCTGCGTTCGACGCAGTAGCGACGCGGCAAATTTATCACCGCTTGCACGCGCTTCTCGATTTCACCACAGTAATACTGTGCGGAATTTTTTCGCGCGACATTCGTGCGTTGCGCTGAGCGGTCGCGTCACCCATGGCAACGTTGCGCGCGCCGAGCAAGTGAATGAACGCAGTGGATCACCACGAGTTGTGGCCACGCATCATTGTCGTCTCTGACCCAGCGCGTGTGCTCGTGTCCAAAGCGGCGTTCCTCACATCGACTCGCGCTCGCGCGCTGACATGTCTTCATCGCGGCGACCCTTCTGTCTGCTTCACGCGGGTGTCTTCTCGACTTCAAGCCAAGCACTTCAAACTCATGTGCATGGCACTTCGGGTAACTGCCTGTCTCATCCCAGTTTCTCATCCGAGTTCTCCGCGATCGCCGGCGACATCGATCGCCCGAATGTGCCTGTCCCGGATCGACGCGTCCTCACCGAAATGTGCCTGTCCCTGGTCGATGCGTCCTCGCCCAGATGTGCCTGTCCGCGGTCGACGCGGTCCGCGGTCAACGCGTCCTCGCCGAAATGTGCCTGTCCCAGATCGACGCGTCCTCGCCCAAATGTGCCTGTCCCGGATCGCTCACGCATGCACATCTGGACACCCTCGATAGTCTCGCAACAATCCGAAGTTCGTCGCCCGAGGACTCGACTCTGTGAAATGAACTCTCCGTCGCGCCCAACCAACGCGCCACCTCACTTGGCGATCTTCACACCAGCGCGCGCGCTCTCACTTAGGAACTCCTATGTCATCAAATGAACCCAATTGGTACTGGTCGCAGCGTGGATCCACGATGGGACCGATTGACCTTAAAGAGATTCGTCGACTCGCCGCGACAGGATCGATCGAGTACTCCACGTGGATCTTCGACCCGCGCGCGCAAGCATGGCTCGTCGCAGGATCGATTGATGGAGTATTTATGAAACCAGTACCGCCAGTGCCCACGGGGCCAGCGGCACCGCCTGATGCAACCACTGATCCAACCACTGATCCAACCACTGATTCAACCACTGATCCAAACACTGATCCAACCACTGATTCAACCACTGATCCAAACACGGGTGGAAGCACGAGTTTCAACGCCGGCGAATTCAAGCACGCATCGACGAGCAGTTCGTCGAGCTCATTTGCAAACTCGTCTCCGCACACATCGCACGCCGGGGGATTCTGTCGATTTTGCGGCGCGCGAACCGAGCAACATCAGCCACGATGCACCGCGTGCGGCCGAGACAATGCAACGTCGCAAACCACCGTCGAGCCCCGTGTTGCCGAAGTAATTTGTCGCGCGAGCGTGCTCGCCGCGCCTGCGCTCACGGTGTTAGCGTTCATCGGACCCGCGATGGTGTGGGCACTCGGCTCTTCGAATCCGCGCGTAGTCGAAGAAGCAAAACGCACCATCAATTGCCTGCTCACGCTGCTCATCGCACTCACCATTTCGGCGATCTTCGGCGCGGTGGGCGTGTTTCTCATCCTCCCCACAGTCATAGCAGTGCTGGTCTCGATTGGAATCGGCGTGTACTGCGTGGTGGTTGGCATCCTCGGACTTATCGCGACGGCGTCGAACAAACCATTTCGCTATCCATGGATGTTCAATCTCATTAAGTAACACATCGTGATGCGCGACTCTTCGCAGTGCAGTTCATCAGAGGCATCGAGCGCAGCGCATTACTGACACGCGCCCCACGAACTCAGCACCGCTGCGACATCCGCTGCATCGACCGCGCCCGAGTGATTGAAGTCGGCGGCGCCGGGCTGTCCCCAGGACTGTAGCACCATCGCGAGATCGACACGCGCCCCACGAACTCAGCACCGCTGCGACATCCGCTGCATCGACCGCGCCCGAGTGATTGAAGTCGGCGGCGCCGGGCTGTCCCCAGGACTGCAGCACCATCGCGAGATCCGCTCCACCCACGTTGCCGTCGTGATCAAGATCGGTGGGACACGCGAGCCAACCATTGCAGTCGGGATAGAGCATGACCGAATCGCTACCGACGAGTCCGTCGGGGTCGGTCACCGTCAAACTAACTTCCCATGAATAGGTTTCGAGATCGCAGCCGAGCGGCGAGATCACAGTGCTAGTGATGCAATTGGAATCAGGCGGCTCACTGTGGCCGTGTGTGTTGTGATGAAGCGTGGTCAACCAACGACAGGTGAGTTGCGCGCTGGAGTGTTGCGCATCGATGACGCTGGCAATCAACGGAAACGTTGTATCGCCAGTCATGGGATAGAGCTCGCCGTCAAAGATGCTGGTGATTGTCACTACAGGTGGCGTGTTGTTGACGCCGATCACCATTGTTGCAGGCACCGCGTTGCCTGCGAGATCAGTCACGGTGACGATGGGATCGAATCGCGTCGACACGCCGGCGGCCGCGGTGTAGGTGCGCATCACCGTCGCGGCGCCGAGCGCGGGTGTGGTTCCATCATCAAAGTCCCAGCGATAGGTGAGCGTTCCATTTTCGGGATCGGTGGATGTCGCCGCTGAGAGTGTGACTGTGAGCGGCGAGTTTCCAAAGTTTGGCGTCGCAGTGATGCGCGCGATCGGCGGAAGATTTGCGCCCGGTTGATAGCGATAGCGCGTCACCGTGTTAGGCCAACGCGTGGTCCACAAACTTCCATCATTAGGATTGACCGCGATGCTGGTGAGGCTCCATGCTTCGTTGTCGAAGACCTTCACACTCGTCACAGCACCCGCGGCAGAGAGCGACACCGCGCGAATCCAACTTGCTCCGAAATCGCCGAAAAATAAGGTGTTGCGGAACTCCACGGGCCAGAGCGCGTTGTCAACGAACGGTCCGCCGACGGTGCAGTTGCCAGCGAAACCAACGCCGCCGACTCCACCGGTTCCGCCACCAATGTTGAGCGCAGTGGCGGCGTTGCCTGAATATCCCGGCGTGCGCGCGGTGGCGGATCCGTGACTCCAATCGATGATGGGACGTTGATGAACAAACGTGGGCACCGCGGGCGAAATCGTCGGTGCTGCTTGCCCGAGCGGCATGAGCGTCACGCCATCAATGTTGGGACCACTGGTTCCCGTGGTGGCGAGACGAATTGTGTGCACGCCGGCGGTGAGTGTCAGGTTTGCCGAAAGCATTCGCCACTCGGTCCATGCACCAGTGGGCACGAACGCGAGTGAATTTACAACGGTTGTTCCATCGACACTAATACGCAGCGCGCGATTCGTCGCCGCACCGAGACCGTAGCGCATGAACAATGTGTATTGCCCCGCAGTCACGGACGGCATCACGAAGTCGATCCACTCGCCAGTATTAGTTTGGTAGTCGCGATAGGCCGAGCCGTGATAGCCAATGTAAACCGTGGTGACTGGCGCGCCGGAAGCGCTCGCGTTTTCCGCTTGCACGAATTTCGTGGGATCGAGTGGTAGCAGCGCGGTCGCGTTCTGCGAATCTTGCAGCAACAGATCTCGATAGCGATGTAATGTTTGCGCGGGCGCGCTGAGTCCCGTGGGCGCATCGGCGTTGTAGGGCGAGGCGAGCCAGTAGTCGCTGCGCGCAAGCATGCCTTCATTGAGCGGCCAACCAAAGTTTTGCTTCGGTCCAGTGCAGACTTGAAAGTCTTCCCACTCGCTCCATCCCACATCACCGATGTACACCGTGCCGGGATTTCCATCCTCCGCGTCGTGCGAACCACTTTCGGGAAGGATGTTCATACGAAACGGATTGCGCAGACCGAGCGCAAACACGCGACTGCGCGGCGCGCGCGGCGCCGCTGCATCAAACCATGGGTTGCTCGCGACGCCGTCACCAGTGAGGGCATCAAGTCGCAACAGTTTGCCGCTGAGCGAATCGATGAGCTGCGCGCGAAACGCACCAACGTTGTCTTTCGCCCGCAGAATCCCCCGTGCCAACGCATCGTTGACATAGCCGTCGCCCACTTGTCCACCAGTATCAACTTGGTTGTAGCTCGCCGAATCACCAGTGGTGAGCAGCAGTGTTCCATCCTCGCCGAAGGCCAGTGATCCCAGCCCGTGCGATTGATGCACGATGGGAATTCCTGTCGCGGCACTCTCACCCAACAACACGAGGCGACTGGTCGGATCAACCGCAGTGAAGTTCGACTTCGCAGTGGCGGTGTAGCGCGTGACGCGCCCGATGGTGGCCGCGTAATAGGTATCTGCGTTGGGGTTGTATGCAGGCGATCCCGCCATGTCGAGGTGGTAGCGATCCACGACGTAGAGCAGATAGATCCAACCGTTCTCATCGAAGTTGGGATGGAGCACGACGCTCATCATTCCATAGTCGCGCCAGCCGCCGACCTCCTCATGCAAGTCGATGAGCGGCGTCGCGTTCTTTACACCATTGGCATTGACGATCCACACGCGACCGCCGCGCTCCCACACCACCGCGCGTCCGTCTGACATGAATGTTGAGCCAGTGACTTCGTTCCAGTTACTACTAATGGTGTCGGCCACAAATCCTGCGGGCGGTGCGGCGTGTCCCACGCTCAGAGGCATGAGCATCGAAGTCAAACAAGTCGCAACAGTCGCGCGAAGAACGGGCTTCAGCATGCCGAGAATCATGGTTTGAACATACGACAACATTCGCGATTCGCGGCATGGCGATATTGAGAGAACATGAAATTCGTTCGCGTGGGTCATGCCTCGCGCGTTGTCATGGTCCTATTTAGGAGCCAAGATTCCCGCGACTGCAATGGAATGGGGCAAGGCCGCGAGTCGAACCGCGAGCTCGATCGCGCACTTCATCGACCCCTCACTCGCAGTGCCCTTGCCTGCAATGCCAAACGCGGTGCCGTGATCAGGGCTCGTGCGCACAATGGGCAAACCGAGCGTGAGGTTCACCGCCTTGTCCCAACCTAAGAGTTTGACGGGGATGAGCCCTTGATCGTGATACATCGCGACCACGAGATCCCACGTTCCTGCGGCGGCCTCAATAAAGATCGTGTCGCCCGAGAACGGTCCATGCACATCGATGCCGCACTCGCGCGCCATGTCGATGGCGGGCTTGATGATGCGAATCTCTTCGTCGCCGAACATTCCGTTTTCGCCTGCGTGTGGATTGAGGCCACACACGGCAATGCGCGGACGCGCGATACCAAGCCGCTGACAGAGTTCGTGTCCAAGCACGATCGGCTCATGCACGCGACCGATGGTGAGCAGGTTGGGGATCTCCATCAACGGAACGTGGGTCGTTGCCAACACGACCTTGAGTCGTGGCGAGACAAACGCCATCGCTTGACGCTTGGCTTTCGTGCGCGCGGCGAACAACTCGGTGTGTCCTGGCCAACGAAATCCCGCGAGCGTCCATGATTCTTTGGAGATGGGCGCGGTGACGATTCCATCGAGTCGACGGGCGTCGCCGAGTGGACGCAGCGCATCTTGAATCGCATCTTCGACGAAGTTCTTTGATGCGAATCCCGCGGCTCTGCTTGGTTCACGATCGGCGCCGAGCGTGTGCGACATCGCGTAATCGATCACCGTGAAATCGCCGAGCACCATGCTGCCATCACGCGCGTGTTCAGCGCTGGCACGAAACCATGTGGGATGAATTCGCAGTGTTTCGGCCGCAGCAAGCAAGATTTCGTTGTCGCCGTAAATCACGAAACGCGCACTCGCGCGCAGTGCAGGGTCACTGAGCGCCTTGACAATCACCTCGGGACCGATGCCTAACGGATCACCCATGGTGATTCCGATGGTGATGTTGTTGCGCGGTTCGTCGTGATGCATGGGTTGCATGAGCCAGAAGAATAAATGGGTCGCGGTGCGCGCGGTGAACTACCGAATCTCGACCGTCGCGCCGTCGGGAAGCGACTCCCACACCACTGCGACATCATCCGCAAGCAAGCGCACGCAGCCGAGACTGCGATCATGTCCGATCGAATCGATGTCGATGGTTCCGTGAATCCCGTAACCCGCAAGTTGCGCGTTGGTGGCCTCGAGTCCTTCGAGTCCAAGCCAGTGTTCGCCGATGGGATTCTTCGGGTTGTTCGACTCGAAATGTTCGCCCGTTACTGGATGGGCCCATTCAGGATCAAGCAGTTTCGAGCCTGGTTTCACACGAAATCGTCCAATGGGTGTGCCGTTAGCTTCGCCTAGACCACAAGGGAGCGAGGCAAACACCACACGACTTTCACCAACGCCCATGCAGAGATCGACGCGATAGTCGCGCTTGGAAATCACCGCGCTGAACGGTCCACGCGGAAGCTTGAGTCGTTGACCAACGCGAATCGATTCAGGCTTCTTGATGTTGTTGATGCGCGCGACCAGTCGCCAATCGCAGCCGAGTTTCTGTTTGCGGACGATCTTCTCGAGGCTGTCACCAGCGGCAATCGTGTATTGGAAAAACGTCGGATCATTCGCGTTGTAGACCGGGGTGAACACGAGCGTCTGTCCGATGCGCGTGAGCGCGCTTGCGGCTTGATGAGACTCGGCCGCGTTGAGCTGACCAGAGAGCAACGCCGTCGAAAGCAGCGCGCGCGCTTGCACAGGATCGTTCGCCGCGACAGTAAGACCGCGCGCGAGTTGCTCCGCGGAACTTCCCGTGATCGCACTGGTCGGCGGTGTGATCTGCTGCGCGGTGTCGAATCCGTTTCCAGGCGCGGGTGGAGGCGTGATCGTTGGCGCGTTGCTTGGCTCAATAGTCGGCGTAACAGCAGGTGCAGCATCTTTCACAGGCGTGCTGATCGGCGGCGTTGTAGGCGTCTCAATTGGTGGAACGAGATTGGGCGCGGCTGCGGGAGCAGTTGCTGGTGGAGTTGGTGGCGCACTCGATGATGACGTTGTCGTATCAGTGAGCGCCAACGCGTGATCGAGCGCCGTTGCGCCGTTGTTCGCGTCTTTCGCAGTGACACCACTCGGAATCGAAAGCGCAAACGACCCAGCGCCGGAGTTGGGCAACAGCGAGTCCGCCGACTCGACGCCGTCGGCGCGCATGATCCAGTAGCCGACACCAATGGCTCCCGCGGCAGCGAGGCTAATGAGCGCAACGCGAGGCAACAGCGAAGCAAGCCCATTGCGGTTGGAGCCGTTGAAACTTCGATCAGAGCGAGTGGACTGACTGGCGAGTGCCATAGTGGGAAACCTTATTTAGAGCGCCGTCTGTGATCACATCATGATCACATCATGATCAAACCATGATCAAACCCTGGTCGTGATCAGATGAAGCAACAATCATGCGACGGCGACAGAGTAGCGCGCAAGATCCGTTGCGACATCGGCAAATCACATCGCTTCGCAGCCGAATGCAAGGCTTTTTCGTTCAAGATGTTTATCGCGCATCGTCACGATCGACGCGACGCAAACCAATGTCGCTCGCGAGCCATGCCACGGGTTGGTCATGGGTCGCGCGGGGAACACGCGCCACCACCTGTTCGCGAAACGCGATTCCCATCGTGGCTCGTCGCGCATTGCCACGCAGGTGCGCGAGTAACGCGTCGTAGAAACCCTTGCCACGACCTAGGCGCGTGCCGTGCTGGTCAAACGCACGCGCGGGCACAATGACCGCATCGAGTTCGTGTGCACGGCGCAGGCGCACGCCGATGGCCGTCGCGCGCGGCGCTCGTATTCCAAATCGATCGCGCGTCCAGTTGCCGCGAACATCGAGCACGCACTGCGTTGCTGCGTCTTCGAACTCAAACAGACGCAGCTTGCCCTGCGCCGACACTGCGGGAAACGCCACACGCACGCCGCGTGCAATCAATTCGCGCAGCAGCGGATCGACATCCACTTCGTCAGGCAATGCGCGATAGGCGAGGACGAGTCGCGTGCGCGCCCACATTGATGCGCGCGCGGCGTGGGCGCAGATCGCGGCAGAGCGAAACTCTCTCGCTGCCGCAGGAATTGCCGCAATTCGCTCGCACATCTCTTGTCGCAGCGACGACTTTGCCGCAGCAATCGCCGTTGCTTCGTTGCTTGATGCACCGACCGAATCATCGGCGCGCGCGTCGCTCTGTTGCTCGTGCGATTCACTCACGATGACTTCTCCTCATCGCTCCGTCGACGCAACGCGCGGATGCGTTCGAGATGTTCCGCGATGGTCTTCTCGAGTCCACGGTTCGTCGGTCGGTAGTACTGACGAGTGACGCCGAGATACTCCTGCGTGCCGATGCCATCGGCGCGATCATGGGGATACTCGTACGCGTGTGCGTTGGGATTGCGCGCGCTGCCGTCATCGTTGCTGTGCGTCGCTTTGTGTTTGGTGCTATCGATGATCGTGAGCGGAACGGGAATCGTGCGTCCGTCGCGTGCATCACTCATCGCTTCCCAAATCGCTAATGCCGCAGCGTTGGACTTGGGCGCCACCGCGAGAAATGTCACGCACTGCGAGAGAATTAGCTGCGATTCCGGCATTCCCACGCGTTCGACGGCGGTCCATGTGGCGATCGCGGTTTGCAATGCACGTGGATCCGCGTTGCCAATGTCTTCACTGGCGAAGATGGCCAAGCGTCGGCAAATGAATCGTGGGTCCTCGCCTCCCGTCAACATGCGCGCGAGCCAATACACCGCCGCATCAGGATCGCTCCCGCGCATCGACTTGATCAGCGCGCTCGCGAGATCGAAGTGCTCATCACCATCACGATTGAAAACGGGAATCTTGCCGTCTAGAGCTTCGCGCGCGAGTGCGAGATCAATGCGCGGCGACGCACTGTTGCGCACTGCGTTGGCTGAAGTCTCGAGTGCACTGAGCGCGCGACGAACATCGCCGTCACACGCACGTGCGAGGTGCGCGACAGCATCGTCATCAAGCACGAGCCCACTGATGCCAACGCCATCGGGATGCACGAGAGCGCGGCGCAACACGGTGACGACATCACTCTCATCGAGCGGCCTGAAGCGAAACATTGCCGAGCGCGAGAGCAATGCAGGGGCCACGGCCCATGTGGGATTTTCGGTGGTCGCGCCAAAAAGAATCACGCTGCCCGACTCGACTCCTTCGAGCAACGCGTCTTGTTGATTGCGCGCCAAACGATGGATTTCGTCGACAAAAAGAAGGGTGCGACGACTGCTCTCGCCCAGACGCCTTGCAGCAAGCTCGATCTTCTCGCGCAGTTCTTTGACACCAGTGGTGGCGCCGTGCGCGCGTTCGGTGTTCGCTCCCGTGCGTGCGGCGATCACTTCGGCGAGGGTGGTCTTTCCGGTTCCTGGTGGACCAGCAACGATCATCGACTGCAACGCATCAGCCTCGATCAAGCGACGAAGCAAAGCTCCCTCACCAAGACAATGCGGTTGACCAACGAACTCTTCGAGCGTGCGTGGACGCACGCGAAGCGCAAGTGGCGCCGCTTGGGCGCGCCGTTGTGTGCGCATCGGAGACCAAAGATCGTCGGACATCGATGCATAGTACGAATCAACTGCGGCTGCGAAATTTACGACTGAGACATTAACCCGCACCCGCAAGGCGCCATCATTAGAGAAGATGTGACGATGGAACGATCAACTGCGCTCGGACTCGTCGGCACCACCGTTGTCTTTGCAGGAGCCGTGCTCACTGCAGCGCTCTCCACGGTTATCTCGCGACCGAGCGCGACGCAAGTTGCGCTCGACACCGCGCGCGAGAGTGTCAAGAGTGCACTCGATGCGCCGCGCCCCGAAGCCGTCGCACCCGAAGCCGTCGCACCCGCGATGACGCCTGCAGTTGCGACGCCGTCTGCGAACAGCGCCAAGCCAACAGTCGCACCTCCTGCCACGGTGCAACTTGCGTCACCGAGTTGGGTTATCTCGCGACCGAGCGCGACGCAAGTTGCGCTCGACACCGCGCGCGAGAGTGTCAAGAGTGCACTCGATGCGCCTCGCCCCGAAGCCGTCGCACCCGAAGCCGTCGCACCCGCGACGCCGCCTGCAGTTGCGACGCCGTCTGCGAACAGCGCCAAGCCAACAGTCGCACCTCCTGCCACGGTGCAACTTGCGTCACCGAGTTGGATCTGGTCATCGAATCAAGCGGGCGCGCAAGAGAAGGCAGTGTTCGCGCGCGTGTTCACGCTCGGCGGCGACGCGACTGACGCGGTGTTTGCCATCAGCGCCGACAACGGCGCGCGTGTGTTGCTTGATGGACGCGAGATTGCCCAGTCGGATGAATGGGAAATTCCAGTTGAAGTAGACATCGGCGCGTTGAGCCGTGGTGATCACGAGTTGATCATTCATGCACAAAATCGCGGCGGCGTCGCAGCCGTGTGCGCGCAGCTCACGTTGCTCAAATCAGACGGCGTTCCTGCGCGCATCGTGACTGACGCGACGTGGGATTTCCGCGGCGAAACAGGGGTTTTGTCAGCAGATGCGACGCCCGCTCCCGCCACCGTTGTCGCGCGTTACGGCGACCAGCCGTGGGGCTCAATCTTCGGCGAACTCGATGACAGCGCGCGCGCCGACATCGTCCGCTCCATCGCGGTGCCGCCAGGATTCATCTGCGAGTTGGTCTACGTTCCACCAGCGTCGCGCGGCAGCATCATTTCGATGACTGCAGATGACGCGCATCAACGCATCATCGTGAGTCCGCAGCGCGGCAAAGCGTTTGCGATTACGCCGTGCGCAGTTGGTGGACTCGCTGCTGACAGCACGGTTGCGGCGATCAAGCCTGACATCGGTGAAGCGCATGGACTCTTGGCCATCGACAACGATCTCTTCGCAGTGGTCAGTCGCGGCGGTCCCGATGAACAAGGAATCTGGCGACTGCGCGACACGAACCGCGACGGAACCTACGACGAGAAAAAACTTCTCGCCTCAGTTGCGCGCGATGGTGGCGAACATGGTCCGCATCAAATCGTGCTCGCACCCGATGGCGCGTTGTGGATTGTCGGCGGTAATCACTGTGCGCCACCCGATGCAGCGCTCGAACATTCGTTGTTGCCAAAGGTGTGGCGCGAAGACATCGCGTTCGATCGCATTTGGGATCCCAACGGTCACGCAATTGGAGTGATGGCGCCAGGCGGCTGGGTCGTACGCACCGATCGCGAAGGCGCGAAGTGGGAACTGGTCACCGCCGGATTTCGCAACAGTTACGACCTCGCGTTTGATCGCGTTGGTCGCGCGTACACCTTCGACTCGGATATGGAATGGGACATGGGAATGCCGTGGTATCGCCCCACGCGCATCGCCGAACTTGCGAGTGGTGTTGATTACGGTTGGCGCTCTGGCAGCGGAAAATGGCCGGAATGGAGCCCAGATTCATTCGCGCCCGCGGTCGATGTTGGTCCTGCATCACCCACTGGTGTGCTCTCTGCGGCGGGCTTGCAATTCCCACCGCCGTGGAACGATGCGATGTTCTTTCTCGATTGGACCTTCGGCACAATTTGGGCCGCGTGGCCCACTGATGAGTCCGTCGACGACTCGAGTCCCAAGCTTCGTCTCGAGCAGTTTCTTGCGGGACAACCAATGCCCGTCACCGACGCAGTCGTGCTCGATGGCGCGATGTATGTTTCGGTCGGAGGCCGCGGACTTCCTTCTGCGCTCTATCGCATTCGTGCGACGAATCCCATCGCGATCAAGCGCGAAGCAGCAGTCGCATCGGCAGCGCTGGTGCAACGCCGCGCGATCGAACAATTCCATCACGCGCTTCCTGTTGATCAAGCGAACGCGGCGATTGACATTGCATTCAACGCGCTCGCGTCATCTGATGCAGGCGTGCGCAGTGCGGCGCGTATCGCGCTTGAGCATCAGCCTTCATCGTTGTGGGCCGCGCGTGCAGTGATGGAGCAGAGTGATGCGCAAGCTTCGATTCTCGCGCTCGTGGCACTGTGTCGCACGGGTGATGCGTCGCGTGATGGTGTTCCGGTCGCGACGCAATTGCTCGCGCTTGAACCGACAGTGCGCGGCACTGCGCTCGAGAAAGAGTGGCTGCGCGCATGCGAGCTGTGGTATCTCCGTTTCGCCAGCGAGCCGACGACCCAGAGCCAACTCCTGACGCAAGCGAATTTGCTGCGTGACGCGCTTTTGCTGCATTTTCCCGCAGCAGAGAACGATATCGATCGTGTTGACCTTGATCTGCATCGCGTGAATCTGTTGGCGAAACTCGGCGCACCCGAAGCGGTCACCACGGCGCTCGTAATTCTTGAGCGACCCGATGTGCGCACCCAACCCAAGATGGACGCGGCGTTGCTCGCGCGTGGCGGTCCCTACGGCAAAGCAGTGACGGACATGTTGGCGAACGCGCCCTCGACTGAACGCATTGGCATTGCCTATGCGGTGCGCAATGCGACCAATGGTTGGAACAACGACACGCGCATGCGCTTCGCTCACGCGTTGGCTTCGCTCTCGCGCGCGCAAGGCGGCAACTCGTTCGCGGGATTCCTCGCGCGCATTGCAGAAGAGTTTCGCTCGCACGCACCCGATGCACAGCAAGAGTTGCTCGCAACCACCATTGCCGGTCGCTCGAGTAACGAGAGTGGTCCCATCGCTCGTGGACCAGGACGCGCGTGGACCACGCAGTCCATCGTCGCCCTCGCGCCGAAGTTGGCCGCGGGCCGCGATCATCAAGAAGGTCTGCGCGCCTTTCATGCCGCGCAATGTTCGGCGTGCCATCGTGCCGGCGGCATTGGTGGCAGCGGAGGTCCCGAATTGTCCGGTGTTTCACGGCGTTTTTCGGTGGAAGACCTTGCGATGGCCATCGCCGAACCAAGTCGCATCGTGAGTGATCAATATCAATTCACCGACATCACGCTCAAGAACGGCTCGATCATTTCTGGTCGCATCGTGGGTGATGATGGAGTGAACATCGAAGTGCGCACCAGTCTGCTGTCTGATGCGCGCGATGCGATTGTCAAAGCGGACATCGTGTCGACGAAGGCGAGTCTGCTCAGTCCGATGCCGGCGCATGTCGTTGACGCACTCTCGGAAGGCGAGATGCTTGACCTCATGGCGTTCTTGCGCGCTGGAGGTGACGCGGGTGACTCGGCGTTCCTCAAGGTTGATGACGACGGTTACCTCGAACTTTTCAACGGCAACTCGCTTGCGGGATTTACCTTCGATCCACGCTTCTGGTCGCTCGATACGGGACAACTGGTTGGGCGCACGACCACCGCGAATCCTGCACCTTTCAACACGTTTTTCGTGTGGAACGGCGAAGTGAGCGACTTCGAATTGGAAGTCGAACTCCAAGTGGTGGGCAACAATTCCGGCGTGCAATATCGCAGCGAGATCTATGACGACGTGCGTATGCGTGGACCGCAAATCGATGCGCATCCCAGCGCCGAGTATGTCGCGATGTGTTACGAGGAAGGCGCGCGCGGCATTCTTGCGACGCGCAACACACAACTCGTGATCGCTGCTGATGGCACGCGCGTCTCGACTCCGCTCGCGGGCGCGTCCGAGGCGGCGCCTGATCCTTCACAGTGGCACACCTATCGCGTGGTCGCGCGCGGCAACACCATGGAGCACTTCTGTGATGGCGTTCCCACCGCGAAGGTCGTCGATGATTCGAAGGAGCGCGCGCGCGGACAGAAGATCGGCGTGCAGATCCATGCGGGCGAGCCGACCGAGGTGCGCGTGCGCATGATTCGCTTGCGTCGTCTCGACAAGTAACCCGTTATTGGCCGAGAGAGCGCAGCGAGGTGATGACTCCCTCGCGGCACTGCTGGGCGACGCAATGTTTTTGCATCCAACGATGGGCGAATTCGCGCATGCATGCGTGCGAACGCTCGACCTAACTCTGTGCGACATTGCACAAGCGCAGGCGCAGATCTGCCGATATCTCCCCGCGTCACGCACTCAGCCGCGACGCGCTCGCTCTTTGGAAGGACACCTGAATATATGTGTGGAATCGTCGCTTACATCGGTCGCCGTCAGGCGAAGGACATCTTGCTTGAGGGTCTGAAGCGGCTTGAATATCGCGGCTACGACTCTGCAGGCGTCGCGGTGATGAACGGTGGACTCAAGGTCGCGCGCGCGGTTGGTCGTGTGGCCAACGTCGAGAAGGTCATCGAAGAGCGCGGCGATTTCGAGGGCACGATTGGCATTGCGCACACGCGCTGGGCCACGCACGGCGGCGTCACCGAGAAGAACGCGCATCCCCATGGCGACGATGGAAATCTCGGCCATGGCATCTCGATCATTCACAACGGCATCATCGAAAACTACGCGGCGCTCAGGACCTATCTCAGCGAAAAAGGCCATGTTTTCCTGAGTGAAACCGACACCGAGGTGCTCGCGCATCTCATCGGCGAGCTCTATCAAGGCGACTTGGAGAAGGCCGTGCAGTCGGCGTTGCGTGAAGTCACCGGCGCGTATGCCATCGCGGTGATTTGCGCGAAAGAGCCTGACGTGTTGGTGGTTGCGCGCAAGGGTTCGCCGCTGATGGTGGGTGTGGGCAACGGCGAGTATGTCGTCGCTTCCGACGCGAGCGCGATTGTCGCGCACACCACGCAAGCGATTGCGCTGGCCGACTACACCGTCGCGCGCATTACTCGTGATGGATTTCGCACCACCACTGTGGACAACGTCGAACTCACCGCGGAAATTCGCGAGCTTGAGTTTGATCTGCAGCAGATTGAGCTCGGTCACTACGAGCACTTCATGCTCAAAGAAATCTTCGAGCAACCAAGCGCATTGCGCCAATCGCTGCAAGGACGCGTCGATGTGTCGCGCGGCGAGATTCGCCTCGGCGGCGTCGGTGATTTCTCGCGTCGTCTCGCCAACGCCAAGCGCGTGGTGTTGATCGGTCAAGGCACCGCGCTCCACGCGTGCATGGTGGGCAAGTATCTCTTTGAAGATCTGGCCAAGATTCCTGCAGAGCACGACTTCGCCAGCGAGTTCCGCTATCGAAATCCCATCGTCGAAGATGGCACCGTCGTCATCGCGATCAGTCAGTCAGGCGAAACCGCCGACACACTCGCGGCGCTCACCGAGGCGAAGCAACGCGGCGCGTTGGCCATGGGCATTGTGAATGTTGTGGGTAGTTCGATCGCGCGCGAAACCGATGCGGGCGTGTATCTGCGCGTTGGTCCGGAGATCGGTGTGGCCAGCACCAAGGCGTTCACGGGACAAGTGTTGGTCGCGAGTATGTTGGCCACCTTCATTGGTCGACGCCGCTACTTGTCGCAGGAGTACGTCAGCAATCTGCTGCGCGAACTCGAACGCGTTCCCGAGAAGATCGAGCGCGCGTTGGAGTGGAGCGGCCGCATTCGCGAGGCGACTGCGAAATACATTCACCGCGAAAACTGGCTGTTTCTCGGCCGCGGCGTGAACTATCCCGTCGCGCTCGAAGGCGCGCTCAAGCTCAAAGAAATTTCCTACATCCACGCGGAAGGCATGCCTGCCGCGGAGATGAAGCACGGTCCCATCGCACTCATCGACGAGGGCATGCCCGTGGTGTTTGTGGCCACGCGCAACTCGCAATACGAGAAGGTGCTCTCCAACATCGAAGAGGTGCGTTCACGCGGCGGTCACGTGATTGCGGTGGCCACCGAAGGCGACGAGTACATCAAGACTCGTGCGCAAGAGGTGTTCTACGTGCCCGAGTGCATGGAGATGTTGCAGCCGCTGCTCACGGTGGTGCCGCTGCAATTGCTCGCGTATCACGCGGCAGTCATGCGCGGAAAAGATGTCGACAAGCCGCGCAATCTCGCCAAGAGCGTCACGGTTGAGTGACGCGTAGCGGTGGAGTGACGCATCGCGGTGGAGTAACGCGTCGCGGTGGAGTAACGCGTCGCGGTTACGCGAGCGCAGAACTCAGTCAATCGTCGGCGCGGGATGCGACACGTTGGGATCGGTGACCGCGGGTTTCGCCTTGGGCGTTGCGGTTGGCGTCGTGGTTGGAGCCGCGCTCTCGAGCGCTTTCTCAATCGCGGCGATCACTTTGGGATCTTCTGGTTTGACCGTGCTGCCGAAAAACGTCGCAGTGCTGCCGTCGCGCGCGACGAGGTACTTGCCGAAGTTCCACGAGGGCAACTCGCCGGTCTTAGCGCTGAGGCACTCGAAGATCTCCCCTTGGTTCGCGCCAGCTTTGACGCCGCATTTCGCCAAGAGCGGAAAGCTCACCTGATAGCTCGTGTTGCAAAAAGCCCTGATTTCCTCGGCCTTTTCGAACTCTTGGCCTCCGAAGTCGCCGCTAGGAACGCCGATCACCACGAGGCCCTTGTCCTTGTAGGTCTCGTAGAGTTTCTGCAAGCCCGCGTACTGCTTGGTCATTCCGCACTTGCTCGCGACATTGACGATGAGCAGCACTTTGCCCGTGTATTGCGTGAGGTTCGCGTCCTTGCCCTCGAGCGAAAGACACTTGAGATCGCACACCGACGCCTGTTTCCACTTGGTCACGGTGAGTGGATCCGTCGGCGGAGCGCACGCCGTCCCAAGAGCAGTGATTACGGCGATAGAACCAACGACAGATGTGAGCAAGCGGTCGAGCATGGCCTTAGAGTAGGCGCATGCGTCGACGATTGGCTGCTCGTCCCACTCAATTTCTAGTGTTCGCACCATTCGCGTCGAGGTCGACGATTGTGATGGCGTTGAGCGGATGCATCACCGCGGCGACGATGGCCGCGGGCGACCCCGCATCGCTCGAACGCGCGCTCTCGTGGATTCCGCACGACGCATCGTCGTTCCTGGTGATCCCCGACCTCAAGCGCGCCAACGATGATGTTGCGCAACTGATCGAAGCGACGGGACAGGGAGGAATCCTGGCGACAGGTCGCCCGATCGACATGCTCAAGGGGCAACTGGGAATCGGCGCAAACCTCGATGAAAAGGCTCCGCTGGTCGCGTACTACCCAGCGCTGGTGGCCAACGCCGCGTCCGTTGACTTGCCTGTTTTTGTGATTGCAGTGACCGATGCCGCGGCATTTCTCAGCGCGAATTTCACACGCGCGGCCGACCTCGGCGATGACGCGTTTACCACGACAACGGGCTTGACCATGTACGCGATGACGCTGCCAGGACGGGTTGCGTTGGCGCCGAGTCGCACGATGTTGCCAACCGCTGATGGCGCGCGCGGAATCGGCGAGAGCTTTCACGCGCGTTTGCGCGAAGACGAAACGGTGTGGCTCGAGCGCGCGGATCTCGTCGCATGGGCTTCACGCAGTGCGCTGCATGCATCAGCAGAACGCGCGCGCGCGGAAGCGTTGAGTGTCGAAGTCGACGCAAACTCATCACCCATCGGTGCGATCACTTCGCCAGATCAAGCAGCGGCGATGCGCGCAAAGTCATCCGAGCTCACCGACATGCTCGAAGATGGCGTCTTAGTTGTCGACGCCGATCCGCTGGGACTCTTCATCGCCACCGTCGGCGTCGCGCAGCCATCCACAGTGCTTGCCAGTGTGTTGAGCGGCGGCAAGGGCGAGGGCGCGCGCTTTGATCGACTGCCTAAGAAGTTGTTTTATCTCGCGGCGGCGCTCGACTTCGATGGCCTCGGCGGCGCGAACAAGTTGAGCGAACTGCTCGATATCACGGGGATTCCGCGGACAATCGTGCCGCCGTGGATCTTGAGTGAAGGCTCGGATTTTTCAAGCGCGCAGCTGGGCATCTATCCATCCAAGCTCGGCGTTGCCATTGGTGGCGCGCTCAACGACTCATCGTTGGTGATCACTTCGCGCAATCCTGCGCTGACTTTGACGCGCATGAAATCCGCAGTCGAAGCGCTCGCGGGTGAGAGCGTGGGCGTGCGACGAACACCGACGTGGACCGCGAGCAAGACGCTCAAGGATGGCGCGATTGCCAACGCGTTTGAAATCAAAGAGACGGTGTTCGATGCGTCGCTGCGACCAGCGCTTGATTTCGAGCGATTGAGCAAGCAACTCATCTTCGGCGCGGCGGGCGTGCGCGGTCTCGCGAAAGAAATTTCCGATGGCGCGGTGATGACGTTTAGTCAACGGCCTGATGTGTTTGCCGCGGCGATGTCAGCCGCGACATCAGCCGCAACAAAGTCCACCGCGAACACATTGAGCAGCGACGACACCGTGCGTTCCATCGAAGAGTGGTTGCCGCCATCGCGCGATGTTGAAGTGATGATTGGTCTCGGCAGCGTGTTGCGATTGGCGCGACAACTCGCCGAAAGTTTTTCCAGCTTCGTGAGCGCCGAGCAAGCGAACGCCATGATTCCCGCGATGACTGTCGACGCGGAACCGATCGCGTTCACGCTTGATGTCGGTGATGGTCGCGCGCGCATCGCGTGTGTGATGCCCACCGCGGTGCTTGCAGTGTTGGCGCGCGCAGGCATGAACGGCGCGGCAGCCGTTGTCTCGCCAAGACCAACATCACCAACATCACCAACACCAAACGCAACTCCATCTCTCACCACACCGATTGACTCAACGGAGCCGCGCCCATGAGCGAGCCCGAAGCAACGCCGCGTTTCTGGCCCATCGGCCTCGACCGCGTGTTGACGTTGGAGCCGTTCGTGTTGATGGGCGTGTTGAACATGACGCCCGACAGTTTTTCCGATGGCGCGCGATACACCTCGGTGGAGCAAGCAGCCGAATTCGCGCTGCAAATGGTCGATGAAGGCGCGCAGATCATCGACGTGGGCGGCGAGAGTTCGCGTCCGGGCGCGCAGCGTGTGCATGACTCGGAGCAAGTGCGTCGCGTCGCGCCAGTGATCGCGCGCATTCGTTCGCGTTCGTATGTCGCGATTTCAATCGACACCACGTGTGCATCGGTTGCCGAAACTGCGCTCGAAGCGGGCGCCGACATCGTCAACGACATCAGTGCTGGCACTGATGACCCCGCGATGTTCTCGATGGTCGCGCGTCGCGGCGCGGGCATCGTGCTCATGCATCGGTTGCAGCCGAGCGCGGAAGAGTCGTACTCGGATAAATATCGCGACTCGCAACACAAGCCTCCGCAATACAAAGATGTGGTGAGCGAGGTCGCGTCGTTTCTCTTGGCGCGCGCCGAGATGGCGATGGCGGCGGGCATCGCGCGCGATGCGATTGCGCTTGATCCTGGCCTTGGCTTTGGCAAGACCGTCACGCAGAACTACGAGTTGCTCGCGCGCAGTAGCGAATTGGCCGCGCTGGGCTTTCCACTCTTGGTGGGCGCGAGTCGCAAGAGTTTTCTCGGCGCAGTGACGGCGCGCACCGATCCCGAGCAGCGCATCATCAGCTCGGTGGTCGCCGCGGTCGCGGCCTACGGCGGCGGAGCGCGCATCATTCGCGCGCACGATGTCGGTGCGCACCGTGAAGCGTTGCTGGTCGCGCATGCAGTGATGCGCGGCGCGGGAATGTGACGCGCGACTCCTTTCGCGCAGCATCTGCGCACTGACAAATTCGCAGGCACGCGCGCACACACTCATCACAGAAAACACCTAGAAAATGCGGCAAGCAACGCGAGCAACGCTCGCTACGATGCCGACCCCCGTTCTCAGTCAGCGCAACGATTTTTGGAGCTCGATCACTATGGCCGGCACCGCTACTCTCACCATCACTGAAGCCAATTACGAAGTTGAAGTCGTGCAGAGCACCGTGCCCGTGTTGATCGATTTCTGGGCCGAATGGTGCATGCCCTGCCGCGCCATCGGGCCGGCGATCGATCAGATCGCAGTGGAGTACGCGGGCAAAGCGAAGGTGGGCAAGGTCGATGTCGATGCCAATCGCAACCTCGCGCTGAAGTTCAACGTGCAGAGCATTCCCTGCGTCGTCGTCGTCAAAGGCGGCGAAGTCGTCGGCCGCGCGATGGGACTCAAGCCCAAGGCTGAGTTCGCGAAGTTGATCGACGCAGCGTTGTGAGACGAGCGCGGCGTGTG
>QWPW01000018.1 GCA_003671025.1 Planctomycetota bacterium
GTAAAGGACCTGCGGATGATGCGCGCGAGTGAGTGCCTACAAAGTCTACTTGCAATGCGCATTGGAGTGCGTTCGGTGCGCGCGCCACTACTGCTTCGATGCACTGCTGCTCGCGGCGGCGCTTCCTGCGACGAAGCCCGAGGCCCACGCCCATTGAAAGTTGAAGCCGCCGATGCGTCCGTCGACGTCGAGTATTTCGCCCGCGAGATGGAGGCCTTGAGTGATGCGCGATTCCATGGTGTCGAGTTTGACCTCGGACAACGGGACGCCTCCCATCGTGACTTCGGCGTAGGTGAATCCGCGATCGCCTTCGACGCACAGTGGCATTGCGCATGCGGCGCGTGTGAGTGCGCGTCGGTCGGCGCGTGTCACTTGACGCAGACTCTGCGCGGGATCAACGCCCGCATGAAGACACAACGCGCGTGCTAAACGCTCGGGCAGAAACTCGCGCAAGAATGCGAGCGCGTTCACCGCGCGACTCGCGACCATCGCTGCGTCAAGCGTTTCCTCGCGGTGCTGCGGAATGAAGTTCACGACGAGGTGCGCTTGTGGGTCATCAAGAAGCGCGTCGCGCCAGTAGCGACTCATGTCCAGTGGACAGGGGCCAGAGAGACCGAAGTGCGTGCACAGCAGTGAGTCGGTGAACTCCTTGAGAATCTTCCCGCTGCCGCTGTGCAACACCAGCGTCGCATCAAGCGTCAATCCCGAAAGCGCGCGCAGTGGATGGGCCGCGGGAAGAATCAGCGGAACGAGCGCAGGGAAAATGCGCTCGCTCACGCTGTGTCCGAGCGCACGTGCGAACTCGTATCCCGCGCCGTCGGAGCCAGATTTAGGCAGACTCTTGCCGCCGGTGGCGAGGATGAGTTTCTTCGCGCGCATTGATCCCCACTCGTCGCCCGTCGCGATGAATGAGCCATCGACGTGGGTCACGCGATGCACTCGGCGCGGGTGAACGATCTCCACGCGCGCATCGTGCGCCGCCGCGAGCAACGCGTTCAAGATGGTGCGCGCGTCGTCGGTGGTGGGAAAAAGTTTCCCTGTCTCTTCGCGTTTGAGTTCGACTCCGTACTGCGCGAAGAAGGCGATGGTGTGCGCGACCTCAAATTTACGGAGGACATTTTTGATCGCATGCGGCGTCGATCCCGCGTACGCCTTCTCATCGACGGCGTGATGAGTGACATTGCATCGACCTCCGCCCGCGACGAGAATCTTCGCGCCGATGGTGCGCGCGCCATCGAGCACGATGACGCGCGCTCCGCCACGAGCCGCATGAATTGCGGCGAACAGTCCCGCCGCGCCCGCGCCGATGACCAGCGTGTCGCACTCGTCAATCGTCGCGTGCGCGTGTGCACTCATGGCTGCGGCGATGACGGTGTTGCTGGCGTTGGCGTTTCATTCGCAGATACGGTCGCGCGCAAGATCACGCTCGAAGCGAGATCCGTCGCTTTTTCGGCAGCGAAACGCACGGCGATGGCATCGCCTTCGTTGCCTTGTGCGATGAAGCGCACGAACACCGAGCCGCGTGAAGGCACGCCCGACTCAAGCGTGACCGTTGTTGGCGTTTCGTGATCGGGATCGAACGCGCGATCGAAGCGATTGCGCGCGACTCCCGACACGAGAATCTTGGCGCTTGCTGCCGGCGTGAGTGTCACGCGATCAGGAAGTCCCACCTTCGCTTGTGCCGCGCGCACAGTGCGCGTTGGAATGAGCGCGTCGTTACGAATCTCTAGAGTGACTTCATAGAGGCCACCATCAAGCGCCTTCACCACCGTCGGTCCAAAAGACACGCGCGGCATTTCCGCTGCATGAAACAAGGTAAATGCGGCGTTGCGATGACACTCTTCTTCGAGCATGAACGATGGCGGAATGCGCGACGACCATTTGGTGTTGCCACCGACGAGCACCGCGCCGAGCGTTGGATGTTGTCGCTCGACTAATGGCGAACGCGTTTGACCGAAGAGCATGCGCTTGCGCCAGAGTTCGCTCTGCGCGGCATTGGGCGTCGTGCCATCTTGCATGATGCGTTTGTCGGTCCACAGTTCGTTGGTGAAACTCACGATGCCCAACGTTTCCGCAAGCCAGTTCACGAAGCCGCCATGCACGGGATAAAGATCGGAGTGAATGACCATCGATCGATAGCCGGGAAGCATCTGCGCGCCGACATCGGCGATCGCGTCGTACACCGCGCGGTCGCCCACATACGCGTCTTCGCGCGTGGGCGTGCCTGGTCCACGCAGAATCATTCCGCCTGCATTGTGATAGGCCTGACCCGCGGCGATGTTGGGCTTGGTGAGCACGAACTTGCCGACGGCTTCAGTCTCGGGGTAAGAAAACGGCCAATCGCCCGCGCCGTTTTGCACATGATCTGGTTGCCAACCCGCGGGCCAGTTGCGATTCATGTCGTAGCCGCCGGGGCCATCTTCATTGACCGAGCCGTCGCCGTCGTTGTCGAGTCCTTCGGAACCCGCGATGGACCAATCGCCGCGACGAATGCTGCCGTCGGCGCGCGGTTGCGCTGGGACCGATTCCATCTCGTTGGGATCAAGTTCGCTGCGGCGATGGGTGCCGTTGGGATCGCGTCGCCACATCAAACCAATTGATCCGTCGCCGTCGAGATCATCGGGTCCATCTTCGTCGCACGCGCCATCACGATCGTCATCGGTCGGCTGCATGCCCGTGCGCGAAGTGCTGGAGTTGTTCTGTTGCGCAAACCACGTGGCGCGTCCATCGGGATTGACGCAGGGCACGAAGTAAAACGCGCATCGATCAACCAAGGAGGTGATGGCATCGATCTTGCCGTATTGCTCGACGAGATACCACACGGTGTAGAGCACGGTCTCGGATGCTTGAATCTCGTTGCCGTGAATGTTGCCGTCGATGTACATCGCGGGTTTGTCGCTGTCGCTGCCCGTTTTGGGGTTGTTGAGCAACAACGCGAACATGACTCGTCCTTGCGAGCTGTGACCGAGCTCGACATAGGTGAGTAGTTGCGGATGTGCGGCCGCGAGCTCTTTACTCTGCGCAACCAGCGCATCGAAATCGCGGAAGTGATCGAAGCGCAATGTGCTCTTGGCATCGACGCGATCTTGCGCGAGCGTTGCGTGCGTCATCGCCAGTGATGGGGCCAACATGATTGCGCAACGAAGTAATGCGCACGCGCCGATGTTGAATGAGGACGAGTATTTCATCGCGAAGTCTCCTGCGAAAGTTGCGTGCTGCGCGTGATGGTGTCAAACGTTGGGCCAGAGACCGCGATGTCGAGTGCTCCGGTTGCGGGCATGCGCACGAGCCATGAGTACTCTTGCGACGCGCCCGGCGCGAGGCGTTCGATCTTGTTCACGGGTCGACCCGAGAGCACATCGCTCGGTGCAATAGCGGCGTTGGTTTCGTGATTGATTAGTCGCACCACCATTGGTGGGATCACTGAAGTGGTACGTCCCATCTCGGTGGTGGTGGCCATCGAGCCGATGTTGGTGACGCGCAGTTGCACCTTCGCCAATCCGTTGGCAAGCGCGGTGATGCGCGGTTCACTCACTTCGATCGCGGGAGCTTTGGCGCACAGCGCGATGATGAACTTGGCAGTCGTGTCACTGAGCACGTTCGCTTGCGCCCATGTCGGAGAAACCCGAAAAAACGGCGCAAAACCGCCTATTTCGACGTCGCCCCAAATCGCGTGCTTGTGTGGCGCCCAGGGAATGAATCCTTCGGAGCCGTAGAGTTTGTCGGAGACTTCGAGCCACGCAGCTTGCTCCGCGTCGCCAGTTTCCTTGGCCGGAGTCGGTGCGGGCGCGCCCTCTACGGCGACTGCTTCAACTTTGGGAACTTCGGGACGCGACCATCCGTTAGCGGCAACCGCAGCGATGCCGCGATGATCAGCAAGCCACAACACCAACGAACCCGCGAGGTCCCTCGTCTCCGACTTCTCCAACTTGGTCGAGTCCTTCCACAACTTCGCGAAGTCGCGATAGACCGCGTGATCTTCGGCGAGATAGACCATCGGCGTGCGACCGGTCGAGTCCTTGTCTTTGGTGTCGGGGAAATTCACCAACGTGTCGTGACGACCGAAGACCACCGCACTCACGATGTCGGGATGATCGCGCACGAAACGCGCGATGCCCATCGATTCCGGTTCGCTCAGTGGGTACGGGCCGGCATCGATGGCGAACTCGGCCCATCGATGAGGAAAGTTGCGATCGAGATCGGTTCCACCAATCGCATCTTCGCCGAGCTTTCCATCAAGGTCGTGGTCGATCGCTTCGATGGTGACTTCATGGGTGGCGCGTTCGCCTTTGTCTTTATTGGCGACGCGCAGGATGCGCGGATCGACTGCATCAATGAGATGGGTTGCCGTTTCGCCCGCGGGCGCAACGCGGCGCATGGTGACGCACTGACCCTCGCCGGTGAAGTCAAATGGTGGATCTTCGTCGAGCGCTCCATCGCGATCGTCGTCGACCTGTCGTGCGTTGGTGGCGCGCGGAGTTCCCTGCGCGATCGCCCACGCGCGCGCATCGGGATTTGCCTCGGGAATCGCGTAAATACGCATGGAATCAAGCAGCGCGGGATGATCACGCAGCACTTGAGAGACCGCGGCGCACACTTGTTCCGTCGACGCGAGATTCACGCCGTCCATGCCACCAACCAAGAGCAGCGCGGGAAGCTTCTTGCTGAAATCTTGATTGCCCAAGATGAGTGCGCCGATGGCACGACCTTCGCGCGAGACTGCGATGGGTGCGATTGATGAACGTCCAATCGCACCATTGGCGAGGTTGAGCAATCGATCACTCGCGGTGTCTGGTGAGGGATATCCCCGTGGTGCAAGCGGGCCTGGTCCAACAACCGTGGGTGCAGCTGTTGGAGTCGGCGTCGTCGCGGGCGGATCTGCAAGCAGCGAGCTACTGAGTGAGAGCGTCGATGCGAGCAACACCAACGAGCGATGTTGCGGCGCTTGATTCAATGTGGTCATGGTGATCGTGCGGAGGCTGCGCGCGAAGAGATCGATGGAGACGTCGAGCATGCGCCGAGCATAACGCAGCATGCGTGTCGGAAGGTACGGCGCAGCACGCGCGTCTGTTAGTGCAGCTCAGAGTTCGCGATCGACGGTCGCGCCCTCGAGCATGTAGAGGCCGACGAGCCAATTCTCCACGAGGTAGGGCTCGACCCTGAACACGCCGCTCACTGCGCCAAAGTTGAGCGTGTGTTTCTTCCAACCCTTCATCGATATGCCGAGCTTCACTTCCACCGCGTCGTAGGGCGTTGGCGGAACTCCGATGCAACAGCCGTCCCATTGATTGAGCATGACCAGACACTCACTCGCGGTGGGGGCGATGAGCGGAAAGGCCAAATACCCCGAGATTCGCACGTGTTTTCCCGAAAGGAACGCGATGCGCGCGGGAAGTTTTTTCTCGGCCAAGCGTGGCATGTATGTCTCTTGCGCGCTCGAAAGAAACTCCCAAGTGATTTCGTAAGGGGTCTCTTTGCTGCCTTCGCCGGTGATGGTCCACGCGTCATCGATGGAGATGCTTCCATCGGCGAGACGGACGAATTTGCTGGGAATGACTTGCGCTTGTGCAATCTCAGGAATCACTGGCGTGAACTCACCAGGCGTGTTGCTGGTGGCCTCAATTGTGTTGTCGCTCGTCGACGCAGCAGGGGTGGTGGTGTCGATCGCAACGGCCGTAGGTTCAGCGATTGCGACTACAGGCGTCACGGGCTCTGGTGCTGTTTCGATTGCCGGCGCGACGTCGATCGTCGCGGTGGTCGCCGTCGCGTGATCGGCGTTGGTGCTTGGTTTCGCCGCAGAATCCTGAGTGTTCGCAGGTGACGTCGTGTCTTGAACGAGCGAGTCTCCGCCTAGCGCGTCGTCAATCATCGCATCTTGCGAGAGCGTCGACGCCGACTCATGCGTTGGTTGCATCAACACAATCAAGCCGCCCAAGAGCAGCAACGCGACGATGGTCCAAACGATTTTCATGATGCAACTCCATCAACCAATGAATCGAATTCCTATTAACCGAGTGGACGCAGATTCCGCGCGACCGAAGTGCGGTAGGCCAAGATTGAAGGCACGAGACCCGCGAGTGCGGCCAACACTGTGGTTGCCATTGCTACAAAAACAGCAGAGCGCGCATCAAGCACAGGCACGATCACGAGACCATGCGCCACGCGCATCCACTGCGTCGCAAACGCGAGCACCATGAGCGCGACGAGCACGCCGCTCGCAGAACCTGCCAATCCGATCATCGTGCTTTCGGTGAGCACCAACCAGAAGATGCGCGCACGAGTCGCGCCCAACACGCGCAGAATCGCCACTTGACGGCGGCGCTCCGACATCGAGTTCACCATCGACAAGAGAATCGCGACTGCCGAGGAAACCACGGTCGCGCCCGCGATGGCGATGAACAGCACGTCGATGCTGGCGACGATGTCAAACAGTCGTTGCACTTCGTTGGCGGGCAACGCGACTGTGAGCGAGCCATCGCGACGCAGCCGATCGTATTGCGCGACGAGAACGGGTGACGCGCTCATGTTGTCGCGCGAAGGAACGCGCATGAGCACGCCGGTGACGACACGATCCGCCGCGGTGAGATCCTTCACAGTGACATGACGCGTCGTGCCCTCGCGCTCGTAACGATCGTGTGCGTGAAGCAGCCAACTCGATTCGAGATCGGTGAAACACGCGCGATCATGCGGCGCGCCAGTTGCTTCCAAGATGCCTACGACAGTGAATTCGTATTCGCGATGTTCATGCGCGTGCTCGTCAACACCTTCGCGTGATTTGCCCGATCCATGGGTGAGCACGAGTTTGGCGCCGAGACGAATTCCGGTTTCGCGCGCGACCGCACTTCCGAGCACGATTTCAAAGTTCGCGGCGAACGGCTTGCCTTCTGCGAAGACCCACGGTTCGCCTGCCACCGGTTGGAACTTGGCGAAGAAATCAGCGTTGGTTGCGACCACGGGAAAGCTGCGATAGCTGTCGCCGATTGCGGTGGGCACAAACATCGACCAAGGAAACGAATCGCGCAGCTCGTTGAGTTTCGCTTCGTCGATGGGAGCCTTGGGCGGGTTCGCGTAAAAAATTCCGTTGAGCACCGAGACCAACGGGCTTCCATCTTTGGAGACCAAGAGATGTGCGTTGCCGGTTCCGCGCGTGAAGGCGCGTTCGCCCGCTTCACGCAACGAGAGAATCGCCAAGAGCAATCCCGCACTCACGGCCACCAGCACGATCACCACGATGGTGGAGAAGAGGCGCAGGCGCAACGAGCGAAGCACGATGAGGAGATCGCTCATGATGTTGCTCCGCTCATGGCTGCGCTTGAGGCGTGCAGCGCATCAAGTCGCTCGCGTCGCGCGAAGTGCGCTTCAAGCGAAGGATCATGTGAAACCACCAGCAGCGCGGCGCCTTGCTCGCGACAAGCATCACGCAGGATGCGCACCGCGATGACCGCGTTGTCAGGATCAAGCGATGCCGTCGGTTCATCCGCGAGGACGAGCGTGGGGCGACAGGCCAATGCGCGCGCGATGGCGACGCGTTGTTGTTGTCCCACTGAGAGTTCTTCGGCGCGCGCGTCGAGTCGTTCGATGCCCAGCGAGCGCAGCAGCGCATCGGCACGCGCGTGCCATTCTTGTTTGGGCATGTCGCTCATCAACATTGCGACCAACACATTTTCGCGCGCACTGAAGCCTTGCAACAAGTTGAATGTTTGAAAGACCATTCCCACGGAACGCCCGCGAAAGTGATCGCGTGCCGCGCCGCGCAGTGCGTGCATGTCTTGTCCGCCTACGGTGATGGATCCTGCGCCGGGATCGATCAGACCTGCGATCAATTGCAACAACGTGCTCTTGCCGCAGCCGGATTTACCCATGAGCAGCATTTCTTCGCCGCGCGCAAGTTGCAGCGCGTTGAGTCGCAGTTCGAAGCCCGTTCCGTAGCGAAACGTGAGCTCGCGAATGTTCAGTGCTAACGGGGTGCTGCTGCCTGTGCCACTGGAATTGTCCGACGCGTTAGCCATGAGGGGGAAACTCTAACTCATCTCTGAACTCGCCGTCCTTGATGGCGTACCCGTCGACGCGGATGCACACTTGGGGCGCATCGTCCGCAGAAACAACGAGGGATGTTTGAGCCATGGACAACGACGAACTCAGTGGAGCGAGAGAACGAGGGGATCAGTTTCAGGATGAGTCATACCTCGAGCCTTCGAACACCGAGAAAAGGAATGCCTCGGAGCGGGCACGCAACGCGCGTCGCATGTTCGAACCGATGGTGCATCTCGCGCCGTTTGGTGCAGCAAGCATCTCGCTGCTGCTGAAACTCTTGGTCGACCGCACGCGCAGTCAAGCATGGAGCGTGCATCGCCAGCGGGCGCATGCACGCGCGCTCATCGAGCTGTCCACTGATCACTACTACAGCGACGAAGAGTTGGCGATCTTGGTGGCGTTCGTGCATTGAACGCTCGTTGCAGGCATCTCACGCACGGCATATCTTCGCGTCATGAGTTCGATTCGCTTGGTCCCTGCGCGGTGCGCGTTGCTTGCGGGGATGAGCCTCACTCTCTCTCTCAACTTCGTCACCGGTTGCGCGACGCGTGTCGATGAATCATCCGTGGCGCGAACGCAAGTGCTGAGCGATGTGCGCACCGCACACAGCGGAGTGTTCGATCTCACGCCATTGTTTCGTGTGCGCTACCAGCTTCCCGCGCCGGGATTTTGCGCGTTTGAGCGCGGGAGCATCGAGGCGATATGTCCGCCGTGGATCTTCGCCGCGCATGACGATGAGCTCCACTTGCGCAACACCAGCGATGGCCGCAAGTGCATCGTTGAGTGCGTGCGCGCGCAACTCTTGTCGCCCGCTCAAACGCCTGCGGGCGTCGCGCGAGTGCGTGCCGATGACGCGGCGTCGCAACGCATCATTCTGGACTTTCGTGCGCAATGCGTGGATGCCACCATCTCGATCAACGAACTGCTCTTCATCGAGCAGAACGAGGCGTGCGCGTATCTCGTTCGACGATTTGAAATCACCGGCATGGCGCCCAACTTCGAGTTGATGGTGCACATTCCCATGGTGGATGAATCGGGTGCGCCGCTTGAAGTCACCGTGAACGGATCGCCGCTGGTAGTTGCGCGCGAGACTCGCGAAACAATGGTGCTCCTCGCGCGCGATGAAGCCACCGAGATCGCGGTGGCGATTGTGCCTAAGGACGTTTCGCATCAATCCAACGGGCGCACAATGATTCACAGCGTGATTCGCGACACGAATCATCGAGCGGAAAAATGAACGCCGCCGAACACCTGTAGTGTTCGGCGGCATTCTGGATCGGCCCTCAGGTGAATGCGTGTGTCTTCGGTTCGTCCTCCGAAGACACTCCTTACTGCGCAGAATCGGTCACTTCACTTCCCGATCTGCGGGGACCAAGGTTTGAAATCTAGGTTTGAGAATCTAGGTTTGAGAATCAAGTTTCGTTGCGCGTTGGTGCGTCTCTTCGCGCAGTGCATGCAATCACTCCCAGCCGTTGGAACCGAACTCGGGGCGATCATCGTCGCGCGGTTCGTCCTGCTTGTTGCCTCGTTCACGCTCACGGTTGGACTGTTCGATCATGCGGCGCAAGTACGCGTTTTCGCGGCGAGTCGCTTCGAGGTCGAAGACGAGGTACTTCACGCTGAGGCGCAAGTAGTCGAGCGCGTCTTGCAATTCAGTGACTGAGTTTTGCACGCGCTTGCGGCGAATATCAGCGGTTTCGCTGACGGCTTCAGTCGGGGCTTCGATGGTCTGAGTCGCAGGCAGTTCGCGGATGCGCTCAAGGATTTGGTTCATTTTGTCTTGGAAGCTAGTTTCATCCATGGCGATTCTCCTCTTGAATTGTGGGGTCGGCGAGACTTCACGCGGTGCGCGTGGCTCTCGATGAATCACCTATCGCAACGTCTATGCCCAGTTTGAAAGTGGAACCGCGCGAGTGGCGATGCGTTGCAGCGCCGCGATATTCTTGACCGCGTCGGTATAGGTGTTGTGCGTGGAGGTTGATCTAGAGCGCGTGTTGCAACGCTGCCCCAATCGCTAGCGCGCCTTGTCGAATTTTTGCAACATGCGCATCGCTCCGCGGGGAGCATCGATCAGAATGGACTCGTAGGGCACGCGGCGACGGCGGAAGTCGTTGATCAAGCGATGCAATTCGGTATCACGCTCGCGCGCCCAGTCTTTGAAGAACGCCTCGAGCTCGACGCGGGTGAAACGAGAGAGCGGATCATCAAGTCCACTCTGCGCCACGGCCCAATCGATCAGACCCGCGCCGCTTCCGCCGGCCAATCCCGAACCAGCACTGGCGCTTGATCCAAGTCCGCCCTCGAAGCGATACAGGCCGAGCAACAACTTGAGTCGTCGCTCTTGAGTGAGAAACGGATCGGTGATATCGGGGTGCAACTCCGCCATCGCGGCTTCGGGTTTCTTGGAACTGATTTGTCCAAGCCATCCACCGTCGGACGCGTTCTCGCGCGCGGCGAAGGTGTGTTCGGCGGCGGCGTTGCCTTCGATGATCTCAAGATCCGCAACGCTGGCGAGCAACGTCTTGAGCCCCGCGTTGGCGAACTTGATCCACAAGCGTTGGTCGCGTCCGTTGGGGCGCGTGATGGTTTCGGCGCGCGTGACGCTACCGACTCCCCATTCGGGCCGCGCGCGGTGACGAACTTGCATTCCGTTGTTGAACATGACTGGAGTAAGCATGAGGTGAAATCGCGGAAGCAGCTGAATAGAGTTTCGCCGAAGTCTGGCACGAGTGATTCGAGCAAACGCCGAAGTACGCGTGAACGTCAGCGAACGACAGCGAACGTCAGCGAACGACAGCGATTGCAGCGAAGACACGCAATCAAGTCGCAGGTCGTTGGTGGCATCGCGTCCGCGGACGCAAGAACGCGCCAGTTCCTTCGTGGACGATCTCGCAATGTGGCGCTCTCGCAACCGATTTCGACTCCGCGAACGAGCGTCGCGAGTGAAGAAATCCAGCCCTCGAGAGACAACTGAAATGCCTAAAAAACGCTAGAAACACAGTACCTTTGAGGATGCCGCGCATGAGCGACATTCGTGAGACAAACATCGTGTTTGTCTTGACGAGGGCCCAAAGTTTGTGTCGTTCAACTTAGGACTTCGACATTTGATGCCAGAGCTAAGTAGACCAGTCGAGTGTAGCAGGGCATCGGTCAGGTGCAAATCGAAACTCATCCGATGAGCAATGTCACGATGAAATATTGGCGCGGCCTGAGTCGCTTCGTTCCTAGTCCGTACGCATGTCGGAAGCCATCGGTTTGGCAAACCTCAAGATTGAGTACCGTAACGAAATGGATCAGCCCAACGGCACTGTGCGCATCGCGTTTCTCGGTGACATCAATGGCGCGGCGGGGCGCATGGCACTTGATCAACAGTTGCCCATCTTGCGCGAGCGCTACCGACCCGATCGCATCATCGCTAACGCGGAGAATGCACGCAACGGATCCGGTCTCACCCCTGAGTTGTACGAACAGTTTCGACGCATGGGCATTGATGCGTGCACGCTTGGAGATCATGCGTTTCGCGATCCCAAGATCTTGCCGTTGCTTGATGATCCGAGCAAAGCGGTGTCGCGGCCGGCCAATCTTTCGGCGCGCACACCGGGAAAGCGCGTCATTCGCATTCCCGCCGATGCGCGCTGTCCGCGCGACATCTTTGTGTTCACGCTTCTCGGTCGCATTCATGTGAGTTCGATCCAGGCCAACGATCCTTTCGAATGCGCGGATCAGTTGCTCGCGGCGATGCCTGAACTCAATCCCATTGTCCTCGTCGAAGTCCACATGGAAGTGACCAGCGAAAAAGCAGCGGTGGCGCATTACCTCGATGGACGCGTCGCCGCGGTGTTGGGCACGCACACCCATGTTCCAACCGCGGATGAGCGAATTCTCCGCGGCGGCACCGCGTTTCAAACCGACGTGGGCATGACTGGTCCGCACGATTCAGTGATTGGTCGTCGCACCGAAGCGGTGCTCAAGCACATGACCACGGGCGTGCATGTTGCGTTTGATATGGGTTCAGGTGGCGAAGCCGTGCAAGGCGCGTTGGTCGAGATTGATCTCGCGCGCGGCATTGCGCGATCGATCGAGCGCATCAATTTGCCTGCACGCGTGCCGCAGCGTTCGTGACTGCGCGAGACATCGACAAGACATCGACATCGATTACGCGATGGATCCGAATCCGCCGCCGCCAGGTGTTTCCACGATGAATTCGTCGCCCGCGGCGAGTTCGAGTGAGAGCACGCTGTCGCTGCAATCGCGCGTGATTCCGTCGACGATCACACGCTGCGCTCCGCACAGACCGTTGCCGCCGCCGTGCGCGCCTTGTGGGGGATAGCGTCGACGCGATCCGAAGAAACTCAGCGAGACCGGCGCGCGAAATTGGTAATGCCGCACGAGTCCGTCGCCGCCGCGTGACACACCGTCGCCGCCAGAATTTTCGCGCAGCACAAACGCGGCAATGACAACGGGCGCGCGTCGCTCGAGCACATCGATGTCGGTCAAGCGCGTGTTGGACATATGCACATGCACGCCGCTGGCGCCGCGCTGATTCGCTCCCGCACCCGCGCCGCCGCCGAGCGTCTCGTAGATGCCAAACGACGCGTTGCCAAAGAGCACATTGTTCATCGTGCTCTGACTTTCCGCGGCCAAATCAAGCGCATCGATGAGCAACGCGACAATCGTTTGACTGGTTTCGACATTGCCCGCAACGACGGGCGGACAACGGGTGGGATCCGCATCAAATTGTGGATTGAGCATGCCGCTGGGAATGTCCAGATCCACAGAGCGCAGGAGGCCTTCGTTCATGGGCACTTGTTCATCGACCAACAAACGCAACGCATAGAGCACCGCAGCTTGCGTGACTGCGCGCGGCGCGTTGAAGTTGCGTGGATGAATCTGTGCGCATCCTTCGAAGCGAATCGCCAAGCGATCATTAATTACTTCGAGCGTCACTGCGAGACGCGTGCCGTCATCGAGAAACCGTTGCGCTGTGCGCGGACCGCGCAGCGTGTGCAATCTCTTGGCGAGCATGCGTTGTGCGCGATCGAGTTCGCGCTGGCAACGCGATGCGAAATCATCGGCTCCGCCTTCACGCGCGAGTGCCTTGACTCCATCAATGCCATGACGCGTCGCGGCCACTTGCGCAAGAAAATCAGCGAGATTTTCTTGCGGATTGCGAGAGGGATATGGACCGTTAGCGAAGCGCGCGCGCACCGAGGCTTCATCAAACGCGCCTGCGCGCACCGCGAGAAACGGCGGCAACACCACGCCCTCTTCGGCGAGGTTCTTGGCGTCGGGCGGAAACGAACCAGGCCGCGTGCCACCGATCTCCGCGTGATGCGCGCGCACGGCGACGTAGCCCACGCGTGTTCCCTCGAGAAACACTGGAGCAACCGTGGTGACATCAGGTAAGTGCGACCCACCAAACGCAGGATGATTGGTCACCGCGATGTCGCCTTCGCTCATGTCGATCGCCGCAGTCACTGCGCGCACACAGACACCAAGCGCGCCCAAGTGCACTGGAAGATGCGGCGCGTTTTGCACGAGGGTTCCCTGGTGATCGAGCACCGCGCACGAGAAATCAAGGCGATCGCGGATGTTGGGGCTGAGCGCGGTGCGTTCGAGCACATGACCCATGCTCACTGCGATCGACTCCAAGCGCGCGGCGAACAACTCGCTCTGCGCAGAACTCTCGCTGCGCGTGAGCGGCGCGAGTCGCGTCGCCACCAAGTCGCCACTGGCATGCACTTCGCCGCGCCAACCCACATCAATCACCACCGTTTCGCCGACATCGACGATGATTGCGGGACCATCAATGCGTCGACCCACCGGAAGTTGGTTGCGCGCAAACAACGCGGCGTCAACCACCTTGCCCGCACTGAGCATGGGCACGCGGTCGTAGGGCGTGGACGTTCCATCGAGCGGGGGTGACCAGTCTTTCGTGTGACGTTGTTGCGTTGCGAATGCTGGGTCCAAGCATGCATGAACAATCACGCGCACGCATTCGATTTCAATGGCGCGTGGTGGAGGTTGGTAGCCGAAAAGCACTTCAAATTTGCTGCGAAACGCGGCGCTCATCGTTGCCAGTTCGGCGAACTCAACTTCGATGGAAGATTCTTGTCCGAGCAATCGCAGAGCAACCAAGCACTCAACATGTTGCGCAGGAGCGAAGCCATCGCAACGCAGCAACTCGCTCGCGCGTTGCAGCGCATCATTGCGTGTGCGCTCGAGCAACGCGACGCTCGTCTCCAACAACGCGAGGACGGGAACAGTCACCAGTCGCGCGCTGTTGGCATCGAAGACGCCTTGCGCGCACATGAATCCAGCGAAGCGCGGGAAGATGATGTGCGCGAGTTCTAAGCGCTCCGCGATGGGACAGGCGTGCTGCCCGCCCGCACCACCAAACGCGATGAGCGTGTGCGCGGCGCGGTTGTGTGGATTGGTTTGCGTCGCGTTCGACGCGCGTGGATTCACGCCGTCACGCACGCAGAGGTTCTCGATCGCGAGCGCCATGCGCGCGTTGGCGATGTCAAGAAACCCTGCAATTGCCGCGGTTTCGCTGCATTTGCGCTGCAACGCGACTTGCGCAATGAGCGCTTGCGCGGGCTCGCGTTCGACACTGATGGACTCGAAATCGCTCACCATTCGTCCCGCGAGCAAGTTGATGTCCGAGATCGTGAGCGGTCCACCGCGGCCGTAACACGCAGGACCCGGATTGGACCCCGCGCTGTCAGGTCCGACTTCAAACGCTCCGTCACGAACGACGCAGATCGATCCACCACCAGCCGCAACACTGTCGATGGCCAAACTCGGCGACGCCACCGATGCACGCGCGATGGTCGATTGCGCGCGCATGGGAATGGAGCCGTGAGCAAAGCGCGTGACATCGCTGCTGGTGCCGCCCATGTCGAAACTTACGGCGTGGGTAATGCAGTGGCGCGCCGCGACAGTCGCAACTGCGCGCGCACCGCCTGCTGGACCAGAGAAGAGTGTTTCGCTCGCTGCGATCGCGGAGGCTTGTTGCAAAACTCCTGCGCTGGTGAAGACGTACGCGCGCGAGTTCGGCGCGCTGCGCGTTGCATCAATCACAAACGCTTGCACGATCGGATCGACGCGACTGTCGACAATCGCGGTGTCGGTGCGCGTGAGCAATCGTGGATGCGCGGCGATGCGCGACGCGGCCACGCAGCGCACGCGCGGCGTGTTGATGTTCGCGCTCTCGTCGCAACGATCGACAGCCATCGCAGCAATCACATCGGCGACCTCGCCTTCGCGGCCTTCATCGACCAAGGCATGCGCGAGACTCACCACGATGCGCTCGCATCCTGCGTCGAGAAGTTCGCGCGCGGCACTGCGGATTTCGTCATCACTCGCGCGCATGAGCGACGAGCCATCGGCAAGCGTGCGTTCACCAATCGAACGCACCGCGTGCGCCAACGAAACCCGGGGCGAAGGCACGCGCGCAAACAAGTCGTCGCGCGTTTGATCGCCGATCTGCACCACTCCCTCGAGTCCTTGCGCCACGATGACACCCACGCGCGCGCCGAGTCCTTGCAGCAGCGCGTTGGTCGCGCGGGTCGTGGAAAGCCGCAGTTCCAGCGGCGGCAATGATCGATGCAGCGCAGTGGCGGTCACGATGTGCAACGCCAATCGTGGAGCGTCAATCGTTGTGTGCTGGGTTTGGTCACTGTTCGTGCGTTGCACGAATCGAAGCGATGCACCTGCAGGCAGATTCACCGCGCGCGAAAGCAAGAGCATGTCGCCGCTGTGACGATCGATGGTGATCGTTGCGTGTGATTGCGCGTCGCCCGCAGAGATCGCGACGACCCATCCATCAAGAAACCCATCAGGTAACTGCAGCCGCGCCGTCGCCGTGAACACCAAGCGGCGTCCATCGCATCGCGCCACTGTGGCCGAGATCGAGCCATCCGACGGAACTTTGACGCGCGTCACTTGGCCGCTCGGGCTTCGCGCCACCACATCGGTGAATGTTCCGCCGGTATCAAGCGCAATGCGCCACGCGTTCTCGAGTGAAGGCAACGCGATAGAACTCGATGGCGACACAACGGGCATGGGCGGCTATTCTGACCGAATGCATCGCGCTCGTGTCGCTCGTTCATCTCTGGCACTGTTGGTTGTCATGCAAGCGAGTGCGTTACTGCTCTCGCTCGCGGGATGCGACAAACCGGTTGCTTCACCGCCTGCGACGCAGACTGGAACTGACGCGACCGCGACGGAGCATGCGACGCCTGTCGCTGCCCCTGATGCGACGCAACAAGTCGCAGCCGACTCCGCATCCACACCGACGCCGCCGATTGAGCTCGGTCCAGTGCATCAACTCACTGTCACCGACCTCGACGGAAAACCAGTTTCGCTCGCGACATTTGCGGGTCGCCCGATGATCATTGAGATCTGGGCCACATGGTGCGGACCCTGTCGACAGAATCGCAAGAACGCGCAGTCATTGCATGGAATCCTTCCGAGCAAGGTCGCGGTCATCGGTGTGAGCATGGACACCTCACCGAAGTTGGTCAAAGATTTTCTCCGCAACAATCCCGCGAACGAGTTTGAACTCATGGCTTCGGAAGAGTTCAACGCGTTTGTGCGCGAGAGGAACCCAACGCCCACCATCCCGAAGACGCTTTATGTCGACAGTCGCGGACGCGTGGCTGATCTCGCCGAGGGAGTGCAGTCGGTGAAGTGGCTCACCGCAATGGGCAAGAATCTCCGTTGAATCAAGCTGATTCTGACAGCACCGCAACAAACGCACCAAGCGAGAGTGCGCGGCTGGGTGAGCGAACATCGTTGCTCACGCGCAAGGTGCACGCGCTGTTGGCGCTTACCGATTTGTGTTACGCCATCGCGGTGATCGTGAGCGCGCCGCTGTGGTTGCTGCGCATGATTTCGACGGGGAAGATTCGCACGGATTGGCCCGCGCGACTTGGTCGCGGTGTCACCCGTGCATTCACCCAACGACCGTGCATTGTCATTCACGCGGTATCGGTGGGCGAGGTCAACGCGATTCGCGGATTGGTGGCGCGTCTGGCCGCGGATTCGACCAAGCCTGAGATCATCGTGAGCGTTTCCACCGACACGGGCATTGCGCGCGCGGCGTCGCTCTTTGGCGCGCAGCACACAGTGGTGCGCACGCCGTTTGATTTCTCGTTCGCCGTGCGCATGTGGCTTGATCGCTTACGACCAGATCTATTGGTGTTGGTTGAGTTGGAACTCTGGCCCAACATGACGCGCCTCGCGCAGGCGCGCTCGATTCCCGTGGTGGTGGTCAACGGAAGACTGAGTGATCGCAGCATTCGCGGCTATCGACGCGCGCGTTTTTTCGTGCGCTCGATGTTCGTGCGCGCCACCATGGTGTTGGCGCAAAACACTATTTCTGCCGAGCGATTCGCCGAAATGGGCGCCGAAGAAGTCTTAGTCTCGGGCAACATGAAATGGGATTCGGTGGCCATCGCCGACAACGTGCCCGGCTCGGCGCAACTCGCGAGTGACTTGGGAATCCCATCTGGCGCGCGCGTGATCGTGGTGGGTAGTAGTGAGCCGGGCGAAGAGATTCTCTTACGCGACGCGCTGCTCGATCCCTCGCTGGCGAATGTGCGTGTGATCATTGCGCCGCGCAAACCTGAGTGGTTCGATGCGGTGGCGGCCAACCTTCCCGGATGCGTGCGTCGTTCTCGTCACGAGAAGGGAAATGAGGAGACGAAGTTCTATCTCCTCGACACCATCGGCGAATTGCGCATGGCCTACGCGTTGGCCGACGTGGTGGTGATCGGTCGCAGCTTCGGCAAACTCTACGGCAGTGATCCCATTGAGCCCGCGAGTTTGGGCAAGGCAGTGGTCATCGGTCCACGGGTGGCCGACTTTCGCGATGTCGTGGAAACGCTGCGCACTGCGAGCGCAATTCGACAAGTCACTGCCGAAGAACTGCTGCCCACGCTGATCGTGCTCATGAATGATCTTCGCGCACGCATGGTGCTCGCGGTCAACGCGCGCGAAACCATTCGCCGCGAACAGGGCGCGACCGCGCGCACTGCCGAGATCCTGCTCTCCATGCTCGCATCACGCGGTTGATACGCTGCGACGCATGGGAACGAATACAGAAATCGCAGCAGCGTTTGAGGAACTCGCGGTCCTCAGTGAACTCCTCGGTGCCAACGTTTTCAAAGTCAACGCATTCCGTCGCGCCGCACGCGCCGTTGAGTCGTTGACTGGTGAAGCGTGTTCGATGGAGAGCGCCGCGCTCAAGGCCATCGACGGAATCGGCGCGTCGACCGCCGCGAAGATTTTCGAGTTCGCCAAGACCGGCGCGATGAGCGAACTCGATGAGCTGCGCGCGCAGATTCCTGCGGGATTAAAGGAGGTTTTGGGCATTCAGGGGATTGGCCCCAAGACTGCGCGCGCCTTGTGGATCGACGCGGGCGTGGTGGATCTCTCGTCGCTCAGCGCCGCGATTGAGTCGGGTGCCGTGGCCAAACTTCCGCGCATGGGCGCGAAGACCATCGAGAACATGAAGGAAGCGATTGCGTTTGCGCAGACAGCGGTGGGGCGCATGCGCATTGGCGACGCGATGCCTGTCGCCAACGCGTTGGTCGCGCGATTGGGCGCGCTCAGTTGCGTGCAACGTATTGCCTACGCGGGCAGTCTTCGTCGCGGCAAAGAGACCATTGGCGATCTCGACATTCTCGCGTGCTCGGAAGAATCGGGCCCGTTGATGGAAGCGTTTTGCACGATGCCAGAAGTTGCGCGAGTGTTGGTGCAAGGACTCACCAAGAGCAGCGTGCAAACCAAACACGGATTGCAAATCGATCTGCGCGTCGTGCCTCTCGAGAAGTTCGGCGCAGCGTGGCAGTACTTCACTGGCGGCAAAGAACACAACGTTCGTCTGCGTGAACGCGCGATCGCGCAGGGCTTTCGTCTCAACGAATACGGTCTCTTCGCGGCGGATGCGTCGGGCAAGGTCGCCGATGGCGCACTTCCTGTTGCATCACGTGAAGAGTCTGACATCTATCACGCGCTCGGTTTGGAATGGATGCCGCCAACGATGCGTGAAGATCGCGGCGAACTCGATGCGTTCGTGCTTGGCGCAGCGCATACACCCATCGTCGAACAACACGACATTCGCGCGGAATTGCACTGTCACACCACAGCGTCAGACGGCGCGCTCTCCATCGATGAGTTGGTGAGCGAAGCGCAGCGGCGCGGATTTCACACCATCGCCATCACCGATCATTCCAAGAGCCAGTTCCAAGCGAACGGTCTCGATGAGACGCGGCTGCTCACGCATATTGCGGCAATTCATGCGGCGAGAGCACGATTTCCTCGCATGCAGATTTGGGCGGGCAGCGAAGTCGATGTGCTTTCCGATGGTTCGCTCGACTACAGCGACGATCTCTTGCGTCAACTCGATTGGGTCGTGGCTAGCCCGCATGCTGCGCTCAAGCAAGAGCCGCGTGTCGCCACCGATCGATTGCTCAAAGCGATTCGTCATCCGCTCGTGCATGTCTTGGGTCATCCCACCGGTCGCATCGTCAACGGTCGTCCTGGACTTGAGCCCGTGATGAGTGAGCTCTACGCCGCAGCGCGCGAGTGTCACACCGCGCTTGAGATCAACTCCCATCACATGCGTCTGGATTTGCGCGACACCCATGTGCGCGGCGCAGTAGCCGCGGGTTGCATGGTCGCCATCAACTGCGATGTGCACGGTCTCTCGGATTACGACGAACTCGGTTACGGAATTCTCACGGCGCAGCGTGGTTGGTTGCCCAAAGCATCGTGCATCAATACGTTCGATGCGGCGGCACTCGATGCATGGCGACGAGTCAAGCGCTGATCAGGTCGTGATCAGGTACGCAAGAGTCACTCATCCAACATCGCCAAGACCAAGCGCTTCGCCGTACGTGCTCATCACTTGGCGACGCATGAGTCGCTCGTCATCTGCGGCAAGCAACGGGCTGCGGGTAATCCAATCGCTTGCATCGCGACGCGCGCGTTCGAGCAAGCCGAGATCTTTGACCAGATCCGCAACCTTGAACGGCGGCAGTCCGCTCTGCCGCGCGCCGAACAATTCACCTGGGCCACGAATTGCCAGGTCGAGTTCGCTGATCTTGAATCCATCATCGGTGGAGTGAATCGCTTCGAGGCGCGCGCGGCCGTCATCAGTAGTGGGATCAGCGATGAGCACGCACACTCCGCCCTTGGAACTGCGTCCAACACGACCGCGCAACTGATGCAATTGCGCGAGTCCAAAGCGATCGGCGTGTTCGATGACCATCACGGTGGCGTTAGGAACATCGACGCCAACTTCAATCACCACCGTGGCAATCAACGCATCGATTTCGCCCGCGCGAAAGCGATCCATCACCGCGTCGCGTTCATCGCGCTTCATCCGTCCGTGCATTCCTGCGAGACGCAGACCCGCGAGTGGTCCTTGCGCCAACATCTCAAGATGCGATGCCACATCCTTGAGTCCTAAGTCGGACTCTTCGACCGCGGGAACAACGATGAACGCCTGTTCGCCGCGCGCGATGCGCTCTTTGACGAACTTGTATGCGTCGAGGCTGCGCGCCTCGGTCAGGATGCGTGTGTGCACGGGCGAGCGATTGAGTGGTCGATGCAAAATCGTCGACACATCAAGGTCGCCATACACCGTGAGCGAGAGCGTGCGCGGAATCGGCGTCGCCGTCATCACCAACATGTGCGGCGTTTGTCCTTGCGGCGCCTTGCCGCGCAACAACGCGCGTTGCGCAACACCGAAGCGATGTTGCTCGTCGATCACCGCCATGGCCAACGCGTGAAACGCAACATCACCCGTGAGCAACGCATGCGTTCCGATGATGATGTCGACGCCACCGCTGGCGGCGAGATCAAGAATGCGTCGCCGTTCACTGGTTGAAACGCTCGACGTGAGCAAGGCAACTCGCGCGGACGTTCCTTCGAGCGAGCGCGAGATCGAGGCGAAGTGTTGCTCGGCGAGCAACTCGGTCGGCGCCATCATCACCGCTTGATGTCGATTGGTCACCGCAATCAACATCGATGCCAATGCCACCGCAGTTTTGCCTGCGCCGACATCGCCTTGCAACAGTCGATTCATCGGCCGCGTGTCGGCGAGATCGCCCGCGATCTCATGGAACGTGCTCAATTGATCGGGAGTGAACGTGAAGGGAAAGCGCGCGAGAATCGACTTCTCCGTGCTCTCGCTCATCGGCAACGCGGGCGCTCCTTGCGAGGCGCGCATGCGTCGCTTGAGTGCGACGGCCAACTGCAGCGTGAGCAACTCGTCATACGCCAATCGGGTGCGCGCTATCGCGAAGTCTGCTTCAGTTTCGGGCGCGTGCATCGAGCGATACGCCGCGCGCAGTGCCGTCAATCCGCGCTCGGCGAGAAACGCCATCGGCAACGGATCCTCGATCGCCGCGCATGCTGCATCAAGCACTTTGGCCAGGGTTTGCTCGATGAAACGCGAGGGCAGCGCTTCACTCGACGGGTAAATCGCGCGCATGCGATTTCCTCGCGCGGCGGTGTCGTGACCAGGGACGACTTCGCTCCACTTGGGATTGACGATCTCGAGGTAACCGCGTTCGAGTTTGGCTTTTCCCTCGACGATTCCTTGTCGCCCCGGATGCAATTTGCCGCGCATCCACGGCATGTTGAAGAAGACCAAACGCGCCGTGCCTGTGCCATCATCAAGCGTCGCTTCGATGCGTGGCATCCGACCAAACGTGCTGCGAGAAGCCACGATGGTGCCGCGCACCGCGATGTTCATCGACTTCTCAGCGTCGGGTTTCGATTGGATGAGTTCGGTGTGCGAGGCGATCGAATCTTCGCCCTGTTCCGCCTCGACGCGGAAAGGGAAATGCACCAGCAAGTCAGCGACGGAGTGGACGTTGAGCGCGGCAAAAGCGCGGCACCTCGTCGGGGTCACGCCCGCGATGGAATCAATGCTGGCCGCGAGAATGTCTCGTCGATCGGTGGTCAATCGTGAACCTACTTCGTCGCCTCAAGTGGTGCGCGATCGAGCGCGTCCAACCGTACCATACGACCCGTGAAGCGACCCGCCTTCGATCCCAATCGCGCACGCGGCGACACCTTCGCGGGAGGTTTGTTCGATTCAACTCCGGTGCGACGAACAGTTGTTGCAACGGGCGTGACAGGCACTGAGCCAACGATTGAAAAGCTCGCAACGAGCGAGTCCGCCGCACCGCTCGCAGCAACCAGCAGCAACGCGACTGATTCGCAGTTGACCAGTGTCGTGAGTAACGTCGCGCGAAGTGAACTCAATGCGCCGCATGAGTTCAGCGTCACCGAGTTCAGCAACTTGATCACGCGCGCGCTCGAAGAGGGCATGCGGGGAAACTTTCGCGTGCAGGGCGAGATCGCCAATCTCAGCAAACGCGGGCACTGGTATTTCTCGATCAAAGATGCGGGCGCGTTGCTCTCATGCGTGATGTGGACCAGTGAAGCGGCGCGGGTTGGCTTCGACGTGCGTGAAGGCGATGCGGTGGTGGTCACGGGAAAAATCGGCCACTTTTCAGCACAAGGACGCACGCAGCTCTACGTCAGCAAGTTGGAGCCGCAAGGAGTAGGCGCGCTCGAATTGCGTTTTCAAGCGTTGGTGGCACAGCTGCGCAACTTGGGATATTTTCGAGACGAGCGCAAGAAACCACTGCCCGCGTTTGCACGTTGTGTTGCGGTGGTCACCAGCGCAACAGGCGCGGCATTGCAAGATGTTTTGACCACGGCGAAGCAACGTTGTCCCGCGGTTCGCTTCATCGTGGTTGATGTTCGCGTGCAAGGCGACGGCGCTGCCGCGGAAGTCGCGCGCGCGCTGCGTGCGCTCGATGCGAGGCGAACACAACTAGGAATCGACGCAGTGATCGTCACGCGCGGCGGAGGTTCGCGCGAGGATCTGTGGGCGTTCAACGAACGCGTTGTCGCCGATGCAGCCTTTGACATGCATGTTCCACTGATCGCGGCCATCGGACATGAGGTGGACACCAGTGTGATTGAGTTGGTCGCCGATCGACGCGCGAGCACGCCCACCCAAGCAGTGATGGTGTTGCTCCCCGACATGGCCGCGATGGTCGAGCGCGCCGAACGCATCGGTCGTGAACTACGCAGCACTATGCGTTGGTCGATCAGCCAACGGCGCGAGCGATTGTCGTCGCTTCAAAAACATCCAGCACTGGCGTCGCCTGCGCTGCGTCTCGCTCGTGCGCGCGAAGTTCTTGCCGCGTTGCACAGCCGCAAACTCGCGGCGCACGCGCGCTGGTTGACTGCATCGCGACGCGAGTTGGAGCAGCTCGGCGCACGATTGCTCGCGCAAACTCCGGCTGCCCGAGCGGCAGGAGCGCGGGCAACGTTGGCCGTGCTTCGTCCGCGCATGCATCGCGCATTGACGCAATTGCTGAGTACGCGAAGACTCGCACTCGACACACTTGCGCACCGATTGCACTGCGCCGGACCAGAGAGCACGCTGCAACGCGGCTACTCCATCGTCACCGATGCTTCAGGCACACTCATTCGCAGCGTGCACGCGCTCAGCACAGGCGCGACGATTGCGCTGCAACTTTCCGATGGCTCTGCGCGCGCAACGATTAACAAGGTGTCGCCTCACTCGGGCAACTCCGCAGAAATCCCTCTAAGGGAAGAGACTCACGATGGCTAAGAAGACCGACAACAACGCTCTCAATGGCAACGCCGCGAACGGCAGCGCGGCCAACCTCAACTCCGTGACGAGCGCCGAGAGTGCGCGCATCGCAGCGTTGGGTTACGAGGAAGCCGTGGCAGAACTCGAAGCGTTGGTGCAATCGATTGAGTCGGGGCGGACCGGACTCGAAGCGAGTCTGGTGGCTTACGGCCGCGGTGAAGCGTTGATGTCTCACTGTCGCAATCTGTTGCAGCGTGCCGAACAAACGGTGACGCAGATGTCACTCAGCGAACTAGAGCAAGAGCGCTGAATCTTCCATGCATGAAGCGCAAGCGCAGCGCTCACCACCCTGCGCAGCGTCCCACACACGACAGTTGATTCGCGAATCACCGAACGAACACTCTGCATGAACTACGACGATTTCACGCTCTTTTACGCCATTTGGGCGCCCACGCTCATCGGCGCTCTGTTCGTCTTTCTCTTCGGCGCGTGCGTGGGCAGCTTTCTCAACGTGTTGGTGTGGCGACTTCCAACGGGACAGTCGGTGGTCACGCCACCGTCGCGTTGCCCCATCTGCGGCCATCAACTTTCGTGGCACGAAAACATTCCCATCCTCGGATGGTTTCTCTTGCGCGGAAAGTGCAAAGCGTGTCGCACCCACATTAGTTTTCAGTACCCCGCGATCGAATTCTTGGTCGCGGTGTTGTTTCTCGCGACATACATCGCGCTCTACGGTCCGCTCGACCGCACCGCGGATTCAATCTTTCACGACGCCGCGAGTCCGTGGTGGCATCTGCAAGGATTCGGCGCCTCGTGGCCTGCGCTCATCGTCATGTTGACCGTGATTGCGGGTCTCATCGCAATGACGCTCATCGACGCAAAAACCATGCTCATTCCCGTGGAAATCCCCACGTTTGTCACAATCGTGGCCTTCGCTGGTTGGTTCGTGCAAGGCTTCATGCCCGAGTCGAAAGCGCTGCGCGACCTCGTCCCCATTCCCGTCGCCAGTTGGACGGTGACCTTCGCCGCGGTGGGCATGATGCTTGGCCTTGGCGTCTCGCGTTGGCTGCTCGCCACGGGACGGTTGCGCGTGAGCTTTGCCGATTGGATGGACTTCGTCAAAGAGGGCGGCGACGGCGCGGACTACCCGCATGCGCGACGCGAAATGTTGGCCGAGTTGGCGTTCTTGCTCCCGGGATTTGCTGGCGCGGGCTTGGCCTGTTTGCTCGCGTCGATACTCGGCTACACGTCAGATGAAGTGGTCTGTCAACCGATGACGCTGTTGGGCGGATCGATGTTGGGATGGATCGTCGGCGGCGCGTTGGTGTGGAGCGTGCGCATCTTGGGAACGCTTGGTTTTGGCCGTGAAGCGATGGGTTTAGGCGACGTGCATCTCCAAGCGGCAGTTGGAGCTGCGCTCGGTTGGAAGGTCGCGATCCTTGCGTTTTTCCTCGCGGTGTTCATCGCGATTGTCTGGGCCTTCGGCTCGATGCTATTGCGTCGCTTCTCGACGTTTTTCCAACGCGAGTTTCCGTTTGGTCCGCACCTCGCGGCGGCGGCGATTCTGTTCATCGTGGCGCGCGGAGGTGTGGTCGCATCGATCGATCTGTTCGCGCGTGGCATCGAAGCGAGCGTTACTTCGATCGGGATCGCGCCGCTGGACTCGTCGCTCGATCCGAAAAAGAATTCCGAGAGACTCTTGCCCGCACAACTTGCGCAACCACGCGATCAACGGTGAAATGCGGCAAGCGCGCGTCGATGCACTGCGAGAAGGATCTCCAGTCGACCGCACCAGCCTTTTTGGAACGGATGCCTCTTCATGTTCACTGACTCCACTCGTCTTTCTCTCATTCGAAACTGCGTCGTTCTTGCGACCCTTGCGGCGGGTTCACTTCTTGTTGGTTGCGACAGCGCCAAGAAGAATGAACTCACCATGCTCAAGGAAGAGAACACGCAACTCACCATGCAGCGCGATGAAGCGCGCACCGCGCTCGAGTCGAGCGAGGCCGAGCGCCGTCGTCTCGAAGAGCAAGCAGGGGCGTTGCAGAGCAAAGTCAATGAAGTACCGCCTTCGGCAGTCGCGACCACCAACGACACCACCGATCCGAAACTCGATCTGCCTGCGGGCGTCACTGCGGAGAATCGCAATGGCACGATCGTGTTGACCATCGAAGGTGACGTGTTGTTTGATGCGGGCAAGGCCACGCTGAAGAGCGACGCCAAGAAGACGCTCGACAAAGTGACCAGCGAGATCAAGAAGAAGTATCCCGACTCGGCGCTGCGCTTGGCCGGTTTCACTGACACCGATCCGATCAAGAAGTCTGGTTTCAAGACCAACTACCACCTCGGCTTTGAGCGCGCGTTCAACGTCGGTCAATACGTCGTGACCAAGGGCGTCGACAGCAGCAAGATCGAGTATTCGTCGTTTGGTCCTGAGATGGCCAAGTCGTCGAAGAAGGAATCGCGCCGCGTTGAGATCGCCATCGTCAACGAGTGACGTCGGTCGTGATCATCTGAAAATTCAAACGGCCCTCTTCATCAGAGGGCCGTTTACTTTTTGTGTCGTAATGTTGCAAACGTCGTGTTGCGGGTGTCGTGTTGCGATGGGTTGCGATCAATCATGATCACACACGCGCATCACTTACCAAGCAGATCGACGTTGAGTCCTTCCGCGCGAACCTTGTCCAACAGCAACTCCATCTTGGCGAGAACTCCTTCGAGTCGTTGCGCCGCATCGGAAAGGCTTTGATACAGCGCAGGGTCTTTCATCAGTCGTCCCACGGTGCCTTCGCCGGTGCGTGCGGCGACGAGCAATCGATTGACTTCATCAAATGACGCGCCGAGGCTGTCGAGAACGGGGACGAGTTGATTGCGCACCGAGGCCGCTTCGCTTTTGACGCTTTCGGCGGCATTTCCCAGCGCATCCGCGGCGGTGGCGATGCGATTGGCAGCGATGGCTGCGTCACGCATGAGTTCACTCGCGCCGTTGGCGGTGTCGCGCACATCGGTGCGTAGTTGCTCGTCGTTGAGCCACGACGTCGCGCCGTCGAGCGCGGTGTTGGCGCGGTCGAGCGTGCTGTTGAAGCGCGCGACCACGCCACGAAGAGATTCGGCTTGCGGCGCTTCACCTTGCGCAGGTGCACGCACGAACTCGTTGAGATTGCGCGAGAGTTTTTCCATCTCGCGAAAGCTCGCGATGATCGGTTCGAGTTGCGGCGCGAGTTCTTCAAGCATGCGCGTCTCGAGCGCCACCACTCGTCCGCGAAGGCGCACGGATTTGTCGCGCTCATAGTTGCGCGTGGGAGTCGAGAGTGGAAGTGTCACCGTCAATTCCAGTCGCGCGCCCGAGCCGAGCAGCGAGGCACGAACCGTGGGCGTGCTGGGATCAGGAATGAGAATCGAATTGTCGATGAGCGCGGTGACCAACACGGGCAGGTTGCGGTCGCTCGCATTGAATTCGATTTCTTGAATCGCGCCGACGGGCACGCCGTTCATCGTCACCAAACTTCCACGGCGCAAACCGCCCGCTTCGTTGAGCGCGACTTCGAGCGGCCAGCGACTGCGAAAGAGCGGCTCGATCTCGCCGAAGAGAAAGAGCAATACCGCAGCGCTCGCAAGCGCTCCTGCAGCGCACACACCAACCAGAAAGTTTCGACCTCGCTCGTTCAACGCTGAGTTCCGTTCTTGTTTTGCATCGTGCCACTCGCGCCGCGCGCGCTCTGGACATTCTCCGAGCGCACTTGACGAATCGCGTGCAACTCTTCTTCGCTCGCCTCGCCGCGAAGAAATCGCGCCACCACGGGATCGGTGGAATCGCGAAACTCTTGTGGCGTGCCTTGCATGACCACCGCGCCGTCATGCAACATCACCATGCAATCGGCCACTTTGAATGCGCTCGCGAGATCATGCGTGACCACGATACTCGTCGCGTTCAGCTCGTGCTTGAGTTTGAGAATGAGCTCGTTGATCACATCGGCACGAATGGGGTCAAGTCCGGTGGTGGGTTCGTCGTAGAGCATGATCTTTGGTGCGAGCACGATCGCGCGCGCGAGTGCGACGCGTTTGCGTTGTCCCCCTGAGAGCGCGGAAGGAAACTTGTCGATGGTGTCTTCGAGTCCCACCAACGCGAGCACGCGCCGCACGCGCGCTTCTTCGTCGTAGGGATTTTCTCCCTCGAATTCGCGCAGCGGAAACGCAACATTGTCGCGCACCGAGATGGAATCAAACAGCGCCGAGTTCTGAAACAAGAAGCCAAACTGTCGGCGAATGGGCATGAGTTTGCGTTCGGTCAAACCATCGACGCGGGACGCGCCGCAATACACCCGGCCCTTGTCGGGGTGCATCAACCCCACGATGTGTTTGAGCAACACACTCTTGCCGCAACCCGACGGACCGAGGATCACCGTGGTTTTTCCGCGAGCGAAACGCAGCGTGATTTCGCGCAGCACTGGTTGACGACCGAATGATTTCACCAAGCGTTCGACACGCACGGGAAACTCGGCACCATCCGCGCTGAGTTCGCGCGCTCTCGCTTCGTCGACGGACGATGGTTCAGCGGAAGTTCCCATTTCTGCAGGCATCTTCCTATGATCGGCGCAGTGCACCCACTTCCGCAAGTCACGATCACCCACACGGGCCCGGTGTTCACCGTGGAACGTCATGTGATCGCGTTGCGCAACGACGCGCGCACGCTCATCAAAGATGTGGTTCGTCATCCTGGCGCGGTCACGGTGATTGCCGTGAAGAGCGACGGAGCACTGGTGTTGGTGCGCAATCAACGCATTGCAGTGGGACAAGCGCTGGTTGAGTTTTGCGCGGGCAAGTTGGAGCGCGGTGAAGCTCCTGCGCTCGCAGCCGCGCGCGAACTCGAAGAAGAAACCGGCTTTTCCGCAGGAAAGATCGAGCGCCTCGGCGAGTTCTTCACCTCGCCGGGATTCACCGACGAACGCATGCACGTCTTCCTCGCCACCGATCTCACCCCTGTGCCGCAGCGGCTCGAACCAGGCGAAGAACTTGAAGTCGTCACCATGAGCGTCGCGCAATTGCGCGCGCAAATCGCACGCGGCGAAATCCTCGACGGCAAGACACTCGGCGCATTCTTGTTGTGGTCCTTGCGAGCAGAGACAAGCACAGAGATAGACACCGCGACGCAAACACAGACGCAAACACAGACGCCGCCAAAGCAGGAACCCGCGCGATGAGCGATTGGTCCGACACCGACTCAAGCCGCGACAGCACTCGCCCCGAGCCGAAAGGTTTCGGCGGCGATTGGCGCGGCTCGCGCGTGAGCTTCGACAATCCCATGTCGTGGTCGCTGCGTCTGTTTCGTGTCGCGGGCATCACCGTGCGCTTGCATTTGTTCTTCTTCGTGTTTGTGTTGGCCGTGCTCGGACGCGCGGCGAGCAGCGGGGCGGAATTTAGCTTTGGCGTGGGACCAGCCGCGCTGGGACTGCTCGCGTTGTTCACGGTGATTCTGTTGCACGAGTTCGGTCATTGCTTCGCCTGCCGCTGCAACGCGGGAACCGCCGACGAAATCTTGTTGTGGCCACTTGGCGGTTTGGCCACATGCAATCCGCCGGACCGCCCGCGCGCACATCTGTGGACGGCGATCGGCGGACCGCTGGTGAATGTCGCGATCATCATGGTGCTCACGCCACTGATTGGATTTCGCACCGGACAGTGGTTTGGATTGGCGATTCCCAATCCACTCAGTTTGACCAGCTTGGTGCAACGTCCAGACTTCGACTCATGGTGGGCGATGTTGTTGGTGATGACCAACAGCATTGCGTGGACGTTGCTGCTCTTCAATCTCTTGCCCATGTTCCCTCTCGACGGGGGACGCATTCTGCAAGCGTCGTTGTGGCCGCGCATGGGCTATGCACGATCGATGAAGTTCGCCTGTCGCGCGGGACTTGTCGGCGCGGCAGTGTTGGCCGCGTTGGGTCTGGTCATGGAGAGCACGATGCTGTTGGCCATCGCCGTCTTTGGTGGATTCGTCTGCTACATGACGGCGAAACAACTCGAGCAACAGCCCGACTATCTCGGCGTCGATCTCGACGCGGGCGACCTTGCCGCGATGGAAGAGAGCCTCGCGCAAGAGAAACGCGAAGTGCAGGAAAAGCAGGCAGTTCAAGCCAAAATCGCCAAAGGCCAGCAATCGCGTGAAGCCGAACTCGACGCGATCTTGTCCAAGATCGCCGCCCGCGGAATCGACAGTCTCTCGCGCGCCGAACGCGACGCACTGCAACGCGCCACCGATGAGAAGCGCGATCGGCCGCGCTAGTCGCGCGCGAGTTTTTCATCGTCGCGCCTCAGCGCGGTGATCATGACTCGCCACGACAAGCAACGCGCACACGACGCGTACAACAACGCGAATCAAACTCCGTACACTCCGCGCAATGGGCCTCGCTGACAGAGATTACGCACGTGATTCCTCATCGCGCTCCGCTGGTGCATCGCTCATCTCGCGCGTGCGCCGCGGGCGCTTTCGTCTCAGCGCGACGATGATGGTGATCATCGTGTGCGCGTTGGTCTATGTGATCGACAGCGCGCTGCCTAAGGTGCCGGTGCAGTTTGGCGAGTGGCGTCCCGCGCCGCAAAAACAGCAAGCATTCGAAGACATGCGCCGCTCGCGGGTGGCCATGCAAGAGATGTTCACTCCGCCCGATGAGCGCGGAGTCGGTCAGGTGTGGCTCTTTCCCAAAAGTGTGGCCGGCGGTGCCGCGGGCGGCGTCTTCGATCCCATCGCGAGCGCGGAGTACATCAATGTCTCGCCCATACGCGGCTATCTGCAGTTCACTACTGCGCAAGCGGTGATTGACTTTGATCCTGCGGGTAATTTCAAGGGCGGCGAGTTTTGGAGATTCGTCGGCTACGGGTTTCTGCACATCGACTTCATGCATCTGGCCATGAACATGCTCGGTCTGTGGATCTTCGGTCCAGTCGTGGAACAACAATTCGGCAAGCGACGCTACTTCGCGATTTTTCTTCTGAGCGTGGTCATGGGCGCGTTGGTGTATTTGCTGCTCAATGCGCTGGGAATCGCATGGTTCAAGGCGATGGGCACGCAGTTCTTGGTGCCGGGACTCCTGTTCAACGATCCCTACACGCCACTCATTGGCGCGAGCGCGGGCGTGTACGGGATCATTCTCGCTTCGGCATGGTTGCGTCCCAACGACGAAGTGCTGGTGCTCTTTGTGCTTCCCGTCAAACTCAAATACTTCGCGTTGGGATTGATCGCGATCGCGGTGGTGACGCTCTTGCGCAGTGGTGGCAATGCGGGCGGTGAAGCGGCGCATCTCGGTGGCGCGATCTCTGGTTGGTGGGTGGCGCAACGCCCGCATCTACTTGACGATTTCTTCTCCTTCTTTGGTCCGCGTGTCGCGGGCAAGCGTGTGACCGCGAGTAAGAGCGCACTGCCGCCAGCGACGAGTGAAGTCGATCGCATTCTCGACAAGGTGCGCGCGCAAGGATTGGGAAGTCTCACCGAGCGTGAGCGCGATGTACTCCATCGGGCCACCGATGAACGCAGGAATTCGCGATGAGCGCAGCGAGTGCGTCGCGTCATCCCGTGCAATTCGAAATCCTCGCGCGTTCGCCTTCGACCAACGCGCGGCGCGGTCGTGTGACCACTCCTCATGGATCATTCGACACGCCCGCGTTCATGCCCGTCGCTACTGCGGCGACGATGAAGGGACTCACGCCCGATCAAATCACCGCGACGGGCGCGCAGATCATTCTCAACAACGCGTATCACCTCATGCTTCGCCCCGGCGCCGAGCGCATGAAGCACTTCGGCGGCAGTCACGAGTTCATGCGTTGGAACAAACCGATCCTCACCGACTCGGGCGGCTTTCAAGCATGGTCGATGACCGAGGGCACCAAGATTTCGGAAGAGGGCGTGATGTTTCGCTCCTTCGTCGACGGTTCAAAGTTGATGCTCTCGCCCGAGCGTTCCATCGAAGTGCAGAACGCAATCGGCGCTGACATCATCATGGCCTTTGATGATTGTCCGCCCGCGCGGATGCAAGTTGATGCGGTGAGTGAGTCGACGACGGATGCAGCGACCGACGCCAAGCTCTCGCGCAAGCGCAAGAGCAAAGTCGAAGAACATCACGCGCGATTGGTGGACGCGATTGATCGCACCAGTCGCTGGCTCGCGCGCTGCGTCGCCGCACATCGACGTCCCGACGAGCAGGGGTTGTTCGGCATCATTCAGGGCGGCACCGATCTCGCGCTGCGCCGACGCTGCGTCGATCAGATTTGCGCCTTCGATCTCCCTGGATTTGCCATCGGCGGTGTGGCGGTGGGAGAGAGCTCGCAGGAGATCCATCGCACCGTTGCCGAGGTCGCGCCGTGGCTCCCGCAGGACAAGCCGCGCTACCTCATGGGAGTCGGTTACGAACGAGACATCGTGGCCGGAGTTCGCGCGGGAATCGACATGTTCGACTGCGTGCTTCCCACGCGAAATGGCCGTAAGGGATACGCCTTTACCAGTCACGGGCCGCTGCGCATTCGCAACGCCAAGCACACGATTTCCCTCGAGCCCATCGACGCGGCGTGCGATTGCCTCGCATGCGCGGGCGGCTTTTCGCGGGGCTATCTGCGGCACCTCTTCATGGCCGACGAGATGCTCGGTCCCACGCTCTTGAGCATCCACAATCTCCGACACTTCCAACGTCTGATGGTGGACATCCGAGCCACAATCCATGATGATGCGTGGTCCACTCTCGCGCAGCGATGGCCCGTGATTTCGGCCAGCAGCAACGATGCGAGTGGGATGGAAGACGCAGTCGCGACCGAGTCGTGAGGCGTCGCGCCATGTGGCTGTGCAACCGCCGAATGGCTCTGCAAGATGTAAGTTTTGCGAGCATGAAGCCTCGCGCAGACACGCGCCGATGCGTGCACCCGTGTGCAGCACGTACGCAGCACGTATGCCTGATCTGTATCTCTGAGAATTGAATATGACTAACTCCAACGCAGCTCGCCCAAACTTGACCGCCGTCTCGACCACGACCTCGGCCACACCATCGTGGGCCAACCTCAACTCGACTCTCAGCACGCCATACGCTGGGCAACTCATGCTCGCGCAAGATGGCTCGGCACTCGATCAAGCAGTGCAGGGCGCTCCGACAGGCGCACCAAGCAATAGCACCGCACCCGACACCACCGCCACGCCACCCGCTGCGGCCGGCGGATTTGACTTCATGACCTTGATGATCTTCGGCGTGCTCCTCGCGCTGATCGTCTCGACGTTTCTCGGCGGACGACGCGAGAAGAAGAAGTTCCAAGAGATGATGTCGTCGATCAAAAAGAATGATGAAGTGCGCACCGTGGGCGGCATCATCGGCAGCGTGGTCGAAGTGAAGCCCGATGTGGTCATCCTCAAAATCGACGAGAACTCCAACACCAAGGTCACCATCGCGCGCGGCAAGATCGAAGCCGTGATCAAGGCCTCTTGAGCGTTCGAGTGGTGCGTTTATCGCCTGCTCTCTGCGATGGATTTCGGATTACCTCCGAGTCACGCGCGGCAAGGAGCATGCGCGCACCGTCGATCAATTTCACCCCAACGACAGAATGAGTCATGGCCAACCCGCCGCGCCGCCGAAAAGTGGCTCTCGACGAATTGGTCACATCAGCGCGCAGGTTGACGCCCGCGAGTGTGTAGAAAGCAGACTGGAACGCATATGAATAATCCTCGAATGAAGCTTGTCCTCGTCGCCGTCCTGTGCGCGCTCAGCGCGTGGGCACTCAGCGTCAAGGGCATTCGCTTGGGCAAAGATCTCCAAGGCGGAGTGAGCCTGATCTATTCGGTCAAGGTGCCCATCGGTCAAGCGTCGGATGAGGTCATGGGCCAAGTCATTGACGTGCTCAAGCGGCGCGTCAATCCCACGGGCGTGCTCGACATCGGCATGCAGCCGCAAGGCGCAGATCGCATCGAAGTCGTGATGCCGCTGCCTTCGAGTGAAGTGCGCGCACTGCAGTTGGACTCGCGTCGCCGTCAGGATGAGTTCCTCGCCAAGACGCAACTTTCCGCGGTCGATCTCGATGCGGCGCTGATGACCGGCACCGCAGTCTCACGCTTTGGCGCGCAGAACCCGTCGGTCCCCGACCTCGAACTTGCCTGGCAATCGTTGCAGATGGCCAACTCGGATCTGGCCGCACTGAAGACGCAAGGCAGCGCGTCTGCCGATCAACTCGGCGCGGTCGAAGATCGCATCGTGGGCGCGGAATTGCGCGTCGAAGCGCTGCGCAACACGATCCTTTCGCGCACGCTTCCACCAACCAAATTGTCCAAGGCGCTTGAGCTCTCCACCGCACCTACGCAAGTGCGTGATGCCGCGGGCGCTCCCGTCATCGATGCCAACGGCAAACCAGAGATGGGCCCGAGTCCGCGCGCGAAAGAGCTCGCGACCATCACCGCAGATTTCCCTTCGCTCGCCGCCGATCTCGACGCTCTCGTCGCGGCCAACGACGAGTACATGACCAAGCGCACGGGCTTGGATGACCCCGAAGATTTGATGCGCCTTATGCGCGGCGCGGGTGTGCTCGATTTCCGCATCGCGGTTTCGCCTAGCGCGCCTGAAGGCGTCAATCCTGAAACCATGCGCGCGGAGTTGGCCGTCAAGGGCCCGCGCTCAGGCGAGCCTGGAGTTGCGCGTTGGTTCAAAGTCAACGATCTCTCCACGTGGTACGACAAGCCCGCGCAATTGCTTCTGCTCGAGGCGGATCCCGCAGGATTCTTCGCCGGACGCGGACTGGTCGCGGGCGCGTTTGGTGGCGAGATCTACATCTTGCTCTACGACTCCGAAGCCAAGAGCATGACCCATAGCGCGGGCAATTCGTGGGCGTTGACCAACGCGCGCGTGGGCACCGACGAGCTCGGTCGCGCCGATGTCGTGTTCTCCCTCGACAATCCTGGCTCGCAGTTGATGGCGCGCTTCACCACCCAGAATCGTGGCGCGCTGCTCTCGATCGTTCTCGATGACGAAGTCTTCAACGCGGCGACCATTCAAGGCGTCATCAGCAGCACCGGCAGCATCAGCGGAAACTTCGGCCCCGAGGAGATCGCCTATCTCACGCGCGTGCTCACCGCGGGCAGCCTCGACGCTAAGGTCTCCAACGATCCGATTTCCATCAGCATCCTCGGTCCTTCGATCGGTGCCGACAATCTCTCCAAGGGTCTTGAAGCGACGGTCATTTCCGTGGGCATTACCTGCGTCGTGATGTTGATCTATTACTTCGGCGCAGGGTTGGTTGCCAACATCGCGCTCGCAGTGAACACGCTGCTCATCTTCGGTGTGATGGCCTTGGTCGATGGAACATTCACGCTGCCTGGCCTTGCCGGTGTCGCGCTTTCGGTGGCGATGGCGGTTGACGCCAACGTGCTTATTTACGAGCGTATTCGCGAAGAATTGGAGCTGGGCAGTCCGCTCCGCGCCGCCATCGATACTGCGTACCGACGCGCGTTGTCGGCGATCATCGACGGCAACGTCACCAACCTGATCGTGTGCTTGGTGCTTTACAAAGTGGGCGCGACTGAAGTGAAGGGCTTTGCCCTGACCATGTCGATCGGCGTCATCACCACGCTGTTCACCGGTCTCTGGGTCACGCGCGTGCTGTTTGAAATCATGCTCAACTCGGGAGTGAAGCGACTGCCGATGCTGCCCACGGTGGTGCCATCGATTTCTCGCTTTCTCCTTCCCACAGTGGACTGGGTCGCGCTTCGTCCGAAGCTGTTCTTGGGAAGCGGCATCGTCACCGTGATCGCGCTCGCGCTCTTCTTTGCGCGCGGAAACGACATCTTCGAAACCGAATTCCGCGGCGGCGTCTCCATGACGCTGTCCACTCGCCCAGCGCGCAGTGGTGAACCGAGCACCAGCGCTGGTCGCATCGGCTTCACCCGCTTGGCGATGGAAGAGCGCGTGCGCCAGATCGGCGCGCGTGCCGGTGACGACATCGTGGTGGCGCAGCTCAAGAACGCCAACGTGCTCACGGTGGGCGAAGCCTCGGCGGATGGACTGGGATCGACTTTCCAGATTCGCGTGGGCAATCCCACCAACCTTCCGTCGGACTTTGACGAAACCCGCATCTCGCGCGATGTGCAAGCAGCGGTGGTGGCCGAGTTGGCGACCGACCTTGATGTGCGCATGCCGCTGAAATTCACCGGCTCAGAGTCAACCGATCACACCGCGGTCACCCGTCCGCTTGAGAAGGCGCTCGTGGGCGCATCGATTGGACGACCTGATACCGCGGCTGAAGGCGTGGGCGAGTTCCGTGGCGGCGTGGCCATCGTCGTCGCCGACATGACCCCTCCCGTGACCGTCGCCGATATCGCCGAGCGCATCACTCGCATGCGCGCGCAACCAGACTGGTCCTCAACCGCGGGTCGTAAGACCAGAGTGGTGGGGCTTGAGCCCTCTGATCCGAGCAACCCCAGTGGTGCGCAGAAATCTGTGGTGATCTTGGTGAGCGACCCCGACATCAATAGTTTCGAAGTCGATCTCGAGTCATGGGATCGCACGCTCGCATCACCCGAGTGGACGCTGGTTAATCAGGCGCTCACGCGACAGGCGAGCCTCGATCAAGTTTCGAGTTTCAGTCCGATCGTGGCAGAAAACCTTGCGGCCAGCGCGGTGGTCGCAGTCATCCTCAGTCTTCTGGGAATGCTCGGCTACATCTGGGTGCGCTTTGGAAGCTTCCGCTTCTCGACCGCGACCGTGATCGGCGTGGCCTTCAACGTCATCGTGTGCTTGGGCTTCTTGTCGATCTCGATTCCGCTTTCGGCCACTGCATTCGGCTCCGCGCTGTACATCGAGGAATACCGCATCGACCTCAACGTCGTCGCTGGTTTGTTGACCATCATCGGATACGCACTCAACGACACGATCGTCATTCTCGATCGCATTCGTGAGAACCGCGGCAAGCGCACATGGATCAGCCGTGAGACGGTGAACCTCTCCATCAACCAAACCTTCAGCCGCACCGTGCTCACGGGTGGCAGCACCTTGGCGACCGCGATTGTGTTGATCATCCTCGGCGGAACTGGCATTCGCCCGTTCGCGTACACGTTCTTGATCGGACTCATCGCGGGTACGTTTAGTTCGGTGGCAATTGCAGCACCGATGGTGTACAGTCGCAAAGAGGAAGAACTCGAGCGCGCACGCGCGGCCATCACTCCAGTGCATGAAGTTGCGCAACCGGTGTGATGTCGATCGAGTGATTTCCCTCTGAATTGACCGCGAATTTCAGCACATTCCACGAGTTTTCGCCGGAACGGATGCCGGAGCACGAAACTCGTTCGCACTTGCGTACCGTCGCAAAAAATCGAGCACCCTATGCCGACCGGTTCCAAGATCGCCGCTATCGTTCTTGTCGTTCTTCTCGCTGCCGCAGGCCTTTACTACGCCTTCGTCGCGCCTCCCGCCTCTAACAACACGACTGCCCTAGGCAGTAAAAATTCGTCGACCCCGACGAACGGAAATGGCAATTTGCCAGGTGGTGCTGCCGGCCTCGCCTCGCAGACACCCAACACGCTGACGCCTTCGGGCTTTGCGAATGGCACTGCGACTGGCACGCCGACTGGCACGCCGACCATCACGTTGGTTCCAACTGGTACTGGAACTCTCGCGTCGAGCAACACTGGCTCAGCGGGTGGTCCCGCTCCGATCAACTCGGGCAACAGCACTGGCGTCAACACGAATAGCGGAACGAATCAGCCTGGCTTCGCGCCTGGCACGCTCGGTTCCGCCGGCACTGGCAAGGGTGACTTCGCCACGCCAGGATTGAACGGCAGCAACGGCGCACTCCCAGCGGGCGCGCTCTCGAACAACGGAACGACAGGGACGCGTCCGGGCACGACGACTCTCAATGGTGGGACCTTCGGCGGCAACGCGACGGGCGGCAACAACGGCTTCGCGCCCACGACACCAACAGGTACGACAGCGCGCGCAGGCAACACTGCGGGCAGCACTGTTGGCAACACTGTGGGCAACACTGTGGGCAACACTGGGGGCAATACTGGAGGCTCAGCGCTCGCGGGTGGCAACAACGGCTTCGCGCCCACGACACCAACCGGTACGACAGCGCGCGCAGGCAACACTGCGGGCAGCACTGTTGGCAACACTGTGGGCAACACTGTGGGCAACACTGGGGGCAATACTGGAGGCTCAGCGCTCGCGGGTGGCAACGTCACCGGCGGACCTGCGCCAGTAGGCACGCGTTCCATCGGAACGGGCTCCAATCCCGGTACCGGTTCGATGCCAGTCACCACCGCGCCAACAACCGAGCGCACCCATGTGATCGCGAGCGGCGACAGCTTCAGCAGCATTTCGACCAAGTACTTCGGTACCGAATCCAAGGCCGGAGCGATCGCAAGCGCGAACCCACTGGTCGATCCCACACGCATGAAGATCGGCGCGAAGTTGCGCATTCCAGAGTCGACGACTCTGGTGGCGGCGCCAACAGTGGTCACGCCAAATGGAAAGAGCAGCAACGGCAACACCGTCGCGGCCTCGACCAGCGGCAACAATCACAACGTTGCCTCGGGCGAGACTCTCGCTGCGATCAGCCGCAAGTACTACGGCTCGACCAAGTACTGGCAGAAGTTGTACGCGGCCAACAAGGGCACGATCGGTTCCGATCCCGCGGCCCTCAAGGTTGGACAGAAGCTCACCATTCCCGCCAAGACCGTTGTGGTCGGTGCCGAGAATGTCGAGCGCTGAGAGCGCCTCGAAAATCGGCGGACGGTAAGCCGCTCCTCCGACGCATTGGACTCAAGACTGAGTATTTCTGCGACGGCGCCTTGCGAGGATTTCTCCGCAAGGCGCCGTTGCTGTTTTTCCGAGAGTGCTTGCCGACCGCGCATCAACGGCAGACATGAATTCGCGCAATGTCGGCGGCGACACGCATCGCACTCTTTGGCGCAACTCTGGTGCTTCGCGCGCTCCGCTTCGAAGCGCGCCTTCGCTATCCTCCTCGCCTTTCCCACTCGCGCGCGCGTTGATGCGACGCATTGAAAGTACCTCTTATGTCGACGAATGTTGTGCTCATCCCTGGTGATGGAATCGGTCCCGAAGTTGCACAGGCCGCGCGTCGCGTCATCGATGCGACGGGTGCCGACATCAACTGGACGACTCGTCATGCGGGCGAAGCAGCACTCGCACACGGCGAAGCATCGCTCTTGCCGCAAGCAACGCTCGACTTGATCTCCGAGTGCGGCGTCGCGCTCAAAGGTCCATGCACCACGCCCATCGGCACTGGGTTTCGCTCGGTGAATGTGTCGCTGCGCAAATCACTTGATTTGTACGCGGCGGTGCGGCCGATTCGATCGATGGCCAACGTGCGCACGCGCTACGAGAATGTCGACCTCGTCATCGTGCGCGAAAACACCGAAGGTCTCTACGGCGGCATCGAAAGCGAAATCACCAAAGGCGTGTGCACCAGTACCAAGGTCACCACCGAAGCGGCGTCGCGTCGCATCGCCGAGTATGCCTTCCGCTACTGCAGAGATCGTGGACGACGCAAACTAAGTGTCTTTCACAAGGCGAACATCATGAAGTTCACCGACGGGATGTTCATCCGCTGCGCGCGCGAAGTGCATGACGCGAACTACCGCGACATCGCGTTTGAAGAAGTGATCATCGATGCGGGCTGCATGCGCATGGTGCAGGACCCCACGCGTTTTGATGTGATTCTCGCGGAGAACTTGTACGGCGACATCATGAGCGATCTCTGCGCGGGACTCGTGGGCGGGCTCGGCGTCACCCCTGGCGCGAACATCGGCGAGAAGGGTGCGGTCTTCGAGGCGGTGCATGGTTCCGCACCAGACATCGCGGGCAAGGGCGTCGCAAATCCGCTCGCGTTGGTGATGTCGGGCGTGATGATGCTCAACTGGCTTTCGACCTCACGCAACAATCCGCATTTGCGCGCCTGTGCCGATCGCATTCGCCGCGCCTATGACAGCGCACTCAACGATGGCGCGACGACGCGCGATCTCGGCGGCACGCTGGGCACCATGGAGTTTGCCGAGGCGCTGGTTTCGCGCATGGGATGAGTGGCGCGAGGCGTCAAAGAACCGGATCGACCGCTCAGGGAACCGGATCAATCATCGGCACGGGCATCGACTTTGTCTTGCCGTTACCGCGACTGGTGGTTTCGAGTCGAATGCGAGTGGTGGCGTTTTCGCTGTCGACGTTTGCGGCGCTCACGCCGCGCCAACCCCAGATGGCAAATCGATCGGCCTTCTCGTATCCCACGGGCGTGATTTGCAATCCCAGCGGCAACACATCAGAAAGATCCGACACGTTGGCGAATCCTTTGATGCTCCCGCGTCCTGCGCGCGAGGCAGCTCCTTGGGAACGCATCTCCAGCGGATCAAAGGGAACCCATCCAATCGTGGGCAGATAGAACTCGCAGATGAAACGAAAGTTGATGACGGAGCTCGCGCCGTTTTTCCCATCAACACTGAGCCCGTACACGATGCGCGCAGGAATCTGCACCGAGCGCACTGCGGCCACGCATGCGGCAGCGAGTTCGAGTTGTGAGCCGCGACCGACGCTCAATCCAAACGCGCCCGACGAAAACGAAATCCCTCGCAGCGAGCGATCCGCGTTGCGATCACCGCTGCCACCGACCATCGCTTTCCATCGCGTGAGAATCGCGATCACTGCGTTTTTCGCGGCGTAAAACGGCGTCACCGCACGCGAGCCGCCCGGGCTTGCCGATTCAGCGCACTGCATGATGTCGGTGTTGGTCGGATCGATGCCCGGTTCCTTAGCGAGGAATCGACTGGTTCCCGCCGGCCAAGTGCGCGGCCACGTCACCGCCGCCGCCGCGCCTTCATCCACCGTGACATCCCATCGTTGCACCAAGTACGTCGCTTGCACGCGCAGCTCCGCGAAGCCGTTGCGCTCAGTGTGCATGTTGAACGCAAACACACCTTCCGCGCTGTCCGCGTTGCGCTTGAACACTTGCGCCGCGTCAAGTTTGATTTCGCCGCCATCGATCCACGAGCGCACCGCGACTTTGTCAAAGTCCGTGTCGCACCATGTCGAGCGCAGCATCACGGGCATGGCCACTTCGACATTCTGCATGCGAAAGGCAGCGACGCGTCCCGTCGAGAGTCCGCCCACCGTGGTGGCTGCGACGGAGTAGAGATTGACCTCAAGTCGAATCTCACTCACGCGCGGATTGGAACGCATCATCGCTTGCGGCGCGGCGTGGAGCGTCATCGATGTCGCCGCGAGCGTGACCGATGCCAGCGTGCGCGCGAGCAAGTTGCGCGTTGAGTTGTTCAGCATGCGATGAACTCCAAACAGGGGCAACCGACAAGAAGCGTTGGTCACGAAATGAGTGTCTTCATACTTTCAGGATCAAGCAACGATTGCAGCGACCCTAAGAACGATGCCAACACCAAGTTGAGCATGATGATCACGAGAAAGCTCGCGACAAAACTTCCTGTTGCGGCGTCGCCCACACCTTTGGCGCCTTCGTTGCAGTGAAATCCCTTGTAGCAACTGATGAGTCCAATCGCGAGGCCAAAGGCAACGCTCTTGGCCAATCCCGTGGCGGGATCCCACGCGCTGACAAATTGCGAGGTGTAGTGCCAATAGTCGGCGTTGGTGACTTTGAACAATCCAGTGACCACTCCCCACGCGCCCAGTGATCCGACGATGTCGGAGTACACCGTGAGCACGGGCAACATCAAGACGCAGGCCATCACCCGCGGCACGACCAATGTGCGAATCGGATCAGCGGCCATCACGCGCATCGCGTCGAGTTGTTCAGTCACGCGCATCGAGCCGAGTTCAGCCGCGATGTTGCCGCCGACGCGTCCTGCCAACATCACTGCCGCGAGAACAGGGCCGATTTGTTTGGTCACCGCGGAGTTGATCACGCCGCCCATCTGTTGCTCTTGACCGAGCGCGGCGAATTGGTCGTAGCCTTCGATGGCCAAGATCATGCCGATGAACGCGCCGGTGATCGCCACCACGATGACGCTCTGCGCGCCCACGCTGTACAGCTGTGGACCGAGCGTGCGCCAGCGCAGCCAGCTGCGTGGTTGCATCACGGCAATGCGAAAGGTGCGCAACGCGAAAATCGAAAACCGCCCGAATTCTGCGGTGGTTTGCAGAATCGTGAGCCCGAGATTCGCGGTGGCAGCGGTGAGCGGAGAGACCATCGAGTGGCAAGGTATACGCACACCGCAACGACTTCGCGCAACGCGCTCGTCGAAAAAAAGAATCGGCGGCGGACTCGTGAGCTTCCTCACGTGACCGCCGCCGAAACATGTACTGAGTCATGTCACTCTTCTGAAGAGTCGCTTACAGGCAAGTGCCCCAAGCGCCCAGCAGCACCGCGAGGTCAGCGGCATCCGTGGAACCGTTCTGGTCGAGGTCACTCGCACCTGCGCCACCCCAACCACTGAGCAACCCTGCAAGGTCAGCAGCATCGACCGCGCCGTTGCCATCAAGATCGGCAGGGCATGGAGTGGTCTCGGTGTAGTCGCAACCAACGTTGGCTGCACCAGGAGTATCAAAGCCAGGGTTCAACGCCGGGTCGAAGAACCCGATGGTCCAGACCTGGGTGGTTGGGCAGTACGCCAGTTGGCTCGGCACGAAGCCGTCAACTGCTGGTCCCACACGCACGTCGCCGTAGGCCAACTCGGTGGCCGCTGGCGTCACCGCTGGATCTTCGATGAAGGCGACCGTTTGCACCACGGTGGTCCACGGTGTTGAGTCAAAGATGCCGTCGTCGTTGGTGTCGAGGTCAGCACCGATGGCGCTGGTGAAACCAAACACCAGCATGTGGGTGACGTTGTCCGAGTTTTCCATTTCTGGCGAAGCTGGAACCACCATGTTGGGCACGGCACCGTTGAGGGTGAACGTGCTCTTAGCCGCGAGGAAGAAGCCGCTCGCAGGAATGGTCTGGCCTTGGAGATTGATCGCATACTCGACCACGCCCGAACCTTGCGTGGCACCAGCATCACCGATGACGATGTAGCTGAGCCCGTTGAGCAAGGTGCCTGGCTCGCCGCGAAGTTCGAAGTACTCATCGACATCGAAGCTAATTTGATCGATGCGAATTTCGCTCAGCGCGACTTCAGGAGCTGTGCCAGGAACGAAGCACAAGAGCGTCGCCATGTCGGCGCATCCCTGGTCCCACGCCAAGTCGCAGCAGGTCAAGTCAGCCAAGCAAATCGAACTGCAGCATTCGCCTTCGGAGCAACCTGGAGTTGCATGCGCCGTGTAGCAACTCGGCGACTTCGCATCGCCGCACGCGTTGGCTGGTGGGCAAACCGTGTTGGCAACGCCTGGAGTATCGAAGCCGGTTGGATCGGCTGGATCGAAGTGGCCGAAGCCCCATGAACCATCGGCGCAACGGACCAAGTGCGCAGGCATACCGAAGTAGTCGGGTCCCACCACGTTGGCCGAGTAGACGCAGCGGTTGTCGCCCGCTTGTCCACCGACGCTGTCGATGATCGAATCCCATTGCGGGGCGTCGATCGTGCAGTCGTTGTTAGTGTCGTAGTCGGCGTAGTTCAGACCAGTGAAGTTGAACACGAGCATGTAGGTGGTCGAGCTGCCGTTCTCAAGGTTGAGCACGCGAATCGCGTCGGCGGTGGCCAACGTGAAGCTCGCCTCGGCGATGAGCAGGATTCCATCCTTAGGGATGAAGAGTCCGTTGAGCGAAACCACTCCGTCGATGACGCCGTCAAGATCAGCGCCGTCGCCGATGAAGACCAGCGAAACGCCGTTGAGGTTGGTGCCAGGAGTTCCCTTGATTTCGACGTACTCGCTTGGATCGAGCGTCCCAGGATCGTCGTTGCGAATCTCGTTGAGCGTGATCACAGGAGCGCTTCCCGCGACGAGGCAGGAGAGACGCGCCTGATCGACGCATGCCTGATCCCAACCTTCGTTGCAGCAGGTTGGGTCAATGGCGCACACCGAGTTGCAGCAGATCGCGTCCACGCAACCAGGAGTCACGTGCACGGCATGGCAGTTGCCGCCGCCAGGACCACAAGTGGTGCAAGCAGCGTTGGGATTGTTGATGGTGTCGCTGCCGCCCACTGGGGCGAACGGACCGATCGACCACGAACCGCTCGGCGTGCAGCGATAGATGTGGCCAGGGACGAACGTGCCATCTGGTCCAACGCGGCTCGCGCTGTAGACCCATTCAACGGCCGTTGGTGGCGGCATGCTCGAGAGCACGAACGCGACCGAGTCCACGATCTCAGTCCAAGGAGTGACGTCGAAGACGCCGTCGTCGTTGGTGTCGAGATCCTGCAGGTTCACGCCGGTAAATCCGCGCACCAACATGTGGGTCACGTTGTCTTGGTTTTCGAAGTTGATGCCGTTGGCACCAGGCACGATGAGGCTGGGAACGCCCAGCGTCATGGTGGCCTCAGCGGCAACGAAGAGGCCGTTGGCGCCAATGACTTGACCCGTAAGCGAAACGATTGCCTCGATTGCGCCCGAAGGCGAAGTCGCGCCGTTGTCACCGATCACGATGTAGGTGAGGTCGCCGATGGTGGTGCCGGGCGTGCCCTTGAGTTCGAAGTACTCGTCGTTGTCATTTCCCGTCATATCGATGCGGGCTTCGTTGATGATCACGCCCGTGGGGACGCACGTGAGGTTGACCGCGCCTGGAGTATCGACGCCGACAAACGGATCTTGCGAACCGAGGTTCCACTGCGAAGTGTTGGCGCACAGCCACGCTGCTGCGGGCTGAAGTCCGCCATCAGGACCGATGGTGGTGGTCGAGTAGTACCAATCGCTCTTGAGACCGTTGGGCGCATTGTTGGAGACGATCGCGAGGCTCGAGACGATGGATGACCATGGCAACACATCGAGCACGCCGTCGTCATTGTTGTCGAGCTTCTGGCCGTCGGTTCCGGAGAAGCCGCGCACGAGAAGCACGGTGAGATTGTCGTTGCCTTCCAAGTTCAGCGAAGTCGCGAAGTTGGGAATTGCGAGCGAGAGTGTTGGCTCGCCGACGAGGAAGATCCCCGACGCGCCGACGGTGAAGCCGTCGAGGTTGATCACCGCTTCGATGACGCCGTTTTGGCTTCCTGGAGGCGCAAAGTTGTCATCGCCAATGACGATGATCGAGACGCCGGTGAGCGATTCACCTGCGGCACCGGAGAGTTCGATGTACTCATCGGTCTCGGCTCCGGGTTGCTCAACGCGGATTTCGTTGAGGCGCAAGGGCGCGTCAGCTGAGGCGATCGCTGCAAGCAGCGCGGGAAGGATGACAACACCCGTCATGGTCGTTCGACGCATAAAGAACTCACTCCTGCTCTTCGAGTTGTGGCATGGATTTCGGAGAATCGCTGATCGAGGCAAGCAGACTTGACGCGGCGTGCGCGTCGATTCTGTTTCGATGTTGTCTCGATGTTGTCTCGAACGATGCTCTGAAATCTTCAGCCGTGAATGGACACTGCAGCCCGCTCTCGGGACGTCTCCGAATGTACTTCGAGTTCGTGCAAAGTCGAGATAATTTCTCATTCGCGGCTGAATTCATCGAGTCTGAACTCTCGCGACCGTGCGTTCGACCGTCCTTTAAGGTCCCAACCTTCGATGAAAAATGCATGCAAAAACACACCGAGGAAACGAGTGGGGACTCGTCTCCTCGGCGATGTAAATCTGGAAAGTGTGCGTGCGCGTGCAGGGGCGGATTCAGTCGCAACCCGCTGCGCAAGTCGTGGCGTCCGCGAACGTTCGTGAACGGACTCGGGCATGTTGACGCGAGTGAATTCGCGACAACATCACGTCGCAAAAATTATTTGAAGTTCTCGGGCTCGGTCGTGGTCTTCTCGGGAGTCGCGACGGTGTTGGTGGTCTTCGCGGCATCGCTCGAGGAGAGCGCGCCGTTTGGCATCGGAGTCAAGAAAACTTCGACGCGACGATTCTCTTGGCTTCCGCGCGCGCCGTTGGTGGCGATGGGACGGAACTCGCCGTAGCCCGCGACCATGAAGCGATTCGCGCCCACGCCGTCGGTGACCAGCGTCTCGCGCACCGAGATGGCGCGGTGTGCCGAGAGATGCACATTGGTGGGGTGCTGCGCGGCAGTGGTGGTCTTGCGAATCGGAACGTTGTCGGTGTGGCCGACGACGCGCACTTCGAGGTTCTGCGCATCGCTGCTGTTGAGGATGCTCGCGAACTGCTTGATGATCGCGTCCGCTTTCGCAGTGAGTTTCGCCGAACCCGAGTCGAAGGTGACATCGCTGGCGAAGCGCACCATGCCCGTGCGCTCGTCGAAGGTGAGCAGTCCGCCGCTTGCATCTGCGAGCGCCTTCAACGCATCGTTCACGCTCTCAGGAAGTGGCGTGCTCATCGAATTCACTTGCGCGAGCAGTGCTTCGTAGCGAGCTTGCAGCGCATCGAGTGCACCAGCATCGCCGCCGACGAGCGCCTTTGCGGCATCAAGATCCGCAGCCGCTTGCGCGAGTTGCTTGCGCAGCATTTCTTCGTTGGCGCGCGAGGTGTCGAACTCATTCTGCAACTGAAGGAGTTGTTGCTCCTTGCTGCGATACGAGGTCATGAGATCGTCGTATTGATTCTGCGGAATGCAACCCGCAAGCGAAACGACGGCGACACTAGAAAGAGCGATGAGGGCGAGACGCATGGTGTAATTCCTGAATTTGAGCGTGCAACAATAGGGTGGACGAAGGTCGCTTCGCCGCGTGTGCGGCGCTGCGAAAACAAGCAATTGCGGATTGTCAGTCACAACTACCATCGCCTCGATCATTGAAAATCGTTGCGCTATGAAGTCGTACCGACACTGTCGGAGTGTAGAAGTTTTGCCCACGTTTGTGGGCGCGTCATCCAAGAATTGAGTTGCTCTCGTGACGAGCGCGGCTGCGGTTCGCATGGAACTCATCGAGCGGCGAAATCGCGGTGATGCCGCCCATGATCTTCGCCGAGCACGAGTTTCACGAGAGTCGCGCTCTCGGAACAGGCCCTTCGAAAACACCGCAAACACTCGCGCGAATCGAAAGTATTCGTGAGGCACGGCCGAGGTCAATTGAGGCGGGAGGCTCTAGTGCGGCGGTTCGCCCTCGCCGAGATGGCGAGCGAGTTGCGCAGCGTTGAAGGACTCGGAGAAGTCGAACACGTTGTCGAAATCCTCAAACGAGTCGTCGGCGGTGCGTGACATAAGTCCCGCGTCGATCATCGCATAGACGATGCGCCCAAAGTCTTCCGTGCGTTGGACGTGCCAGTGACGCAGCACGGCGGGGGCCAACATGCCGTACTGCTGAATCGCAAACTCACGCAGACCCAAGCAGAGTTGCTGCCCCGAAACATGGCTCGATGCGGCCTGAGACATGCCGCCCACATGCGCTTGACTAAGCACGCGCGCGTTGGTGAACGAGAGTCCATCGCGCACAAATGCAAAGGCCTCGATCGGGTACGAACCCGCAGACTCGAGGACTTGCTTCCAGTCGATGGTGATTGGTGGCGCGCTCACGCATGCATTGTATCGGCGCGCGCTCATCGAACGATGAAATGATCTCGTCTACTTTGTGATGATCTCAAGGTGACGGAGCAAACGCACTCGGTGCGAGAATGTGCGTCGGCGCGTGGCGTGACTCGTGCTGCGCGGCGCGCGCGTGCACCAACACGCGCGCGATTGCGTTACCTTTCCTGCATGCCCACTGCAGGACGCTCGGAGCAGCCCACAACCGACGAAACTCCGCCCGCGACGGGCAAGCCGCTCGACATGCGCAGCGCGCACTTGTGGCAATTGCAACCGATTCGCGACGTGCTGGTCATCGCCGCAGTTGCGGGCACGATTTACGCCGGCTACGCGATGCGCACAGTCACGGTTCCGCTGCTCGTCGCACTCGCGCTGGCGTATCTGTTCGAGCCGATCGTCTCGTGGAGTTCTCGGCGCAAGTACATGAATCGTCCGCTCGCGGTGGGTGCGATTCTTGGGGTGATGCTCGCAACATTGGCGATCACCGTGGCCACCGTTGTGCCGCTTGCGGTCGGTCAATCGCTCGCGTTTGCAACGAGCCTGCGCAGCGGTCGATTCGATGGAACGATCTCGCGTTTGGTCGACGCCGTGCCTGTGCAATACCGCGACGATGTGCGCGGGTGGGCAAATCGCGTCGTGCATCGCGATCAGTCGAGCGAAGAAGCGTCGTCCACTGAGCCCGCGAAACCTGCGAGCGATGAAACCGCGGAGTCGGCCACACCGAGTGTCGCGCCTGTTGAAGTCGCTGCATCGGCCGCCACGACGACGCAACCCGATACCGCGACGAGCGCGATGAGCGAAGTGAGTCTCGACAATCCGCTGTTCTCACTTGTCGGTGCAGGTGCGTCGCAGGTGTACGCGGTGGCGCTGGCGCTGCTGCGCTTTAGCCTCATCGCGTTTCTCATTCCGTTTTACTTCTACTACTTCAGCGTGCATTGGCCTGCAATCACGGGATTTCTCGCGCAACTCATTCCCCACGCGCGTCGCGACAGCGTGTTGGAAATTCTCGACGAGATGGATCGCGCCGTCGCAGGCTTCGTGCGTGGACGCATCGTGATTTGCGCAGTGATGGGCGCGATGTTTGCGATTGGTTGGCAGATGTGCGGAGTGCCCTACGGCATCGCGCTTGGGTTGCTCACGGGAGCGCTCTCAATCGTGCCTTATCTCGGCGGCATCGGACTTCCATTCGCATTGGGCTTGTTAGTCGCCGATCAATTCACACTCGAAGAGTCTGCGCGCATGAGCATCATCGCGATGTTGCTGTGGCCCACAGCGGTGTTCATCGTCGTGCAAACAATCGAAGGCTATTTGCTCACGCCGATCATTGCGGGCAAGGCGACGAATCTTGATCCTGTCACCATCGTGGTGGCGATTCTCGCGGGCGGTTCAGTCGCAGGCGTGTACGGCATGTTGCTGGCGATACCGATTGCGGCGTGCGGCAAAATCGCGGCCAAGCGCATGTTGCTGCCGCGCGTGAAAGCGTGGGCGCGCGGCGACGTTGCCGATCCGCTGCCGCTGGGCGGTGATTGATGAGCGCGTGCGCCTTACGCAATTGAATTGAGCGAGACGCGGCGAAGCATCATTCGCGCGCAACGGAACTACTCATGAAGCTTTCGACACTTTGCAACGGACTTGCTCTTGACGCGCGCGGCTCTTCTGCGAGCGATACGTTTGATCCCGACATCTGGTCGCTGTGCGAGGATTCGCGTCGACTCAAGCAGGGCGCGTTGTTCTTCGCGCGCTCGGGAACCAAGAGCGATGGGCGCGCCTTCATCGACGAAGCCATCGCCAAAGGCGCGGTGGCGATCATGGTTGCGCAGGGCACACCCATGCCAGAGTCCATCAACAGCGCGCGTGCATCAAGTGATGGCAGCACGTCGCCTGTCGCGTGGCTGACCACCAGTGATCCAGCCGGTGCCGTGGCCATGATCGCGGAACGTTTTTCTGGCGCGCCCACGAAGACGCTTGATCTCATCGGTGTCACCGGAACCAACGGCAAGACCACGATCACCTATCTCGTGCAACAACTGTTGGAACACGCGGGAGTGCGCTGTGGACTCGTGGGCACGGTGGAGATCTTTGACGGACGCGAACGCGTTGCTTCGGCGCTCACCACGCCGCCGGCGATTCAGTTGTCCGAGTTGTTCGCGCGCATGCTCGACAACGGTTGTCGCGCCGCAGCGATGGAAGTGTCGAGTCACGCGCTCGATCAGAAGCGCGTCGCGGGATTGCACTTTCGCACCGCGATCTTCACCAATCTCACCGGCGATCATCTCGACTATCACGAGACCATGAATCGCTACGCAGAGGCGAAGTCGGTGCTGTTTCGCATGCTTGACAGCAACGCCACCATGATTCTCAACATGGATGATCCATGGCACGTCACCATGATGAACGCGATCGGCGAAGGCGCGCGACCGAGTGTGTTGCGCACGAGTTTGTCCGATCCGCGCGCAGAGTGTCTTGCCACTGTGCATCGAGCTGGACTCGATGCAATGGACGTGACCTTTCGCGGTCCGTGGGGAGCGATGGAAATCAAACTTCCACTGGTGGGAACACACAACGCGATGAACGCGTTGCAAGCGACAGCCGCGGCATGGTCGCGTGGATTGGATGCGTCACGCATCGAAGCCGCGTTGCGAATTTGTCGCGCGCCGCCAGGACGATTGCAACCAGTCGCCATGGGCGAACAGGGATTCAGCGTGCTGGTGGATTACGCGCATTCCGATGACGCGCTGGCCAATGTGTTGCGCGCGTTGCGTCCTACGGTTCCTGCTGGCGGCCGATTGCGCGTGGTGTTTGGTTGTGGTGGTGACCGTGATCGCAGTAAGCGCCCGCGCATGGCGCGTGTCGCCTGCGAAGGTGCGGATCAAATCATTGTGACCAGCGACAATCCGCGCACCGAAGATGCGCAGTTGATCATCAATGAAATTCTCGAAGGAGTTCCCGCGCAGGCACGCACGCGCGTCGAAGTGGAGTGTGATCGCGCCAAAGCCATCGCGATGGTGGTTTCCACGGCGCGTGAGGGCGACATCATTCTCATCGCAGGCAAGGGGCACGAGGACTATCAAATCATCGGTGAGACCAAACACAGTTTCGATGATCGACTCGAAGCCGAGTCCGCGCTGCGCATGCGCGCGTGCAAGTGAGTGCTGGGAGTGATGTTTGATCGCATCGCGCTGATGCGCATCGCTCGTTGCATGGGTTAGGTCAGGAATATTTATGGCTTACATCTATGGCTGACGTCTTTCAAGTTCATTGCCCTTCGTTCCAAGCAATCGTCATCGCCACGCGCGCCGAAGTGGTGCGTCGTCCCGCGAAGGAGCCAACCACGCTCACCACGGATTCGCGGGGAATTCCTGCGGATTCATGCTTCGTCGCGCTTCAAGGCGAACAGTTCGACGGACACGCGTTCATCACTGCAGCGGCCAACGCGGGTGCCGCGATGGCCATCGTGCAGACGATTCCATCAGACGAAATCTTGGCCGCGCTGCCCGCAGGCTTTGGCATTCTGCGCGTGAAGTGCACGCGCGTCGCACTGGGACTGATCGCCCACGCATGGCGTTGCAGTTTGCGTCAATTGCGCGTGGTCGCAGTGACCGGCTCTGCGGGCAAGACCACGACACGTCGCTTGCTCGAAGGAATTCTCGCGCAAGCAGGAGTGACCCACGCGAGTCCCAAGAGTTTCAACAACGACGTCGGCGTTCCGCTCACGTTGTTGTCGACGCCGAACGATGCCGCATATCTCGTCGCCGAGATTGGAATGAATCATCCCGGCGAGATCGTTCCCTTGGCGCAGATGGTCGAGCCCGAAGTGGCCATCATCACCCTCGCGGGGCGCGCGCATCTTGAAGGCCTCGGCAGCGTGGAAGCGGTCGCTGCGGAGAAGGCTTCGATTCTCGCGGGAGTTTCGCCCAGCGGAGTCGCCATCATCAATGGTGACAACCCGCCGCTGTTGAATGCCGTGGCGCGACGCGTCGAAACTGGCGATGCACCAGACCGTGTGATTCTCTTTGGATTGAGCGCATCGTGCGACTATCGACTGATGGGACGAACGCCGGTTGTGCTGCTCGCGAGTGATCAACAGATCGACGGGCAAGAGATCGAGGTCAAGCTTCCGCATCACGCAGTCGTTAACGGCGATGACGATGACGTTGTGGGTGGCGGTGATCGACGTCGTCGATTCACGCTCAAGATGTCGGGCGAACATAACGCGCGCAACGCGCTCGCGGCGATTGCCGCGGCGTACGAGATGGGCATCAGCGAGGACGCGATTCGCACGGGGCTCGCGCAAGTCGTGGCGACCGAGATGCGCCTGGAGCGCCTGATGATCGCGCAGCGCACGGTGTACAACGACGCGTACAACGCGAACCCCGATGCGATGATCGCGTCGCTCAAAGCCTTCGCCGAAATCACCACCCATGCGCCGCGTCGAGTGGTGGTCTTGGGCGAGATGCGCGAGCTCGGTCCCGACGCGCGCGCGCTTCATCAAGAGGTTGGCACTCATGCCGCGCGCGCGCTGCAACCGACGGACGCTCTGGTCGCGGTTGGGCCCCATGCATCGGCGTTGGTGGAGGCCGCAAAAAACGCGGGATTCACGGGGCAAACACGATGCAGCGAGCTGTTCACTGAGGCGTTCGCACTCGATACCTCAAGCCTCGCGCCCATCGGCACGGCAATCTTGCTCAAGGGCAGTCGCGGTGCGCGTATGGAACGATTTCTCGCGCCGCTCACGCAGGCGTTTGATGTCGCTTCTGGATGAGCGAATGTCCCTCGAACCTCCCTCGTTTGCTCGTGGCTGATTGTGCAGGGAAGTCCGCGCGAGACCCGATGAAACGCATGCGCGAATGTTCTACATCCTGACGACGAGATTCCAAGACTGGCTTGATTCGGTTGGCCTCTACCGCGTCATCCAAGTCTTCACCCAACTTGAGTTCCGCGCGATGGCCGCGGTGCTCGCGTCGTTTTTCATGGTCATCCTTTGCGCGCCGAAGACGATCGCGCGATTGCGTCACCTCAAGGTGGGCGACAACCCTGAGTTCTACAACCAGCAACTCAATGCGCTGAACCAACAGAAGAAAGACACGCCCACCATGGGCGGGATCTTGATCTGCGGCGCGATCTTGCTCTCGTTGTTCTTGTTCGCCGACATCGCTCACTCGCGCTATGTGCATCTCGCGTTCATCGTGACGGTGTGGCTCGCGTGCTTGGGCGGATTTGATGATTGGCTGAAACTCACCGCCGCACGCCGCGCCGCGGGCACGCGCGAAGGATTGTTTGCTTGGGAGAAACTCGCGTTCCAATTGGCGTGTGGTGCCTTGGTCGCATTGTTCCTCTATCAAGCGGCCGACCCGACGCAGAATCCCTCGGCAGTCTCGATGAACTTTCCCTTTCAGCGCACTTATGAACCCGAATCACTCGGCTCCATCGGCGGCGTGATGCTCAACGACAACGTGTGGGTCATGAGCATCTGGACCTACGCCATCGTGGGCATGCTCTTGATCGCCGGCACATCCAACGCGGTGAACATCGCCGACGGAATGGATGGACTCGCCGCGGGAACGATGACCATCGCGAGCTTCTTGCTCATGGTCCTCTGTTGGATCGCGAGCAGTCAGACCGCGTCGCAATATCTCTTGGTTCCCTATGTTCCAGGCGCGAAAGAACTCATGGTGCTCACGGGGGCGATGGGCGGCGCGTGCTTGGGGTTCTTGTGGTTCAACTGCAATCCCGCGCGCGTATTCATGGGCGACACGGGCTCGCTCGCGCTGGGCGGATTGCTGGCCTATGTCGCGTTCGCCATTCGCCAAGAGTTCTTGTTGGTGCTGATTGCCGGCATCTTCTATCTCGAACTTGCGAGCACGGCGATGCAAGTGAGTTACTTCAAAGCGACACGCGGCAAGCGCATCTTCCGTTGCGCGCCGATTCATCACCATTTCCACTTAGGCGGTTGGAGTGAAAACCAAGTGGTGGTGCGCTTCTGGATTGTGACGGCGATGTTGGGCGCGCTTGCGTTGGTCACCATCAAGTTGCGCTAGTCGCATCGAGCGGTAGCTCCACACACGCGTGGTGCGAAGGGACCAACATCTTTCGCCTCTCGCTCTGATTGCATACGCTCTGCACGATGGCAGGGACGCCCAATCGACTCGGCAACTTCAACAGCGGCGCGCCTACGCGTGGTTCACGATTGGGCGTGTTCGAACGACGCGTGTTGCTGCTCACGGTCATCGCGTTGTGCGCACTCGCGGCGCTCAGTGTGCAACTGCTGCGCTTGGGTGTGTTCGAGCATGCCACCCACTCCAAAAATGTCGAACGCTACTTAGTGCAACGAAGACTGTTGCCTGCATCACGCGGGCGCATTCTTGATCGCCGTGGCGAAGTGCTCGCGTGTGATCGTGCCAGCTGGGAAGTGTCGTTGGAGTACGACGCCATCACCGGTCGTTGGGCCACCGACATGGCGCGACGCGATCTCGTGGGCGAAATGGGCCGCACCGCGTGGCTCGAGATGTCGCCCGCCGAGCGCACCGCGGCCATCTTGGTGCGGCAAGAAAAGTTCGACGCACAATTCGAGACCATCGAAACAGCCGTGGTGCAAGCGGGTGGATTTGATCGCGCCGAATTGGACGCGCGTCTTGACGCGATCATCGCGCGTGCCGCCCGCGAATCGAAGAGTCGTAAGCAAGCGTTGGTCGAACGCGAGGTTCGCCTCTACGGCGACGACGCGCGCTTGACTGACATCGATCGTGAACGCGTTGGTGCGCAACTCGAAGCGCATGTTGTGCTCGAAGATGTGTCGGACGAAGTTGCGTTTAACTTCCAGCGTCTCGCCGAAGAAATGCCCGGCACGGTGGTGGTCGAACCGTCGACGCGTCGCGCGCATCCGTGGGACGAGATTCGTTTGCAAGTTTCGCGCGACACATTTCCCACGCCGATTCGTTCGTCGAAAGATCTCGCGTTGCAATTCGATGGCGTGGCCGATCATTTGCTCGGCTCGACGCGCACACAAGTGTTTCCTGAAGACCTCGCGAAACGTCCGCTCGTCGATCCCGCGACGGGAGAGATGCGTGACCTCGGTGGCTACCGCCATGATCACGACACCATCGGCGCAAGCGGAGTCGAGCGTCGAGGCGAAGACATCTTGCGTGGCATTCGCGGTGTCGTCGAGCGCGATATCGAACACGCGCAAGAGACGCGCATCGAACCCATCAACGGTCGCGATGTGCAACTGACCATCGACATTCGTTTGCAATCACGCTTGCAAGCACTGCTCGCTCCGCAGACGGGACTTGCAAAAATCGCGCAGTATCAGCGGGGTTTTGATCCCGAAGGCAATCCGCGCAGTGGGCCATTGCCCGTGGGTTGGGAACTCGACGGCGCGATCGTGGTGATCGATGTCGCTAGCGGAGAGGTGCTCGCCGCGGTGAGTTCACCGACGCTCGCCGACGGAACGCGCATGACGCCGGAGCGACGAGCGCTTGAGCATCCAGAAATTTTTCGTCCCCTCGAAGCGATCTATCCGCCGGGCTCGATCTTGAAACCGCTGGTCTTCTGCGCCGCAGTCGCTGAAGGCGTCGTGCGCGTTGATGAAACCGTGGACTGCCGAGGACACTTCTTTGAGGACAGCGTCGACAGCGTGCGCTGTTGGATCTATCGCCCCAAGGAAGGGCGCAGCACCACGCACGGAGCGCTCGATGGCGCGGGTGCGCTCGCGCGAAGTTGCAACATTTATTTCTACACCATGGCCGCGCGACTCGGGCCTGATCGACTGCTGCATTGGCTGAACGCGTTTGGACTTGGTCGCTCTCCCGAAACAGGATTGGCTATCACGCGCAGTAACAGCGACGGGAGCACGCGATCGGTTGGTGAGTCCGCGGGATCACTTCCCGACGCGCAGTTGTTGCAATCGTTTCGCGAGAAGCGTGATCGCGTCTCACCGCTTCTGTTGGGCATCGGTCAAGGTGCGATGACGTGGACGCCCGTGCAAGCGGCGCAGAGTTTCGCGACGCTCGCGCGCGGAGGGATCGTGTTGCCCTCGCGCATCATTCGCGGCGGCGAGAGTCCTCTGCCCATCGACTTGCAGATTCCAGCAGCTGCGATCAAAGCCGCGCTCGAAGGCTTGCGCGCGAGCGTGAATGAGAGTTACGGAACCGGTCACCACATCACGCTTGAAGGCGGTGTGCGCGAAGAACTCTTTGATATTCCTGATCTCGCGATGTGGGGAAAAACCGGCACCGCGACCGCGCCCAAGTTTGCGCTTGATGGAGATAAGGACGGCGTCGCAGAGACGAATGTGCAAACGGATCACGCGTGGTTCGCAGGACTCGTTGCTCCACAAGGCGCGGCGCCGCAGTACGCGATCGCGGTGATTCTTGAGCATGGTGGCTCGGGCGGAAAAGTTGCAGGACCAGTCGCCGCAGAAGTGATGCGCGCGCTCGCAGCGGAGGGCTATCTCGGCGCGCGTGCGCAGGCGACTGCAGGTGGAGTGGTGGCTGACAGTCGAGGAGCGAAGCCGTGAGCAGAACGGCCTACACCGCGAGCGGGCTCTACGACGGGACCGACGCCACCAGCAACATGCGCTTGCGCTGGTTCACGCCGGCGTGGATCGCATTCTTCGCGGCGCTGTTGCTCTCACTCATCGGTGTCAGCGCGATTGCGATCACGCGCCCCGAGCTCGCTGCGCGTCAAGGAATCTTCTTGCTCATCGGCATCGGGTGCGCAGTCACGAGCACGTTGGTTCCTCCACGAGCAATGCGCGTTGCTGCTCCGTTCATCTTTGTGCTTGCATTGCTGCTGCTCGCGTTCGTGTTGCTTCCCTTCGTGCCGCGCTCGATCGTCACTCCGCGCAACGGCGCACGCGCGTGGATCAATCTCGGCGCGGCGGATTTTCAACCATCGGAGTTGGCCAAGATCGCGTTCATTCTCTGTCTCTCGCAGTGGATGTCGTTGCAGGGAAGTCCGCGCCGATTGCGTGCGCTCGTCGTCCCGTTGTGCTTGCTCCTCATCCCCGTGGCGGCCATTGTGCTTGAGCCTGATCTGGGCAGCGCGTTGCTGTTTTTCCCCACGTTTCTATCGATGATCATCGTCGCGGGCGCACGGCTGCGACACGTCGCCCCCGCGTTGCTGCTCGCTGCAGTGTTGGTTCCGGTGGGTTACTTCGCGGTGCTGAAGCCGTATCAACGCGCTCGTATCGATGCAATCGCGGCGCAGATTCGCGGCGATACCCGCTACGAACGCGACATCGGATTTCAAGGTTGGCGCGCGATGCGTCTCGTGGGCGCAGGGGGCTTGAGCGGAAACGATGCCGAGCACACGCGCGCGCTGGTCATTCACAACGCATTGCCCGAAGAACACAACGACATGATCTTCGCAGTCGTCGCATGTCGACACGGAGTCCTCGGCGGGCTGCTGGTGTTCGCGTGTTACGGCGCGTTTGCCGCAAGTGCCTTGGCGGTGGCAGTCACGGCGCGTGATGGGTTTTCCAAAGTGGTCGCGGTGGGTATCGGCTCGCTCTTGTTTGCGCAGATGGTGGTCAACATTGGAATGACCATCGGACTGTTGCCCATCACCGGTGTGACCTTGCCCTTCATGAGTTATGGTGGCAGTAGTCTCCTCGCCTGTTGGACGCTCACTGGCATCCTCATGTCGATTGGGATCAGGCCTCCCACCGGAGGCGAGAAGGATCCGTTTGATGCCTGAGTCTCGTCCACCACGACCGCGCTCCTCTGATTCTCCACCGCCGCGTAAAGCCACGCCCGTGGCGATGGCCGCGCGCGATGCAGAGCTGATGCAGTGGCTTGCGTTTGATCCCGAACCGGAGCCGATTCCCTGCGACGACATGGCGCGCGCACAGTTGGCGCGACTGTCCATCGAAATTTCTGCCGACGAAGAAGTTCTGCTCGCGCGCTACTTGGGCATGCTCTTTTCGATCAATGAAAAGCTGAATCTCACGCGCATCGATCGCGAAAGCGCGTGGAGCAAGCATGTCGTGGACAGTCTCACGCTGCTCGCTCCGCTGGCTTCCATCGAGGGCGTAACCACCGCGATCGACATTGGTTCTGGTGGCGGACTTCCCGCGATTCCGTTGGCGATTGCGCGACGCGAGATTAGTTGGACGTTGCTCGAAGCCACGGGAAAGAAGGCGCGCTTTCTTGAGGCGGTATCGCGGCGACTTGGTCTGGACAACATCTCGGTGCTCAACATGCGCGCCGAAGTTGCGGCGCACGGACCGTTGCGCGAGCATTTCAATGTGTCCACCTCGCGCGCAGTTGGCCCGCTCGACGGACTCGCACGCATCAGCATTCCGTTTCTCAAAATCGGCGGGATGATGCTCGCGATCAAAGGCGAACGCGCGGGTGAAGAGGTCATCTCGTCCAAGCAACCGCTCTATGAGTTGCACGCGCAGGTGATCGGCGAGTTGAAGGGTGAGACCAACACGATTCTGGTCGTCGAAAAAACGCGGCGCACCCCCACGAAGTTTCCCTGAGGCGTGCGTGACATCACGCGGTGTCATGCGTTGCGGGTACGAACTAATCCCAGTGCGCGAGAATTGCAGTGAGATCGGTGGCGTCAACGATGCCGTCGAGATTGACATCGCTGCTGGATTGGGCGGTGGATCCCCATGCACCGAGCACGCTGGTCAGATCACTCGCGCCAACGTGTCCATCGCCATCGACATCGGATCGACGCAAGACCAAGCGCGTTTCGAACAACGGAAGATCGAGCGCATCGATGATCCAATCACCGTTGAAGTCAAAGCGGGCACACTCCGCGGTGGCACCAATTCCAAGGCACGCCGTGCATGCAGTGCGATCGACGAGATCAATCGTTCCGTTGCGATCACCGTCGCCGAGCAGTTGCGGATGAGCCACGCTCCACGCGCCCGCGCCGACTTTGCTGAGTAGGCGTGACGCGCCGTCAGAGAAGCGCAGCGTGGCGCTGGTCATTTCTGCTGCGTTGCCTAATCCAAGATGCAACTCAAAGGTGTTCTGCCCGAGGTAGCCGACGCCGCCACATTGCACTTCACGCACGAGCGTGCGCCCTTGTACGAGCGCTTCAAAGCGTGCACCAATCGCGTCACGGTTGAGTCCGATGCCTTGCACTCGAACGCGCACGCTCGCGCGCTCATCGCCTTCGTGATTCATGTACAGCAGCAGCGTCGAACCAAGTCCACTCACCACGAGATCTTGATCACCGTCGCGATCCAAATCCGCGTGAGCGGTGGAGTAACTCCACAAACCGCTCGAGCCGGGCGCGCCCGCTGCAAGGGGGATCTCGATCGCTGGAGGTGAGCCCGTGTTGTGCCACAGCGAGTTCATCGCGCCCTGATGATTGACATAGAGATCGAGCCAACCGTCATCGTCGAGGTCGACAAACAGCGCGCCCCAACCGACATTGAAATCTTGCACATCCCACTTCGCTTCGGCGCGCACGAAGTGGCCATCACCGTTGCCCAGCATGAGCGGATTGACCCCAAACACTGGTGCATCGGGCGAAGGAATGTTTGTCACCAACAAGTCCATCGTTCCGCTGCCGTCGAAATCGCCGCAGGCCATGCCCATCGAGAAACACGCGACATCCGCGCCAGAGCCGGCGGAGATGTTCGCGAAAGCGCCCCCGGTGTTGCGCCACAACTGATTGGCTGCGTAGAGGGGCGGAAGGTGACCGCGATCGTTCGAGACTGCAAGATCAGGATCGCCGTCGTCATCGACGTCGGTGAAAACTCCGAGGAATGTGCGCGCGGGCTGATTCAAGTTCATCGACGGCGCGATGTCGAGCAACGCATCGCCGTCGTTACGAAACAGCTGGCTGCCCACCAACGAGAGCGGTCCCGTGTTGAAGCGATAGTTGGCCACATACATATCGAGGTCGCCATCGCGATCGATGTCCGCCAGCGACACGGCTTTGGCCGCACCCGCGGGAGCGAGAAATTGGGTCAACGGTGACAGTGCAAACTGAAAGTTACCGAGGTTGCGGTAGATCGCGTGCGCGACGCCGATTTGGGTGAAGAGCAACTCTGGCAGACCATCGCCATCGAGGTCCGTCGCGGCAATGGCCGAGGCTTGCGTGAGGTTAAGGATGCCGTTGCTTGCGGAACGATTTACAAACTGTGCGGCGCCGGTGTTCTCGAACACACCAACTTGTCCGTTCAACTTTCCCCCCGCGACGATGTCGTCATCGCCATCGCGGTCGAGATCAATGCAGGCCACGCCGAACCCGTACAAGCCGTTGCTCTGCGGTACGGATTGAATGCTGTACGTCAAGCCGCGCGCAACGGCCTCTTGGGTGAACAGCGCGAAGCCTTCATCGGCGCCGCCGCCACTCTTGTCGCCGCGCGCAATTGCCGTTGCGGGTGAACTCATGAGCAACGTTGTGAGCAGCGCGAGAGACAACGCAGAAAACGCGAACCGCGCCCGTGAACGCAAAGCGCGGCGGAGGCCGTGACTCGATGGGGTGAACCTGCGCAGAGACATCGAACTCAGCCTACACCGAGTCTGCGTGTATGCAACACGCTTGGCGCGAGTGTCCGCAAATGTGCGGTGAGGTGTTTACCCGATGAATGTTTCCGCGACAGTTCGCTCTGCATTCCGAGCCTCGCTCAGCGCAGATATCGAGTCACTTGAGCGGCATCGTGTCGAGTCGTTCAAGCGCGTACGAACCTCCGAGCAACCCGAGTCGCTGCGGCAGATCGGTGATGAGCAGCGGGATGTTCGACGGCGCACTCCACACCACATCAAGGGTGGCGCTGCTGGCGTCGCTCCGCGAGTTGTTGTCGTCGACTCGCCCGATGACGAAGGTCATGCGCACTTCACTGGAATCGATCGCGCGGTCGATGGTGCCGCAATAGCGAGTGCTGATCCCGTTCTGGCCCACGATGAGTTCGAGTGCGCTCGAATTCTCCTGCTCGCGATGAACAGTGATGGTCACGCACGACGAATCTCCCAGTCGCCAACACGCGTGCAGCATGGTCTTTGAAGGCGTCGTCGAATCGAGTTTGTCGATGCGCACTGCGTGCAGCGCGCTTGCAGAGAGGTTGGCACTTCGCGCCGCGAGTGATTGGTTGCCGCGCATGAGACTGGTCATCGCGGAGCTCCCAACAGACGCGCGAGCACTTTGCTGGCGCGTTCGATGCCCTTGCCTGATTTCGAAACTGCGTTGGAAAGGCCATCGAAGAACACGCACAACGCGTGCAACTCCTCGATCTTCTGGTCGTGCAGTTTCTCGCGCTCACTGCGGCGACCGACCTTCGCGGGGCTGCCCTTGGGCGAGACGCGACAGGTACCCAGTTCTTCGACCAGCGGATCAAACTCACGGCGCTTGCGTGCGCGGAGGATGGTGTAGAACAGTTTCCACACGTCTTGCTCGGCGCTGTGAAACTCACGGCGATCGTTCTTGGTCGTGGACTTGACGCGCTGAACCAGTCCCCATTCGACGAGTTGCTTCAGTGTGGTGGAAACGCTTCCGCGCGAGATTCCCAGGCGTTCCATCATCTCTTCGGCGCACAGCGGTTCGCCCGCGATAAACAAGAGCGCGTGGACTTCAGCCACGCTGCGTTGCACGCCCCAGCGCGTTCCCATCTCGCTCCAAAACGCGATGAAGCGATCTTGGGCAAGTCGCACCTCATCGTGCTTGGTTGCGGCGGGGACAGCGAGTGGGGGTTTGGCAGCGATCGACATAGCGAAGACATGAGTCTAGTTTCGCTGCTGCTCTCATGTGTTCGAACTTTCAGAAATCTCTGAATGTTGTGCACTTCGGCTCAGACATTTTTCGGGGGCTTTGCGGATTGAATCTCGAGCGAAGTACCCGGCGAAATCGCGGCAACACTCGTCGCCACCCACACACGCGAGTGGGAAAAAAGAAGCAGCCCCGACGCGAGTCAGGGCTGCTGGAAGAGTTTTCACTTTCGACGCACTCGCGTCCTTCACCACTCATGACCAGTGATCACTGATCCTGAACGTACTTGTAACCCGTGTTGATCGAGCTCGCGACCGAGACCGCGCCGTTAGTAGCCACGGCGCGAATGCGGTACTCAAACACGATGCCTGCTGTCGCGCTCGCATCGAAGTATGAGCGCTGCGAGGTGGTACCGATCTGCGCGAAGTTACCCGCGGTACCCAAGCGTCGGCGGAGAACCTTGTAGGTCAACTGCGCGGCGGACGGAGCAGTCCACGTCACCTTCACGTAACCAGCAAATGTTCCGTCGCTCGCCGCCACGTTGGTTGGCGCAGCAGGAGCGGCGTAACCGGTGTTGGTTGAGCCTCGGTACGAGAGGGTGTTGAACGTGTCGGAGAAGGCCGCGATCGCGTAGACATACACCTCGCCAGTGACGGCGGTGGTATCGGTGTAGGTGAGTTGATTCGCAGGGAGGCCTTGGGCAATCGGAGCGATGGGCCATGGGGTTGGTCCCTGCACCTTACGCCACACCGCGTAACCGCCAGGAATCCAGTTGGCAGGGTGGTTCCAACGGAGGGCGACACCCGTCGTGCTCTCGCCATCGGCAGCCGAGACGATCTGTGGCGACGAGAGTTTGAATCCCACGTCCGGAAGACTCGGCGCCGTAAAACCAGCGAGCGAGTTGAAACCCTTCAGCTTGTAGATGTAGTTGACTTCGTCGAACACATCGAAGTCGCTCCAGTTGTTCGCACTGCCCGCGAGGGTCTCGATCAACTCGAAGTCGCCGCCATCGGTGGCGCGGTAGACCTGCCACGACGTTGATGGACCTTGGCCAGACCAAGAGAGTTTCACGCGATCGGTGAACGGAGGCGTTGCGCCGTCGTTGTCGCCCGACGCCTTGAAGTTGGTTGGCGCGGGGAACGCGCGGGTGCCGTTGTCGTTGATCCCGCTGGTCTGAGCTTCCTCGACACCTGCGATGAGGATGCCGCGCACTTCGTAGCGGTAGACGACACCAACTTCAGTGGCGGGGATCGGATCGGGACCAGGAGTGCCATCGCCGTCCGAGTCGTAATCTGGATCTGGCGTGGTGTACGTTCCCGTGTCGTCGTAGTAGATTTCGGTGGTTTCGTCGATCCACAGCGGCGCACCGCCGAGGGTCGACCGGAAGACGCGGTACTTCGTCGGTGCGACTTCGGCTGGCAGCCACGTCAACGCGATCTTGTCGTCGAACAGGCCGTCGCTCGCCTCAAGGTCGCTTGGACCAGCAAGACCGATGTAGCCGTCTTCTGGACCAACCCACTCTCCAGGAGTGCCGTCTGCCTTGATCGAGCGAATGCGGTAGGCGTAGCTGAATCCGGGGGTCGCGGTGACGTCAGCGAAGGTGCCGACGGCGTTGCTGGCGAAGTTCACCAACGACGCGAACGCGCCCACCGCCGCAGAGCTCAATTTGCGCTGAAGGTTGTAGCCAAGTCCAGGGATCGAGGGTGTGTTCCATGTGAGCACGCACGCGTCAAGGAAGGTTCCATCCGTCGCCTTGAACAGCGTGGGATCAGTGATCGGGCACGGCGCGGTGACGCACCCGGCGCCACCGATGTGGTTGTCCATTTGCGCGATGTTCGCACCGGCGAAGTGGAGCGCGATGTTGGCCAGTCCGCCGGGGCAGAGATGGCAGTAGCTCATGATCGTGCCGTTGCTCGCGCCGGCGCAGTTGCCGTTGCCGCATCCGTCAACGCCGATGTTGTGGGTGTGCGCACATCCGCTGTTGTGTCCCATTTCGTGGGCGCACACGATGATGTCCCAGTTCTGGTTGTTGTTATCGACCACTGCGCCGTTGGGGAAGGGGAAAGATCCCTCGATGTTTCCCGAGCAGGCGAAGCCGTTGTCGGCGTTGCAGACGACGCTGAGATAAGCACAACCGCCGCCGAGATTGCGCGACGAGATGATGTGCGCCAAGTCACGCGGAGTGGATCCAGCTGGACCACCGCCGCCGCCCCACGCATCCGCGAACTGCCCGAGCTGTCCGCACATGTCGCCCGAACTCCACGGATCGGTCGTGCCCACATCCCACACGCGCAGGAAGTTCAGGACAGGGAAGACGTTTTCGTCGGCGTAGTAGATGACGTTGATGCCGGCGGCGATTTGCGCGCCGTAGTCGAGTGCATTCTGCGTGTTGCTGAACTGGCCGCGAAACTCGTTGTCGGTTTCAAAGGCCATCTCGATGGTCTTGCAGATTGGCAGGGCCGCGATGCCGCCCTCGGCGGGAATCTCTTCGGTGCCTGCCGCGTTGGGCTGCTTGATCGAGTCGGTGCCGCACTGCCACTCGGTCCAATTGATCGCGCCTTCGGGAAGGTTCGCGATATCGGTGATCACCACCGGCATCGAGCCATCGGGACCGTTGGAAATGCTGTGCATGCGTCCGTTGACGTTGATGAATCCCGAGACCATCGACTCACCGAAGGAGAGGAAGACCAACGAGTCCGCTTCGCCCGCGATCGTGCCGCGGAACGAGCGAATGTTGGGGCGCATCGCGTAATCGGAGTAGGTCTCGCCTTGCGCGTTCACCTTCATCACACTGGTGGTGTGAAGATCGCCGAGGACATCAAACTCGCTGAGCACCAGATCAACCGTGTTGCCGCTTGGCATCGGGAACTGCGTCAGTGAGAAGATCGTGCTGCCGCCGATCCGGTCGAGCAGATCGGGAAGGAAGCCAACCTCGGCGGCGCCACGGGGCAGCGCAATGGTGGGGATCGCTTGCGGGAGCAAGGGCGAGAGATGAATCGGAAGTTCACCGTTCGCCACGACGCTTTCGTCGATCGCGGCGGGAACGCTCACGTGTGCGACTCCTGAGGCGGTACTCAGGAAGGCAATCGGAGCGGAGAGGAGCGTGCAAGCGGTGAGTGCGAACGTGCGGTTGAACATCATGGATGAAACCTTTTATTTCTCTGAGCGAGTAAGTCCGTCGCGATTTGCCCCCGCGACGGATTTACGGATTGATCAATCGATTCTGACGCGAACTTTGACGGACTTGAATGCTGTCTTCGATGAACGCCGCCATTTATGGCACGGGAATGAGCGGATCGTTGACACGAATCTCGATGAGGTCGTGCCACACTTCGAACGATCGCGCCACACCCAAACTGCATGTCCACAACCGCATCTGTACCTTGCCAGTGGCCGAGTTGAGATAGGGGTTGTAGTCGCCCACGATCGGGAGGTCGTATCCATAGGGCGCGGGGAGGGTGGTGAGCAATTCGGCTCCGATGAACTCGTAGCGATTCATCTCCCAGTTGCGCACGAACGCACCTGCGAACACGAAGTTTCGTGTGGCTCGCGAGACGTAGCCGATGCCCAACGAGTTCACGGTGGTTTCTGGAAGTTGGATATTTGGGAGAAGGTCAACCAACACGTCGGTGGTGCCACCAGTCGCGAGATAGGTGAGGCCTTCCTCGACTTGTCCCGCGCGGCCGCGTTCGGTTTGCATGCGGAGATAGTTGTTGTCCAATGCGCGGACGAGGAACGGCGAGAAGCTGTAACCCGCAACGCGCAGTCCGGTGATGACGCGAATGCCGATTTCGTTTCCGTCAAAGAAGTTGCCGCTGAGCACCGACACCACCAAGTTGGTCATGTTGGGGAAGCCGACGACCTCGTGGCGGTACCACTCATCGCAAGGCGTTGGTGGATCGCCGCACGGCCCGCCGCGGCAAGTGTCTGGGCCGTACGAGACATCTTCGCCATCTTGACCGGAGCAGGGATGTTGCAGGAAGACGTTTCCACCCATGACGCCGCGAACCTGTTCAGGCGCGAGCGCGGTGCCGTACACCTGCTTGGCGAACCCTTGAACACGGGCAGCGACGCCCGTCATCATGGCGCTGGCAGCGCTGGTTCCACCAAACAGCTGGGTGTAAGTTCGTAGCTGATCTGCCTCGGAGGGAAGGCCTCCGGGCGGAACATCGTTCTCGCCCACCACAATCGCCGCACCGAACGCGCCATCGGGAGTTCCGGTGGTGCAGACCGCCCAGCCCCAACCCGAGCAGTCAACGCTCGTGTCTTCGATCGGATTTTCTGGTGGGGTGTAGTTCGACATCACCGAGGTGAACAAACCAGTGCGCAGCACGGAGAGCGGATTGGTGGTTGAACTCTGGCTCCATGCCCGCTCAGACACCGTGAAGCCCGGGTAGAAAGACGGATCGAGTGTGCCCTGGACGAGATTGCCAGGGAGCACCGAGCCAACCAAGGTCGCGCCGCAGTCTTCGGTTTCTCCATCGTCGACGGTGACCTGGGCGTTGTCGTCACCAGCTGCGATCAGGCAAGTGATGCCAAGATCGGAGGAAAAGCGCAGCAGCGTCCAGTAGCCGAGATCAGCCGAGATCGGACGGCCGAATCCAGCAGTCCATGGGAAGTTGAGGATGTCGCCGACTTCGAAGAACTCAAGCGCGGAGGCGACAGCGTTTTGCGCGCGGAAGCCTTCCTCAATCGAAACGGTGGGGAAGAAATATCCTTGCGCCTTCGAGGCGATTCCGGTCACGCCAAAGCCGTTGTCCGCAGCGAGGGCCACACCGAGAGCCATGGTTCCGTGGTCGACGCTGATCGCGCCTTGATTCACCAGAATCATGGTCTGGCCTTCTTCACCAATCACGCGCGGAGTCTCAAGCAACGGTCCATCCCAGAAGGTGCTGGGA
>QWPW01000019.1 GCA_003671025.1 Planctomycetota bacterium
GGGACCAAAGATCGACTCGCCGAGTTGCGGCACGACAATCGCGCGCGTGACCCCGTCTACTGTTTCCACTTCGAGCGTTGCCATGACGACCGCGCGCGCGGCGACTTCTTGCGTGCTCTGCGGCACCATGCCGAACGCGAGTGCGTTGGCCAGAAAATCGAAATCAAACAACGGTCGCGGTCCATCCGGCGCAGCCCTGGCGATTAAGAGATCCGCGCACGCGGCGGCTTCCTCGGGCGAGAGAGTCGCGACATTCAACGTTTGAAAGAATAGTGGCGAAGGCTCGATCCACGAGTAGCACCAGACGCGTGTCGTGAGCGGAAGCAGACTCACCACGCCGAAACCGCCCGTGGGAATCGCAATCGCCAGCATCGGGAGAACGAGCACGAGCGCCCAGCGAGATCGAGGCATGCGCATCTTGCGCGTGACCGCGCCGGGGCGTGTGAGATCGTCGCCGCACTCATTGCAACGTGTGGGGTTGGCATCCGCGCACAGGTGCTGGCACTTCGCACAGCGCAGCGGGCCTTGTCGCCAGAGTGGGCCGACCACGCTCATCACCAGCGTCATGGGAAGAATCCACCAACAGCCAGAAAGCATGGCGAGAGACGTGCTTCGACCGAGGATGAAGTACGCAACACCGACAACGACCGCGAGACCCAACGAGTCCATCAGCAACTTCGGAACCGTCGCGCGCAGACGCGTCGCCAATGATGCGTCGGGGTGGGCCGTGATGCCCATCGCACGCGCGTTCGCGCGGCGATAGGGACCAAACACGCACTCCCACACAATCTTCCACTTGCTGGTGGGCCGACGCAGCCGGAGCGCCGTGCGGCGCAGTTCATCGTTGGCGCGAGTGAGCGCGTGCAGGTTTTGCGTCGCCATCGCTTCGAAGTACGCCAACAGTTGTGGTTGCTCCTGCGCCGAAAGTCCATGCTCCTCGCACGGCGCGCTGTCGACACGTGTTCGGCACCACGGACATGCGCACGCACGCGCTTCCCAAACCACGGGCAGGAACGCGAGCCAGCGCGGAGTCGTTCGTCGAGCCCATATGACCGAACCCACGACCAGGATCACCAGTGCGAGCGCAATCCACAGCAAGAATCGCAGTGAAATCGGTGCCGTCAGGAAGTACCACGCGGCGCACATCCCCGCGGCGACGAGCAGTTCCGCCAGCACGAGCATGTAAAAAGTGAAGTGCGCGCGCTCCACTCGTTGCGCGACTCCGTCCCATTCCGCCTTGGTGATGTTCCAGTCCTGCAATTCCGCCATAAGGGAATGACTCCAAGAGTTTCGAGTGCGCGAAGCGCTCGTGGTCGCCACGGAATGTCATTAGGTGCCGACTTCACCGGCATTACCTGCCCGAGTTCGTGTCAGTTCACAGTGTCACCGAATCGTCACGCGTTTGTGCAGTTCCATCTGATATATGGCCAACATTTTTGGCGGCGTCACGATGAGGCCATCGGATTCGAACGTCGGAGTGAATCGCTCGATTTCCCAACCTTAGAGAACGGTCCAGCCGCGCGCGCGAATCTCGAGCGTGCTCGAGGCGAGATGAAGCGGGGTGACAAAGCGCCGTTGCGATTGGCAGAGCACGCGCATCGCAATTCCTCACGCTCAGCGGACACGACTCACCGGTGAGTTTGATCTCGCCACAAAGAGCATGTCACAAGATCACGATGCGGCTTCACGCCACATCACACCGCCACATCACACCACCACATCACACCACCACATCACACCGCCACATCACACCACCACATCACCGCGCAATCGCCTCCGCGCGGGTCTCGCGCAGCACGGTGACTTTGATCTCGCCGGGAAATGTCAGTTCGGCTTCGATGCGTTTGGCAATCGCTTCGGCGATTTGGAAGGCCACGGCGTCGTCGGCTTTCTTCGCGTTGAGGATGACGCGGATCTCGCGACCAGCTTGAATCGCATGCGCTTCGTCGACGAACGGTTGCTCGCGCGCGATCGCTTCGAGCGTTTCGAGGCGCTTGATGTACAGCTCCATCGACTCGCGACGCGCGCCTGGACGCGCGCCGGAAATTGCATCCGCGGCCATGACGATCGGCGTGTACGCGGTGGTGGCGGGGATGTCGCCGTGATGACCACCGGCAGCGTTGAGCACCGCTTCGCTCTTCTCGCCGAACTTGCGCAGGAACTCCATACCGATCGCAGGATGTCCGCCTTCCATCTCGTGATCCATCGCCTTGCCGATGTCGTGGAGCAGACCCGCGCGCCGCGCAATCGCGCCGTTGAGGCCGAGTTGGTCGGCGATCATCTGCGAGAGAAACGCAACTTCAATCGAGTGACGGAGCACGTTCTGTCCGTAGCTGGTGCGGAAGTGCATCTTGCCCAGCGCTTCGACAATCTTGGGATGCAGTCCGCGCACATCGGCTTCGACCACGGCGTCGTTTCCGGTTTTGATGATGCGTTCTTCGATGTCGCGTTTGGTTTGTTCGACGAGCTCTTCGATGCGCGTGGGATGAATGCGTCCGTCGGCGACCAATCGTTGCAACGCTTCGGCGGCGATCGCTTGACGCACGCGATCAAAGCACGAGACGCTGATCACGCCTGGCGTGTCGTCGACCAAGATGTCCGCGCCGGTGGCCTTTTCGATGGCGCGAATGTTGCGGCCTTCGCGACCGATGATGCGGCCCTTCATGTCTTCGCTGGTGATCTTGATGGAGCGCACCGTCGACTCGCCGACGTTCTCGGCGGCGTAACGCTGAATCGACATGAGCGTGATTTCGCGCGCCTTGTTCTTCGCGTCGCGGGTCGCTTCATCGATGATGCGCTGACGCAGCAGCGTGCCATCGTGCGCGCCTTGCTCACGCACTTCGGTGAGGAAGAGTTCGTGCGCCTCCTCCGCGGACAGTCCCGAAAGCTTGGACAACGCGCCGCGCAATTCGCCCCGCGTGCGCTCGATTTCTTCGCCGCCGCGCTTGAGTTCATCGTCTTGACGCTTGAGGTCGGCCTCGCGCGCGTCGATACGCACTTCGCGGGTTTCGATGGATTCGAGCTTGCGATCGAGCGTCTCTTCGCGCTTGGTCGCGCGCGTAAGACTTTCGTCGAGTTTCGCTTGAGTCGACTTCGATTCGCGTTCGATTGAACTTCGTCGCTCCGAGGAAGCCTTCTCCGCCGCGAGTTCGATTTCGCGCGCCTTCTTCTCCGCTTCACTGCGCAACGCATCGGCGGTGAGTTCGGCTTGTGCCTTCGCGTCGGTCAACATGCGCGTCGCTTCGGCTTGCGCACTCTTGATGCCGCGGCCTGACGCGTAAGTCAAAGTGACGATACCCACGACGGCGCCGACGATGAGTGCGATGCCCGCAGCGACCAAGATCGCGGCGATACCGAAGTCAGAGTTCCCTGAGGACCCAGGATTCGTTTGCAGAAGAGTTGTCGGAAGAACCGTCGCACAGACGGGATACAGGAATGAAATTGGCACGCGCGCCTCCGGGCAAAAAGACTTACTCGCCGGGTGCCTCTTGCACCGGCTTTGCGCGCGCCGTTCGTCATCTTCCAAGCAGTTAGGGCGTGAGTTCTGGTCGTGTCAGTTCAGAAAAATCCATCCGTGGGTTGTCCCACAGCGATCTGCATGCGCAGTTGCCGCCGCTTCCATGACGAAAGACTCGTCGAGAAGCGCACGTTGCGTGCAGAGTGAATGGTCTAAGGAAACTGTCACGATGTTTTCAAGGCGCTCTCAAAGCGTTCTCAGAGAGCTCTCACGCTGGGTGCCGTTGCCACCATTGGCGAGTCCGGCTTTGTGCTAGGTCGATCTATCCCGCGAGGTTCCTCAAGATCACCTGCGCGGGGGAGAGAGCGTTCGATGTGCATTGCATGAACGATTCATGAGCAATGCGTGCATCACACGCCAACTCCTGCAAACGGTCGCGAACGGCAAAGCCTGTTCGACGAGCCGAAAAATTGTCGAGCGGCTCAAGTCGCCGTTCGGTCCGCATCCGCGGACAGGTAGAGGATCGGCTGCCGTGCTCCTTCTGTCAAGGTAGGATTCCCCGCGCATGCCTGCTGCGCTCGTTTGGCTTTCCAATCTTCTGCCCACCAATCCCATCGCGGTGCGGATCATTTCGGGCGGATCGACGCGCGCGCGCCACCTCCTTTTGCGGGCGGGCTACCTCGCGATCATGATTGCGATCCTGCTGTTGGGCCTGCTCGGTTCCGACGGCACGATGAAGCAGCTGGCCACGCGCGGCGCGGCGGCGTTCTCGCTGGTCGCGCTGGGACAAGTCGCGCTTATCTGCGTCTTGACGCCGATATTCATGGCGGGCGCGATCGTCCAAGAGGCAAATCCGCGCACGTGGGACATCCTGCTCACCACCCCGCTGTCCAACCTGCAAATCGTCCTCGGCAACCTCTGGGGACGACTGTTTTTCGTGTTGGCGCTGCTGCTCTCGACGCTGCCGCTGTTCATCCTCACTCAGTTCTTCGGCGGCGTTCCGGGCTCGTCGATCATGACCGCGTACGCGATCGCGGCCTCGAGCGCGCTCATCGTCGCCACCATCGCGGTGACGCTTTCGGTGACGCGCAGCGCGGGCAAACGCGCGGTGTTCGTGTTTTACGCGGCGGTGGTGATGTACCTGTTCGTGACCTACGCCGCGGACACCTACGCGCGCAGCACGGCATCGATCGGCGTCGGCAGCGGCGCAACGCACACCACGATCTTTACCGCGTTCAATCCGTTTCTTGCGCTCGAGAGCGCGCTGCAATCGACGACGTACATCGCCTACGCGCCCAGCGAAGTGCCGCTGCCGCAACTGGCCATCCTCTACACATCACCTACGTCGACTTTCTGCGTGCTCTGCGTTGTGCTCAGCTTCGCGATGATTGTGTGGTCGACCGTGCGTCTGCGCGTGATCGGAACGCGCGGCGCGCAAATCGTGTGGTGGCGCGCGATCTTGGGCACGGGCGTCGGCGTCGGCGGAACGCGCGTCTCACAACGTGTTGGACACAATCCAATCGCCTGGCGCGAAAACATGCTGCGCAAACAATCGGTCGGCGGCGTGTTTGGTCGCTGGGCGTTTCTCGCGCTCGGCGCGTGCGTGGGCATCACTCTCGCGGGATTGCATCATCAAGGCTCGATCACTTCGACTGACCTGCGACTCGCGCTCTTGGCGGTTGTCGGTGCAGAGATTGCGGTGGTGTTGTTGACCGCGGTGAGTCTCAGCGCGACCGCCGTGAGTCGCGAGCGCGAAGATGGCACGCTCGACATCTTGCTCACGACGCCGATCCAACCCGGTCCATACCTCGCAGGAAAACTCATCGGCATCGGACAATTCTTGGTGCCCATGATTGCGGTTCCGTTTGTGACGCTCGGTGTGATCGCGATCTATGTGCTCGCGGGCGGCTTCGGCGCGGCGCAAGGAATCACCGTCGCGCAAACAGTTGGTGTTAGTTCGATCACGCTGCCCATCATGTTGCCTGAAGGCGCGCTGTTGGTGCTCATCGATCTCGTGGCCGCGACGAGCTTCGCGATCATGGTGGGATTGCAGTGGTCGCTGCGCACCAAGGGAACGATTGGTTCGGTCATGTCCGCCATCGGCGTCCTCGGTGTGCTGGGATTGGTGCTCGGCGTCTGCGCCACCGGGTTCGGGAAAAACATTCCTTACTTAGGTGCGGCCGCTGCGGCGGCGAGTCCGCTCAATTTGCTTTACGCGACGGTGGATCCAGCGGCGAGCATCACCGAAAGTCTCGGCGACATGAGCGCCGCGCGCACCAGTTTGGTGGTGGGTACGTTGGTCGCCGCAGTCATCTACGGCGCGGCTTGCATGGCGATGCATGCGGCGATGAAGAAGGGTTTCATGATGGTGGTGCGTCGTCTCGCGGGAACGAATTGATCGCGCTGATCACGCATCGCTCTATTGCGCGGGTACGCCTACCGTGCGCTGCTCTTACGCTGCTCTCAAATCAACTGGCAACAACTCTTGTGGAGGAATCATGTCGACGTACATCCTGACGCTCTCTCGTTCTCTCGCCTTCATCGTGGTTGCCAGCTCATACGCAGACACGCAAGTCGCTGCGAAACCCGCTGCTGCCGCCAAGCCCGTGGCAACTGCAGGCACTTCGATCACCGTGTATTCCTCGGCGGATCCAGGCGGCTTCGATCCGCAGCGATACATACAAGCAGAGCGTGGTGGCTACGACGCCAACGATGTGCCGGGATACGCGATCGTCAAAGTCGTGCGCAATGTGGCGATTCCTGCAGGAATCGGAACTGTTGCGTTCACTGACGTCGCCGCGTTCATTGATCCCACCACGGTGAGCTTCACTGATCTTGAGGACGCGGCCACTGCGGTGCTCGAACAAAACTTTCAGTTTGATCTAGTGAGTCCCGCGAAGTTGATGGAGCGCTACATCGGTCGCACCATCACGCTCTCTGTGCCCATGGGCGACAGCGTGTCCAATGTAGAAGGCGAACTTCTCAGCGCGAATCAAGGTCAATTAGTGCTGTCCACCATTGACGGCATCCGCATCGTTCCCAGTAACGGCGCACAAGTTCAACTCGGCGATTTGCCCGGAGGATTGCTCACCAAGCCAACGCTGTTGTGGAAACTGAGTGGCGGTAAGGGCGGCGATCACCTCGTACGCACCACCTACAAAACCAGCGGAATGACCTGGCGCGCGGATTACAACATCGTGCTCGACAGCGCGGACAAGTCGGCGAGTCTCACCGGTTGGGTGACGCTGATGAATCTCAGCGGCGCGAGTTACCCCGGCGCGCAACTCAAACTTGTCGCGGGAAAGGTGCAGACGATTCAGCCGAATTCACGCGGCGCTGTTGGCAGCGGCGGCGGAGCACGACCGCGGATGCTGGAGATGGTCGCGGACGGTTTCCAAGAGAAAGAGTTCTTCGAGTACCACCTGTACACGCTGCCGCGCGCGACCGATGTGATGGAAAACTCGACGCAGCAAATCGCGCTCTTTCCGCCTGTGGATGCGTTCAAGGTGAAGAAGGAATTGATCTTCGATTGGACCGCGGGGTACGGCGTCGCGAGCGCGCCGATTGTCGATCGCGATTTCACAATCGGTGACACGCGCAAGCCCGCGATCATGGTGAGCTTCGAGAACAAGAAGGACAACGCGCTGGGAATGCCTTTGCCTGCAGGGAAAATCCGCGTGTTCAAAGAAGATTCCAGCGACGGCACACTGGAGTTCATCGGCGAAGATCTCATCGATCACACGCCGCGCAACGAAACCGTGAAGATCAAACTGGGCGAAGCGTTCGACGTCGTCGGCGAACGCGTGCGCACTGACTTCACCATCGACAGCGCGGGCAAGCGCATGACCGAAACATTCCGCATCGAGATTCGCAATCAGAAGTCGAGCGCGCAAACTGTGCGCATCATCGAGCGTCTCTATCGCTGGACCAACTGGCAGATTTCAGCCAAGAGCGACAACTTCACCAAGTTGGATTCGAACACGATCGCGTTTGATTTCGATGTTCCGCCAGAAGGCCGGCGCGCGGTGACGTACACGGTGGTCTACACCTGGTGAATGGTGCGCGTTGGTGGTGAGAGCGATGCGATTCACGTTCGTGGACACACAATGTGGCGAACGTTTGCGCCAAGAGTGCACCATCGACAAGCCTACAACGATCATCACGCGGCGAGTTCGCCGCATCGAGCGAGTCGCGAGCTCCTCACGACGACGCACGCCACAAACGCACGATGTCCGCGACGGCCAGCGTCTCTGGTCGTTGCTTCGGATCGATGCCTTCAGGCCACGTGCGATCGCGACCGAGGATCGCGCCGAGTTGTTTGCGTCGCTTGGAAAACAGCGTGTGCACGAACGCGCCGAACGCATCGGTCTCGTGATGCGCAATCGCGGTTGCGTCGCGCGGACGAAGCGCCAACATCGCGCTGGTCACTTCGGGTGGCGGCCAGAAACATCCCGGTGCTAACACGGCGATTTGTTCGACGTGCGCGAACGCTTGCACGATGATCGTGAGTGGTCCGTACTCGCTGCCACCGGGAGCCGCGCGCAATCGATCGCCCACCTCGCGTTGCACGGTGACGAACTGCCCCAAACACTGGGGAAACGCGGCACAAATGGCCATCACCGGACTCGCGGCTTGATAGGGAAGATTCGCCACCAACGTGAAGTGGCGCGCGCCGATGAGCGCCAACGCGTCGGCGTTGAGCGCGCGTTTTCCATCGAGGCAATCGCCTTCGATGAGCGTGAAGCGCGACTCACGCGCGAAGAGTTCGCGCACATGCGCAGCGAGATCGCGATCAAGTTCGATGGCGATGAGCTCGGCGCCGCGCGCGAGAATTTCTTCGCTCATCGTGCCCGTGCCCGGACCGATCTCGACGACTAACGAACCCGCGCCGATGCCGCTGGCATCCACCAACTTCCGCAACAGATTGTGGTCGACCAAGAAGTTCTGCCCGAATCGATGCTTGGGCGAAAGGCCGCGCGCGGCGAGCATGGCACGGATGTCGGAGAGTGTTTGCACGAGTGCGGCATCCTAGTGGATGTGTTTCGCGCGTCGATTCGTGTTCGCGCGCGCGTTGATCGCGATGCGTCGCGGTTCCGACAAACTCGATGCGACAAAAGAAACAGGCTCAGCCTGCGCTGAGCCTGTGTGAGAGTTGTGTTGCACGGTTGAATCGCGGGCGCGCGCTCAGCTCCACGCGCTCAACAGCGCCGCGAGATCTGCGCCATCGATGTGTCCGTCTCCGTTCACATCGCCGAGACCAGTTCCACCCCAGTTGCTCAGCAAGATTGCCAAGTCAGAGGCGTCGACGGCACCATCACCGTTGAGGTCCGCGGGATTTGCGGCCACCAGCGAAATCATCGCCGTGTCCATCGCGACCGGCGCGCTCTTGCCCGTGCTCGCCCAAAGATCGTGCACGGTTTGGCCCGTGGTGTTGGTTGTGTTGGTATCGCGCAGGAAGTCAACATATTCCTTCGAGGTGGTTTGGTAGTAGAGCGTGACCGTCGCACTCGTCGCGCCCGGCGGAACCGAATACATCGTGTCGTCCCAGTGTTGGCCGTCGACATAGCTGTAGCCGATGACGCCAGAACCAATCGCGTTGAAGTTCGCGTTGGTGAATCCGCGCGGAGGAATGCGGTTGTCGAGGAAAATCTTGTTCGACAGCGCGAGATGAAATCCAGGGCCCGCAGGAAGGCCAGTGAGTTTCGACACCGCTTCAGTGATGCCGTGCTTGGTTTGATAGACCTTGGTGTCGTTCTTGGTGAGCACTGCAGTCGAGCTGTTGTACGCGCCGCGCTCAGCGATGACTGTGCCCTTCGCGTTGGTGAACTTCACGTTGACCCACATGCGACGGCCTTCGGGATATCCCGAGGGAAGCTTGTGGCCCGACTCATTGGTCACGCGCACTTTGATCTCGCCACCGACTTGGGTGAGCGTCATGTCCGACGCGTTCTGCAACATCTGAATCGTGCGCGCGGACGCTTGATCAATCAGATCCTGCGTGAGTCCCAACGCGTCGGCTTCGTCGGGGCCGTTCTGTTCGCGAATCGCTTGCACAACCCATGTATTCGCGCCGGCAAACGAATGTTGTGGCATGTCGGCGCGCTCGAACCACGGATCGCCGTACTCATAGAAACGGCAACCGCCCGCGATCACTTTGGGCATGTGGCAATCTTGGCAACTCGAGACCACGCCGTCGGGATCATTGCCACCGAAGCGATGATCCTTGAAGCCCACGCCGTTCACGAACGAACTGTTGAGCCACTCGCTGTAGGTGCGCTGCTCGGGATACATGTCCGCGGGATCTTCCGTGGGATGCGGCATCCCCAGCGCGTTGAGGACAAACTGGCCCTTCTTGTTTTTCGAGTAGAGCGGATTGCTCACGTCGTGGCACGTTCCGCAGAATTCGCTGGAACGGTGATAGGGCGAGGTGATGAGTTTCACTGGCGCGCCGCTCGACGACATGCCGTGGAGATTCTGCGGAACATCGCTGAACGGTCCGCGTCGCGCATCATCGGGATCAACCACGTAGCGCGCATTGCCGTCGCCGATGGGAATCAAACCACTCGCGGCCAACGCGCTGATGATGGGAACGTCGGGCGCCGCAGCATCGCCGGGATATCCCACGGCGCTCAACGCGCCGAGTTCGGGATTGACCACCCGATGGCAAAAGTTGCAATTGATGCCGTCGAAATCCTCGGGGATGAAGTCAGCAGTGGTGCCAGTGCTGGTGCGCTCTCCGAGAAATGCACCCGGAGCATGGCAACGCAAACATGTCGAGCCGCCAAGATTTACATCCTGATTGGCGATGGCCAGCGCGGCGTGGAAAATCGGATCGCGCGCGCTTTGGGCCATGATGCTGGTGACCCAGGTATCAAACGGCGCAACCGCGGTTCCGTAACCCGAGTGGCAATAGGTGCAATTTTGCGCGCCGATGATGGCGTCGAACACTTCGATGTCGGGATTAGGCTGCGTGCCTGACTCGAAGAAATCCGCCGCCGTGGCGGGGATTTGCGTCTGCCCGCCGCCGCCGCGAGCCACCACGGTTCCCACTGCGATGCCGATGGCCGCAATTCCCAGCACGGCGAGCGTGGCGCGAGTCAGTGCGCCCTTGCTTGCAGCAACGAGTGCGCGCGCGCGCGTGTTGCCATGCGTGCGGGGAGATAAGGGCTTTGAGTTCAAATCAAGTCGTGGCATGGGAATCGGGTTCTTCTCTTTGGACAAACGGCGCACGCGCTCGGACTGACTCGTGAGAGCCTCTTGCGTCGACGCATCGACGCTGAACGACCTCACCATGTTCGCGCGACTCGCGTTGCAGTCGCGTCGAACCTCACATTTTCTCGACCTCTCGGCCGACCCTCACAATCTACTTTCGGCTCATGTCGATGTCATGTTTTCTGCACGTTTTGAATGGAAAGAATTTGATCGATAAGGTCGCGCTCGGCTCGCGGCTCGGTATCGGACTGCTTCGATACACTTCGCCCATGCTTCGACCCGCGTTCGCTTCGATCACCGCTGCATTCATGCTTGTCGGCTGTGCGACAGACCCCAAGGGCGCGAGCTTCGTGACCGTTCCGCATGCGCGTTATGACGAAGCGTTTGACCTCGCCTGCACCGTCGCGCGCGCCGAAGGCCTCGTTCCCGAGATTTCCGATCGCCGCACGGGCACCATCGAAACCAAGCCGCGCCTCGCAGGCTCGGTGATGGAGCCATGGGAGTGGACGGACTTGACCACTGGCGACGTCGTTGAAGGCACGCTCGCGCTGGAGCGTCGCCGCGCGCGCTTTGAATTTGTGCCCACGGGATTTCGACCGGAACCTCCGCAAGGCACGGTTCCGTTGGCGGGACCGGTGCTTCCTGGTTCATCGCGTGGCGAAGGCGCGGATGTCGAGAAGCTCACTGTCGATCTCGAACTGCGCGTGACCGTTTCGGTGGAGCGACAGTTTCGCCCTGGTTTTCAGCGCTCTTCGTGGACGTGTTCGTTGGGAAGTTTTTACAAAGACGTGTCGATCGTCGACGATCCGCGCGCGCCGCGTGACCTCTCGATGTGGACAGCGGTCGCGCGCGACGAACGCTTCGAGCGCTTGCTCATCGATCGCATTGCGCAGCAACTCGTGCTTGCGAAGTAACGGTCGCGACGTAATCGCGCTCATCCCAATCGCGGATCGACGAATCGATACATCACATCGACCACAAGGTTGAACACGACCATCAGCGTCGAGTAGACCAACACCACGCCCATCACCAGCGTGATGTCTTTGCCCAACACGCCATCGACGAAGTGTTGTCCGATGCCGGGCACTGCGAAAACTTTTTCGACCACGAATGAACCCGTGAGCGCGACTGCCGTCGCAGGCCCGAGATACGAGAGCACGGGCAAGAACGCGTTCTTGAGCGCGTGTTTGAGTGCGACTTTCCAACGGGGCAACCCTTTGGCGCGCGCCGTGCGAATGTGGTCGGCGCTCATTTCTTCGATCATCCCAAAGCGCACGAGTCGCGAGATATATGCGGCAAACGGCAGCGAGAGCGTGAAAGCGGGGAGCACGATGTACGAGACGCCGCCCCAACCGCCCACGGGAAACAATCCCAACTTCACGGCGAAGAGCATGAGCATCGCGCTACCGATGACGAAGCTAGGCAGACTGATGCCGATGATCGCGAGCAGTTGCGTGAACCCATCGAGCGGTGAACCAGGATTGAGTCCGCCGATCACTCCCGCCGTGAGTCCGATGGTGAGCGCGATCAACATCGCCGACAAACCCAACGTCATCGAGACGGGCAAGCCAGTGGCGAGGATTTCATTCACCGTCCAATCGGGCTGCTTGAGTGAGGGACCCAAATCAAACGGTTGGTCGGAGTATCCCAACACCCACGAGATGCTTGTCGCTTTGCCGAGGTAGTCGAAGTAGAACGCGACGGGATCGTCGAGCTTGTATTGCTTCTTCATCGCCTCGACGATTTCCGCGGGCGGTCGACGGCCATCGGGATTCTCCAGCGGATTGCCGGGGATGCTCCACGCGAGGAGAAATGTAAGCGTGTACACCGCGAGCACGATGAACGGAAGTTGCACCAATCGTCGTGCGATCAGCGCGACCACCGAAGTCGATTGCGTGCTCACGGTGTTGCCTGCTGCGTGCGTCGCGTGAGAATCGACAGGTCTTGCTCGAGTCGCGGATGATCGGTCATCCCCGTGACTTTCGAGGGGTCGTACATGTAGACCGTGACGTAATTGCACAGCGGCAATAGCGGTGATTCTTCGGTGAAAAGCCACTTTTCGCATGCCGCGAGTTTGGCCAAGCGTGCTTTGGGATCAAGCTCCGCGTCGGCCGCGTCGAGCATCGCATCAAACTCAGGATTGGAATATCCGCGGTCGTTGTTGCCGTTGCCTGTGCGTTGCAAATCAAGCCACGTGGTGGGATCGCCGTAGTCGCCGTACCAACCACCGCGCGCGATCATGAAGTTCCCCTTCTTGAGATCTTCTTTGTACAGCTTGGCATCCTTGCCGCGACATTCGGCGGCGACACGCAGTTCTCTTCGCCACATATCGCGCATGGCCATCGCAAGGTTTTGATAGCGGGGACTCGCGGTCGAGTAGAGGATGTCCACGGTGGGAAATTTTTCGCCTTTAGCGTTCTCGACGATGCCATCACCATCGCGATCCTCGTAGCCCGCGGCGGCGAGTTCGGCGCGCGCGCGCGTGCTGTCGTAGCCGAGTCCTTCGACAATCGGATAGTCGGTGATCGAGCCTGGCGGAACCAGTGTTGACGCGACACGTTCGCCTAAACGCGTGACGCGATCGATGAGCGCTTGCTTGTCCACCGCGAGCGCAAAGGCGCGGCGAACGCGCTTGTCGTGAAAGACATTCACAGCGCCGCCAGGCATCGCATCGCGACAGTTGAAGCTGAAGAAGTCCGTGCCAAATGCGTCGAAACCGCGGAGATCACGGCGTTCTCCACTGCGCGGCGGTGGCAGCGCACCCACGATTTCATCGAGCAATTCCCCGTGCGCAAGACCCGCGTCGACATCGCCCTTGAAGCGTTCGAGATACGTGCGTCGCTGCGCCAACATTTCTGTCTTGTACTCAGGACCAAGATCGGTGAGCCAGTCGGCGGCGCCCGATTCGTAACTGAGCACCGCGGTGTTGGCGTTCTCGATGGTGCGACAGTCGATCGACTTCGCGCGCACGGCCGATTGATTCCAGTAGTACGGATTCTGCTCGAGTCGCATGTCGCGCTTGTAGCGCCACACCGTGGGCACATACGCGCCGTTGGTCACGATGGCGCCCGGCTTGGTCCATCCATGTCGCTGCGAGACGCGACCAGATTGGGGATCGAGCGAGACAAATTGTTCAACCGTCGCCGCCGGGACAGGACTAAAACAGGGGAAGGCGCACAGGTCGAGGAAGTAATGCACCGGATGATCGAGCGACACGATGAAGGTGTGGTCGTCGGGTGTGTTGATGCCGACGTTGCGTCGGAAATCGGTTTCGGTGGCGCTCCATGCGTCCGCGGCGATCTGCGCATCGCAGCCCTTCGCGAGCGTGATCAACTGCGCGCTACGAGCCTCAAAGAAGCGCTTTGCGCCGCGGATGGAGAGGAACAGTCCCGAGTAGTCGGCCGCAGTATCGGGCAGGATCGCGCGGCGCCACGCGTAGGCGAAGTCGTGACTGGTGACGGGCTCGCCGTTGGACCACTTGGCGTCGGCGCGCAGATAGAACGTGTACACCAAGCCGTCCGAGGAGACTTCCCAACGCTCGGCCACCCCTGGGATTATTGCGCAATCAGAGGCGCGAAGGTTGACGAGTCCTTCAAAGAGCACGCGCGCGCGGCGCAGCTCATGTTGGTAGCTCATGCGCTGGGGGTCGAGCGTGAAGCAATCGCTGCGCTCGACAATCACCAGATCGGCAGGCGGCAATGGGGCGTCGAACGAAAGCGCTGCCAAGAGCGCGAGGACCAACGCCAAGATGGGTGCAATGAGACGCACAGTGTGCACAGTAGCCGCGAGCAGCGCGTGCGCTTTGCGTCGAGTGCATCGCGTCGTCTGTTCGCGCCGGTTCGCGCCCATTCGCGCGTGACCGACTTCACGCGATCATTTGTAGGGCGACGCCGAGACGATCGCGTTCCAACGCTTCACTTCGGCGTCGAACTTCGCTTTGTCGCTGGCTTCCCATGCAGTCGCGAGCACGCGCGTGTCCGCGTCAGCCTTCGCGCCGACGTACGCCTGCGGGCGCTCGCTGCGATCGATGAGACGCAACATGACTTCGCACGAGTTCACCACTGCGGCGTAACTTGGCGCAAGCGTTGCATTGTTGTGACCAGCTTCCCAGTGCGTGCTTGATGCAGTGAGCAGATCACCCATCGCAGGAGCCAATGTCTTGGCCGCAGCGGTGCGATCGGCCTGCTGAAGCAGCAACAAATCGTTGCGCACACCAATGAGCGCGCGTTGCAATGCCTGCATGCGCTCGTCGGCGGTGGTGTTGCTCTTGATCGACTTCGCGACGGCGGCAATGGCTTCGGCTTGCGCCTTGCGAATGTTGCGCGCGTTGTCGGGTGGAAGTTCCTTGCGCTTGGCGGCCGTCGAGATTGCAGCCAATTTCTGCTGCAAAGCGATCCAATCTGGCTCGGTGCTTGCGGCGTCGCGAATGCGTCGCGCAGCGGTTTCGAGAAACGCGTTGCTCGCGTCGAGATCTTCGAAGCTGTCCGCCAACAGGCTCGCTGCAGCGAGGCGCTTTCCCGGATCGTTCTCGCTCGCGGAGTTGCTGCGCTCGATGAGCACGTCGACCGACTCGGATGTGCGCGTGAAGCGGATCACTTGCATGGCATTGACCGCGCGTTGCAGATCCTTGCCCTTGATCACCGGCGTCAGCTCAGTGATGAGAATCGCGGAGTACCCCTTGCGAAACGGCGCCGTCGCGGCGGGATCGCGTGCGGGTGTGACCAGCGTCCAACGAGCGTCCACCATCTCGGTGGCGTCAGTGCCATCGCGAATCGCATCGAGCGCGCTCGCAGCGAAGGTCGAAACCGCCGCCTTTTGCGCGTCGGTGAGCGGTGCCGCGGTGGCGATGATCCCTCGGTCAAGCGTGGTCTGACCCAAGGCCGAAGCGCATAGGCTCGCGGCGATGGCGCACAGGATGAAGAGTGGTCGCGCCGAGAGTTGCGCGCGCGCGGGGAGGGAAGCCTGCACAGAGGTTGGCACAGAAGGTCGCACAGTCATGGCGCTCGGTTCTCAGTGTTCAGGTCGTTCAGGAGCGGTCGCAGAATCGACGGTGACGCGAGCCATGCGGCGCGCGTCTTAATCGCGATCCCCGATACCGTTAGTCGGCGGGAGCTGTTGACGCTAATCCATGACGGGGCGACTGTCAATGAACCGCCAGTGGCGAGCGACGCATCCGCGCAATCGCATATCGCTTGTTCGATCTTGGCGCCGCTGCTGAGCCGATGAGAGCAACCCATGATTTCGACACGCGTCCTCGCTTCGCTTTCCCTCGCGTCCATGATCCTCGGGCTCTCGGCTCGAGGGTCGCTCGCGTGGGGACAGGAGTCGACCAGCGCGCCCATTCCTAGCGCGACCCAAGACGCTGCTGCCGCAACTCCGCCCGTGCCGATGGTGGTTCCGCCGTTGGCGGAGCTCGGCTCGTTCCCCGTCGACCCCGCGATGGAGGCGATCACCCGCGAACGCCTCAGTCGCGCGTTCGCCCAGCGCGCACGCAATCTCTTGCAGCGCGAGGCCGTCTATCTCGGTGTCCTTGATGCCGCGAAGATGCTCTTTGAAGAAGCGGTCGAACTCAATCCCGACAACCCCAACATTTGGCGGTTGGTGCTCGATCTCGCCACGGCGATGCGCGAGGGTGAGAGCGAGGCCGGTCATCTCGAGATGCGTGCGCTCAAGCGGCTCAACGAGTTGGAACCACGGGACGAGATCGTGCTGCTGCGTCGGTTGCTTCATCGCATCGACGATCGTCAAACGGCAGAGGAACGATTGGCGATTTCGGAAAAACTGCTCGCACCCGAATCGGTCGCGCGCATTGGTCACGCGGTCGCGGCACGAATCGCGTTTGATCGAGCGATTCTGCTCGAACGCACCGGTGATCGCGCGGGATACGAGCGCGAGTTGCTTCGCGCGCTTGATCTCGATGGCTCGTTTCCGCAAGCCGCGGAAGTTGCCGCGGGATACTTCGGCACCACCGCGCCAGGTCCCGCGGAACAAGCGCAAGCGCTCCGTGCCGCGGTCACGGCGAACCCTTCACGAGACTCGGTTGCGCTCGCCTTGGCGAACTTGTGCATGAGTTACGGCGCGTACAACGCGGCGTGCGAGATCCTCAATGTTCAAACGAGCTTTCGCGCGACGCAACTTCCCAGCGATTCGTACGACACGGTGCTCGCCGATTTCGTGATTGCGTTGTGGGGCGCGGACCAGACTGAAATCGCGGCGGCGCTCATTCGCACACGACAAAAACAGCTGAACTCGTTTTATGTTGCCGAGCTCGAACGTCGCGGCGTGAATGTCACCATGGAACGCCGCCGCGAGTTGAGTCTGCCCTTCAGCGAGAGTCTGCTCATCAACGCCACCGCAATGATTGCCGCGGTCAACTCGGAAGGTTTCGCGCAAGAGATCCAAGGCGTCAAAGGTGCCTTCAAGTTTCGCTTGGAGCTGTTGAAGGTACGCGAGACACCGCCGCTCGAAATGGCGCAAGTCATGCTCGAGGGGGCGATGGTGCAGTTGTGGTTTGCGGGCGATGTCGACGCGGCGGTGGAGTGGATCGACGAGGCCAACACCATCGCGCCGATTTCGGCGGAAGCGCGCGCGCGATTTGATGGTTGGATTTCTATTCGCAAAGGCGAAGTCGCCGCCGGTCGCGCGCAGTTGTTGTTGCAACCCGCGGACGACGCGATGGCGTCGATTGGAGTCGCAACCGCTGACGAATTGCTGGGAGACAAGAAAGGTGCGGCACAGCGATTTCTCGCCATCGCGCGCAATGGCCCCGCCACCGCCACGGGCTTGTGGGCGCGCAGTCGATTGCGCGTGCTGCTGGGAAACGATGTCAGTGTCATGAAAGAATCAGCAGCAGTCGAAGCCGCCGCGGCGCTTCCTCCCGCGTTCTTGGAATTGATGAAACTCGGCGCAAATTCCATGATGATGCGGGTGCAGCCGCGCCTGCGCGAGGTCTCACCCTTTGACCCGATGATCTTCGACATTGAGCTGATCAATCGCAGTGATTGGCCACTGGCGATCAGCGCGGAAGGCCCGATCAAGGACACCATGACCGTCACAGCGACAGTCAATGTTCCGCGCCGCGTCGCCTCGCAACCACCATTTGCATTCGTCGCAGTGGACCGAATTTTCTCAATTCCACCTCGAGGTAGTTTGCAAATTGCGCTCGATGTTTCGCTGACCGACGCGAGCATTCTGTTGCGCGAAGACCCGCTCGCGGGCGCGTTTCTTTCCGTGCATGCCATCTCAAATTGGCGCACCACCAACTCGGGTGTTGAGCCAGGACCGATGGGTCTCGAGACCGAGTCACCGGAGATTCACATCACTGGCGTTCGCATGACCGCTGCGTGGGTCGAAAGTGAATTGGCCGCTCTCGCCGACACCACGCGTCCCGTGAACCCGGAGACCGTCGCGATGTTGGCGCACGCGGTGGCGCGCGCTTCGAAGTTGCCTGAACTCGTCGATGCATCCGTGCATGACGCACTCGTGCCTGCGGGCGCGGTGCTTGCTGACGCGGCTGCGCGCGTGACTCCGCAGACGCGCGCGTGGCTGCTCTTCGCTTGCCCCAAACCTCGGCGACCCGATGAAGCCATCCTCGCGCAAGAGATGGTTAATGCAGCTGCGGGTATCGCGGTCGAAGCAATGCCCGCAGTGCCCGAACTTGCGATGATGGAGGCGGTGTTCAAGTCTGATGCGACCACGCTGACGCGCATGGCTTGGATTTCCACACGCGCCAAGCGTCCCGAAGACCCACGTCTTGCCGAGGCAATGCTCTCCTTGGACCCCAAGATCGCCGCGTTTGCCAAGGCATTCCACGGTTGGATGAGCGACACGGTCGAAGCGCAACGAGAGAAACTAAACCTCACCAAATGATGCGCGGTTCTCGCTTCATCTTTGTGGCGCGCGCCGCTGCAAACCACGGCGGAGCGCAAGCATGCCGGTGATGCGCTGGATGAAATTTCGCGAACCCGCGCGCGCGAAACGAATCTTGCGCGTGGCGGGACTCATCTTTGGTCTCGTCTGTCTCGCGGGCGCGATCTTCACAGCGATGCATGAGCGCGAGCAGTTTCGTACCGCACTGCAAGCGTTGCGCGATCCGCCACCGATGGCCGTGGCGTTGGTGTTGGCGTCGATCGCCGTGGGCGTGGTGCTGAGCGCGACACTGTTTCACATTCTGATACGACGATTTGCGGTGGTTCCGTTTTGGGAAATGCAAGCACTCATCGCGGCGACGGCGTTCGCCAATTACCTTCCGCTGAAGCCGGGCTTCGTCGGTCGCGTTGCCTATCACCGATTGCGCCATGGGATTCGCGCGCAACAAACCATTCGCACCATCATCGAAGCCATCGCGCTCAGCGGCACAGTCGCCTCGCTGTTTTTGCTCTCCCTGTTGGCGCTCCGCGCGCTCAAGCTAGACGGCGAGTGGGCCTTGGTCGCGCCCACGGTGTTGGCGATTGCTTTGTTTTCAAGGCGTTTGCGCCCACTCGCGCAGGCACTGCTGGTGCGGCAAGTGGAGTTGGCGCTGTGGACGCTGCGCTACTGGTCGATCTTTCAGATCGTGGGCGCACCGATTGATCTCGAGAGCGCCATCGTGCTCGCGAGCGTCAGCGTGATCGCCACGCTCTTGCCCATCGTCTCCAATGGCCTAGGCATTCGCGAGTGGGTCATCGGATTGCTCGCGCCACTCATCTCTCACGGCCAAGTCGACATGTCGCAAGCAATCGTCGCGGAGCTGGTGCATCGCTGCGCCGAACTCATCGTGATGACGCCGCTGGGATTGACCGCGATCGCCGTCCTTGTGCGTCATACGCGCAAGAATCCAATGTTGGTCAGGCCGATCGCGTCGACAGCGTCGAGCGCGAGCACCGAGCCCGCTTCGCCGAAGTAGTCGCGTTTCACTCACGCACTAGGAGTGATGCCCAGATCGTGCACCGTGAAAATCGCGTCGAAGGCGATGCCTTCTTTTTCGATGTTCTCGCGCGCGCCTTCGAGGCGATCGATCGTGGCGATGATGGCCACGACCACCGCGCCTGCATCGCGGAGCACCTTCGCCGCCTCGAGTGCTTGACCGCCGGTGGTGGCGACATCTTCCACGATGACAACGCGATCACCCTTCTCGACGCGCCCCTCCAATTGCTTGGCTGTGCCGTAATCCTTTTTCTGATTGCGAATGAACAGGCAGGGCAGACCCGTAGCCATGCTTGCGCTGGAAACCAGCGGAATTCCGCCCAATTCAGCGCCGGCAAGTCGTTGCGTTCCCTGCGGAATGCGCGCGGCAAACTCGTGACCTAAGCGCGCGAGGATCTGTGGCTGTGTCGAAAACAAGTACTTGTCGAGGTAGTACGTCGACGTTCGCCCCGAGCGCAGTACGAAGTGTCCGTGAAGCAGTGATGCGGCGGCGATTTGTTGAGCGAGCTCTTGGCGTGTCATGGAAAAAGATCCAACAATCCTGTCGAGTGAACTTGTGAAGCGGAAAGATTCAGTGAGCAGCTTGCGGCGGACTCTTTACGCGCATCGGCGTACCAGCACCCGCGCGCGTGCGCAGATGATCGATCACGTTCATGAAGTTGATGTACGCGTCGTAGGGCGAGTCGTAAGGCGAGAAATACTTGTGCACGTCGCCGTCCGACCAGTACTTGGTGCACATGTAATAGAGGTGATCGCTGGTGGTGAGCTTGCGCCAGTCCTCAAGAATGTACGGATCACCCGCAGCGTGACGCGCCTTCACTGGCGCTTCGAGGGCGTACAACTCTTTCGCTGCGCCGTCCTGAATGGGATTGCCCAACCACGCCGAGAGATCGCGTTCGCTGTCAGCCCACGAAACATATTTCTCGACGTTGTACTCGCCGACGGGCTCATGGCAGTCGAGCACTTGCGAAGGCGTGAGGAAGTCGTTGTGTCCCTGATTGATGTCGTAGATCGCACCGGGCAACGCGTCGAGGAATTGGAAGATTCCCGTGTCAGCCCACTGATGCTCGCCGAAGGTCTCGTAGTCCATGAACAGATTGCACATGTACCCATCGCCGTTGATCTGATTGACCCAACCCGCGAATTTCTCGGCGCTGAGAGGCCATTCCTTCCAACCGCGATTGGAGAATCGAAACGCGATGTCATCGGAGAGGCGGTAGTTCTTCAGGAGCAACTTCACGGGCCGGTCAGACAACTCGCCATGCCCTGGAGGTGCGTAGAGATAGTTGGGCGAGCGGAAACCAAGCAAACGATCGACGCCTTCGCAGAGGATCGCTTTGTGTTGGCCACGTGCCGCGATGTGATCCGCGAGTTCATTGGAGTAGATGAGCTCGGTGTTGCGGAACACCTTTGGGGTCACGCCGAAAACTTCTTGCATGCGGCGCTGATGCAGATCGACCTGCGCATCAAACTCACTGCGCGAGAATAAGAACGACAGCGAGTGATGACTCGTTTCACCGATGAGTTCGCACGCGCCCGTGTCCACCAGCGCTTTGAGCGTGTCCACTACATCGGGCGCCCACTTGAGCAGCTGCTCGAGCACGGTCCCAGTGATGGAATAAGAGCAACGAAATCGCTTGTCGTGTCGACGCACGAGGTCAAGCATCTTCAGCGTGGTGGGGCGATAGCACTTGTCCGCCACTTTGCGAAGAATGCGTTCGTTGGCCTCGTTGTCAAAGTAAAACGGATCGGTGGAGAACACCGAATACCGACGGAGGCGATAGGGCTGATGCAGCTCGAAGTAGAAGCAAACGCTGGCCATGGTCGCAGGGTAGCCGAAGAGGCATCACGCGCTGTAGTACGCGCGATACCACTCGATGAATCGCGCGACGCCGGTCTCGATGGAAGTCGAAGGTCGGTAGCCAGTCTCGGATTCGAGTGTGCTCACGTCAGCAAGCGTGTCGGGAACATCGCCCGCTTGAAGCGGCAACATGTTCATCGTGGCCTTGCGTCCGAGGGCTCGTTCGATTGCCGCGATGTACTCGAGCAATTCGATCGATTGCGCGTTGCCGATGTTGTGGACGCGCCACGGCGCATTCGAACTTCCAGGGTCAGGAGCCGTCGCATCGAAGGCAGAATTTGCGCGCGCGGGGTTATCGAGTGTGCGCACCACGCCTTCGACAATGTCATCGATGTAGGTGAAGTCACGGCGATGGTGGCCGTGATTGAACACCTCAATCGGCTTGCCCTCAAGAATGTTTTTCGTGAAGAGAAACAGCGCCATGTCGGGCCGCCCCCACGGTCCATACACCGTGAAAAAGCGCAGCCCCGTGCAAGGCAATCCAAAGAGATTCGCGTACGCGTGCGCGAATAGTTCATTCGATTTTTTGCTTGCGGCGTAGAGCGAAAGCGGGTGATCGACATTGTCGTGCACCGAAAACGGAAGTCGCGCGTTGCCGCCGTAAACCGAACTCGAACTGGCGTAGACCAGATGCGCGCAACCGTGTTGGCGACATCCTTCGAGGATGTTCTGAAAGCCGACAATGTTCGATTGAATATAAGCGTGCGGATGGGTGATCGAATAGCGCACACCCGCTTGCGCTGCGAGATGCACCACCCGCGCGAAGCGATGGCGCGCGAACAACTGCTCCATCTCGTCGCGCTGTGCGATGTCGAGTTTGACAAACGAAAACCCGCGCTTGACGCTCAATCGCGCAAGGCGCGCTTCTTTGAGCGTGGGGTCGTAGTAATCATTGAGGTTGTCGACCCCGATGACTTCCTCGCCGCGATCAAGGAGCCGATGTGCGACGTGCGAGCCGATGAAGCCCGCTGCACCTGTGACGAGAATTGCCATGCGATGCATCCTAATTCGCGGACTGATGGCGCGCGTCGCAGGCGCCGATTCGGATGGCCACTCGCTCACGCAACCGCGGCGCGCGCGGGTGAGAGCGCAGACTCGATGGTGTGCGCAACACGCGCGAGATCTTCATCACTCATCGCGCTTCCCGAGGGCAGGCAGATGCCTTGCTCGAACAGTCGCTGCGACACCGGTCGACGCGCAGGATCATGGGCAAACATGCGGCATCCCGCAAAGAGCGGCTGCATGTGCATGGGCTTCCATGTTGGTCGCGCCTCGATTCGTTGCGCCGAGAGCGCCGCAAGAAGTTCGTCGCGCGTGCAGCCTGCCGCCGCAGGATCAAGCGTGGCCGCGGTGAGCCAATGGGTCGAGCGGCTCCACACGGGCTCGGGCATGAAGCGGACTCCAGGACGGCGCGCAAGGCTTGCTTCATAGCGGGCGAAGATCGCCCGTCGGCGAGCGACGCGGTCAGCGAGCACGGAAAGTTGACCGCGACCGATGCCGGCCAAGACGTTGGACATGCGGTAGTTGAAGCCCGCTTCGACGTGCTCGTAGTGCGCCGCGGGTTCGCGCGCCTGCGTGGCCAAATGGCGCGCGCGTTCCACCAAACTTGCATCGGTAGAGACCAACATTCCGCCGCCAGAAGTTGTAATTATCTTGTTTCCGTTGAAACTAAGTGCAGCCATCCGACCAAACGTTCCGCAGGCACGCCCATGCACCGACGCGCCGAGACTCTCTGCCGCGTCCTCCAGAATCGGGATGTCATAGTCATCGCAAATAGCTTGCAACGCAGGGTAATCGCAGCCTTGACCGTACAGGTCGACCGCGATGCACGCGCGGGGGTGACGGCCTTGTGCGACCAGCGTCTCGATGGCGCGGCGCAGGGCGACGGGCGACATGTTCCAACTGGTTTCGTCGCTGTCAACAAACACTGGTTCCGCACCAAGTTGACGAATAGGATTGGCGCTCGCCACGAAAGTGAAGTCAGAGCACAGCACCACATCGCCAGCCTTCACGCCGAGCAAGATCAGTCCGAGGTGGATGGCCGCAGTTCCCGATGAGGTCGCGCAGCAAGCGAGTCGTGCACCCTGCGCGACTCCCAAATGTTCCGACATCTCGCGTTCGAAGCCGTCGACATTGGGCCCCAGCGGAGCGATCCAATTGGTGCGGAAAGCCTCGTCGACAAAGCGCTTCTCCTCGCCCGACAGGTGAGGAGGCGAGAGCAAGATCGGCGTGTGCGTCGGGTAGTGGGTCATGGGGTGTGAGGTTCTCTCCGACGGACAACACCAACTCGGAGCTTCTCTATCGGCAATTGCTGGGAATCAACTCCATGCAGCCGACTTGGGGTAACTCACCCTCGCGCACCCCTCACGTCAGCCGCGACCCCAACGCGCGAGCCATGCGCCAAACGACAGCGCGTTCCAGATGTCGGCCGCGTCAGATGGGTCGCCGGTTTCGAGCAGGCGATGCCAACGGGCGCGTGCAGATTTCACGTGCAAAAAGCCTTCACGGCGCAATCGGTCTTCGGCCAAAAGATCTTCGGCCCACGCGCGCAGCGGACCTCGAAGCCATGCGGCGAGTGGCACTCCAAACCCCATCTTGGGGCGCGCCATGAGATGGCGGGGGACGCGCCGATCAACCACTTGTCGCAAGATCCATTTGCGCTCGCCATGGCGAATGCGCATCGAACCAGGCAACGAGAAGGCGAGGTGCGCGAGGTGGTGGTCGAGCAGCGGTTCGCGCGCTTCGAGCGAGACCGCCATGCTCGCGCGATCCACCTTGACCAGAATGTCATCAGCGAGGTAGCCCACGATGTCCGCGTGCATGAGCTGGGTGCTGAGATCCACTTCGGCAGCCGATTCCTCGAGAGAATCGAGCGTCGTTCGGGGAGGTGCGAGTGCCTCCGTGAGCATGAGTGGTTGATTGGACACGCAGAGCAACGAGCGATAGATCGCCCACGGATCCGTGTGCGTGAGCAGTCCAGCAAGACGGTGCGCGCGATCGCCCGCGCGATCGAAGGGCATCATGTGCGGCGCCAACGCGGCCAACGCGTCACCGATGCGGTTGGTCAACACACGCGGAGTCGCCGCAAGAACTCGCGCCAACGCGCGGCGCACACTGTGCGGAATTTTTTGTTGTCGCGCGGCGAGACGCGGAATCCATGAGTGGCGGTAGTAACCACCAAAGAGTTCGTCGCCGCCGTCGCCCGAAAGCGCAACGGTCACGCCCGCGCGCGCACAGTCGCACAGCAACAGTGTGGGGATCTGCGAAGAATCGGCGAAGGGCTCGTCGTTGATTTCGATCAGTCGCGGCAATACATCGAGTGCTTCGCGACCAGTCACGATGCGCTCGGTGTGATCGGTGCCCAGATGCGCCGCGATCGCGCGCGCATAGGGAGCCTCGTTGCGCGCGTGATCGTCAAAGCCGATGGTGTAGGTGCGCACGCGCGCACTTGATTGTGCTTGCATCGCGGCGACGACCGCAGTCGAGTCCACACCGCCCGAGAGAAACGCGCCCAGTGAAACATCGGCGTCCATGCGCATGCGCACGCTGTGAAGAATCGCGCGGTCCACCGCTTCGATGGCGTCTTCATCACTGCCGAGGAACGGCGAGTGCACACCCGATTGCACCAGTGTGCGCGAACTCCACCACGCGTGTTGTTGCACAGAGCGGTCACCGATGTCGACGCGCAGCCAACAACCTGCGCCGAGTTTGCGCACCTCGGGATGAATCGACAGCGGCGCGGGAACATGACCGCGCTGCATGAACAGCGCCAACGCGCCGCGATCGACCGAAAGCGACATGCGCGGCATCGCATGCATCGCTTTGAGCTCGCTGGAAAACACCAGCGAATCCCCTGCAGAAAGCATGAAATCACTCGATGGCACCGCGCGTGCGTTGCTCAATCCGTAGAGGAGGGGCTTGACGCCGAAGCGGTCGCGCGCGAGCCAGAGCACGCGTTGCGGGCGATCAAGTACCGCGCAGGCGAACATTCCCGTGAAGCGATGCAGTGATTGCTCGAAGCCGTACTCCTCAAACATCGCGAGCATGACTTCGGTGTCCGAGCGTCCAGCAAAGACGTGACCGCGCGCGATGAGTTCGTCGCGCAGTGAGCCGTGGTTGTAGATCTCACCGTTGAAGACGATTTCAAAACGTCCGCTGCGCGAAAGCATCGGTTGATGTCCCGCAGGAGAGAGTTCCAGGATGGAGAGTCTGCGAAACGCGAGACCGCAGCGCGTGGCGTGATCAAACGAGATGCCCTCATCATCAGGTCCGCGGTGAATCAGGCGACGCGCCATCGCGCTTAGCGTCGCCTGTGGATCGCTCACCACTCCTGCAATGTCGAGAAATCCCGCGATTCCGCACATGGAGTGAGCGTATCACACGCGTGTGGTGGTCGAGCACATGTCGCTGTATCCCGTCGCGCGGGGAAGCGCACACAACGCAGCCAAGATGACGACATGCGTCAACGCGACATTCATGAGCTCGACGCATTCAGTGTTGGTCGCAAGAAACACATAGAGCATTCCAGCGAACGCGGCGGTGGCGACGGGATCAGTGCGCGAGCGACGCCAGCCCTCGCGCAGTAGCGATGCGACGAGTCCAAGCAGCAACAGCAGACCCACGATTCCTGATTCGGTCAACGCGCGTATGTAGGTGTTGTGTGGATGTACGTGATGAAGATGCGCCAAGGGAATGTGCGTCTGCGCGGCGTACTCGCGCGTCGCGTCGTGCGCCGCGAGAAAGGGCGCGAAGCTTCCCAAGCCTCCGCCGAGCCACGGATGAGCGGCCCATTGCTCGAGCGCGATTTGCCACCAAAACCAGCGGATTCCCACCGAAAGTGCCGCGGGTTGATCGGGACTGTGCAGTGCGCCCATGAGGTAGCGCCAGAACGGTCCGCCTACGAAGTACAGCGCGAGTGCCGTAGGCAGAAGCAACGCGATGCATGCGGTCATGAGTGTCTGCCGTGAGAGAAGTCCGCGCATGAGCAGCATTGCGACGGCGACGATGATCGCGGGCACGAGCATCAGCGCGGGACCGCGCGATGCGGCGAGCATCACGCCCGCCGCGCACAACATGGCCATCACCCCGAGCACCGCACGCGTGATTTTTCCCGCGTCACACCACAGCCCCATGATCATGAGGAGTGCGCCACCCGACCAGATCGCCGCCACTGCGGGAACGTGCGCGAGTCCCGCAGCGCGCCATGAACCATCGCGTGGTGACAACACGATGCCCTGGCTTTGCATGCACTGCGTCACTGCGTTGGTGGTGGCGGCGAGCACCAACGTCCACGCCAACAGTCGCGCGCGGTCGAGCACGGGCCAGAGCGCGAGCGTGGTCAACAGCAGTCGGTCAGATGCCAACCAACGCAAGGCACTCGGTCCTGCGGGCGACCATGTCACCGAGAGCGCACTCCACGCGACCCACGCGAGTCCAAGCCACAGCGGAGGCCAACGCAAAAGGGGCGCAAAAAGCGCAGGAAACACGAGTAATCGCGCGAGCGCCATTGCCAGCAAACCTGCGGTAGCAATTCCGTTGGGTGCCTGATTGAGCGCGCCGGCGTAGACAAAAATCACCGCCGCGATGGTGTGCAACAGGTGACCGTTGCGGTCGCGCGCGCGTACGGCAATGAGTGCATCCATCGCGCAGTCCACACGCGCGGGCGGCCACGCGCGGGGGATGGCAATGCTCGCATCAAACCATGGCAAGAGGAATCGACTCATGCGCCTAGTGCATCCATGATGGTCGCATTGACGAGGCGGACATCGAAGCGGCGTTCCGCCAACGCTCGTGAATGATGTCCCATGCGTACTCGGCGCTCTTCATCAAGCGCAAGTGACAAACACGCGTGAGCCAACCCATCACCATCGCGCGCGGGCACGAGAATTCCGTTGCACTCGTCGTCATCACTCATCACGGTTTCGCGGCAACCAGGCGCATCAGTGGTGATCACTGGTCGACCGGTCGCGAGCGCTTCCAACGTGCTCTTGGGCGTTCCTTCGCGATACGAAGGCAGCACAAACACGCTGCATGATGCGAGTTCAGCGCGGACATCATCGAGTCGCCCCGCGTACACGATGTCGCCGGCTGCAATCCAACGATCAAGCTCCGCTTGGGCAATCGCCGCAGGATTTCCATCAATCCAACCGACCAAACGAAACTGACAATCGGCGCGCTGCGCACGAACAACGCGCGCGGCGTGGGCGAATTCACGCACGCCTTTGTCGCCGAGCAATCGAGCGATCATGAGAAACACTGGCGCGCTCGTCGGCGCGGCGACCGGGGAAAACTCGATCAGATCAACACCCGAACCGCCAGTCATGCGCACGTCACTGTCGCGCGTGATCAGTTGCGCTTGTTCGAAGTACGCACGATCGTCGGGGTTCTGAAAGATGGTCGTCGTTGCCGCGCGCGTCGCGTTGTGATAGAGCCTCGAGGCGATGATGCGCAAGAGGCGCGCCTTGAACGAACTGCCAGTGAACGCGTAGCCCAAGCCGGTGATCATGGCGACGCGACGCGACACACCCGCGTGTTTTGCAGCAGGAATCGCGTGAAAAACCGGCTTTGGGTTGGCCGCAAAAACACCATCGGGCTTGACGCGTTCGAAGAGTGCGCGGTAGTGTCGTCGCGTCAAAAGTTCGCGAACGGGATTGGTTCCAGTCCGATCGAGTGGCGCGAAAACGCATTCGCCACCGAGGTCTTTGATCGCGCGTTCCACATCCAAGGCAGAACGTTCGAGCGGCGTAGGCGTGGAGACCACGACGCGATGACCGCGCGCGACGAGGTCGCGCACGAGCGAGCCGCGAAAGGAGATCACGGCGTCTCCGATGCCATTGACAAGAACGAAAGTCGCCATAGAGCGTTGCGGTAAAGCGGTCGTAACAGAGAGGTCTCAGCACCTTCGGAACCGTCCGAGAAACCGCTCGCAGCCGCGCGCGTGTGTCTTAAGGCGATCAACGGAGTTCACTATACTTCGCGTCAGGACTCTTCTATGGCGCTCTCATACGGTGTGGTAACGGCAACACTCAACGCACGGGGATCAGTCCTCGCGGCGTTGCGTTCCGTGATCACTCAAACACGTGCGCCCTCCCAATACATCGTGATTGACGGCGGTTCGACCGATGGAACGCGCGAGGTGGTCGAGGCCGAGTTTGCCGCGATTCGCGCGCGTGGATGCGCGATTCAGCTGCAACTCATCACACAAAATGCGCCCATGGGAATTGCGCACGCATGGAACCAAGCCATCGCGCAACTTGCCGCCGACGTGGTGTTCTTAGTGAACGCTGATGACTGGCTTGAATCAGATTCGGCAAGTCATGTGATGGAAGCGTTTGCGCGCGATGCCGAGCTTGATGTCGTCCACGGCAACGCGCGCTTCCATTCGACGCAAGGCGAAGACCTCGGCGTCCTCGCGCCATGTTGGGTCAATCGTCTCGGGGTTCAAAGCCGCACGCTGCACTGTTCGACGTTCGTGCGTCGGCGCGTGTACGAGGAGTTAGGAGGCTTTGACCCCAATTTCTGCACCACTCTGGACTATGACTTTCTCGAGCGCTGCTGGCGGCGGGGGAAGCAGTTTCGTCATCTCGATCGCGTGCTCTCGAATTTCCGTTTAGGCGGGATCTCCAACACATTTCGTTCGCGCGCCGATCTCGAAACACTCAAGATTGGCCTGACTCACTCGCGCACCAAACTCTTGCCTTTGGCGGCGTACGCAATGCGCAGGTTTGTCCTTCGGCCCATGGGAATCGCGGGCTTTGATTTGTGGAGCAAGCGCAATTCGCGCGTTGAAGTGTCGCCTCAAGCTCACGCCGTGGGCGGATTCCCCGCGGCAGACCCGAGCGGTGTGATGCAGGACAATCACATCGATGCACCACGTCACTCTGCAAGTGCGAACCCAGCGCCGCAACTCGAACGCATCGAGGCATGAGAGATGTCCGCTGACTCAGGCAGTCGCGAACTCATCAGCGTGGTGGTGCCCTCATTCAATCAAGGCCGGTGGATCAACGAGTGTTTGCACAGTTTGTTTGCGCAAGCGGATGCCAATTTAGAAGTCATCGTGATTGATGGCGGATCGACAGATTCGACGCTCGCGGTGCTTGAGCATTGGCGACCACGATTGGCCGCGTGCATTAGCGAGCCTGATCGCGGACAAGCGCACGCCATCGCCAAAGGGTTCGCCCTCGCTCGCGGTGAACTGTTGAGTTGGCTCAACTCGGACGACATGCATCTGCCGTGGACGATTCGCGCTTGGCGCTCGGCATTTTCGCGTGATCCGTCCCGCGAGATGCTTCATGGAAATCGCATCATCATGGACGCGTCCGCGCGCGTGATCGGCTATCGACTGCTCCCGGGGCACTCGCGCTTCTGGCTCAATCGTTTCCCTTGGACCCATCAAGAAACCGCGGTGTGGCGTCGCGACTTGTACCAGCGCGTCGGGGGCATCGATGAGTCACTTCAGTTTGCGATGGATTACGATTTGTTCGCACGGTTCTTTGACGCGGGGCGCTGCGCTCACTGCGACGAGTTTCTCGGCGTGTTCCGTTGGCATGAGCAATCCAAGAGCGCGACGGTGCAAGCAACGGTGGGGGCCGAGGAGATGCGCACCGTGCGCCAACGACGCGGTGTTCCTGACTACGCGCGAGTTCATCCACTGCGCATGGCCATGACTAGCGCAGTGCGTGTAGTCACGCGCGTGCACACGATGCGCGCGCACCGCGTACCCAAGTGCCTCACCGCGACCGGCTTCGAGGTGGCGCAGTTGTGGGACAAGACTCCGCACGTCCTGCGTGGGTAAGCATCATCGATGCAAACTTCCTGAACACGACTTGTGGTAGAACGACACACGATGCGAGTTCTTCACGTCAGCACCTTCGAATCAAGCGGTGGCGCCGCGCGAGCCGCGCATGGCTTGCACGTCGGGTTGGTCGCGGAAGGTGTCGACAGCCACATGTTGGTGCGTGAGCGGCAGTCGGATGACCCGCGCGTGTGTGTCGCGACTCCAAACGAAGTCGACGCGGGCGCGTGGCGCGAGATCGCGTTGCACTGGATTCACAACAATCGCACGGCGCTTTCAAACACCTTCTTTTCCACGGGTTTTGCAGGGATTGCCGCAGCCGATCATCCGTTGGTGCGCAGCGCCGATGTCATCAATCTCCATTGGATTCCTGGCCTGATCGATCCGCGCGGCATCGGCGAACTCCTCGCGCTGGGGAAGCCAGTGGTGTGGACGGTGCATGACGAATGGGCGTATTCCGGCGGTTGCCACTACGCGTCGGGTTGCGAGCAGTGGCGTCACTCGTGCCGCGAATGCCCGCAGTTAGCGAGCGATCCACATGGATTGGTGTCGGCCATCTTTCAGGAGAAGCTCACGCAGTATGCGCGTGGCCCACTCACCGTCGTTGCGCCGAGCGTGTGGCTCGCGGAGCGTGTTCGCGCGAGTGCTCTGCTGCGCGGCTCGCAAGTCGAAGTGATCCCTTACGGCGTCGATCTCGATGTCTTTACTCCTGCGCGGCGCGACGAGGGTCGCGCGCGATTAGGCGTGCAGCCCGATGAAGCAGTGATCCTGTTCAGCGCCGATGCGGCGGGAGAACGACGCAAAGGATTCGAAGAACTCTGCGCCGCGCTGGAGTTGGTGCGCGCGCAATTGAATGCGCTGGGATCGCTCGCGAGTCCCGTGCGTTTGGTGGTGTTGGGCAATGTCGATCGCGTGCAGTTGCCCGAAGGAACCCTGGCTACTGGCCGACTTTTCAGTCGCACCGAACTCGCCAGTGTCGTGGCTGGCAGCGATCTCTATGTGTTGCCCTCGCTCGAAGACAATCTTCCTAACGGTGTGCTTGAAGCACTGGCGTGCGGCACTGCATGCGCAGCATTCACCGTCGGCGGCGTACCCGACATGTTGGCCCATGCACCGATTTCGTATCTGGCTCCCATGGGTGATGTCGCCGCGCTCGCTGGTGCGATGGTGCGCGCAGTTCATGATTTGCCCACGCTGCGCACACGCCGCGCGGATTTGCGCGAGCATGCGTTGAAGCATTACGCACTCTCGCACCAGGCGCGTTCGTACATGAAACTTTACTCCGCGCTCCTCGCAGAAAGTTTGACGGCTGCATGAGTGATGTCACGAGTAACACCGCAAGTAGCACCGCTGCTGCAACGATGAACACAGCAACGCAGGGAAACATGAGCAGCGCGCAAGACATCCCCTCCCCGACATCGGCATCACTCGAGATGTTGGCGTTGCGAATGTTCGCGCAACCGATGTTGGACAAGCTCGCAACGCTTGAAGCGCAGTACGAATCCCTGGCGCGCCGCGCGGCCAAAGCGGAACTCGAGAACGAGCAACTGCGCTCGACACTGGCATCGGGGCGCGAACTGCTCAAGCATCTCGGTCGGCGCGCGACTGCGAGATTTCGCGGTATTCGTGGCTCGGCCTCTGCGGCGGTTGATGCGCCGACTGCCTCACTGTTGCCGCTTCCCACCGAGGCCGCGTTGGCGCGCGCGATGCTTCGCGGCGTTGAAGTCAAGACCATCATCGATGTCGGCGCTTCCGATGGTCGCTGGACCGAACTCAGTCGTCACGCGTTTCCCGAAGCGAAGGCGTTGCTCATGGAAACCAACGAAGTGCATCGTCCAGCGTTGGACCGTTACTGCGCCGCGCGGCCTGGATTTTCTAATGTGATCGCCGCGGTTGGACCTGCGCGCACCGAGTTGTGGTTCGAGCGCACCGAAGATCCCTACGGCGGTCGCGTGCATTCCGAGAAACGCTGTGCTGATTGGATCCCGCTCGCGGGAACCACCATCGATCTCGAAGTTGCCGAGCGCTCGCTTGAGGGCCCGTACCTGATCAAGCTCGACACGCACGGATACGAAGTGCCCATTCTCGAAGGCGCGAAAGACACGCTGCAAAAGGCGTCGCTCGTCGTCATCGAGGCGTATGCCTTTCGCATCGCATCCGACAGTTTGATCTTCCATGAACTCTGCGCGTGGATGTGGGAGCGCGGATTCATGGCAGTTGATTTATGCGAGCCCGTCACGCGCCCGCGCGATGGATGTTTGTGGCAAGTCGACATCGTGTTCTCACCGCGCACGCGGCCAGAGTGCGGAGTGCGCACATGGCAGTGAGCGAGAGTTCGCCTTCTCCGTTGGTGACGGTGGTGACGCCGAGTTTCAACTCAGCCGAGTTCATCGAACGCACGATTCTCGCGGTGAAATCGCAGGAATACCCGCGCGTCGAACACATTCTCATGGACGGCGGCTCCACCGATCACACCATGGAAATCGTCGAGCGTCACCGCGCGCACTTCACCCACATTCACAGCGGCAAAGACAACGGCATGTACGACGCGATTCATCGCGGCTTCGCGCAGTCGAGCGGCGAGATCATGACCTGGCTCAACTCCGATGATGAGTGGTTGCCCGGAACATTGCGCACGGTGACGCGACTCTTTCAAGAGTTTCCTGATGTCGAATTCATGACCAGCGGTTTCCCGTGCGCCATCGATGCCACGGGTGCGATGATCGCCACTGCGCGACTGTCAGGCTTTAGTCGCAACGGTTCCAAGCGCGGAGAGTTTCTTCCCGCGTGCGGTTGGCCCGCCGATGGATTCATCCAACAAGAGTCGACCTTCTGGCGACGATCGCTGTGGGAGCGCGCCGGTTCGCGCATGGATCACTCGCTGCAATTTGCCGGTGACTACGAGTTGTGGTCGCGCTTCTTGTCGATGGCGCAACTCTGGTGCGTCGAAGTTCCGCTCGGATGTTTTCGTCGACGCGAAGGTCAGAAGACTGCGGTCGCGCTCAACAGTTACCTCGATGAAGCGCGCACAGTTTTTTTGCGCAGCGGTGGCAAGATTCCCTCGCGGCTGAACGCGACTCTGCGCGTGGGATTCCGTCGTCATGCGCCGCCGCAAATCAAGCAATTCCTCGGTCGAAACGGTTGGTACGAGCGTCGTCCACACCTTCTCTACGACTGGGGAGCTTCACGCTGGACACAGTCGTGGTACTGAACCCGCCGCATGCATTGCTCGAGCAAATGGCGCAGCGCCTGAGTGCGCGCGGTTCGCTGCGCATTGTGATGTTGAGCGATCTCGGTTTCGAATACGGCGCGGGTGCCGCGATGCGTCGACAGATTCAGAGCTTGCTGCTCGACGGACACGAAGTCGCCGTGGTGTGCGCAGGCTCGTTGCACGAGGGACGGGTCGTCGCTGCGAGTGATCCAGGTGTGGCGGCGCTTGTTCCGCGCGGACGCGAGTTCAGTGGAACATGGTTGGGCGTGCATTCGGTTCCTGCGGCGGCGTGCATGGATTCGCGCCAACGACGTCGGTGTGATCCCGAACTGCTCGCGATGGTGGCCTGGCTGCAACCGGATCTGGTCATCGCGGGCAATCTTCATTGGGCGGGGTGGTCCGCTGCAGTGCTTGAGGCGCTCACGCGTAGAGGCATCGCGACCGTTGCGTACATGCACGATTTGCACCATCTGACTGGGCGTTGCGCGCATCCCTACACCTGCCGCAAATTCCTCACGGGCTGTGACGCGTCGTGTCCCACGGCAGAAAAATATCCCGCGCTGTCGAGTGAACTCATCGCCGATGAGTGGATGGTCCGTCGTCATGTCTTCGTCGAAACCGCCGTGCCCTTGGTGGCCAACAGCACGTGGACCAAAGCGTCTGCCGATGCCGCGTTTGGAAATGCGGCCACCGTCGACATCGTGCGTCTTGGTGTGGACACGAAACTGTTCGCACCGATCGACCGTTCGCTCGCGCGTCACTTGCTGGGCGTCGATGAGAAACCGACCGTTCTCTTTGGCGCCGTTGATGTGGGGCAAGTCGAGAAGGGCGGGGTCGTCCTGCAACACGTCGTCGACATCTTGCAGCGTGAGGGCATCAACTTCGTCGCGTTTGGCTACGGATCTGCGGCGTATCGCGGCGTGCGCGGACTGGGCTATGTCAGCGACGAACGACAAATGCCCATTCTTTACGCCGCATGTGATTGCTATCTCTCCGCCTCCGCGGTGGAGAGTTTTGGTCAGACCGTGCTCGAGGCAAGTGCATGCGCGCGCCCAGTGGTGACCTTGCGTGGTGGTGGCATTGTCGACATTGCGCGCGACGGTGTGAACGGTCGCACCATCGCCGATGCCGAGCCACGACTCATCGCCGATGTGGTGCGCGAGATTGCCTGCGACGCCGCGGCGCGTGATCACTTCGGTGCCGCGGGTCGTTTGATTGCCGAGCGCGAGTTTTCACTTGATGCGCAAGCTGCGTCATGGCGTGCGTGGATGAGTTCGCAAGGCGAGCCACGAGCCTCGCGTGAACAAGGTCAATCAATGAGTGAGGCGCGTCCATGAACAAAGCGTTCGCCGTGTGTCGCGCGTTGATCATGCCGCAGCGCCCAGCGACTGTCGCCGCGCACCCGCGTGATGACCGTGATCGAGATGGTTCACCGCTGGTGAGCATCGTCACGGTCTGTCTCAATCGCGCGAGCACGCTGCAGCGCACGATCGACTCGGTGCGCGCGCAATCGTGGAAAAACATCGAGTACATCGTGCTCGACGGCGGATCCACCGATGGCACCGTGGAGGTGATTCGCGCCAACGAGGACATCATTTCGTTCTGGCGCAGTGCGCCCGATGCGGGCCTGTACGCCGCGCTCAACGAAGGCGTCGAACGGTCGCGCGGCCGCTTCGTGCAGTTCGTGCACGCCGATGATTGGCTCGATGAACAACAGATCGCGCGCGCCGTTGAAGTGGCGACATCTGTCTATTGCGATCTCGTTCATGGCGATCTGATGATGCATCGCGCACAAGGCGGCGAGTGGCTGCGCGTCGGTGACGATGGATGGTTTCCCCTTGAAATCGCGGCACTTCCGCGTATCTCGCATCCCACTGTGTTGGCGCGACGCGCGGTGTATGAGCGCATTGGTCTCTTCCGCACCGACCTGCGCATCGCTTCTGACGTCGACTGGCTGTTGCGCGCGGCGCACGCGGGACTGCTGATGCGCTACTGCCCGCTCATTCGTTCGCACATGTCTGAGGGCGGCATCAGCACGGTGCAGCAACGGTTGGCATTGGCCGAGTTTGTCGCACTGCTCGCGCATGTTCCGCGTCGAAGCTTGCCGCAAGCGTTTGGTGCGTTGTGGTTGATGTTCACCCATGAACCCGCGGTGCAGCGTGCTGGTGCGTACAGCGCCCGCGTTGGAAAATCGTTGCGTGCATGGCTCGAACGCAACCGCTTGCGGGCGCGGCGAATCATCATCAATGGGCTACACGCGACTGGTCTCATTGGCAGTGCGCGAATCGTGTACTACAAGAAACTCGCGCGTTGGACTGCTCCCGCGCCCAAAGGAATTGCATCAGGGCCGCCGCTGCCCACGCGGGCAATGCGCGCGATGCGCCGAACACTTGTCGCAGTGCTACGTGCGACCGGATTGATTGGACCAGTGCGCGCCTCGTACCGACTCGCCGCAGGCATCGCCGCCGAACCGATTCCATTGGAACTCGATCGCCGCACCTTGGCGCGCTTCGCCGAACTGCGATTTGCGCGCGCCGATCTTGATGACGCCACCATCGCGCGTCTCGTTGAGAACGCACAGATGCCACCAACCGCCGCGAGCGACGATATCCTCGGCCCATCATGAATCTCTTGCAACGACTCGGTCTGAGTTCTCGTGTGGAGGCCTATCGCCAAGAGGCCGCATCAGACGGAATTGGTGCGACCGAACTGGTGGCCTTGCGCGAAGGCGACGCGCGCGAAATCGAAGCGCTCTATCGCATGGGAGCTCTCGCGCAACTGCGCGAGCGCAAGGGTCGCTCGCGCGATCTCGCGCAACTCATCGGAACATCTGTGGGCGAAGGCCTCTATCTCTGCGATGCGCTGCAGCATGCGTTGGACAACGCCGGCGATGTCTGCGAATTCGGCGTCGCGCAAGGCGCAACCTCGCGTTTGCTTGCGGGTGAGTTGTCGGCGGACACGCGCGGTCACGACCGCAATCTCTGGCTGTTCGATAGTTTCGAAGGACTGCCGCAACCCTCGGCCAAAGACAAGTTGATCGACGACATCTTCAAACTGGGAACGATGGACGCGTATGCGGGCACGATGCGATGCGCGCGAACGTTGGTCGAAACCAAACTGCGCGATGCGGGATTTCCTGAGCATCGCGTGCACATCAAACAAGGATGGGTTGAAGAGACGATTCGCACTGCGCCGCTTCCGAGCAAGGTCGCGTTTGCGTATGTCGACTTCGATTTCTATCAACCAATTCTTGACGCACTGCATTGGCTCGACACCGTGACCGAGCCTGGTGCGCGCATCGTGGTGGACGATTACGGATTTTTCTCCGATGGCGCGCAGGCCGCGACTGACGAGTTTGTCGCCGAGTGCGGCGGACGTTGGCAACTCTCTTTCCCTTTGCCCAGCGCGGGGAAATTCGCGTTGTTGCAGCGGGTGTGATGCGAGCGTGGGTGGATCACGGTGAGACTGAGGTTACCTGCGTCATCGCATTCGATTGCTCGGACTCATGTACGACCGCGAGTTCATCGCGGCACACGTCATCAAGTATCTCGCACCGCGGCGCTGCTCCCCAGCGCACTGCATCCATCATCGCGTCGCGCACGCGCGTGACTGAATCACTCAGCGGCTCATCAATCGCAGCGTGATGACGCAGTGAAGGGTGGAGAAATTCTTCGATGGCGGCAGTCGCTGGTGTCGGAACCAGCGTGCCACGCGGAAGAATCGCCGCCGCGCGTGCGACCACGGTGCGCCAATCACCCATCAACAATTGGTAACTCACGAATGCGCGCGGAAGATCACGCGTGTATCGCTCCGCGAGCAGCACGTGTTCCATCCACGCGCGTTGCGCCAATGCGGTGGGCATTCCATCGCGCTTGGCCAAACTAGCGGCGACTTCTGCAGGTTCACGCACTGCATGAAGCGCGCTCACGCGACGGCCAGTCTTGCGCAACACGCGTCGCCACAACGGAAGCAGTCGACAGATGCGCGGCTCCTTGATCAGCCAACAACGGCTCTGCGAAAACATTCCGCGTCCCCATTCTTCGTGCACGATCTTGAGGAGATCGGCCTCGGCAACGCGCGCGTCCTTCGAGGCAAACCACGCGGGATCGATGGGCTGCTCCGCGATCATGGTGGTTCCGATACGACTCAGGAGCGCTTCGTGATACTCAATCAATCGCCGCGATTCCCAGTATCCGCGCTCGTTGTCGCCGGCAACCGCTTCGAAGAGCGTGCGCGGAAGTGCGCCGCCGCACAGTGAGAGCACGCGCGTCAGCGCCGACGTTCCGCTGCGATGCATGCCCAGCACCAGCAGCACTGACTTGCGCGCGAAGAACGTCATGCGCGGAAGTACCTGCCCATCATCTGTCCGCGCGGGTGATCCCACGCGCCGATGTCTTCAAACTTCCATCCGCTCTCGACGCCAAACGAATGCATCTCTTGCGCGGTGTAGTAGAAACACAAGCGCGAATGGCTCTCGGTGGGATTGGTGTGCTCGAAGTCGCGGCGAAAGAAGGTGGCGAAGAGTTGCGTGTGGGGCGCGGCAATCGCGGCCATTCCTGCCAGCGATCGACGAATGTCCTGCGGTGTGAGATGAGTGAAGATCGACTGCGCGATGGCGAAGTCGGGTTGCTTGGTGAACTCACTCAGATCAAATCGTCCATTGAGAACGAATTGCGGGCGCCGCGCGAGAAACTGCTCATGTCCGAGTTCATTGAGCACGCCGAGGATGACGAGATCAATCGACTTGTCGAAGCCGAGATAGTTGTCTGCGTTGAGATAGGGGATGAAGTGCATGCCCGCACGCAGCGATCCACACGCGAAATCAAGCAGCACATGATGTGGCTCGAGTCCGCGCGCGCGCATGAACTCAAACTGCAGTCGTCCGATCTTCTGCCACAAATCGCCGTCGCCGCCGACAAACGCACGATGTCCCAGTTTGCGTACGCCCAGAGCATCATCGGTGGCGTCAGTGTTGTGTTCGATAGTCATCGGTCGAGAAATCTCAGATGGTGGGATGGGGTAGGGATTGCGATTGCGCTCGCGAGTTCAGGACTTCGCTGACGCGAGATCGCGCTCGAAAAGTTTTCGTATCGCGTTCGTGGCATCGTCGCGTTGAATGCGCAGGTCGGTCGCGAAGTGATGATCAAGCGGAATGTCGCGCCCCGCAAGTCGCGCAAAGGCACGCACCGTGGGGACAGGATCACCGAGCATTTCCTCGTACACCGCCTCGATCATCACTGCGCCAGGAATCTGCGCGCACGAGTTTGCCGCGCGTTGGAGTTCGCGCGCGTGATGCTCCACTTGCTGCAGCGCGAGACGCAGTGCGGCGAAGTCGTACGGCGGCATCTCTTGCGGAACCGCGTCATCGGTGCGTATGGCGAAGCGGTTGGTCGCGGTGGCACGCCACATCGAAACGGCTTGACCGACAGTGTCGCGTCGACGCAGAACAAGAATCGCAGGCCGCGGAAACACGCGCGCCGCCCACGCATCACTCACGCCATCGCCAATGCCCCAGCGAACAAGTGCCGCGGGAAGCTCGCTCCAAATCGAAGAGATGATCTTGATCGCGAAGACGCCGTTGCGAGTTCCCGCGGCTTCGCGCAGATTCGTCAAGAACACCTCGCCGTTGTGCGCGCCATCTGGCGGCAACTCGGAGCGACTCTGTGCGTTGGGGTGGATCAGACGCGTGAGCCACTCGCGACAGACACCCATGGTTTCCGTCGAGCGCATCAGCGACGCGGTCCACGAACTTCCCGATCGTGGAGTCGTGAGCACAATCAATGCGGTGCGAGGAGAATCAGCGGGCAACATCGTTCTCCTTCTCTCGGTTCGCATGATCACGCATTGTGTTTGACGTAACGCGCGCCTCTTGGGCAATCGCGCCGAAGGCGACTTGCGGTTCACTGCGATGAATCGCGGCGTATCCGTGATAGGTGCGCGACGACCAACTCTCCACCACGATCGCGGCCACATCACCGAGTCGATGCAGGAACGCTTCTTCGGCGAGTGATCGCACAGTGACACTGAGAAAATAGTTGCCCGGTGTGAGTCGCATGTCGATGGGAAATTGCACGCTCACGCGCGAGTCAGCGGCGACATGTGTGGCATCCGCGCGAGATGGATGGGCGAAGCCTGCGACGACAACTCCCTTCGCAGTACGAAGCGTGTAGCCATACATCACGCTGTCGGCGGCGCGATCAAACACGACTTCGAAACGAATCGTGTAGTGCATGTCGACGCGCAGGCGATTGCGTCGCACACCATCGCTTCCTTCGATGCGCGGATCTTCGATGCGCACACCGGCGCCGGCGCGATCCGTTTGTTCGGTGGCGGTGAGCGAGGGATCAAACCATCCCAACGGATCTTCGATCACACGCGGAGCAATTTGTGCGGTCGTCGCCGCGGCGCTCGTGTTCGCCGGCGCCGTCGTCGTATCACGCCCCGGTTCGCGCGTGGTGCCCGCGTAGAGCACGCGGTGATAGTGAGTGATCACGTCGCGCGGATCGCCATCATCAATCTTGCGTCCATCCTCCAGCAAAATCGCGCGACGACAGAGTTCGCGAATGGCGGTGACGCTGTGAGAGACGAAGAGAATCGTGGCGCCGCGGTCTTTGATCGCTTCCATTCGCGCGAAGCACTTGCGCGCGAACGCGTCGTCACCGACAGAGAGAATCTCGTCGACGATCAGAACGTCAGGTTCCACACAGATGGCCACCGCAAACGCGAGTCGTGCGAACATTCCGCTGGAGTACGTCTTCACTGGCGATTCGAGCGCCGCACCGATGTCGGCAAATGCGGCGATTGAATCGAAGTTCGCCAACGCCTCTTGATGCGTGAGTCCTAACACCGACGCGTTGATCATCACATTTTCGCGACCAGTGAAGTCTTGATTGAATCCTGCTCCAAGCGCCAAGAGTGGTGCGATGCGGCCATGCACTTGCACGGTGCCCTCACTCGGTTGCAGCACCCCCGCGAGGATGCGCAACAGCGTCGACTTGCCGCTGCCGTTGCGACCGATGATTCCCAGTGTTTCGCCGCGACGCACTTCGAGATCGATTCCGCCGAGTGCACGCTTCTCGTGATAGAACTTTCGCTTGCCATCATCGCGCTTCCCGCCTAGGAGCAATTGCTTGAAGCGATCGGTCGGATTGTTGAAGACGCGGTAGACCTTGCCGATGCCGCTCATGCGAATCGCAACTGGCGCCGAGTCACCAGCGGCGTCGCTTGCGCTGTCGCTGTTGTTGTTCTCGTCGAGATCTTTCTGTGGACTCATCATTCAAACCACATCCGCAAACGCGGGGCGAAGCCGCTGAAAGATGGCGAAACCCGCGACAAACACCACGAGCGAACCCGCGAGACAGAGTCCGAGCGCGACGAAGTTTGGTGTCGCTGATTCGAAGAGTGCTTCACGTGCTTCCGTCACAATGGTGGTGATGGGATTGAGTTCGATGAAGACGCGCGCGGATGCAGGTGCTGCATCAAGGCTGTAAAAAATTGGGCTGAGAAACATTAGTGAAGTGCAGATGAGTCCAGCGATTTGCGTGAGGTCACGAAAGTACACGCCGATCGCGCTCAGCGCCCAGCCTGCGCCGAGCGCAAGAAACACAAGCGGCAGCGCGATGAGTGGAATCCACAACACCCCCAGCGGCGGCGCGCCCAGCAAAATGCAGTGAAACACGAGCAGAATCGCGAACGAGACGGTTGCGTTGAACAGCGCCACCGCGAGGGTCACCATGGGCAGGATTTCCAGCGGAAACACCACCTGCTTGACGAACGTCGCGTTGTTGCGGATGAGCGATGGACTCGACTGCACCATCTCCGTGAGGATCTGAAACAACAGCAGCCCTACGAAGAGCAAGAGTACGAAGGGAATCTGCCGACCTTCGCGTTCCGTCACGCGCGCTTGCAGCACTGATCCAAATGCAAAGTTGTAGACGGCGAGGGTGAGCAGCGGCACCGCGACGGCCCACAGTGGACCGAACAAACTGCCGCGATAGCGCGCGGAGATATCGCGTCGCGCGAGGCGATCGATGAGACGGCGATGTCGCCATCCCACGGTAAATGCATCAGTAAAGCTTGTCGCTAACGCGCTGGAAACCGCCATCGTCGGAGTGTATCGAACGGTTCGCGCGCGACACACAGCGTCGCATGTTGACGGCACTCACTTACGGCTCGACAACCGCCCACGCAACCGGAGCGCGACGAATGAAGCCCGACGACTTCGTCGTGAATCCATCCATCAACCAACCATGCAAGTCACCAGTGAGTGCGTTGCGCCACACGATGTCGTACTTGCCGTCGCCATCGAGGTCACGAAGTCCATCGATGCGCCATTCACTTCCATCTGCGGCGGCAATCGCACCGCCACCGATTTTGCTGAGTCCGTCCATCAACCAGATGTACGCGACGCCCATCGGACTCTGCCACACCACATCGGAATTGCCATCGCCATCGAGATCGCGCGTTCCCACGACTCTCCAACTCATCGCTACTGATGCGGGCGCGTTGCTCACAGCACCTTGCGTCTTCACGGTGAGTCCATCAAGCAACCACACATGCATCGCACCGTTGCTCGCACGCCAGAGAATGTCCGACTTCGCGTCACCATCAAAATCGCCAAATCCTTCGATACGCAGGCCGATTGCGGTGGCGATTTGTGCTTCCGCAAGTCGCACCACTCCATCCATCAACCACACATGAACCTCGCCGGTGGACTTGTCGCGCAGCACGATGTCGCCGCGTCCATCACCAGAAATGTCGCCGATGCCCAGCACTTTCCATGATGGTGCAAGCGGAATGGAAATCGGTGCCTTGAGCGAAACCGTGGTCGACTCGAGGAGCCACGCGTAGAAACGTCCGTCGACGGAATCGCGCCACACCATGTCAGTGGAGCCGTTGCCGTCGAGGTCGCCCATGCCGCGCGCTTCGAACGTTTCGGGAACAACGTCGGGCAAGACATCGCCTTGTTTGCGATCGAGTCCTTGCATGAGCCATGTCGCGATGCGTCGCGCTTGCGGGTTGACGAACACGACGTCGGAGTTCAAGTCATCGTCAATGCGATCAGGGTGATAGGGCTTGAGCGTTCCGTCGGGATAGTAAAATCCTCGGCTTTCCGCGGCAAAATCGGCAATTCCTTCGTTGGAGTAACCGACGGTCGCGGCGAATTCCAGTCGCAGCCCGTCATGCCACTCGGTTGCGGTCACGACAAACTGACCCACGAGTACGCCGTAGTCATTGCCCGAAACACCGAAACCATTCGAAGGCGGCAGGTTGTACCAACCAGCAGTTCCACCAGCGGCGTTGTTGGAAACGAAGGTCGCATCATCAAATCCTGGATCACCGATCGTGCCGTTGATGAGGTTGCCTTGTTCGGCGCCGATGGTGACGTAGCTATCGAACAACCACGCTTCGCCCGGCGGCAAAAACGGAAGCGGCAACATGCTTGCGGGAATCGCGCCATCGACTTGAGCTTGATGAAACTCAGCCTTGCTTCCAAGCGCGTTGGCTTGCGTGAGCGATGCAGTCACATCGAAAATGTTGAGCAACCGATCGGTGGGATCGTCAAAGATCGCGTGCACGCGCACGATGTGATAGGTGTCGAGTTCGCCTGCAACGACTTCGCGGGTGCAGGTAAATCCAGCAAAATCAGCGCATGCAGTGGATGCCGCGATGAGCGAGATGAGTGTGACCAGAGCAACAGGACTTCGAGAACGCATAAACACACCAGTGCATGGAGTGAGTGTGAAACTCGCGTGCGTGGGACAACGTCGCGCGGGACGCCGCAAAGAATTTCGGCGCTCGGAGGGATCGGCAGGCGGGCCGAGCGCGTTCAGCAGCGGACCGACTCGGTCGTGCAATGGCTGCGTGTTGTGTGGGTCATGCACCCCATGACGAGAGTTCGAGCGAGGGCGATATCTCGCTCGGCGTGAGCGACATCATGGGGATGCGCCACGCTACGAAAGCCCGAGCATCTTGAGACTTGCTGCGGGAAACGAAGCGGCTTGCCAAGAAAAACGGACGCGCTCGCATTGAGCGCGTCCGTGGGTTTGCGGAGTTGGTTGAGAACGTCGTCGCCAATGTCGCGCGAGAGTTGCGTCGGGCTAACGCGTCACTCACTCACGACGCTGGCACTTGCACTTCACTGATGCTGCCGTCGGCCGCGACGATTTCGATCTTCCACACTGGGCCGAGATCTTCCGATTCGAGCTCAATGTCATGCGGCGCAAAAGTGGGGCGCGAGGCCATCGCCTGCGCGAGCGCTGTCGTTGCCGAAACCGTGACCTCGCTGAGGACATCGATTTCGTCTTCATGCGAGGAGAATTCTGCGCCCGATGGCGTCCAACTGCTGTTGCTCACCACAGCGAGCGTGCTGCTGTTCACCACCACGCGCGTCAACTTCGCGGTCGCGGCGTTCCACTGCAGGACTTCCACGTAATCCGCGGAGCCTTCGTGTTCGGCCTCAACTTCGAGAATGGGAAGGTTGCTCACGGCGAGCGCCGCGGTGATCGAGTTGGTGAACGCAACCGTCGAAACAGACTCGTTGCCGCCGCCGCTTGAGTTGTCATCGGAATCGCTTCCGCCGTGATCATCGTTCCAGTCGTCGCTGTTTTCGTCGTCGTGATCGTCGTCGTTGCCATTGCCGTCGTGGCCGTGATCATCGTTGGAGTCATCATCGTTGAGACATGACCATGAAACGCCGCGCTTACGAATGAGCGCGCTCGAATCCCTGACAGTGCCGCTCATGAGCCAACCCTGAACATCCGCAGAGAGACGATTCGACCACACGATGTCATCGTCCCCGTCGCCGTCGAGGTCGGAGAGGCATTCCACGCGCCACGTATTCGAGCGCGTCGTGATGGTGCTCACAACGGCGTTGACGCCGTTCATCATCCACGCGGAGAGCGTGCCCGTTGCAAGGTCGCGCCACAAGAGATCGCTGTCGAGGTCGCCGTCAAGATCGCCCGTCCCTGCGATGACCCAGTTGGTAGGAACCGCAGAAACGCCGGTGAGTGAGACAGTTTCGACGAGTTCAACGCCGCTCATTTTCCACGCGAGCACGACGCCAGAGCTGTTGCGCCACAGGATGTCGCTGCGCCCGTCGCCATCAATGTCCGCGCATGCGAGATACTCAAGACCGACGGAATTGCCCGCGTTTCCCTTGATTTCCTTGGTCGCGCCGTTCATCGCCCAGATCTTGAGCACGCCCGTGTTGGCATTGCGGAAGATGATGTCGGCGCGTCCATCGCCCGAGAGATCTGCGTTGGCAAGAAAGCGCCAGTTCCAACTCATCGTGCTCGCGAGCGTGGTGTCGGCGATCACGGCGGTGCCGCTGAGTCGCTGCATGCGAAGTCCGCCAGTTGACTTGTGACGCATGAGCACGCTCGAGCGGCCATCGCCGTAGAAATCACCAACGCCGTTGTACTCATACGTTGCACCAACCACAGTGGCGACAGTGCCGGCGGACTGGCGCACCAATCCGTTCATCGCCCAGTACTGAACTTTTCCCGCGGTTGGATTGAACCAGAAGAGATCGTCACGACTGTTGTTGTTGCTCGACGGTTTCGACGCGCTGATTTTGAACACGAAGGCAATGCCGCGATCGACGTTGGCATTGTTCGTCGTTGGCGCGCCGACGATGACACGCTCACCAGCGATGGCCACACCTTCACCAAATGATCCGCTCGCGCTTCCCGTCGCGGCAGCAAGTTTCGCGCTCGCTTGCCACAGGCTCGAGGAGACGCGACGAAAGACTGTGACGCTTCCCGCGTCGGACACGCTCTGAACCGTATCGGTGGGCGCGGCGATGGCGACGCGATCGTCGTATGCATCGAGTGCCGCACCAAACCCATCGCCTGCTTGTCCATCAGGAATGGCGAGTCGCGCTTCCGAAGGCCATGAAACATCGCTCGCGCGACGAAAGACAAATGCAGCACCCGATGCGACGCCGCTGTTGAGCGCATCAGGTGCGCCGACGTATGCGAAGTCATCAGCGAGGTAACTCGAGAGCGCGACGGCAGTGCCGAACGCGCTCGCGCCGACTTCGCCCGAGGCAAGCTGCACGGCTGGAATCCACGATGCGCCAGACTTGCGGAAGAGATACGCCGCGCCATTTTGCGCGTCATGTTGCGGCGCGCCGATGAGCACCTTCGAACTTCCCATCGCCACGCTGTTGCCGAAGCGATCGCCGAGAGCGCCGTCTGCTGCCACGACTTTTGCGACTTGCGTCCAAGTCGTTCCTGATGTGTTTTGAAACAGATACGTCGCGCCGTTGCTCGACGCGTTGGGCGCGCCGATAGCAATCATGTCGCCTTTGATCGAAACGCTTGCGCCGAACTCGGCACCGGCCGCGCCGTCGACAGCATTGAGTCGTGCGATCTGCACCCAACTCGCGCCGCTCGCCGCAAACACATACGCCGCACCTTGATCGTCGCTTGCGGAGCCCGAACCTTGCGGTGCGCCCGCGACAATGATGTCGCCGTCGAGCGCGACGCACATTCCGAATTGATCATTCGCGGCGAGATCACTCGGCACCAATGTGGAGATGAGATTCCACGCGTTGCTCGATCCACGCTCGAAGACTGTGACCGAGCCAGCATTGCTCGATGCACCGGAGGCGCCCACGGCAGCGACGCCGCTGTCCATCGCGATGCTCGTTCCGAAGTATTGACTCACACCCGTCGAAGTCGGACTTACCTGCGAGCGCTCGCTGCGCGTGACCGACTCTTGGCCGAGTGCAATTGAAGCGAGGGCGAACGAACCCATCAGCGTGACGAGCGAGCGAGCGTGGAATGTGATGCGTGTCATGTTCATGGTGTGCTTTGGTGTGCGGGGTGATGCCGCGAAAGTCTGTGAGGGGCGATGTACAGGAGAGCGCGGCGAGGTCGCGGTGATACGCCTTTTCTGCACAGAAAGATCTGAGTGTTCATTTCACAAAGTCGACGCGAACTGCCTCAGGGGAGGATCGGACGAAAATCCATCTTCAAGTATGCCATCGATTGCGGGGCGATTGCTACGGATTCGTTCTTCAACCCGACAGAGATCACAACAAAACACCGCCCCGCATCCATCGAAGGACGCGGGGCGGCGAGTGCATTCAGAAGCTGTGAATTCCCGCGTATTCGGCGGAGATTGGTTTACTTGATCGACTGCCAGCTGTTCGAAACAGTGCGAATGAAACCGCTGTCGATTCGCTCCGTGCCATCGAGCATCCAGGCGTTGGTGCTGCCCGAGCCCAGATTGCGCCACAAGAGATCAGACTTACCGTCACCGTTGAGATCAGGCGTGCCCACGACGCGCCACGATGCTCCGACCGAAGGTGCAATCTGTCCGCCGCCGACGCGACGAGCGCCGTCCATGAACCACGCGTACACCGCGCCCGCGGATTGGTGCTGCCAGATGATGTCGGCTTTGCGATCGCCGTTGACATCTGCAAATCCCGCGACTCTCCACGCGCTGCTGCGTGAAGACGCGTCAACGAGATCGCTGTCACTGACCAGCGTCACACCGTTGAGGATCCATGCGGAGAGCACGCCAGCGCTATCGCGGAAGAGCAAGTCATCTTTGCCATCAGCAGTGAGATCAGAGAGACCGAGGAACTCAAGTCCCGCAGCCGAGGCAATGTCTTGCGTCGTTCCGATGGACAGTCCGTTCATCAGCCAACCCTTGATCATGCCGGTGGAAGTGTTCTTGAAGACGATGTCCGCCTTGCGATCACCGTTGATGTCACCGACGGCAAGGGCTTCCCATTCCATACCGAGTGCGCTGCCGAGCGTGCCTTGCGAGCCAACTCCAGTCGTGCTCATGAGCCACGCGGAGAGTGCGCCCGTCGCGGGATTGCGCCAGATAAAGTCGGCGATGCGGTCGCCGTCAAGGTCGCCAAGACCAACCGGAGCCGCATTAGGCGCGGTGGTCGTCGAGGGGCGCACGGAGCTCGTGCGCGTGACGCCGTCCATCACCCACACGGCGCCTTCGCCCATCGACTTGCTGTTCCAGTAAATATCCGACTTGCCGTCGAGGTTCACGTCGTCGCGCACATAGTTAGGTACGAGTGCGGGAGCAGAGTCGTACTGAATGTGATCGATGGCAAACGGCGCCGCGGATGAAACGAACACCGCAGTGATGCCCAGCGGCGAAGTGAATCCAAGGAACACATCATCGCCCGCGTTGTCAGGAAGACTCAACACGCTCAGTTGCTTGTTGACGAAAGTTCCATCCGCGAGTTCGACGATGAACGTGAGCGGCAGGCCGACGATTGCGCCAAGCCCGTCTTCGATCGACGCACTCGTCACCACCACACCAATGCGGGTGGGGGCGCCGCCAAGATCGGCCGCAGAGAGTTGCAAGCCAACAGCTGCAGGAACCATAGGAATCCACGATCCGATGGCGAGGCTGCTGCCGAGAGCGCCGTTTCCGTCGATCGAAGTGTCGTCGGAGTCAACCGAGTTGCCCACCAAGCGAGCGCCCGCGTCGACCGAAAGTCCGAGGCTGCGCGTCTCGGATTCGAAAGAGTCGAGGATGAGCAGATTGCCCACGCCCGCAGCGACGAACGGACTGTCGTCAATCGATTGGTAGGGGCTCATCGTGACCCAACCATCTCCAATGCCCGCGAGAGCAGTGGAACTGGCGAGCAGTGAGGCGAGAGCGACTGGGCTAGTACCCATGCTAAAAATGACGCGGTGCGCGGACATCATGCGATTCTTCATTTGTTAAGACTCCTCTTCCAATCCGGTGAAACCGTTGTTCTTCCGTTACCTGTTTGCGCGCGGCGACCCTCCCAGGACGCGGCACGACACCACTACGCAGCAAGCTGTGGCATTCACCACGACTCACTGTGAGATCTTCCCTGACCTCGACGAAGGCGATCCTTCGAAGGGGAGCATACGTCGTGACCGGAACGGATGTTCCGAAAGACGTTACTCCACACTCATCTTGTCACGTAATTGAGCCGCGTCCAATCGAATCGTGCTCAGCGTGCGCGGATATTTTTTTCGCAGCACGTTCCAAGCGTTACGCGCTGCGCAAGTCATCCAACACTCACGACCAACTCAAGCACTGTTGCGCAGCGCATCGAGTCCGAGGTCGCGCATCTTCCGATAAAGCGTGGTGCGATTGATGCCAAGCGCTTCTGCGGTGCGCGAGCGACTCCATGCGTTCGCGTCGAGTGCGCGCCGCAGTGCTTCGCGTTCTGGTGCACGCATGGCATGTGCAAGAGTGTTCGCTTCGCTGTGCGTCGGTTGCTCAAGCGCGAGATTAAATCGAATGGGATCCGCGTGTGCGCGTGCATCATTGATCGGACTCTCGGACTCAGCGCGCTGCACATGCGACGGGAGATGTTCGATTCCGATGTGCGCAGTGAGGCACAACAGCGCCGCGCGCTCGATCGCGTTTTCGAGTTCGCGCACATTGCCCGGCCAGCGATAGCCGCGCATCGCGTTCATCGCGGTGTCGGTGAAGCCCAGAATCGTGCGTCCAATTTCTGCGGACTTGACCGTGAGAAAGTGCTCCGCGAGCGCTTGTGCGTCGTTGGGTCGATCGCGCAGCGGAGGCAAGTCGATGGGCAGCACATGCACGCGATAGAAGAGGTCCTCGCGGAATCGCCCGTCGCGCACGAGTTGTGCGAGCGGTTGATTCGAGGCCACGATCACACGCACATCGACTTCGATGGTGTCATCGCTTCCGACCGCTTCGAACTTTTTTTCTTGCAGCACGCGCAGCAACTTGAGTTGCATGATCGGTGACGCAGAGTTGATCTCATCGAGAAACAACGTGCCGCCATGCGCGGCAAGAAAGCGTCCCTTCTTGTCCGCGAGTGCGCCAGTGAACGCGCCCTTCACGTGACCGAAGAGTTCACTCTCGAGCAACGTCTCGGGCACCGAGCCGCACGCGAGTTCGACAAACGGCATGTTCGCACGCGGTGAGTTGCGATGAATCGCGCGCGCCAACATGCTCTTACCCGTTCCGGATTCGCCTTGAATCAGCACAGTTGATCGCACCGTGCTCGCAGCATGCCCGAGTTCGAGTGCGCGTTGCAGTTGTGGATCAGAGCCGATGATGCCGCTGATGTTGCCACGCGACGCGTCAACTTTGTGACTCGATGCGGCGGGCCGTGAGGAGATTCGTGTGGTGGTGAGCGATGATCGTTGCATCGCGCGCTCGACCGCAAGAACGATCTCCGCGTCATCAAAAGGTTTCGCAAGAATGTCGAGCGCTCCCGCGCGCACCCATGCAATCGCACGTGACGCGGTGACGTCGCTGCTGGCGGCGATGACCACACACGAAGGCGACGCTGCGTGCAGACGCTCGGTGAATTCACGAAACGTGCGCGCGGCCGAACTCGCGTCGGCGATGACCACCGAGACAACTTCGTGGCGCACCAGCGTCGTCGCGTGCATGACATCGTTGGCCAACTGCGCGTCGAAACCGTGGAGTCGAAGAGTCGCGACGATGGACTGTCCCGCATGAGGATCGCCATCGAGAACGACGACGCGCCCAGTGCGAGCGTCAATCGGCGTGGTAATGCTGGAGTCCGCGGGGCTCGTGCTCATCTGTCTCCTCGGTGCCCGATTGGGCCCGCCGAGTCATCGGCCGCATCGCGGTTCAAACGCAGCCTCGTCCTCCAAAGCGGGGGAGAAACCGTTACTCGGACGGTGCTGTCGAGTGATCGTCCGGCAGGCTGTCGCGATCGAGTTGCAAATTCTTGCACTCGGTGCGTCATATCGGTCGACCGTGTTCGTTCGATCCCGCCTTGCGCTGACAGCGCGGTTTTTCGGTGCGAGAACTCGCGCTTTCGGACCGCTTCTCAGTGGATGCATCAGTTTCGAGCGCGCTCGTCGCGCTATCACTCTCGCTTCTACCCGTATCGCCTCGTTTCGCCCGTATTTGGAGATCCCGCATGCTTCGCAAACTCTCGCTCGTGTCACTTCGTTCCGCGATTCTCGCTGCCTCCACCTTGGTGGCGAGCGAGTCTCTCGTCGGATTCTCGACCTTCGCCCAGAATGAACCACCAGCCGGTGGCAACAACGGCGGTGGCCAACGCGGCGGTGGAGGTTGGCGTGGAGGCGGTCAGGGCGGCGGCCAACGCGGCGGCGGCATGGGAGGCATGGGCCGCGGAATGCAGGACATGCGCGAGGCGCTCGAGGCGGATTTTCAGCGCCGCGATGTGCCGATCTTCGTTCGCCAACTCAAGCTCACTGAGGATCAAGGAACCGTGCTCGAGACTCTCTTCGTCGACTACGAAGCGCAGTACCAGCCCGAGTCCGAAGCGATCATGGCATCGATGAGCGAGATCGGTCAGACCATGATGCGTTCCGTCATGTCGCCCGAGCGTCAGCAGCAGATGCGCGACACGTGGCAGACGATGCAACAAGAGCAACAGGACTTCGAGGCCAAGAACGGCCCGATGGATGATGATGCTCGCCGCGCCTTTTTCCGTGAACGCATGCAGGCGGCCACTGAGAAATTCTCCACTGAAGCAGCGACCAGCGGAATGGATGCGGAAGTGAAGGCGGCGCTCGGTCAGATGCTCGAGAAGCTCGAAGCATGGCAGACACGCAAGGCACAGATTCGCGACAATTTCACCGCAGGAATGAAGGTTGTTCTCGACGACGACCAGCTCGCCCTTTGGCCAGCATTCGATCGTTTCTTGGTGCGCGAGAAGACTCTTCCTCGTGGACGCATCAGCGGCGAGAATGTGAATTTGTTCTTTGTTGTCGATGAAATTCGACTGCCCCAAGAAGAGTTCGCGAAGATCGAGCCGATGTTCAACGACTACGAGACGCGCCTCGACTCCGCACTGCGTGCACGCAACTCATACATCGAAGAGTCGATGCCGCAGCTGTTCAAGTCGGTGCAGACCGGCGACATCAGCGGGGCCACGCGCATCTTCAAGAAGCAATCCGAGTTGCGCGCCTCGGTGCGTGACGTCAACGAAGAGTTCCGCACCTCGATGGTCGGAGCCCTCGGCGAAACCGAATGGTCCAAGTCGCTGGACAAGGCCGTGTTGGAGAAGGGCTGGGATCGCATCTTCCGTCCCACCGGCACCGATCGCATCTTTGAAGCGGCGATGAAAATCGAAGGCCTCGACGCGTCGATTCTCACCTCGATCACCGACTTGCTCGGCAGCTATCACACGGAACTTGCGCCGCTCAATTCGCGACTCAAGGAACTCGCGCGTACCGAAGAACCCGCGCAGATCGTGACCGAAGGCGAGCGCTTCGTGACCGCGATCAGCCAGGGTGTCAGCGGATTCGCGCGCAATATGGGTGGTTTTGGTGGCGCCGGCAACAACGCTGATGATCCATCGCGCAAGGTGCAAGAGGCGCGGACGACGCTGGGCGAGCAGTATCAGGAGCGCCTCAAGGCGCTGTTGACTCCTGAGCAGTGGGAGGCGTTGCCCAAGAACAATCGCGGTGGCCAAGGTGGCCAGGGCGGACGTGGTCAAGGTGGCGGTCAAGGTGGCATGCAAGGCATCCTCGATCGCTTGCCCGAAGAGCAGCGCAAGCAATTCATGGATCGCGTCGACACCAACAAGAACGGTGAAATCGACGAAGACGAGCGCAACGGCGTTCGCGAGTACATGCGCGAGCAGTTCTCCAACATGGGCGGGCAAGGCGGACAAGGCGGACAAGGCGGACAAGGTGGCGGTCGCGGTGGCCAAGGTGGTCGCGGCGGACAAGGTGGCCAAGGCAACCCGAACGAAGTGTGAGTCGACGAGGTCGGCTCGCGCTCACGCGCGAGACGCCTGAGTTTCATCAAACGATTTCACGACGCGCGCGGACTCCGCGCGCGTCGTGTCTTTTGGTGATTCGATGTTGTGGCAGCGCAGATTCGCGTCACGCATCTTCCCGCGATCACACCATCTTTTGTGGAACTGCTCGGCTTCTCCGACCTAAGCCGTCGATATGGTCGCGCCATGACTTCTTCACTGCGTGACCAATCAACCGACGGACCCAACGCGCATGTCCCGACGCTCATCGCGTTGGCGAGCCGTAGTGCATCATCAAGTTTGCCCAGCGATGAGTTCCTCGCCTCGACATTGCATGCGCTGCGAGTGATGGTTTTTCCGGAGTTGGGTCAAGCAGACGAAGCGCCGACGCAGATTGCCGCGCGAGTGATCGACGGCTTCCGCTCGATGATCGGGGCGGTGGCGAAGGTGAGTCAAAGTGGCGAGGCGGAGCGTTGGTTGAACGCATTTTTGAGGCAAATTCCAGCCGTTTGCGAGCTTCTGAGCGATGACGTGCGCTCGGCGTATGAAGGCGATCCCGCTGCAACGGGCACGATTGAAGTCGCCGCGTGCTACCCAGGAATTCGCGCGCTCTTCGTCTATCGATTCGCGCACGTGTTGGTGGGGATTGGTGTGCCGATTCTTCCACGCATGATGTCGGAGTTCGCCCACCGCGAAACGGGAATCGACATTCATCCTGCCGCGCAGATTGGCGCGGCGGTCTTCATCGATCACGGCACGGGCGTGGTCATCGGCGAGACCGCGGTCATTGGCGACCGCTGTCGTATCTATCAAGGAGTCACGTTGGGCGCGAAGAGTTTCGATCGCGAGCCCGATGGTTCGATGCGCCGCGGATACAAGCGACACCCCACACTCGAGTCCGACGTCGTGGTGTATGCAGGCGCGACGATCCTCGGCGGCGAGACGGTGATCGGTCGCGGAAGCGTCGTTTCGGGTGGCGTGTTCTTGACGCAGAGCGTGCCCGCGGGGCACATCGTTGCGGGTCCCGCGTTGCAATTGCGCGTGCGTTCGATGGGCGGCGGGCTCTAGTTTTTCGCCGCGATTCGCTTCGGCGGCGCGCGCATTGACTCGCGATATTGCGCGTCGGGGCCGCGGTTCGGTGTCACCAAAAAACCCACAATTCGCGGCAAAACATGGGGAAAGCCAAGGCGCGGCGCGTGCCCGTTATCGGGAGAGCGTCGCATGCTTTCTTCATCTTCTTTCAGCACCTGCGAACTTGCAGCGTCGATTTCCGTAGGTCTATCGTCGCCCACTTGAGTGGCGAATCTTTGCCCATTCGTGGCCTGATATGTCGATGCTACCGACCGCCATTTGGCCCTCATCGCGAGCTTTGGAAGACCTCATTATGCCGCAATTCGCCCGCCTTCTTGTGTTCGTCCCACTCATCGCTGTCGGCCTCGCTCATGCGCAGTCGGCTGACTTCTCGACGCTCAATTGTTGGGGCGGTGAAACGCCGGAGCAATGCGCCGTGCCGCGCGTGCCCAACGCGAACTTTGTGAACAGGGTGACGCTCGGTTCAGCATTTGGTGTCGCGCGCTACAACAACGGCACCATTGCATGTTGGGGCGACAACACGTTTTTGCAGTGCACTCCGCCGGTGCTGCCCGCACTGAGCACTTTCGCGGAAGTCGCCGTCGGAACCGCCCATTGCGTCGCGCGCATCGGTCCAGCGGGAACGATCGCATGCTGGGGTTTCAATGGTTTCTTTCAAACCGACGTGCCAAGCTTGGGTGCACTGACCGCGGTCGCCGTGGGCGCTGGCCAGAACCATTCGCTTGCGATTCTCTCCGATGGTTCGGTGATCGCGTGGGGACTCGATGACACCGGACAGGTTTCTATGATCCCCGCGTTCGGCTCAACGCCGGTCTCCGTGAGCGGCGGTTACGGCCACTCCGCAGCACTCCTGACCGACGGCACCATCGTCTGTTGGGGCGACAACACGTTCGGCCAGTGCGACGTGCCTGCGCTCGGGGCCGACACCTACACCAGCGTGGAGTGTGGCACGAGTTCCACTATCGCACTGCGCTCAGATGGCCTGGTCGTGGCGTGGGGAACCAATCCCGCACTTCCAGGCGATGATGTCACCGACATCCCTCCGATTCCTGTGGGTGAAGTCGTGGTCGAAGCGGGTGGCCGCTTCTCTAACGCCTACTTCCGCACCGACCTGGGCACGATCGAGGTGTGGGGCAACAACGACGCCGAGCAGAATTTGCCTCCTCATATGGGGCCGACGATTGTCACTGGTGTTGCCATCGGACTGAAATTTGGAATCGCAACGCTGTTCGCCGATTGTGACGATAACGGCATCCCCGATCGCACCGATGTCGCGGTTGACCCATCGCTCGACTGCGATCAAAGCGGGGCGCTCGATTCATGCGAACTGGTGGCCGACCCCACGCTCGACTGCGACGCGGACGGTCTCTTCGACCCCTGTGAAATCGCCGCCGATCCGACGCTCGACTGCGACGGCAACAACCGCTTCGACTCCTGCGAAATCGCCGCCCTCGACACGCTCGATTGCGACGAAAACGCGGAATTGGACAGCTGCCAGATCGAGACGGATCCCACGCTTGATTGCGATGACAACACCGTGCTCGACTCCTGCCAAGCCGACGCCACTGGCGTTTCATCCAACTTCATCTCTCCGTTCGCTTCGGGCACCACGCTCACCGCGTTGGGCACCGGGTTGGCGTTGCCGATTCAGGATGTGCGCGTGGAAGTGGTCGTCAAGGCCGACCTGGGAAGTTTCGGCGAGTGGCTTGAGCTTTCTCTCAACGACACGATCATCGATTACATGTTTGTCTCGGGCGGCCACAACTGCCCCTCGAGTGCGGACCGCGAAACACTGCTCATCGATAAGGACTTGTTCATCGCGCTCGCGCCTGAAGGCGACGTGACCATCACCCTTCGTCCCACATCATTCGTGAATGCGACTGAGTGCCCCTCGAGCAATGCCACGCTCACCGCAACCTGGCGCTCCGCGGGAGCCGATTGCAACAACAACGGCACTCCCGACAACTGTGAAGTGACCACCGGCGACGTCTCCGACAACAACAGTGACGGCATCCCCGACACCTGTGAGTACATCGCGCGACAAGACCTTGATGCGGACGGAATGTCCGATGTCATCTGGTGGAACGAGGCCACGAAGACGCAGCAAGTGTGGTTCATGGATGGCGACGAGCTACGCGAGCAGCGCGGAATCACCAGTCAACCGAGCGCGAGATCGCTGTTGGCCTTCGCGGATCTTGACGGCGACGCGAACGCTGACTTGATCTACATGAACACCACTAACAAAACGCTCTTCGGAAGCCTCATGGATTCCACCACTGTCGTGGAGGAAAAGAGTATCTCACCGGATGTCATCGGTTCGACGGTGAAACTGATGGGAACCCCGGATCTCGATGGCGACGGTTACGCCGACTTCGTGTTTGTGAATTCGTCGACTAATTCCGTGACCGGCTGGCTCATGGCAGGACTCACGCGACGCTCGGCGGGGACCATTAAGTCATCGCTCGGGCTCAAATTCGTAGGGTTTGGCGATCTCGACGCTGACGGCAAGACCGATCTGGTCTGGCGCGACAGCACGGGTCGCCTGCGCGGCTGGCTCATGTCTGGTTTGACCGTCACCACTGACGAACTCTTCACCAACTCTCCCGTGCGACCTTCCGCCGAATGGAAGGTCATGGGTATGGGCGATCTCGATGGTGACAAGAAGGCGGACATTCTGTGGCGCCGCATCAGCAGCTCCGTCACCACCGCGTGGATGATGGATGGACTCAATCGCGCGAGCAATGGCACGATCGACGACGCCTTCGGCGCCGAAACAGTGATCGAACTTGTGTTCGATGCCAACGGCGATACGAAGTCGGATTTGCTGTGGCGCAATCAGACCACCGGCGAAGTTTCGATTTGGCTTATGGATGGCTTGGACTCGACATCACAGGAGATCCTCGGAACGCGCGGAACCGCGTGGACCGTCATCCGACGCTGATCGATCAACGTCAAACAATTTGCGTACACCACCCTTCGCGCCCAGTGCTCTTTGCACTGGGCGCGTTGCTTGAACGGTTGCTTGTATCCTCGCCGCCGTGCTGAAGAACACGACGCAAACTCCCGTGACCAGCGCTCCAATCTTTACGGGTCGCCGCCGTCTTATCGTGGCGATTGGCGTGTTGGGATTTGCCAGTGGGCTGCCCAGCGTATTAGTCAACGACACGCTCTCAGCGTGGCTTTCAGACCTCGGATTCAAAGTCAAGGACATTGGATTGTTGTCGTTGGTCACTCTGCCGTACGGCCTCAAACTGTTGTGGGCACCACTGCTCGATCGTTACCCCGCGCCGGGATTTGCTTGGTTGGGTCTGCGTCGCAGTTGGATCGCGCTGCTCTGCATTCTGCTCGCAATCGGCTTCGTTGTACTCGCATGGGTCGGGCCCGCGACGGCGCAATCCGCGGTGCTTCCGGTCGCCGTCGCGGCGCTGGTGATTGCGGCGATTTCAGCGTCACTCGATGCCGCAATCGACGCGCACCGCACCGACGCAGCGCATGGCGGTAATGAAGGCGCGGCGGCGAGCGGGTTTGTCCTGGGCTACCGCGTCGCGTTCGTCTCAATCGGCGCACTGGTGCTCATTTTCGTGCCCAAGATCGCGCTGTTGCTCGGCCCCGAGGGAGATCTTCACGCCCGCGAGTTGGCGTGGCGAATTTCGATTTCTGTCGCGGGACTTGCGATGTTGGTTGGACTGGGCTCCGCATTCTTAGCGCCTGAGCCGCCGAATCGACGCCGGCCTGAATCGCTCTCCAAAGCCGTGGTTGAACCATTCCGCGCCCTCGCGCATTCATTTGGACCGCGCCTTGGAGTCGTTCTCTTTGTCGCGCTCTTCTTCCGACTGCCTGACTTGTTGGGCAACAAAATGACGATGCCGTTTCTTCAGCAAGAATTGGGCTTTCGTCTTGAAGACATTGGATATATCAAGCAAGCATTAGGCTTTGGAATGACAATTGTCGGCGCGATCGTCGGCGGCCTGTGCGTGAAGCGGTGGAGCCTGCTGCGTGTACTTCTGGTGTTTGGCGTGTTGCAGATTGCTTCGAACGCGGGCTACATCATTCTGGCGCAGACGGGGAAATCGCTGGGTGTGTTCCAGGCTGTGGTCGTGGTCGAAAGCTTTTGCAACGGACTGGTAAGCGCGGCATTCGTGGCCTACTTCATGATGCTGTGCCTGCCTCGATTCGCAGCCGCGCAATATGCATTGCTGTCAGGACTGATGTTTCTCGCAAGCGCCATCGTGGGCGCAAGCAGCGGGTGGCTGGTGGAGCGCCTCGGCTATCAGAGTTTTTTCATGATCTCGATTGTCGTGGGAATTCCACCCTTACTCGCGCTGCCTTGGGCAATGCCGCGCGCAGGGGACGACGACGCGGCGCTCTCGAACGACTAGCGCTCGACCGAGCGCGCATCCATTTCTGATCGCTCTACAATCGCGACTTCGCTTGCTGTGGTTCTTCCACACCTCTGCGTCTTTCCCCCGAATCTAGGCCACGCACCATGACCACAACTAACGACCACTTCGGCGCCCGCACGCCTATCGAAACTCCGTACGGCACCAAGCATTACTACCGACTGGACGCGCTTGCAGCCTTTGGCGATGTTCGCAAGCTGCCCATCTCCATTCGTGTGCTGCTTGAGAGCTGCCTGCGCAACTACGACGACTTCATCGTGACGGAAGAGCACCTCAAAGCGCTCATGAACTATGACGCGAAAAATGTCGGCGAGAACGAGATTCCGTTCATGCCCGGACGCGTGGTTTTGCAGGATTTCACGGGCGTTCCTTGCGTGGTTGACCTTGCCGCGATGCGCGCGGCCATGGCGCGCCTTGGTGGCGATCCTAAGAAAGTGAATCCACTTGTTCCCTGCGATCTCGTGATCGATCACTCGGTGCAAGTCGACGCGTTTGCTTCGGGCACCGCGTTGACCATCAACGGTCAGAAGGAATTCGAGCGCAACATGGAGCGCTATGAGTTTCTTAAGTGGGGACAGAGTGCGTTCTCGAATTTCTCGGTAGTTCCGCCAGCGACCGGCATCGTGCACCAAGTCAACCTTGAGTACCTCGCGAAAGTGGTTTGGGAGAAGGACGGAGTGCTCTACCCCGACTCGCTCGTGGGCACCGACAGTCACACCACCATGATCAACGGCGCGGGCGTCGTCGGATGGGGTGTCGGTGGAATCGAGGCCGAAGCCGTGATGCTTGGCCAGCCGATTTACATGCTCATTCCCGAGGTTGTCGGAGTCAAACTCATCGGCAAACTTCCCGAAGGCGTGAACGCCACCGACTTGGTGCTGCGCGCGACGGAAGTGTTGCGTAAGCACGGAGTGGTCAACAAATTTGTTGAATTCTTCGGCCCAGGGCTCTCCGAAATGCCACTGGCCAACCGCGCCACGATAGCCAACATGGCACCCGAATACGGCGCCACCATTGGGTTCTTTCCCGTCGATGAGCAGACGTTGGCGTACCTCCGACTCTCGGGGCGTGCCGAAGGACTCATCAAGACGATCGAGTTGTACGCGAAGCAGAACGGTTTCTGGCGCGAGGACGAAACCGGTCCGAACGCGTCGCGCGTGGTGTACTCCAGCGAGTTGCTGCTTGATCTCTCGACGATCGAACCCTCGCTCGCGGGACCAGCCCGGCCGCAAGATCGCATAGCGCTCTCGAACATGCAGCCAAGCTGGCGACGCGACTTAGGCAAGATTTATAACAAAGGCGCGCAGGCGGCCACTCCTAATGCAACGACGTCGACGGCCGTGGATGGCGTGCATGTCCGCGACCTCGAAGGCAACGAGTTTCAATTAAAGCATGGCGCAATTGTCATCGCCGCGATCACGAGCTGCACGAACACTTCGAATCCCAACGTGATGATTGAAGCGGGGCTCGTGGCGCAGAAAGCCGCAGCGCTGGGCCTCACCCGAAAACCTTGGGTGAAGACTTCGCTCGCACCCGGCTCCAAAGTTGTCACTGAATACCTCAACGACGCTGGCCTTATGAAGCCGCTTGAGGCGCTTGGTTTTTACCTCGTCGGCTATGGCTGCACCACCTGCATTGGCAATTCGGGACCGCTGGCCGATCACATCGGCGCAGCGATCAAAGAGGGCGATCTTGCGGTGGCAAGCGTGCTTTCAGGCAACCGCAATTTTGAGGCGCGCGTTCATCAAGACGTCAAAGCGAACTACCTCGCCTCGCCTCCTCTGTGCGTTGCGTATGCCATTGCCGGAACGGTCGACATCGACCTGCAACACGATCCGCTCGGCGTGAGTTCAGACGGACGCCCGATCTATCTCAAGGACATCTGGCCCACGCAAACCGAAGTCGCCGAAACCGTCAAACGATTCGTAACGCGCGCACAGTTTGAGAAAGAGTACGCCGATGTCTTCAAAGGCTCTTCCGAGTGGCAGGAGATTGCGACTGGAGGCGGTGAGATGTATGCATGGGCTGCGAAGTCCACTTACATCCAGGAGCCGCCGTTTTTCGTCGACATGACGCGCGAAGCTGGCACCATCACTGCGATCACTGGAGCGCGCTGCTTGGCCAAACTGGGCGATTCCGTAACAACCGATCACATTTCTCCTGCAGGCGACATCAAGCGAGATGGTCCCGCGGGCAAGTTCCTCGTCGAGCACGGTGTCGCGCCTGCGATGTTCAATAGTTACGGTTCGCGGCGTGGCAACGATCGGGTGATGACCCGCGGTACGTTCGCGAATACCCGTATTAAGAACGAACTCGCGCCGGGCACCATCGGTGGTCTCACCATGGATTTCACTGACGGCACAGTCAAGTCGATCTTCGAAGCGAGCAATAGTTATAAAGCGAAGGGCATCCCGTTGGTCGTGCTCGCAGGCAAAGACTATGGAATGGGATCGTCGCGAGACTGGGCAGCGAAGGGGACGTTTCTCCTCGGCGTGAAAGTCGTCATTACCGAAAGTTTTGAGCGCATTCACCGCTCCAATTTGGTGGGAATGGGCGTGATGCCGCTCAATTTCATCAATGGACAGAGCCGTGACACGCTCGGTCTCAAGGGCGATGAATCGTTCACGGTGCACATTCCGTCCAACCTCAAGCCACGACAGCTCATCAAGGTTGAGGCGACGCGTGCGGATGGTTCTACGCTGGCGTTCGACACGCTGTGTCGAGTCGATACGCCGGTCGAGGTCGAGTACTACCGCAACGGTGGCATTCTCAACACGGTGCTGCGCAAGATGATCTCGGCGTCGAGGTAAGCGGCGACTTCAAAGGCAGCGCGTCCTGGCGGATGTAGGCCGCGCGTTTTTCTGTGCCCGATTCACTGCAGCAAAAGTGCGGTAAACCGCTGCGCTGTCGATTTGCTGCGGTACTCTCAGCGCAGAGGGGGACATCTCAATGGGGAAATTGAACACCGCGGACAACGCGCTCGCGCGAGCCATGCGCATCATTCACGCGCAGCGTCGTGAGGCGCAGAGATGTACGCGGCGCGTCCGCGGCGCAAGCAAACTGACCGCACTACTCGCTCGGGTGGAAACATCGCTCTTTGGCTATCGCATGCCAGATCCGCGAGTGTTGATCATGCAAGCCCAGTGGCGACGCGACGACATTTCGAGCTACTGCTCACGCTGCGCGACCACGCTGGTGCAGTTCGAAGAAGCGAGCGGGGGTTGCGCCGAATGCCGCGGTCGAAAGCTCGGATTCGACGCCGCGGTTCGACTCGGTCGTTACGCGCCTCCGCTCTCTCAGTGGGTGCCCGCCATCAAGCACCGCGCGTGGCGGAGCATGGGGCGCGTTCTTGGGGCGCAACTGGGAGAACAGATCCGCGCCGCGGTCGATGATGGCAAGTTCGAATTTCCCGACGCGGTCGTTGGTGTGCCCTCACACTGGACTCGGCGGCTGCTCCGTGGAATCGCGCACGCCGAGTTCATCGCGGACGAAGTCGCACAGACACTCGCGTTGCCGCGAATTAACCCATTGTTTGTCCCGCTGCGTACCCGACAAACTGGGCGAAACCGCAGTCAACGGCTTCATTCCCAGCGCCTCTTTCAAACTCGGGCAAACGCGCCTCCGCTCTTAGGTCTGAGGATTGTCTTAGTTGATGACGTAAAGACCACGGGTCGCACACTTGCTTGCGCCGCCCGAGTCCTCAAAGAGGCCGGAGCGCGGACGGTCATCGTGGCCGCGCTGGCAGTGGCAGATCCTCCCAACCGTAACTGCAGACCAGTAGGGCTCCGAATGGGTCGATAAACCTGTGGATAAAACCTGAGGTTCAGCCGGCGTCACAAAAGTTTTCGTGGGTTTGTCGTCCGAGAAGGGCCTCGCCAGACGCAAACGACTTGATAACATATCTTCTAGGACTTGAGTTTGGTCAATTGACGGGGTTCTCGGGCGCGTAGCGGATCGCGCCTGAGAACCCCGCAAAATCACCGACGCGAAACCGCGCAAAGGGGTTGACAGCAATCCTCGTTTCGTTACACTCCTCGACCCAAGGCGTATTGGCACCAGCTAATCACTGAAGTCAAACGCTGAGGAACGCGGCCTAGCCGCGCTATCTTTGACAAGTCAGCAGTTGGAAACCGTGAGGATGTTTCGCGTCGAATATGGGCACGGCCTGTATTCTCAACGCGCAAAATCGTCACCGCTATGCGGTGACAGATGAACATCCTCCGTGATGCCAAAGACAATGATCAATTCCAATGATCACTATCGGTTCTGGTTGCGGTCTTAACACCGAAACTAGACTGGTAGCGATGTTCATCGAAACTATGGTGGATTTGCCGTCCACCACTCTCGGCAGGTACCGAGAGAATGACCGGCCGGCACGATTAAATATTGTGTCGGTTTGGCTGGGCAAACCTTCGAGTGGTAACACAGCGTAAGCTGTTTAAACTTATTGAAGAGTTTGATCCTGGCTCAGATTGAACGCTGGCGGCATGGTTAAAACATGCAAGTCGAACGCGTGTAGCAATACACGAGTGGCGAAAGGGCGAGGAATAGATTCCTACGTACCCCGGAGTCAGGGATAACCATCGGAAACGGTGGCTAACACCTGATGATCTCGAAAG
>QWPW01000002.1 GCA_003671025.1 Planctomycetota bacterium
CAACTAAGCGCGCAGTGAACGACCGTCGCGCGCGCGATCACATCAACGCAAGAACTCGCGCATGCGCTGCGCGACTTCGTTGGGTTTGTCGTAGAGCAACACGTGTCCCGCGCCGTGGAACACTTCGCCACGCATGTCGCGCAAACCCAAGCGCCACGCCGAAAGCATCGATGGATCGGTGAGTTGATCGAGTTCGCCATAGAGCACGAGCGTTGGCGCTTTGATGTCGACGAGCAGCGGCTCGCATCCGTTGATGAGAAACGGGCGCAGATCTTCGACGATGCGCAAGAACGCGTCGCGTCGCTCCACCGCGCGCGCGACAAACTCGGCGCGAATAGGCTCGGGCATTGGCGGCGGCGAAGGGAAATTCAAGGCCAAGACTTCGGCGAAGCTCGCATCGTCGTGAATGTCCAGAGGAATCTCGCCGGCGATGACGCGCGTCATGAACGGATTCACGTGCGGCGGCGTGACCCCCGCAGGCGAGAGCAACACGATGCGATGCACACTCGCGGGATAGGTCGCTGCATACGCCGCCGCGAACGCGCCGCCCATCGAAGTACCGACCACATCGACCACGCCGAGTTGTTGCGCGACACGAAAGCGTTCGATCTCTTCCACATAGAAGCGCCAGTCATGCGCCATCCCGCCGTGCACGGGATGCTCGCCAAAACCAGGCAGATCAGGAATCACCACGCGATGCGTGTCACTAAGGATCGGTGCAATGCGCATCATCGCTTCCGCCGATGTGCCGAGGCCGTGCAGCACCAGCGCCGTGCGTTGATGTTGCGTCTGGGATGGAAGCGCGTCAGGCTCGCTGTCGAGCATGCGCCACGCGCGATCATCGATGTCGACGGTGCGCTCGGTGAGTCCTGCGTTGGCGTGACCCGCGGCCATTGCCAAGGCGAAGGCGCGCGCGGGATCGTTCCACAACCACACCGCTGCCGCGACCGTGGTCAGCAGCAGCAAGGCAAACACCGCAAGAATCCAACGAAACGCACGCTTCATAGGCGCAAGAGTACGCGCTCGACTCAAATGCTCGCATGTAATTTTGTTGGTGTGCGCTGATGAGTGATGCGCCTCACCACTCGCGTTGTCGCCACGCTTCGTACTATGCGCCGCATGGCTACAGATGTCGCAATAAACGGATCACTCGACGCACAAGCGCAAGCGTTCCGCGAAACCTTTGAGCGCACGCGCGCCGAGATAGCCAAGGTGATCGTTGGTCACGAAGAGATCGTCGAAGGCGTGTTGGTTTGCCTCTTCGCGGGCGGTCACTGTTTGCTTGAAGGCGTGCCCGGGTTAGGCAAGACGTTGCTCATTCGCTCGCTCTCTGAAGCGTTGCATCTGAAATTTAGCCGCGTGCAGTTCACGCCCGATCTCATGCCCGCTGATGTCACCGGCACCACCATCGTGGTGGAGACGGAACACGGCCGCGACTTTCAGTTTCGTAAGGGACCGATCTTCGCGCAGATCGTGCTCGCCGACGAAATCAATCGTGCGACGCCCAAGACGCAGTCGTCGCTGCTCGAAGCAATGCAAGAGCGCAGCGTCACCGTCGGTGGAACGACGCACGAACTCGAGCGTCCATTCTTTGTGATGGCCACGCAGAATCCCATCGAGCAAGAGGGAACCTATCCGCTGCCCGAAGCGCAGCTCGATCGCTTCTTCTTTAAGTTGATCGTGGGCTATTCGACGCGCGAAGAACTCGCGCTCATCTTGGATCGCACGACGACAGGCGAAACCCCAAAGATCACGCGCGTGCTTGATTCTGCAGGAATTCTCGCAGCGCAGCGCTTAGTTCGCAGCGTGGCCATCGCGCCACATGTTCAGGATTACGCAGTGCGCATGGTGTTGGCCTCGCATCCGGGCGGACAGTTTGCCACGCCGATGACCAATCAGTTCTTGCGCTTTGGTGCTTCTCCGCGCGCGGCGCAAACATTGGTGCTCGCGGCGAAAGTGAAAGCGTTGCTAGGCAGTCGCAGCGCGGTGTCATTTGATGACATCAAGTCGGTGGCGCTCGCGGCCATGCGTCATCGCGTGTTGCTCAACTTCGAAGCAGAGGCCGAAGGACGCACTGCCGATGACATCGTGCAGAACATCATCGACACGTTGGTTCTTGACGCGCGCTAACGCACGTCGTCGCGAGTGATCGTCTCGCGCAATTCATTCATTCCTCCATCTATTCCTCCATCTATTCCTCCATCTATTCCTCCATCTATTCCTCCATCTATTCTCGACGCACGCATGTGCGCGTTTCGAAAGCACACTATGAACACCAAGACCGCAATCTCGTTGACCGTTTCTCTCGCGACCGCGCTGACACTCAACGCGCATGTTGTGGCGCAAGATGGAACGCTTGTCGAGAACACGCCCGTAATCGCACCACCTATGACGGCTGATGCGACGGCTGATGCGACGCCTTCACCAGAGGCTGCGAAAAGTATGGAGGCCGCGAAGAGCGACATCAAGTACGTGGTTGCCGGCGGATTCATGCACTTCTTCGACGCTGACTTTGACACGGGCGGCGGCGCGGTCGCGGTCGATCGCGGCTTCGGTTCGGTGTCGCTCAGCGGCAAGCCAAGCGACAACTACCGCTGGGGTCTCTCCATCAATTGGGAGGGCTCTTGGTACTCGTTCGCCGATGGAGGCGAGCTCGTCACCGCCGCAATGGGCAAGCCGTGGAGCGCGGTGCAGTCGTTGTTGATCGCGCCTGGTGCGACATTCAAACTCGATGAACGCTGGAACCTCAAAACCACGTTGCTGGTTCAGTTCGCAGGCGAGAACGATGCCGACGTCGGCGACAGCGCAACGTTCGGTGGAATCGTCGCCGCGTCGTATTCATTCGACAAGGATTTCCTGCTCGGCGCGGGTGCGCTCGTGATGTCGCGATTGGAACATGACGCGCTCATCGTTCCGCAAATCTTGATTGATTGGAAGCCGTGCAAAGAGTTCCGTGTCACTAATTTCGCGGGCCCCGAAGCGTTTCCTGGCGGCGCTGGGCTCGAAGGAATCTGGGTGCTCTCGGAAAACTACGAACTCGCATTTGGCGGCCGCTTCACCTATCGACGCTTTCGCTTGGATGACTCGGGCTCATCGACGCGCGCCAATGGAGTGGGCACCGATCAAGGTCTGCCCATTTGGTTGCGCGCGACCATGCGCGCTGATTGCGGTGCGCGCATCGATCTCGTCGGCGGAATCCAAGTCGCTAGCGAAATGAGACTCGACGATTCCGCGGGCAACGAATTGACGCGCGTTGACGTCGAACCGAATCCGTTTCTCGGCATCTTCATGAGCTACCGGTACTGATTCGATGCACAAGCCCAAGACGAAGAATTCAAGTTCGACCAAGGCGCCCTACGACGCGAGGCTCGCGCTCGCCGCGCAAGGCAACACGCGCGCACGGACACAGAGCAAGAGCGATGCGAAGTCTGATGCTTCCGCCGATCGCCCGCGCCCCGTCGCGTTGGTGACTGGCGCTTCCGCAGGATTAGGTCGCGCGTTTTCCTTGGCTCTCGCAGAGCGCGGCTATGACCTGGTCATCACCGCGCGCCGTGAAGATCGATTGTTGACACTCAAAAAAGAAGTGAGTGAACGCTTCGGCGCGCGCGCGATGGTCATCGCCGAAGATCTCGCGTTACCCTCGGCGCCGCGCACGATTTGCGAAATCATTCGCTCGTCGGAACTCGAAATCGAAATGCTGGTCAACAACGCGGGCTATGGAGTGCGCGGACGATTTCTCGATGTCGAGTGGTCGACCCACGCAGACTTTCTGCAAGTGATGACGATCTCGTGGTTGCAGCTCACGCACACGCTGCTTCCGGGAATGATCGCGCGCAAGCGTGGTCGCATTCTCAACGTGTCGAGCTTGGCCGCGCTCGGACCAGAGCCGCCGGGAAGCCTGTATTCGCCGGCGAAATACCTGATGGCCAGCGCGAGCCGCGCGTTGCGACTGAACCTCATGGGTACGGGCGTGCACTGCACCGCGCTTTGCCCCGGCTTCACCCACACCGAGTTTCATGATGTGCTCGGATGTCGCGCAGGCATGAACACGCTGCCGCGTTTCATGTGGCAGCAGGCACCCGCGGTGGTCGAAGCGGGTCTGCGCGGAGTCGAACGCAATCGCGCGGTGGTGGTGCCGGGACTCTTCAACACCACCGCCGCGTTCATGTGCAAGATCTTGCCGTATGCGCTGACCAGTCGCTTGATTCCGAAGGCCGTGCTCGAAGAACATTCCGTCGCGCATTGAGTGCGACTCGTTCGTCGTACTCGCCTCTCTCACCGCGCGGATCTGCGCGCTTCCTTGACTCACTCATTCCTTATGTCGCTCATCTGTTGTCCCATCGCCGTTGAGGATCCTGCCGAAATTCCGTTGGCGCTTGATCGCGCCGCGCGCGCGCGAGTGCTCGGCGCACGCATGATCGAATGGCGTTGTGATGGACTTGCGTCGCATGACAACGCGCTCGCCGCCATCGCGCGATTGGTGCGTGAATGTCCGCTCGCATCGTTGGTGACAATTCGCTCAAACGAAGAAGGCGGCACCTGCGCGTTAGCCGAGCATCAACGATTGGCGTTGCTCGGACGCATCATGCGCAGCGCCGATGCGCCGCGACTTGTCGACATCGAACACGCATCGCTCTCCTCTGACTTGGCACGCACGCTGTTCTTGTCCACGATGACTCCGCGCGAAGGCGCCGTCGAGAATGACGATGCGCCGATGACGCGCATCGTCGGCAGCACGCATGATTTCCTCAGTCGTCCCGTAGACCTCATGCGTCGCGTCGCGGCCATGCAAGAGGATCCGTTGATCAGCGTGGTCAAAGTGGTGTGGATGGCGCGCAGTGTGCGCGACAACCTCGAGGCGTTCGACATTTTGGCGGCGCGTGCCAAGCCCACCATCGCGCTGTTGATGGGCGAGTACGGATTGATGAGTCGCGTGCTTGCGCCGAAATTCGGCGGGTTTCTCACTTTCGCCAGCGATGCGGAAGGCACAGGCACCGCGCCAGGACAACCCACTGCGCGTGAACTGCGCGACCTCTATCGCTTCAACGACGTCGCGCCGGCCACGCGCGTGTTTGGTGTGATCGGTTGGCCGATCGCGCACTCGCGCTCACCGGCGTTTCACAACGCGCGCTTTGCACAGGCGCAGTACGACGGCGTGTTCCTGCCCATTCTCGTACCGCCGGAGTGGGAGCACTTCAAGGCGACGCTCGGTGCGCTCATTGATCATGATCGACTTGATTTCGCGGGCGCGAGTGTGACCATTCCGCACAAGGAGCACCTGATTCGCTTCGTGCAAGAACGCGGTGGAACTATCGATGATGGTGCGCTGTGGATCGGCGCGGCGAACACGCTCGTCGTTGCTGCGGGCGGAAAGTTGCGCGCGAGCAACACCGATATGCCTGCCGCAGTTGAGGTGCTCACCGCTGCGTTGGCCACGCGCGGACATGCGCCCGCCGCAACGCGCATCGCGGTGATCGGTGCGGGCGGCGTCGCGCGCGCAGTCGCCGGTGGACTTGCCGCACAAGGCGCGATTGTGGTGGTCTTCAATCGCAATCATGAGCGCGCGGAGCAACTCGCCGCGTCACTTTCTGGTCGCGAGGTTCAGCGTGCCGACGGATGTGTGGTCACCACCCGCGTGGTCGCGGGACGCTCCGAATCGCTTGGATGCGGCTGTTTTCATGCGTTTGTCAACTGCACGCCCATCGGAATGCAGGGCGGACCCGACCCCACAGGATCCCCGCTGCCCGACGACGTGCATCTCGATGACAGCGTCGTGGTCATGGACACCGTGTACACGCCGCGCGAGACGCCGCTGGTGCGCGAAGCGCGTGCGCGCGGCGCGATCGTCGTCGATGGCGAGGCGATGTTCGAACGACAAGCACAACTGCAAAGCGAACTCTTCCTCACCCGTTGGTGACGCGTTACCCTTCCTCAATGCCTGAAGTAAGTGCACCGGTCATCGAAGCGCGCGAATTCTTACGCGCTCATCTCAGCGGGTCGATTGGCTTCGATGGCGACTTTGTTCCACTCAAAATCGTGGTCGCTCCCGATGGTGCGTTGATCGCGCCGGTGATGGTGGCGATGTTGCGCTCGTTCGACATCACGTTGTTCTTGCCTGACGAAGGCGAAGACTCGATGCAACTGCAAGTCACCATCGAAGAGATCTTCGACAAGGGTGAAACCGCGGCGCTGTGCGATCGCTGGCGCATCTATCACGGCGAACCTGAAGATGTGCGTTGGGCGCGCTTCACGATTGACGCGGCGAAATTTCGCGGCCGCATGTTTGACGGCGCCGTGTTCATGGTGGCCAATCCGCTCGCCGATTGCGAAGCGAAGATCTGTCGCGAGATCAACGCACAGCGGCGCGACACGCTCAAAGCCGTCGCGGCTTCCGTCGCCGGCCTCGAGATCGAAGACCCGCGTCTCGTAGGTGTTGATCCAATGGGTTTCGATGTACGCGGACGCTTCGATGTCGTGCGACTTCCCGCCGATCCACCGATCGCCGATGAAGAGGACGCGTTCGCGGCACTCGATGATCTCGCAGGTGATGCCGATGAAGGCGATGCCGAGACCGACGCCGCAGAAAATTGAGTCTTCTGCAAAACGCGCGCATTCCGCAGCAATTCGTCGCTGAATCTCTCCAACTCGTCACATGATGAAGCTGCGACTCAGATGCTTCCTCTCACCAATGCTGTGGCTTGCGCGACAGACTCATGGTTAGAATCAGAGCCGCTGCTTGTGCGGCAGAAATGAGAAAACGCATGGCTCTCACCGAAGGCGACAAGAAATACGCTGGCAGTCTCAACAGCGCGATGATCGACGGACCGGAAGGTCGCGCGGCGCAGGAATACGCCAATCACTTCGGCGAAGCAGGCTTTGCGGACATCACCAAGGTCTACATCGAGCAGCACTACCAAGGCTATAGCGAAGAGAACCAAACCAGTTGGCGCACGCTCTATGACCAGCAGATGGCGTATCTCACCACGCACGCATCGAGCGTGTATCTCAGCGGAGCGCGCTCGATCAATCTCGTGCGCGATCACATCCCCTATCTCCAAGGGCCGCAGAGCGTCAATCACTTCTTGCAGAAACTCACCGGTTGGCAGAGTCGCGCAGTGCCGGGATACCTTCCGGCCAAGACGTTTTTCGCGTGTCTAGCACGACGTGAATTCCCCACCACAGTGGTCATTCGTCCCAAAGAGTCGCTGCACTATCTGCCTGAGCCCGACATCTTTCACGACATCTTCGGACACGTGCCGCTGCATGCGGATCCAGTGTTTGCGGATTTCTTGCAGACCTACGGCAGAGCCGCGTTGCTCACCAACGACCCCTATCACACCGAGCGTCTCGCGCGCCTCTTCTGGTTCACCGTGGAATTTGGGCTCATTCGCGAAGAGGGTCAAATCAAACTCTATGGCTCGGGACTCATTTCCAGTCCCGGCGAATCGGTGCATGCACTCAACAGCAGTGAAGTCGAGCGGCGACCGTTTGATCTCGACACGGTGTGCAACACCAGCTTTGAGATCGACCACTATCAACCGATTCTCTACGTGCTCGAGAGCTTCCAGCAGTTGCGTGATGCGATGAACAGTTACGCGAACCGACTCATCGAAGAAGCTGAACGCGCCCCCGCCGCTTCACGCTGAGCGATGCAGCACAATTGATTTGCACGCGCGCGCTGCGACCACCCATGTCGTGCGCGCGCGTTGCGTTGGTGGCTGACTCCGCGCCACAACGTTCATCCTTCGCAAAGCATCGACGCAAAAACACCGCGCGCCGACGGTGTTCCATCGGCGCGCGGTAAGAGAGGAGAGATGAAGAGCCTGTCCTGTCCTGTCGTCTTCTTCCGCGGTCGCCGTCCCGAGCAGCCGCGGTGTTCTCGTCACAATTGAAAACGCAAGCCATCGCGTATCTGTTCACCGCCTTTCGCGAATTCTCGAAAATTGTTTCGCATCACGAGGCTGGAGTAAACCCTGCGTCCCAAGCTGCGTATCAACGGCAGGCGCGGTTTGTTCGCGCGCCTGCTTGACCCCCACACCCCCTTCCTACAGGCTCTGCGAGTAGTTCGCGGAGCCTGTTCCTTTTGATCGTGTCGGCGGTCGCACTCCAAAAAACGAACAACCCGCGGCATCCTGCCACGGGTTTGCTCGATTTCCGGCGGCGACTGAAGGACTCAGTTACGCGCGCGCAGACAGGATTCCACTGCTCACTTGACGGCCGAAGTTCGCGGGATTGGCCAGCATGTGCAGTGATCCGCGCGGACACGCCGAGCAACGGTTGAGGAAACTGATCGCGAAAGTGGTCGAAGTCGACCATGAGCACCTTTGGTCGCGCGTGCTCCTTCGAGCAAACTGAACTCCGCCGATCGGCCCTATCCGCTGCGTGCGGCAATTGCCGATTGCGCGGTGCAATTTGTTGATGTAGACTCAAACGCATGAGCGTTACGTATCGCCTCGCACTTTGGATCGGCGCGCTCGGAACGCCTAACGCAAGCGGGATCCTCACTTACCCGATCCTCACCAACCAACACACGGCCCCACTCCGCGCCGTCGCTGAGGAAGAGAATCCCGTCACCTACTACCGCATGGTTGTTCCGCGCGTCTTACAAGACGATTGGCTGCGGGCGGCGGAAGCACTCGGAGCAAGCGCGCCCAAAACCGAAGACGTCATCAAGGCCGTGAACGAGTACGACCAAGCACTGGAGAAAATCTCCAGCGATATCGGGCAGTTCTGTGCGGAGCGACGACTCAAGGAGCAATTGGCAGAGATCGCGGCGGGCGGCGGCGCTCCTATCGCGGCTGTCTCAATTGCTCGCGATTGTTTTGACCGACTCAAGAGTCGGAGTTGGCCCGAAGCTGACAACGCGATCGAAGAGACGTGGCGTCGGCTCACCGCCAATATCGATCCGCAAGACGCCATCGCCGTTGCTCGCGCCGACCGCGCGCAAGCGACATTTCTTCGTGGGGTCTATCTACGCCAGGTCGCGAACCCCGATGGTTGGAGTAACACCGGAGAAGGAGTGGATCTTCGGGACCTTCTTGTGAACCGGGTTGCTCGGCACGCGGTGTCAAAGGAGTTCGCCGGTGTCGCCGCGCTGCTCGCTGGAACGGCGTCGCCTTCGGAAGATCCCCGCGTCGCTGCGGGCGCGGCGGAAGTTGAACGGATCGTCGCCGAGTATGAAGCACATTCGTTCAATCTCGTCAGAGATTACTTTCGTGCCTACAGGGCGAATGCTGCAAAGCTACCCACCCAAAAGGAAGATCCGCGAGCGTTTTCTGAATCAAGACACAAACGGAGCATCGACGCCGCTCGACTGGTGAGTGGTCATCTGTTCGAGGCGATTGATCAAGTCTCCACTGCGCTGGCTCAACATGTAGGGATCGAGGCGCAGGGTGATTGGGAAGACGTAGCGTGGGCCGCTGTGTTTCCGATGCTGGTCCAGCCCGAGCTTCCGACGCGCGCATTCGGTTGGATCGAGTCCAGCCAACCCCCCGCCGATACTCTGGTCGCGTGCCGCAACATCTACAGCCGCTATTTAGAGAGCCGCGTCCCGCTGCGCAAGCAAATGATCGAGGCACTGATCGAGGCCAAACGGACAAGCGCGATTCCTCTCGGCGCTGAGTCGAGGAAATCGCAAGAACTCGAAACTCGCATGGCGAGTCTCTTGGCGAGTCGTCAAGCGCTGTCGACCGCCGCCGTCGATGAGCTGCGGGCGACCCTTGATGCCAAGACCAGTGCCGAGCTTGAGAAGTTCCTCAGCGCCGTTTCACGGCAATGGGATCCCGCGCGAAAGTGGAAAAATCTTTAACCGAGGTCATTGCATGAATCGCATCAGTCGCATGTTGTCCGCTGGAGCCAAGACATCCGTCCCTGTTGGCGTCGCCGCCTTGACTATGTTCGCGGAACGACCGTCGGGAGGCCAGGTGGTGTATGACTGGCGGCCGTATCACGACTGCGTCGTGTCTGGCAAGTGCTTGGCCTCGAACACGGTTTGCGCAGGGCCTGCAGTTGCGGGCAAACCGTGCCGCTTTTGCGGCAACCCGCTGACTATCTACGAATGCGAGTTCTCGATCTTCCAGAACTGCTACGAGCTTGTGTTGACTCCGTCGAGCTTCGACTGCGGTCAAATGTACGTAGGAGTGTGCAGCCCCACGGGAATGTTTTGTGTCTCAGGGGTGGCCAACGGCCGCACCTGTCCGCGCCCGGACTGTTACTGAACCCAGGTTGGGTCGTTGAAACAGAATGGGTTGGGAGTCGTGCGCCTACACCTCAAGTGAGAGCTTGCAATCGGAGTCCTCAAATGCGCAGCGCGATGTTTCTCAGGTTTATGACGAACCTGCCCCTCATGTTGGTCGCGAACCTGCCCCTCATGTTGGTCGCGACCCTGCCCCCCGCAGTGTGCGCAAGCGCTCCGCCAATGCTTCCAGCGACCGAGGCACAGCGGGAGCGGCTCTGCCACTCGCTTCAAGAGGCCATGGCGCGCGTCGACCTCGACGCAACTTGGTCGATCAGACTTGAGTTTGGCGAGACCGCACGCACAGCGCTTCAACAGGAAGCGCAAACGGGCACGGTTCGAATCGTCGCGCTTGGCGACCGCATGTGGGCCTCGGTCCACTGGGATCGGCTTGGATCAATGCCGGGATCGGACAAAGAGATGGTGGTGCGCGGCGACGATCTGCCAATTCTCACGCGCGATGGTTCAAACGGCGCGTTCTCCACCAGCATCGCGGACTTTCCCAATCTTGGAATTGTGGGCGAGGATCTGCCCATCCTTGCGCAATGGTTCCGACGCAGCCCCTCAGTTGCGTTCGAGACCCTGCCCCAAGCCATTCTTGCCTACCCATCGGAGGCCGTGGAGTTCCAGGTCAACGGCCAGGTGCTGCTCCGTGTGCTCTCGCTTGTCGGAGCGGCATCCGATTTTGATTCGGTGCTGGTACTCGAGGGGGAGCCAACCTTGAGACTTGCCGCCATGCGTTTGCTTCCGAGTCAACCCGGCAAACCCGCTGGCGAAGATGCTGTGGCCAATGGCGGTGAGGCGCAGGTTTCGTCTTGGGTTCGAATCGGCGAGAGCAACGTTCCAGCGCGCCTTGAGCGCACCAACTATGCGTGGTTCCCACACCAAGAGAAACAAGATATCCAGAGGACGATTTATGAGCTGGTGTCAAGCGGTCCTGCGAGTTCGGATCCGATTCGACTCGCCGATCTTGCGGAGTGGACTGCAACCAACTCCACGGTGGCCGACGACCGAGTTGGTGTCGTGAGTCGCATCGGCGATGACACATTGAGTCTCGGCGGAACGAGGCATCGACTGAGGCGCCCCCTCCGCTCCGAGGATGTGCTCGGCAAGGAGCTGCTCACCTCGCTTTGTGTGGGCGAGGAGATCGCGCCGACCCCAATCAGAATCACCGATGCCGCGTCTCAAGCCGTCGCGGAAGGCGAATCAGATGTGGCAGAAGCGCCGTGGCGGATGAAAACCAGTTGGATTGCGCCGATTGTCGGTGTCCTGCTCTGGAGCGGCGCGCTTCTCGTCTTGCGTCGTCGTCGGACCGATTCAACCAAGAGAAACTCTGTGGTGCCACGCCTCGCGGCTGCGGCTGGTCTCGCGCTCATCGTTGGTAGCGCGGCGTATTCCATTTGGCAGCGGGATGCTGCGCTCGAATCGGGGCGGCTCTACGACTTGGGAACCGTCGTCATCGCGGAGGGAACCGGCCTCGCAGACGGGGCCGTCGAGTTCACTGCGCACGCGGACCACGAGCGAAACGTCGTGGCGTTGCAGCCTTCCTGTGCGTGCCTGAAGGCTCAACTGTCGAGGACGCGCATTGCGAAAGGCGAGCGACTTGTGGTGCCGGTCAGTCTCAGCCTCTCCTCAAGCGGTGAGAAGCAAGCCTTCCTGACCGCAGTCTTCGACGACGGCGAGCATGAGGTCGTACATGTGCGCGCCACCGGAGTCATAGGAGCGAGTGACCGCAGACCGCGCGTGAGTTCGATGCTGACGTTTCTCCCCAACCACTCGGAGGCGTCGATCACCGTGTTGCTTCCATATCCGAGAATGCCGGCGCCCGCGATTGATTGGCGACTGCCGCCCGAGGTGACTGTCAGCACCCTGCGTACGCGATACCTCGTTCCCCTGCAAGAAAGAGACGAGGGTCAGTGGGAAGTGACGACCACCTTTGCTCGTGATGATGCTCAGAGCCGTGCGCTGATTGGTACCGCGGTGATGGAGGTGGACGGTGCGCAGGTCGCCGCTGCCATGATGGTTGGCATTCGTTGAGTGCAGACGGGCAGAGCGGCGAGACGAGAAGCAATTGAGGAGCGCGGCTTTTCCCTCTTGGCGCGCCGCGCCTGCTTTCGCGTAGACGCGTGGACTTCGCCGCGTGGATCTGCGCGGCATCAAAGAGCCGCATGCGCTAACGCCATCACTCCAAAAAACGAACAACCCGCGGCATCCTGCCACGGGTTTGCTCGATTTCCGGCGGCGACTGAAGGACTCAGTTACGCGCGCGCAGACAGGATTCCACTGCTCACTTGACGGCCGAAGTTCGCGGGATTGCTCAGCATGTGCTGGATGCGCGCGAAGGCTGCGGTGTCTGGCGTCGGTCGCATTCCCGAGAACGCGTCGCCCCATCGGCGCGCGAACGCGCTGGGCGATGCTTCAGGAAACTGATCGCGAAAGTGATTGAAGTCGACCATGAGCGCTTTGGTCATCTCTTCGCGGCCAACCTTGCCGCTGCCATCGAGATCGAGTCGCTCGAAGATCTTGCTGCCGTGATGGAAGTCAGATGCGATCACTGATCCATCTTGATCGGCATCGCGTGAAGCGAAGGCTGATTCGACGAGTCCTTCCACCAACTTTAGCGGTGAAGGAGTCGCGCCGCCCGCAGGGAGTGACTGTCCGTTCAGCATCGTGGCGAGATCTTGCGCGTTGACCGAACCGTTGCCGTCTTGATCGCCGCCGGTCGCATTCGACCACGCAGCGTTAGCGGCGGCATCGCCCTGACCGCTAAGTGCTTGCGCGAGATCTTGCGCGTCAATCGTGCCATCTCCGTTGAGGTCAGAAGCACCGCCCTGTCCCCAATTTCCGAGGACCGATCCCGTGCCCGAGTTCTGTTGACTTGAGGCCAGCGAAAGATCAGAGGCATCGACGATGCCGTCGACGTTGAGGTCGGCGAGAGGATTCGACGTTCCCCAATGCGCGAGCACCGTCGCAACATCGACTTGCTGCTGCGCGGGTCCGCCGAGGATTCCGCTTGCTTGCGATGTCGTCTCGGACGGGGTGGTGGCGGTTGCAGGCGCGAAGGGAAGTTGTGCGTTCGCCGCCGGCTGAGGATGTTTGATCGCGCGCATGGGCGCGGCGTGAAGAGATGAACCGTTGATTTGCATGAGAGAGCTCCTTTGGGCAAACGGGCACGGATTGCGGCACACCATGCCGCGTGCTCACCTCATGCAATGGGTGTGCCTCTCGATGTGACTTCGTTGCAGCGGTCGCGTGCGTGATTTACGCGGCCTTATTGATGCGTTGCACAGCGCCGTGATCAACACGGTGTTCAGCGCGGTGTTCAGCGCATGCACCGAGGCAAACGCAAACGCGCGGCAATGACGCGTGGGGCGCGAGAATTGCGCCATCGCGTTTTGACGGGGGATTCACGCAGCGATTGTCTCGGTGGCGCGCGCGTCAGCCCCGACGCATCAGTCCCAACCCTTCAGTCCCAACCCTTCAGTCCCAACCTTTGGAACGCTTGCGCTTAGGCAACAACGCATCCTCGACCGTTTGCGCGCGTCCGTCGTTGCCGCGAAAACCGTGGCAAATCACGAACATCTCGACACTCTCGGCACGCGACGCGCGCGGCTTGTAGCCCTTCGCTTCGTCGAACATGCGCGTCGAGCGCTTGAGCACCTCGGGGTATTCGGCGCCTTCGAAGATCTTCATGACGAGGTTGCCGCCGACACGCAGCCACAACGCGGCGCGATCGAGCAATTCGTGACACAAGCGCGCGGAACGAAACCCATCGCCCATCGGGTCACCCGTGGTGTCGGGAGCCATGTCCGAAAGAATGACATCGAAAGGATGTCCGCCCAATTCGTTCAACTCAAGATCACGCAGATCCGCTTGCAACAAGTGCACGTTGGGCGGATAGCCGCCAGGGTTGATGAGTTTGAGATCGACGGCGACGACTTCGCCCTTGGGTCCCACGCGCGTGGCCGCAACCTGCGACCAACTGCCGGGCGCTGCACCCGCATCAAGCACTCGATTTCCTCGACGAATCACGCGACTGCGATCATCGATGTGAATCAGCTTGTAGGCCGCGCGTGAGCGATAGCCCTCTTCTTTGGCGAGACGAAACCAGTGGTCTTGAACTTCCTTCACGACGAGACTGTACCGCGCGCGCGCGTCTGAGGATCCGTTGCCAACGTCATCGCGTCATAGGTTGCGCATGAGGACATCGTGATCAACTCACGGATCGACAATCACAAATCCAACGTCGGTGGGATTGGGCACGATGGCGACGCGGATACGTTTTTCGCTTGTGCGCAGGATGACGGGATTCGTGCCTTGATTGAGCACGGCGACGAAATGATCGTGATCGTTGGTGGGGTCAAGCGCAAGCCAGTGGCCGAATTCGCAGCGTTGACGGACTTCGCCGCCGAAAGACTCGCAATCAAACGCGCCCTTCGATTCACCGCGCACGCGATAGTCAATCGTGCCATCGCTGGTGACAATCGTCATCGCATCGATCATCGGCCACGGCGTCATCATGCGCACATCGCCGCGACTGGTCTCGATGTCGACCGCGCCTTGGTTTTCGATCACGGTGACATCGCCCTTGGTGGTGCGCACCTTCACTGTGTCGAGTGCGGGCGTGACCACCAGGATTTCCATGTGATGAAAGTACTCTTCAGAGTTCGGTGTATCCGTGCGAATCACCAGCGTTTCGCCGCCGCCCGCGCGTGGTTGCAACGACGCGGTCCACTGCGCATCGTCGAGTGCTTCGCGCGATTCGGCCCAACGACCCAATCCATGCGTCGAGACGCGACGAACTTCAACCACCGTGCGTTCCACTTTGCGATCAGCGCGCACCACGACATCGCCGGCGAAGTTGTCGATGTCCACCGCAACTGATCCCGTGGTCGTGAGCTCGAGTGGCTCGTCGGTGGTGAACGTGTGCGCCATCGCCGCGTCGGTCACCGCTTCTGTCGTGGAGAGAATTTGGTCCTCGAGATTGCGGTGCGGTGAGCACGCACTCATCGTCAGGAGCGCGCTCGCGGCAAGACCCACCGCGACAGTCGCGGGCGCAAGCAAACGTGCGGAAGAAGGGATGGGGGTATGAGGGCAGTGATTCGTCATGTGTGTGAGCTCCAACGCGATCGATGAATGCGTGCATCGAATCGGCGCGCCGCCATGTATCGGCACGCGTAGCGGGTATCAATCACCACATGGCGCGACGACTTGACCAACTCTGGCCTCGTGGCACCCCTCAGCGCTGGCCAGGCGCGATGGGGCGAGGAGTTTCGTGGGGATTGAGGGCGGTGTCGACGATTTCGGCGGTAGCGACATTCATCGTTTCTCCACCGGTGAATGCGCAGACGCCGTCGCAAACAACCGGGGAGTTCCTCCTCACGCCGACCGTCGCCAAGCGCGACCGATATTCGATTCGCATCGGCGCAAGTCCCGTTGCCGCGGCGGTTGAGGCGGCGAAGTCCGACGACGCGTCCGCGCCCGCAACTGAACCCGCGCCGATCGACGCTCCGCAGCAACGCGGCCGCATGCTGTTGTTCTTTCTCCCCGACACGGCGCGCTGGGCGGATGTCGATCCCGTGGATGGGCCGTTCTTCGAGAAGCTCCAGCCGATCGCGTCGGTGGCCGTCGAGGGCGCGACGCACGCAACCGTGATCACGCTCGACGATGGCAGCGCGCGCGTCTTCGGTGGACCGCTCGATGAACTCGAAGGCGCTTGGCGCGTGCAAGCGGTGTTCGACAGCGACTTCACGCAGCGCGGTCATTACGGCCCGGGCAATCTCATCTCCGAAGTGATGCGCGTCGAACTCTCGCGCGACGTCAGCGATGAACCGATCCTCGAAGTCGTGCATGCCGTTGCCAACGCGAGCATCGCCGACGGAACCACGCAGATTCGCGATCTCGAATGGATCACGCGCAAGAGTGCGCTGCTCTCCAACGCATTGCACAGCGAAGTCACCATGCGCGCCGCTGTCGTGCTTCCCTACGGCTATCACGACCTCGACTTTCCACGACGACATTGGCCAACGATTTATGTCGTGCCCGATTCTGGCGGCACGTATCTCGATGCGGCTCGCGCGGCACCAGCATTGCAGTCACGCCAAGCACAGGCCGCGGTGCCGCAAGCAGTGTGGGTCTTTCTCGACGCAGACACGCCGTGGGGACATCATGGATTTTGCGACTCCGCGAGCAACGGTCCAGTCGCGCGTGCGCTCGTCGAGGAGTTCATTCCATTTCTCGAAGAACGATTTCGACTCATCGCGTCGCCACCAGCGCGCGTGCTCATGGGTCACTCAAGCGGTGGTTGGAGCGCGGTGCATTTGGCGATCACGTATCCAGATGTGTTTGGCAGCGCGTTCGCAAGTGCGCCGGATCCCCTTGATTTCAGCGCATTTCAACGAACCAACCTCTATCGCGATCCGAATCTTTTCGTCGCGCGTGATGGCAGTGAGACTCCGAGCTTTCGCGGACCGCTTGGTCCCAATGACGATCGCGTGTTCATGTCGGTGCGCGATGAGATCGCGTGCGAGCGCGTGATTGATCCCGATGGCCGCAGCGGTGAGCAATGGGCAACATGGGACGCGCGTTGGAGTCCGTTTGATCCAACGCGCAACGCGCCGCGCAGTTTGATCGATGCGGACACGGGCGAGATCGATGTGATCACCGCAGACGCGTGGTCCAAACATGACATCGCGCGTCGCGTCGAAAGCGACTTCGCAACCTACGCCCCGCTGTTTGCCGCGCGCATTCGCATTCTGTGTGGCGCTCGCGATTCGTACTACTTCAACGAAGCGGTGACGCGGCTCAAGTCCAAGCTTGAGGCGTGGAGTGGGAAGCATCCACTTGTCGCGAGCGCGACGAGTGAGCAGCACGGCTTCATCGAGATCGTTCCTGGCCTGACTCACGACGGCATGTATCCCGTGGCGCAGGTGCGCTTTCATCAAGAGATTCAAGAGCATCTGCGTCGCCACGGACTTGCGGAAGCCGCGCCAGTGACGCATCGTGAGACGACGACGCAAGAGTTGTTGCGCGCAACGCCGCGTTCCTCGCAAGGACCAGTCGCGAATGATCCCAATGCGCCCAACCGCGACAGCGCGCCCGCTGTTCGTCCGCGCTGAAAAATGCTGCAAAACAAGGTCTAAAAACCCAAGCGGCAGCCGCGCCTAAGGCGACTGCCGCTGATGTATTTCGTGCGCGCTGGGCTCAGCTCTTCTTGACGCCAATCATGCGCTTGGCGCGATCGACGATGTCGCTCGCGGAAAGTTTGGTCGCAGACAACGCTTGCGCGAAGGTGCGCGCCGATGTCGGTGCTGCTTGCACACTCATCGATTCGATGGTGAACGCATCACCCGCCGATGCGCACGCCTGCGCCACGGCACCTGCGATCGCGCCGCCGAAGTTGTCTTCGATGACGAGGATGCGACCTTCGTTGCGATTGGCCAAATCAAGCAGCGCATCTTCGTCAAACGGAATCGAATAGAGATCAATCACCGTTGCATCGATGCCCGCCTTATCGAGATCATCAAGCGCACGATTGACTTCGTGCACCATCGCGCCAGCAGTCACGATGAGCAGATCGGTTCCTTCGACCAACACCTCGAATTTGCCGAGGTTGAAGATGGTTTCGCCGTTGTAGAGAAACTCTTGCTCGCCGGCGGGAAGACGCAGCATCGAGAGGCCGTCATGATCAGCGGCCGCGAGCGTGAGCGCGTACGCGGCAAACGCATCGCATGGTTGCAGAAGATACGCCGCAGGATTTCCTGAAGCGTCGCGCGCGCTGGTGAGTGCGCGCATCCATGTCACATCGGCAAGGCTGGTCGATGCCGCGCCTTCATGCGCTGCACCGAGTCCTGCGTTGGTCGCCACCAGCGTGAGGCTCACGCCTGACTGCACGGCAACTTCGATCGACTCATGTGCACGGACGAATCCGCGTGCGCTCGACGCGGCAAACACTGGATGACCCAGCGATGACATCGCACAAGCGGCGCCGATCATGTGCGATTGTGCGCCGCGAAACTCGATGAATCGCGAGCTCAGCGCGCGATCGGCGGCGAAGAGTTCGCTCACCGCGTTGCTGCGTGCATCGCACTCGAGCAGCATCACACCCGCATGCGCGCGACCGAGTGCGCGCATCGCCAATGCCAACGCGCGTCGTGGTGCGAGTCGACCACTCTGATAGACCGCGAGCATGTCTGCTTCACGCATCGCGCGCGCGAAGTCGGGCACTGCGTCAAGAGCCGCGTGCATGGAAGTCACAGGCGTCGCAGCGGCTTTCGCGCGCGCGCTCGGCGCGGCGAGATCGGTGCCCATCGAACTGGTCAAGCCGACACGCGCGCCGCGCAATTCTTCGAGCGCGACCTTGAGTCGATCACCAGTTGGAATGTGGCCGTTCCACGCGCCGCCTTGCAAACTCTTCGCGCCCCAACCTTTGGTGCAACGGGCGATGATCGCCGTCGGCTGGTTGGTGCGTGCCTTCGCGGTGATGGTTTCGACTGCTTCACGAATCTGCGCTGGCGCGTGGCCGTCGATCGTTGCCGCATGAAATCCAAGTGCAGTCAAGCGACGCGCGAGCGCTTCAGGCGAATCCACTGCAGCGGCGCGATCGGTGCTCGCCAACGGAGTCACGACAAACACGGGCACCACTGAAGTCAATCGCTCTTCAACGATGTGCGTGAGCGCTTGCCAAAGTTGACCTTCGCGCAGCTCAGCATCGGAGATCACGCAGAACGCGCGGCGCGGTGACGCATCAATGCGCGCAACGAGTGCGTCGCCCACTGCAGTCGAAAGTCCAGCACCGAGCGCGCCGGTTTGATGGGCCATGAGTGCGACTGTCGCTGGCGCAGGCGTCGTCGGAAGAAATCCATCCGCGCTGCCGAATCCAACGAGATCATCTTTCGTGAGCGCGCGCCAGCCACCGTCAACAAGCGCAGGAACGCCCAGATCCGCGCACATCGCGTAAACCAACGGCGAGTACACGGAGTCCGAAAAGAGAATGCGATCACACGAAGCGTCGCGCGGCGCACTCGGCGTCCACTGCATCGACTGGTAGCACAGCGTGGTCACGAGATGAACCGCGGCCAACGCGACAGTGGGATTGCCCACGCTCGCATTAGCGCAAGTCTCGAGAGTCATCGTCGCGAGTTGAATCGCTTTCGCATGCGCTGCGGAATCGAGATTCGCGTTCGCGGCGGGATTGTTCGCCCCTGTTGCGCCAACCGGACGCGGGACGAACTGCGTGGTCGATGGTGTCGTTACTGGATGCGCGGAAGGACGGGCGAAACGGCTCTCAAACTGACTCATCAACTCACTCCTCTTTGCCGCGTCTTGGCGGCAAACTCATTTGTTCAGTGCAACTGTTGGTTGCACACGTGTTTGTTGGAGCGCCTGCGTTGAGCGGGCGCGAGATGCACGACACGCTTGCGCGTGGTCGGCGACACAATTTTTCGACTGAATTCGCAACTCGAGCCCGTCGCATCGACTCGATATGCATGGCTGGAAGCGGTCTCCACAGCCGAGCTGAGCAGTATCGCGAGACCTCGATGATGAGGCAAGGGCGAGCATCGCTGAGCCTGCATTTTCCCGCGAGAAATTGCGGCAATTGCTCCGATTACCTCGACGGACACTCCTCGCAAAGCTCATCATGGGGTCACCATGCTGCACACGCTCACCACTGCACTTCGTCCCATCGCGTCGTTCACCGCGTCCTTCACTGTTGGCGCCATGCTCCCCCTCTCTGCGCCACTCGTGCTCGCCGTTGTGACTGCGATACCGATGCTGTGCGCGAGCAACGCCTCCGCGCAGTCCAATCAAATGCCAACGCCGGCCACTGCGGCGCAACTCGAGGAGTTGCTCAAAGCGGTCGGACTCACAGGTAGCGCGCGCGATTCGGCGCTGCGTCTTCACGAAGAATATTTCGCGTCGTTCCGCGAGTTCGAAGAGCGCGAAGTCGCGCAAGCGCTTGAGTCAATGAAGAAGGGCGACTTCGACATCGGAATCACCTCCGATGAAGCGGACCGCGACACCGGCATCAGGCGTCGACTCTTGCAACGCGCCGCACAGATCGATTCGCAGTATGTCGACTCGCTCATCGGAACACTCAACAGCGACGACGCGTTGCGCGCAGAGAAACTACGCAGTGCGCTTTCGCGTCGACGCAGCGGCGCGTTCTTGCGCAACTTTGGACTAGGCGGCCGCTCGTCGCAGTTTGATTTGCGCGCGGCTCCGATCTTCGCTTCGCTCGAGGCGTCAAACCAAACACTCATCGCGCCAACCTTTGATTCCTACGACGCAGAACTCACGCGTCTATGGGAGCGCTTCGCCGAAGCGTCGCTCGCGCGTGCCGCGAAAGTGGCTCGACTGCGCGAAGAAGCGGGCATTGGCGCAACTCCCATCAGCGACGCGGAAGCGGCCGTTGCGGAAGGAGCCGCGGCCGAGGGCGTGCTCCCTGCCGTGGATGAATGGTTCGCCAAAATGAGCGCGATTCGCAGCGAAGCGGGCAAGGATTCCGCCGAAGCCACCAAGCGTATTCGCCGACTGCACCGCGACACGCTGATGCAAATCGAGCCATTGCTCAGCGCCGATGTTGCGGCTGGAGTGCGCAGCTATCTCGTGAACACGCTCTATCCCACGCTGTTTACCAAAAGCGATTTCAACGCGACGCTCGAGATCGCGCAGCGCAAACGCGATGCGAAAGAAATCGATGACTCGACGTGGAGTGCCGTCGAAGGAATCATCGAGGCGCATCGCTCCTCCGCGCGCGGGCTCATCGAGTCGGTGATGGACGCGGCGGACGCATTGAAGAGCGCGGCGCCCGCGGAAGACAACATGATCTTCTTTTCGGGCAGTGATGATTCCAACCAGCCTGATTCCAGCGTGCAAGATGCGCGTCTCGAGGAGTGGCGCATGGTCGACACGCGCGACGCCGATGCGTTGCGTGCTGCGATCGGCATGGGTGTGCGAGAAATCGCGCCACAAACTGCAAGCGCATTGAGCGGACGCGGACTGCCCGAGGGCATGGATGTTCAGATCGGCGAAGCCATCGGCGGACTGATGGGCGAGGCGATGGGTGAAGCCATGGGCGGCGCCAGCATGGTGGTGATGGGCAGTAACGGTGAAGCAACGCTGATCTCAGGGGAAGACCTCGCGGATTCGGGAATGATGTTTTTTGGCGGCCCAAACTCGGCATCGCGCTTGCCTCGTCCGATGGATCGCGATGCCCTCGAGTACCTCGCGCAATGCGCGAATGTCGACGCCGATGCGCGTGCCGCGTTTGACGCAATCGTCGGCGAATGCACGGACGCGCGCGCGAAGGCGGCGGAACTCGTCCCATCGCCGCAGCAAGAAATCACCAGTTCCGACGGCTCGTTTTCGATCTCAATTTCGTTGGACGGAGAGAACCCTGAGCCTGCCATCTCGGACGATGTTGCTCGCGCGACCGAGATGATCGCGACCGCTGAAGATGTGATGTTCGATTCGATCAAGGCGCTCGCCGATACCTCGCATGCCGAGTGCGTCGAGGGCGCGCGACGCGTGCGTGCGCGCGAACGATTGACCAACGGTGAGCGCGGAGCATCGACGGTTGACTTGGTGGTCATCGCGCGCAACGCCGCACTCTCGGCGCAAACGCGATTGGCTATCGCTTCCGATCTCGACGCGTGGGATCTCGCCTCGGTGAATGCCCTGCGATCGATGCGCGCAGAGATCAACGCGGGCTCCAACGAGCGCGCTGCGATCCTCAAGCAAGCGACCAAGCACACTGATGTCAGCGGCGATGGCACGAACGTGAGCCACTCCACATCGATCGAAATGGGTGACGACCTCAGCCGACGCATGATGGCCGCCGACCGCCGCATCGAGAAGGCGCGCGAAGCAGTGGCCACGGTCAACAAGTCTGCCGCGAAACAATTGGTCGAGAGCGCTGCCATCGATCCGCACTCGCAAACCGTGTTGCGCCGCGCGATCAATCGCGCGCTCTTCACCACGATCTATGCCGCCAAGCCCACGCTTGACGGCGTGTTCACCAAGGCGAAGACGATCCTCGCGGAGGACGCGGCGATGACTGAGGTCCTCGCGGCGCTGCAAGCGGAGTGGACTGAATCACGCGAAGTGCGCTGCGACCTCGCCGTCGAAGAAAGCATCGCTGCGCAGATCGCGCGTGATGCGCAAGCAAAGCCAGCCGACGATCAACCGTTCGCCGGAATGGGCGGCATGCAAGAGCGCACGCGCGAACGCAAGCAAATTCGTGGCGATCTCGATCAGATCGACGCGACCATGTTCCATCGCGTGGTCGATCTGGTCACCGGTGCTGTGGGCGCCGAGAAAGCCAAGGAATTAGGCGAGCTGCCCACGGCGAAGAAGTCGCGCGCGCCGATGACGATTCAACTTGGTGGCTAGCGAGCGAGCGAGCGGCTTAATTTTTGAGCGAGCGAGCGAGCGGCTTGGTTTTTGAGCGAGCGAGCGAGCGGCTTAATTTTTGAGCGAGCAGACAAAATCAAGCATCAAGCTTGGTCACCCAACACGCCGGCACATCGCCTGCGGTCGCGATGATCTTGGAACGAATTCCGCCGCGACCTTTCCAATCGGTGATGACTTGGATCCATGTTGGACTCATCGCGTGCGCGAGATCATCGCGCATGCGATTGGTCACCGCTTCGTAGAAGATTCCCGCGTTGCGAAAGCTCTGGTAGTACATCTTGAGACTCTTGAGTTCGACGCACACGGCCGCGGGTTGATAGCGCAAGATCACGCGACCAAAATCGGGATGCCCAGTCTTGGGACAAACCGAGGTGAACTCATCGCTCACATGTTCGATGACAAACGGCGAGTCGCTGGGCGAATCAAAAAATTCCAGCAGCGATGGATCAACGAGTCGTGCGTCAGGCATGGCGCGAAATAGTACGGCAAACGCCGCTAATCAAGATGATGCGCAACAAGACGCGGTCGCGTCGCGCGCTCAGTGCACTCGTGATTCAACGCATGCAAGATCGCCGACGCTTGGTTACAGGCGATATTTCAGCAGCAATCCGCCCACTTTGGGCTGATCGGGATTGGCCTTGAGCGAGCGCTGCAAGAGCCAGCGCGCTTCATTGCGCAGTGGATCATCTGCAAGCTTGCCGTTCTTGATCCATTGATTGAGCGCGTTGACACCGGCGCCGTTGAGCGCGGGCCAATACAGCCCGTCGATCTCGATGGCCTTGCGATACGCGACATCCGAGGGAACAAACTCGTTGAGGCGAAAGAGCGCCCAACCGAGTCGTTCATACGCGCCGGCGCTGGGCGTCGTGCGTGTGAGTGCTTCGGCGGCGTTGGCTGCTTCGCGAAAACGTTTTTCGATGGCGTAGGCGTTGATGAGCGCGAGCATCACTTCTTCGGGCGGATTGACGAGTTCGCACGCTGTCTCGAATTCGCGAATCGCTTCGGGTCCGCGACCAGCCTTGGCATACGCACGAGCCAACGCGAGATGAGCCATGCCGCTTTCCGGGTCGACACGAATCGCGCGCTCAGCAAATGCGACGGCAGAATCTTGCTGACCGCTTGCGAGCAACAACCGCGACATGGCAATGTTCGCTCGCAAATCGCGGGGACGAATCGTGAGCGCGCGCTGCAACGCGCGCATCGCATCCTTGGCGCGACCGAGCGCTTCGAGCACGCGACCGTGACCCGAGAGCGCGCTGAAATCTTGCGCATCAAGTGCGACTGCGCGCGCATACGCGGGCTCAGCCAAATCAAGTTCGCCTTTGGCTTCGAGCACTTCGCCCATTCCGGTGTAGGCGTCGGCGAGGGTGGGATTCTCTTGCAACAAGTCGCGGAAGATGCGCAGCGCGGTGTCGTAATCTTCAGTGGCCGCGGCTGCTTGCGCGCCCGCGAGGAGCGCGGACTCATCGTTGTTGGGTTCGATGCGCAGCACGAGAGGCGACGTGGCTTGCGGCGGCGCGACGGGCGCGCGGGTACGGCTCACGCAACCACCACTCATCAGGACGCATGCGGTCAACGCCACCACCACACCACCGGAAAGCGAATTGCCGAGCGAAACCCGAGTGCGCGGGTTCGGGGCGTTCGACGAGAGGTCAATGCAGCGAAGAGCTGGGGGCCGGAAAGCAGTCATATGGAGTCTTCCATCGGGATTCACGGGCGTGTTCCTGTAATTCGAAGTCGAGACTGCGCGAATTGTTACGCGATCCGTCGAACCTGCGCGTCTTCACTTCACTTGGACACTGGCCCATTGCGCGAGTTGCGCACTATTCACGACATCCCACGCGCGGCCGTCGGGCGCGAGGCCCTTTTCAGTCTCGAGCACCTTCGCGATCGGCGCAAATGCGGGATGGCGGAGCACGGCGCGGAGCCACGCCTCACCGCACAGCCCAAGGCCAATGTGTGCGTGACGATCTTTGCGCGAGGCAAACGGCGCCTCCGAGTCATTCACGTGAATCGCCACGACATGCGCGAGACCGGCTTCCGCGTCGAAGCGCTGCAACACCGCCCCCGCGTTGGCCGCGGTCGAGCAGTCGTACCCCGCCGCAAACACATGACAAGTGTCGATGCAGAACGCCAGGCGTTCCGGCTCTTTGACCATGTCACGAATGCGACCGAGATGATGAAACGCGTAGCCGAGGTTGGTTCCGCTTCCCGTGGTGGTCTCGAGTGCGATGCGCACCTTGTAGCCAGCGAGATCGCGATGAATCGTGTCGATGCTCTGGGCGATGCGTTTGAGTCCATCGAGTTCATCTGCGGAGGGCTCGCAGTCGAGGTCGTTGGGATCTTTTGGTTTGCGTGCGACACCGGTGGTGCCTGCGAGATGCGCGCCAGGATGCGAGACCGAAGTCATCACGCCGAGCAACTCGCAGCGTTCAAGCTCCGCGCGTTCGCATGCGATTGACTTCGCGCGATTGTCGGCGTCGGGCGACGCGAGATTCACCAGATAGCTGTTGTGACTGACGATGCGCGTGCCATCTTCAAACAACGTGCCGCGACGCGCCGCGGCGAACTCCGACAACTCCTCGTGCGTGAGTGGCTTGGCATTCCACTGCCGTTGATTGCGCGTGAACAGTTGCACCGCGCCCAAACGGAGAGAGACCGCTTCATCGATGGCGGCGCGCAACGCGCCGGATGTCGAGAGATGAGAACCGATGCGGTAGTGCTCGCATGGCGTCACGTCTTGCTTTGAATCCATCGTGGTAGTTTTTTGAGAGCGTGTCGTCATGCCTTGTTTTCTCGATCAATACGCAATTCACTCGCGAGTGACTGCGTCGCAGTGGCGACTTGCACGCGCAGCTCCGGCACCGCGGTGGATTCCCACACCGAGCCGCGCAAGAGCCCTCCCACGACACGCACGCGAGGCAACAGTGTGTTGTGCGCGGTGATCGGTTGACCCGCGCTGTCGACGCGAAGTCCTAAACCGAGTTTGTCGACACTAGCCATGCCGCGACGCAACAGTGCTGCGAGAAGAGTTCGGCTGTTCGCATCATGATCGTGGTCGTGCGCGGCATCGTCCGTCTGTGCGAGGTTCATCATCGGCCCTGTGCAGTTGATGACGCGCGCCGCATGAATGGTGCGGGTGGCCGCTGCCTTTGTGTTCACGGTGAGCGCGACCAACTCGTTGCTCACTGCGCGCATCGACTCGACGGTTCCCGCGAGCAACTCGATGGAGCCTTGCGCGCATTCACGCTCGATCGACTCGATCAATTCACGCGGCGCGCGATGGCGATGGATTTCCCACATGCTGCGCAATCGATGCATGAAGTACGCGCGGTCGCTCTCGCTCCACGCTTGCCATGCGGCAATGGTGTGCGGACGCGCGCTGTCGATGGCTGCTTGCCAATCATGTCCTGCACGCAGCAACGCGCGCGCAGCTTCTCGCAACGCGCGAAAGGCGTGCTGAGGGCTGCGTCGCGATTCTTCTGCGGAAATCACGCTCAATCGCGCACGTGATGCCTCGTCGCTTACCGCGTCTTGCGCACCACGCGCCGATGCGTGCGGCAACGGCAACCGACCATGACGCGAGAGCATGAACACCTTTCCGCGATGTCCCCGTCTACGCAACGAACTCACCATGTCCATCGCGGTCAAGCCGCTGCCCACGAGGACGACCGTGGCATCGGGCGCAATGTCATCGAGCGCGCTCGACGACCACGCATCGGCCGCGAGAACTCGCGGCGCGATGGCCGCAACTGCGCGCGCATCAGCGGCGCACCACGGCGGCGATGCTTGCGGGATACCTACTGCGACTATCACACCGTTGGCGCGCACGACGCGTCCCGAAGCGAGCGTGAGTTTGTAGTGATCACTCGCTGCGCTGAGATCGATGACAGCGTCGCTGACGAACTGCGTTGTCGTGTGCGTGGTTACCCGCGTTGAGTGCGACGCGCTCTGCGTTGACTCACGCACCGTGTCGACGAGATAGCGTCCATAGAGCGCACGCGGCACGAATGCATCAGGCGCGAATCGCTGGGGAAATGCACGCTGGAGCCACTCGTAAAATTCGACGGGTCGCTCGGCATACGCGCCCATGCGCGCCGCCGGAACGTTGAGTAACTGATGATCGTCACACGCGCCATACGCCACACCGAGCGCCGAGCACGCCGATCGCTCGAACAGACAACACGATCCAATCGCATGACGCGAACACAAATGCGCCAGCGACATCAGTCCGCAAAAACCTCCACCAATCACGGCAATTTCGCACTGCGCAGGCGCGGTGTCGTGAAACGCAAAGGGGTCGGTGGATGCGGAGTTCATCTCGAACACAATCGCGCAAAGTGATCGAGGCATCGCGCCGCGCGCGTGCAACTCACGCAACTCACACCATGCGCGAGCCCGCTGCTTTCGCAGTCGCCACGATGCGCTCTGCGGTACGCACGGCCGCGAATCCATCTTCGGCGTTCACCAGCGGACGACGATTGCAGCGCACCGCGTCAAGGAAGTCGAGCAGTTGCAACTTGAGCGGCTCGCCCGAACCGACGGCGAGCGGTTCCATCGCGATCATCTCGAGATAGTTCACGCTCGAAAGATCTTCGCCCTTGATGAGGCGCGCGCGCACATTGGCCAGCTGACTTGCGTTGGCGGTCTTGCGCACGACCGTGCCCTTTTTCTCCACGAAATCCGCAGAGATGTACGCGTCCTCGCTGATGAGTCGGATCTTGCGTTCAGTCTTGAGCGCCAAGCGACTCGCGGTCACATTCGCGGTGCAACGCAGTCCATCAGGACCCGCAGGAAACACCAGACGCGCGTTGCACACATCTTCGGCTTCGCCCACCACGCACACGGCATTGGCGTGAATCTCTTCGGGCTCAGCACCCATGAGCATGAGCAGCACATCGAGATCGTGAATCATCATGTCGAGGACGACACCAACATCGGTGGAACGAAACGTCATCGGACTCACGCGATCGATTTCGATGAAGCGCGGACGAATCGTGCCCTTCGCGAGCAACTCGCGTATCGCCACCATCACGGGGTCGTAGCGCACGATGTGTCCAACTTGCAACAGCGAACCGGTGCGCTTGGCGGTGTCGGCAATCGCGCGCGCGTCGGCGACATCGGCGGCGAGCGGTTTCTCCACCAGGCACGCGATGCCTGCTTCAAGCAGCGGTTCAACGATGGCGCGATGTGTGATCGTGGGCGTCGCGACGGTGACTGCATCCACTCCGTGCGCGATGAGTTCTTGCACCGTGGTGAAGGCGTGGCCGCCCCACTCTTCAACCATCTTGTGCGCGCGATCGGCATTGCCATCGACGACGCCGACGAGATCGCATCCTTCGGTTTGCGCGTAGAGCCGCGCGTGATGGCGGCCCATCTTGCCCACGCCAATGGTGGCGCAGCGCAGCACTTTCGGCGCGCTCACAGGAGCAATTGACGGCGTCGTGACAGCATGGCTCATCGCATACCTCCTGCGGTTTCACGCGTGCGCGCGGCGTGCGCGACGGCGTGTTGGAACATTTGCAATCCTGGCGTGGTGCCGCTGCGCTGTGCTGCGGTGAGACGCGTCCAACGCGGATGCTGCGTCCAATGGAGATAGCGCTCCGGATGCGGCATCAATCCGAACACCAATCCTGAGGCATCGCAGATTCCCGCGATGCGATTGACCGAGCCGTTGAAGTGATCGCGCGCGCCGTAACGCACCGCGATTTGACCGTTGCCTTCGAGCGCGAGAATCGTCTCTTCATCGGCGAAGAATCGTCCCTCGCCGTGTGCGCAAGGCATGAGCGCGGTGTCGGCGTCCATCACCAGATTGCGCGTCCACACGCAGCGCGTCCCCGTGGGAATCTCCATCGTGGTCCAAATGTCGTTGAAGCGCGCGCCCGCGTTTTGTCCGAGCGCGACAGTCGGTTCGGTGGGCGTTGCACTCCACGACTCGCCCGCGACGGGGCCGGGCAGCAATCCCGCTTGCACCGCGATTTGAAATCCGTTGCAGGGAGTCATCATGGGCACGCCGCGCGCGATGGCCGCAGCGAGCGCAGGATAAATCGATTGGCGAATGAGTGCGGCCATGATGCGTCCCGCAGCAATGTCGTCGCCGTAACTGAATCCGCCGGGAAGTCCGATGAGGTCGTACTCATCGATCGACGAGGGGGCGCGCGAGAGTCGCGTGAGCAACTCGCTGGTGACATCACATCCCGCGAGCGTGAACGCTTCGCATAGTTCGAGATCGCAGTTGATGCCTGGCGCGGTGATGACCAACGCTTTGAGCGCGCAACGATTGGTGTGCGAAGAAGAATGGCTCACGCGAAACCTCCGCTGGACATTCCGTTACTCCATGCTTCGCCAAGCTGTGAAACTTTGCAACGCGCGACCGTGCCTGCATGCGCGAGCGTCAGTTCGCCGCTGTTGTCGAACACTCCAATGCGCGCGTGTGGCACATCGCAGAGCGCCAACGCCAACGTAGGAATGTCTGCTTCGTCGACTTCAAGCAAGTAGCGCGACGAGTCTTCCGCGAAGCAGCGCGCGAGAAATGGAACGTCACCTTCTGCAGACGTTGCTGTGGGAATGGCCGCAATATCAAGCGATAATCCCAGTCCGCCAGAGAACGCCATCTCCGCCGCGGCAAGGAGCAGGCCACCTTCGCTGCAATCATGCGCGGCGCGCACGACTCCGCTGGCGATCGCGCGTGCGACTGCGTGAGCATGCGCGGGACCAGCCGTGAGGCATGGCGTCGGCAAGCGACTCGATGAAGGCGTGGAACCCGCGAGCATCGTGAAGTGCGAACCGCCCAAACGATTGCTGGTCGTGCCCACAAGAATCAACACCGAACCCGCGCGCTTGCCATCCATCGACACTGCGCTGGTGTCCTTCACCACTGGCGCGAATCCCGAGATCAACAGCGTCGGTGGAATCTGAATCGTGCGTCCATCTTGGGTCACGAATTGGTTGTTGAGCGAATCCTTGCCCGAGATGAACGGCGCGCGAAACGCTTTCGCTCCGTCGTAGCACCCTTCGCATGCGCGCACCAACGAACCCATGTTGCGCGGATCCTTGCAGCTCGGCCAACAGAAGTTGTCGAGGATCGCGATGCGTGTGGGATCAGCGCCGACACACACGAGATTGCGCACGCACTCATCGATTGCGGCCAACGCCATCGCGTATGGATCCGCACCCAATCCTGTGGCCAGCCCATTGGCGATGGCCAACGCGCGATCAGAATTTTTCTTCGGACGAATCACCGCCGCGTCGCCAGGGCCACCGCTCGATGTTCCCACTGCAACGCCAACGAGTGGCTTGAGCACGCTCGAGCCTTGCACTTCGTGGTCGTACTGGCGAATGATCCACGCCTTGCTGGCAATGTTGGGATGCGCCAACAATGATTCGAGCACGCGTAACGCATCTGCTGGAGTTTGCGCGAGGTCGCGCGAAAATTTCGGGGCACGTTTGGGCGCGCGTTGTTGCGCCGCCCACGATGCGTCCCACACCGCATCACGCACGGGCATGGGAATCGCACCGTGCAAAAACGTGCAGGAAAGACTGCCCACCAGCGTGCCGTGCCAGTGCAGATTGATTTCGCCGTTGTCGGAACCGAACGTTCCGAGGTTGCACCACTCGACGCCGTGATCCGCGCAAATCACTGCGAGTTCAGCGAGGTGTTCATGCGCGACCGCGAGCACGAGTCGCTCTTGCGCTTCGCTGATCCACACTTCGGTTGGCGAAAGTCCGTCGTACTTCGTGGGCGCGCGATCGAGATGCACGGTCGCGCCGATCTCGCTTGCCATCTCACCAACCGCGCTAGAAAATCCGCCCGCGCCGCAATCGGTGAGGCCACCGAAGAGCGGACCTTGCGCGCGATCGCGCATCGCGAGAATCGCGTCGAGCACTTTCTTCTCAGTGATCGCGTTGCCGATTTGCACTGCGTGACTGAACTCATCCGCATGTGTGTCGGTGAGTTCGGCGCTGGAAAAAGTCGCGCCATGAATTCCATCACGACCAGTGCGACCACCCACCGCGATGATCGCATCGCCCGCCTTAGTCACGCCCTTCACGCACGAGCGCGGCATGATGCCGATGCAGCCGCAGTACACCAACGGGTTGCCCACGTAGTTGTCATCGAAATACACCGCGCCGTTGAGCGTGGGAATTCCCATGCGATTTCCGTAGTCGCGCACACCAGCGACGACTTGCGTGAGCACGCGCTTGGGATCGAGACAACCTTGCGGAATCTCCGCAACGTCGGGATACGCGACGCAAAACACATCGGTGGCTGCGATCGGTTTCGCGCCCAGTCCCGTGCCCATGATGTCGCGAATGCATCCGCCGATGCCCGTAGCCGCGCCGCCGTAAGGCTCGATCGCGCTGGGGCGATTGTGGGTTTCACACTTGAAACAAATCGCGTCGTCATCATCGAAGGCCACAACCCCCGAGTTGTCGACAAACACCGAGAGACACCAATCGATTCCGTCGGCGATCAACTCGTGCGTCGCCGCGGCGACGGTGGACTTGAGGAGATTGCGCACGGTCACGGTGCCGTCAGCGCTCACTTCATGATTGGGCCGCTTCGCCGCGTCGTCCACCAACGACCACTGACCTTCAAACGCGGGATCACTCGACAGTTCGCGGTAACGCACCGACGACTTGAGCGTCTTGTGCACGCAGTGTTCGCTCCACGTTTGCGCCAGCGTTTCCATTTCAATCTCGCGCGGCTCGCGGCCGAGACGGCGATATTCGGCTTGAATTGCCTTCATTTCGTCGAGTGACAGAAAGTAATGTCCCTCGCGCGACAGGCGCTCGAGCTCGGCATCCTTCAGTTTGGTGAGCGCGACATCGCGCACGACCAACTTGTATGGCTTGCCCACGGCGAACGCGTTGGGGAAGTACGGCTCGGTGTGAATCGCGTGAATGACGGGGTTCGCCAGCAAGCGTTCGCCCACCGTTTTCGCAACGACGCGATCGACTCCATGGAGGTCGTAGCGGTCGCCGGTGCGCACTTCGACAGAGCGTCCTGTGAGCAACAAGATCGCCGCCTGCACACTCTCCGCTGCGGCATCGGTCACGCCCGCAAGCGGATGAACTTCGACCACTGCCGAACCAGGCGCGACAGAGGGACGACTCGCGCGCGTCGAACAATGAATCTCCGCACTCTGCGTGACGCAGTCGGCGAGCAACTCGTTGGCGATGCGATCGACCTCGCTTCCCGTGAGCGCGCCTTGAATGAGATAGACCGCAGTGTGCTCGACGCGTTTGGGCGAACGAGAGAGTCCCAGTGTCTCGATGGCCTTGGCCACGGCGCCACCACGAGGATCCGGTTGCCCGCGCCGCGGTCGAACCTCGATGCGATGAATGACGAGTTGGGTCGACACGGACGGTGGTGCAGCGGGTGCGATGGGCATGGAATTGGCAACGCGAGGGGAAACGCTGAGTGTAGGAAAACCCCACGGTTTCCGCTGCAAAACAGACGCATCGTCTTCGTGTCCGCGTCGCTCAACCGAGATCAATTCACTCATGCGAACCAAGCGCCAATTCCCGTCAACGCATAATTGATGGAGCGATTCGATAGCGCGATGAAAGAAAATCCCCGCGCCTGAGGGAAGTCAGGCGCGGGGCGATGAGGGTCGTTGTTGAATCAGTCGTGGGTTTGATTGATCGTGAAGCGTCGCGATGCGCGCGTCAGAACATCAACTGCAATTGCGTGCGGAAGACAAGCTCGCCTCCCTCACCCGAGGGACGCCAACCGTTAGCGGTGTTGTCCCACACGCCATCGAACGAATCGAACGCGATGCCGAAGTCGCAGCTCCACTTGAGGTCTTCGCCATCGATGTACGAATTCACGCCGATGGTCATGATCGAGAGAAGGTTTCCGTTACTCAACTCCGCCGCTGCCGGAATGCGCGCGATGTTAGGGATGTTTACGTCACCGATTTCGTAACGTGCAAACAGCTCCCATTTCGGTGCGCAATAGAACGAGCCTTGGATCACGCCGCCCCACACACTGTTGCCGCCGATGTTCGTCGGTGAGGTCGCGAATGGACCTTGGATGTACGCCTGTCCCGATTCGAGATGCATGTAGGTGAAGCTCGCGAAAAGCGTTCCGCCGCCATACATCGCACTCGCGTCGATCGTCGCGCCGAACCACTCATTCGGTGGGCCCGAAGGGCTGACCGAGCCAAGATCGGGATCACCAGATTGCCAGTTGACCGCGGTGCCGATCATGAGCGCGTACTCATCGCCGGGAGGACTAGTCATCGTTTCAAACTGATGCCACTGCCCTGCGATTTTCCACTCATTGCGCAACGTGAGCGCGTAGTCCACTCCATCGCTTTCCCACGGAGAACCAAGCGGTTCCGATCCTGCAGCCTTGAGCAAGCCGTAAACATTGTCACTGCCACCGTTGGAGGCGGCGAACATCGAGCGAATGTCATCGCTGACCCACGCGAGTTCGATGCCTTGCGAACGACCGATGCCTAAGTGTTCGACGATGGTCGAACGCGCGACGGCAAGGAGATGCTGTCGATCAACGAGTTGCTCGCGCGCGAAAGGCAGCTTGAATTGCCCCATGCGCAGAGCGAAACCTTCACCGAGCTCAGTGCGAATGTAAGCGTCGAGCAAACGAAACGACGAACCTTGATCACCGAGATTGGTCACGGGATCTTCGCCAATCGGAATGTCGCCGATGTTGGTGAACTCGCCTTTGAGTTTGTACTGGAACTCGCGACCGAGGACGTGTCCGCTGAGTTCGAGGATCGTGCCGGGCAACTCGAAGCCCGAGATATTTTCGCGCGTGTCCGAAAGTGCGGCGGGCGCGCTCGGGCCAGTGCCCGCGTTACCGTTGGGCACGTAGCCGTAGATGAATCGCGTCTGCACGGTCCCGCTCACGTCTAAGCGAAAGCGGCCATCGGCACTCTCGAGAAAGAATCCGTTGTTCCATCCCGCGGTCATTCCCGAGGACTGCAACGAATTGCGTGACTCGCTGTCGGCGAGCACATCGGAAACGATGGAGCGAATTTCGTTCGCACGCGCTTCGGTGAGCCAGCCGTCACCTTCCGCCTTGCGCAACGTGACCACTTCGCCCGCAAGCTCGCGGTTGGAAGTTTCCAACGCCTCGATGCGTTTGACGAGATCATCGACTGAGGGCGACGCGTCTTGCGCGCGTGCGACTCCAGCCAAGCCGAGCGCCGCCAACATGAGTGGCGTGAGCAGCGGTCGCGGAATTCGGTAAAGGCGACGGAGGGTCGCGCACGTCCTGTGCTGTTTCGTTGGCATCCTGCCTTCTCCTTCGAAGTCGGTGCGACGCACCGTGTGCAGAATTATCGACAAGCACGCGGCGGTCTCTCCACAATCAACTCGACGGTGATGGTCGCGCACACGCATCGCAACGTGCGTGACACGCATCGCGCGAGCGCGCACATCGACTCACGCGCAAAAACAAAAGCGGCCGCCCCGTTAGAGGGCGGCCGCCTGAGCCGATTCTGCGTTCACTCGAAAGTGTTCGCAAAGAAGGGTGGATTGCTCGCTGAGTCAGGCGAACCTGCTCAAGGAACAAGTCAAATCAGAAGCTAAACGAGAGCTGAGCTTGGATGAGCCACTGGCCATCTTCGCCGTTAGCGTCTTGGAGCAAATTGTTGCCCGAAGCCGCGCCAGCCCATGCGCCGGAGACACCGTCAAAGGCGTAGCCGAAGTTCACGCCGAGCTTGGCCTGATTCTTCGCCACGTACCAGTTCGCACCCAGCGTCAACGCTGAGAAGTCGCTGCCACTGCCGACGGTGTCAAGATCGCCGTACTCGTAGCGGCCGATGATTTCGACGTCGTCAGAGACAAACACGCCGCCCTGAGCAGTGAAACCAAATGGGTTGCTGGTGCCAGCGTCAGAGTCAACATTGTCCCAGTAGAACGCGCCCATCACGCTGGCGCCACCGAAGTCCATCGTGACATCCGCGGTCGCACCGAACAATTGCGCATCATCGTTAAAGACGTTGTTGGTGCTGTTGGCGTTCTCCCAGTTCGCACCGATTCCGACGAGGACGCCGAATTCGTCGCCCTTGAAGGACTGAGCGTCGTTGAACTGCTCCCAAGTACCAGAAGCCTTGATCTCTGCACGAGCAGTGAACGCGTATTCCGCTGCAGGCGAATTCTCGTCGAATTCGCTATTGACCTCGCTGATCACGTTGACGTAGGCCGCGTTGATGCGGAAGCCGTCGCTCGCGTAGCCGATCATGACACCTTGGCCGTAGTTCGCGGCGAAAAGGTTGCTGATGGTGGAGTAGTCGTTGAACTGGAGGTTGCCAGCGTCAACGCCGTACTCGCCCGAGAAGGGCAGCTTGAACTGACCAACGGTGAGGGTGAGGCCGTCGCCGAGATCCTTGGCGACGTAGGCGTCAGCAAGAACTGGGCTCTCGCCGTTGAATTCAACGTCGTTCGAATACGCGAAGTAGTAGGACAGCTTGTAGGTCCAAGTCGAGTCAACCATGTTGCCACCGAAAGACAGGCGCGAACGCTTGTTCTCGAAGCCCCAGTTGTTGTTGTTGCCTAAGCCGTTCTCTGAGGCACCCGTGCGATCATTGAACGTCCAGCGCATTTGCTGAAGGACGTTGATCTTCATCGAGTAGTTGCCGTCGGCGGAAGCGAGGAAGAAGCCCCCGTTGTAGCCGGCGCCAGCGCCACTGCCCTGAAGGCTCGAGCGCGTCTCGGAGTCGGCGAGGACGTCCGTGACGATGCCGCGAATTTCAGTCGCGCGCTGCTCTGTGAGCCACTGGTCGCCCTGTTGCGCGGTCCTGAGCGAGGCGATTTCAGCCTTGAGCTCAGCGATCTGCGAAAGGGCATCATTGTTCTGCTCGGCGCCGAAGGCCACGCCACTAATGGCAAGGGTCGTGCCGGCGAAGAAGCCGACGGTCTTGGTGAGACTCATGAAAACTCTCCGTAAATTGATGACCTGCGAATGCAGGCCTGCGAGATCCACCCGTCCGACAAGTGCTGGACCCACTAAAGAGGCCAGCCGAACGGTCTTTCATCATCGGCCGACTCTGGCCAGAATGATGAGCGGGAAACCTAACCGATCATGTTGAACTCGTCTAGTCGAGGGCCGCTCGTCGAGCGAGACTCATCGTTCATCGCGCGAATGACAGAAACCTAAGTTGTGTTTTCAGCAAGGCTTGCGGGCTCGAACGCGCGCGAGATTCTTGTGAAGATTTCGTGCGCCGACCCGCTCAAAGTCGCGAAAAGAAATTGCGCGAAGTGTCATGCATCGCGCACGTGGCAACGTTGGCGCGTCGCTGCCTCGTCAATCGTTTGCCGATAAGCGAGGCCGATACGTACTCATCAGTGTCTCACCAGTACCTCAGCAGTGCCTCAGCAGTGCGCTGCAATCGTGCGTTGCCCGTGGTCGATTTCACAATATCTCACGATCGAAACTGAGCGCGCGCAGCGACCTCGTGCGATGCGCTCATCACGAATTCGTTCGCGTCGCCGCGTGAGAATTTCGCGGCATCGTGTTGTTTACCTGCGCATCAAACTCAACCGTGCGCGTCCGATCGACACTGAGCGCGCGCAGCGACCTCGTGCGATGCGCTCATCACGAATTCGTTCGCGTCGCCGCGTGAGAATTTCGGGGCATCGTGTTGTTTACCGGCGCATCAAACTCAACCGTGCGCGTCGACCCTGCACTGCGCGTTGAGTGATCGCCGCGCGGCGACTCGCTCGTCAACATCTCGTGCGTGAGAGGGCGCTGCGTAGGTGCGAGTAACTCCAACGCCCGAGAAATGGTGCCAATCCGCACGATTTGCGCATCTTCCGCGCACTCTCCGCGCACGGGACGCGCGCTGTCGCCGATGCGCGCCGACGCAGGAACCAACACACTGCGTGCACCGCGACGCAGCGATTCATGCACGCGTTGTTCGATGTGCGGCACGGTGCGCAATTCGCCAGTCAAACCAATCTCACCGATGGCCACGGTTCCTTGCGGCAATGTGCGATGCAAGAACGCGCCCGCAATCGCTAGCGCAACAGCGAGATCCGCGGCAGGCTCCGCGATCTTTAGTCCACCAAGTGACTGCGCGAAAACATCTTGATCCGCAAGGCGGAGACCTCCGTGTTTTTCCAACACGGCGATGAGCATCGCCAGACGCGATGAATCCAAACCACTCGAGCGACGCTTCGCGCTTCCCAAAAATCCTGTGGCGACCAACGCGTGAATTTCCCCGAGCAAACATCGCGTGCCCGCCATCGTGGCCACGAACGAACAACCCGGCGCGGTCGGTCCACCCGTGAGCGGCACTCGCACCGACTCCACTTCGGCGAGACCGTCGCCCTGCATTTCGAAGAGCCCGATCTCTTGCGTTGAACCAAACCGATTCTTCACACCGCGCACCACGCGAATCGATGAGTGGCGATCGCCCTCGAATCCGAGCACAACGTCAACGAGATGCTCCAGCAACTTGGGACCCGCAAGCGTTCCCTCCTTAGTCACGTGTCCCACGATAATCACACTGCAGCCGCTGGATTTCGCGAGTCCCACGAGATCAAGACAACATCGACGCAGCTGCGCGATGGATCCCGGCGCCGCGGAAATGTCGGTGCGATGAATCAGTTGCACCGAATCCACCACGACGAGCGTCGCCTTAGCACGCCGCGCCTGTTCGACGATGCGCGCGACGTTGGTTTCGCCCAGGACGAGAAGGCGTTCACCTAGCGCTGATGCCCCGCCCGCGCGCACGACTGCATCGAGGCGTTCCGCGCGCAGACGCACTTGCTGTGGACTTTCTTCGCTCGATGCGTACAGCGCAGTTCCGCCGCGTGCGGCAATCGACGCGGCCGCTTGCATCATCAGCGTGCTCTTGCCAATTCCAGGATCGCCGCCGATGAGCATCACTGAGCCCGGAACAATTCCGCCGCCGAGCACACGATCAAACTCGCTGATGCCGGTGGGAATGCGCGGCACCACCGCTTCGGGCACACGACCGAGCGGCACCGCGCGGCCGATCCCTCCACGCGCGAGTGCGTCGATTTCGGTGGGGTCCGTGGGCGCGCCCCAAATCGGCGCGCTGCTTGATTTGCTCGCCTCGACTTCGACGGCGAACTTCTCGAGGCTGTCCCAAACACCGCAATCTGGGCACTTTCCCAGCCATTTGGGGTGATTCGCGCCGCATTCACGGCAGAGATATTCGGTGCGCATCTTGGCCATGGCGCGAATCTAACCGCCAACCGAGCGCAACTTCGGATGTTCGGCAGAAGTTCGGAAAAAGTTCTGAAGAAGTTTGGTATCGGCGCCGAGGCTTCGCGCAACGAGCGTCAGCGCGTGAAGCGGCGCATGCGCCACGCCCATCGCGCGTACTCGAACATCGCATGTCGTCGCGCTCGTGCCGTGGGCCATGTCGATCGATCGCTGCCAAACGCGGTCTCTTCGCGCCACGACCAGTACGCGCCGCCCACGCGAAAGCGTGTCGAGAGTCCGAGTCGAAAGAGTCCGAGCAACGACTGAATCATCGGTGAGTTCGCTGCAACCCGCGCGTCAATGCGAAGAGATCATCCCTTGGCGCGGATCGGGAATCGCACTGTCATCAAGTGCAACGCTCGGTCGATTCGCGAGCGTCGAGTCGCTATCCGTGAGCGGACTGAAGCGACTTCCAATCATGCGCACGCGCTGGTTCGCTTCAAGATGCCCCGCCAACACCGGCTTGAGGAAATAGATCACCACCATCGCGCCGAGCGAACCGAGCCAGAGATACGACACAACATCGAAGTAGACGAAGAACGAAACCGTGAGCAACAACAGCAGCGAGATCGGGATGAGCCCTTCCCACGACAGGCGCATCAGTTGATCGAAGCGAAAGCGCGGCACGGTCCAACGAACCGCCATGGTGAGCGACACCATGAGCGCGACCTTGGTAAAGACAATCACGAATTGCGCCAGCATGAGCAACGGTCCGCCGACGACGGGAAGATCGTGATGGGTGAATGGATTGATCGACCAGCCGCCGAGGAAGATCACCACGAAGAATGCTGATCCCGTGATGATGTGGAAGTACTCGCCGAGGAAGAACATCGCAAACTTCATCGAGGAATATTCGGTGTGGAATCCGCCGATCAATTCGCTTTCAGCTTCGGCAAGATCAAACGGCGCGCGATTGCTTTCCGCGAGCAAACAGGTGTAAAAGATGATTGCGGCCAGCGGCTGCTGCAGTAGATTCCACTGTCCCGAGAGTTGCTGTTCGACGAGTCCGTAGGGCGAAACCGTTCCCGCTGCGAGCACCACGCACAACAGCGTCAGTCCCATCGGAATCTCGTACGAGATCATCTGCGCACTCGCGCGCAGACCACCTAAGAAGGACCACTTGTTGTTGCTCGCCCAACCGCCGAGCGAAACTCCGTACACGCCCATTGCCGCGGTGGCAATCAGATAGATGACACCGATGTTGATGTCTGCGCCGATGAAACGCACGGGATACGCGGTGTTGGCCACGCCCACGCCGAGCCAATTGATCAGTGGAGTGATGTCGAGTTCGCCCGCCCACGGCAGCACTACGAAACCCATGAGCGCGGGGATGATGATGAATGTGGGCGCGAGGATGAACAACCACTTATCCACGCCCACAGGGTTGTAGTCTTCCTTCATCAAGAACTTGAGGCCGTCCGCGATCGGCTGCAGCAAGCCCATGGGACCAACGCGATTGGGACCGAGTCGGTCTTGCATCCACGCGCTGAGTTTGCGCTCGAGCATGATCGCGTAGGCGCACGCGCCAAGAAGAACATGCAACATCGCCGCGATGAGCGCAACGCTCACAAGAATCTGGACTGTCTGTGGCGAGAGCTGGAGATTGAGAGCGCTACCCATAGGGCGCGAAGTGTACACACCGATGCTTCGTGCCAACACGCGCGCGGATGTTGGGTTGCTCGCGAGGTTTCTCCGCGGTGACGATCGCCAAGCGGCGCGCTGATCGACGTCACCTTTATGTCTGATCACGCGTGCTCATTGATTGATCGGTGATCAATCAACGAAAGTCATGCCCCGACGAGTTCAGACTTTCCCGGCGCAGATTTTCCCGCCGATGAACTGGCGACAGTCGTGCCGCGCGGCGGTGCCTTCGCGCGTGCGAGATGCGGAAAGTAATCCTGCGTTGCGGTCACGGTCCATGCGCCTGCGCGCAACGCGGCGATCGCTTCGACCGTCGCCTTTGCCGCGGAAATCGTGGTAATCATGGGGATTCCCGCACGAACCGCGGTCGCACGAATGCGGCCTTCGTCGGTCTGCGCGCCCTTGCGCGTGGGCGTGTTGATGATGAGGTGCACATCGCCGTTCGCAATCAAGTCGAGCACGGTCGGACGCGCGCCTTCACTCAGTTTGTGCACCGACTTGGTCTCGACCGAAAAGCTCTTGAGATACGCCGCGGTCCCGCGCGAGGTGTACACATCAAATCCCATGGAACGGAGGTCGCGCGCAATCGCAATCGCACCCAGCTTGTCGTCATCACGCACCGAGAGAAAGACATTGCCCTTGGTGGGAAGATGCACGCCCGCGGCCATTTGCGCTTTGGCAAATGCAATGGGCAGCGAACGATCCGCGCCCATGACTTCGCCGGTCGAACGCATCTCAGGCCCGAGCACAACATCGACGCCATGAAACTTCGCGAAAGGGAAAACACTTTCTTTGACCGCGTGAAAGCCAGTGTTGAAAATCTCTTTGGTGCCGAGTGCTTTGAGCGAGCGGCCCATCATCACTTGTGCGGCGATGAAGGGAAACGCGACGCCTTTCGCTTTGCCCACAAACGGCGAAGTGCGCGACGCGCGCGGATTCACTTCGATGATGTAGACCTCGTCGTTCTTCACCGCGAACTGCACGTTCATCAATCCACGCACACGCAAGCGCTGCGCCAATTTGCGGGCGGTGACGCGGATTTCTTCGACAATCGCAGGGGGCAAGGAGAACGGCGGCACGATGCACGTCGAGTCGCCCGAGTGAATTCCCGCTTCCTCGATGTGCTCCATCACGCCACAGATGATCGCTTGCGGCGCGTCACTGTCGTGCGCAATCATGCGCGCGCGCGTGCCTTCGCTAGGCTCGAAATCGGCGACCACATCGACATCGACTTCGGTGGCATCGCTCAAGAAACTATCGATGAGCACGGGCGCATTCGCGAGATCGCTCACGTTGACCGCAGTGGTCATGTAGGTGCGCAACGCGGTTTCGTCGGGACAAATCTCCATGCCGCGGCCACCGAGCACATAGCTCGGACGCACCAACACGGGGTAGCCCACGCGCGCGGCGCTCTCGACTGCTTGCTCGAGTGAACGCGCGATTCCGCTGGGCGGTTGCTTCAGCCCGAGTTCGTCGAGCAGCGCTTTGAAGCGATCACGATCTTCGGCGAGATCGATGGAATCCAATCCGGTTCCCACCAACGGCACTCCCGCTTGCGCCAAGCCATGCGCGAGATTGAGTGGTGTTTGCCCGCCAAATTGCACGATTGCGCCCACGACTTTGCCCGAACGATCACTGCGCTGCGTGTCACCGCCGTTGAGTCGCTCGATGACGTTGAGCACATCTTCCAACGTAAGCGGCTCGAAGAACAGGAGATCACTGGTGTCGTAATCCGTCGACACTGTCTCGGGGTTCGAGTTGATCATCACACTCTCAAAGCCCATGCTTTCGCAGGCGAACGCCGCTTGGCAGCAGCAGTAATCGAACTCGATTCCTTGTCCGATGCGATTGGGTCCGCCGCCAAGAATCACAATCTTCTCGCGCGGCGTGACGCGAATTTCATCGTCAAGCACAAACGCGCCATCGACGGTGTAAGGCGCTTCGTAGGTCGAGTAGTAGTACGGCGTGACCGCTTCAAACTCGGCGGCGCAGGTGTCGACGAGTTTGTAGACCGGCTCGATGCCAAGTTGTTTGCGATGCGCGCGCACCGCGAGAATCGTCTCCGGCGAAATCGAGCCGAGATACAAGTTGGCCAACTGCGCGTCGGAATATCCCATGCGCTTGGCTTCGAACAAATCCTCGCGCGGCAAGTCTTGCAGACGCTTGTGCGCGCACAGCGTGTCTTCAAACGCGACCAGTTGGCGGAACTCTTCGAGGAACCACGGATCGATCTTGGACAGCGCGTGAATGCGCTCGAGACTCCAACCCATCTTCAGTGCGTAGCGCACGAAATACAGTCGTCCTTGCGAAGGCACCGCGAGTTTGCGCGTGACCGTGTCTTCAGGAATCGGCCACACCACTTGCGAGCGATCCGCGGCTTGCAACCCTTTGGCGATTTCGTCAGCACTCGCGCGTTGCGCGCTCAGCCACTTGTCGTTGCGGTCGAGACCGAAGCCAAATCTTTTGACTTCCATCGATCGAATTGCCTTTTGGAAGGCTTCCTTGAAGGTGCGACCAATCGACATCGCCTCGCCCACTGACTTCATTTGGGTGGTCAGCGTTTCGTCTGCTTCAGGGAATTTCTCGAAGGTCCAACGAGGGATCTTGACCACCACGTAATCGATCGACGGCTCGAAACAGGCGCTGGTCGAACCGGTAATGTCGTTGCCCAACTCATCGAGCGTGTACCCGACCGCGAGCTTGGCCGCGATCTTGGCGATGGGGAATCCCGTGGCCTTGGAAGCCAGCGCAGAACTGCGCGAAACACGGGGATTCATCTCGATCACCACCATCTCGCCCGTCTTGGGATCGATGCCAAACTGCACATTGGATCCGCCGCAATTCACGCCCACCGCGCGCATGATCGCAAACGCGGCATCGCGCATGCGCTGGTATTCCTTATCGCTCAAGGTCATGATCGGCGCGACGGTCACCGAGTCGCCAGTGTGCACGCCCATGGGGTCGATGTTCTCGATGCCGCACACGATGATGCAGTTGTCGCGCGTGTCACGCACGACTTCGAGTTCGTACTCTTTCCATCCCAATACTGACTGATCAATCAGCACTTGACCGATCATGCTCGCGGCTAAACCGCGACGGATGATGTCGTCAAACTCTTCGCGGTTGTAGGCGATGCCCCCACCGGTGCCGCCGAGGGTGAACGCTGGTCGGATGATTGCGGGAAGCCCGATCTCAGCGAGAAACTCGCGCGCATCTTCCAGAGTGGTGACCGTTTTGGCATGGGGTTGTCGCAGCCCCAAACGCTGCACGATCTGGCGGAACTCCTCGCGATCTTCGGCGCGATGGATGACCTTTCGATCCGCGCCAATCATCTCGACGCCATGCTTCTGCAAGATTCCCTTGTCAAACAACGCGCATGCGCAGTTGAGCGCGGTCTGTCCGCCGAGTGTCGGCAGCAACGCGTCGATGGGAGTCCCCAGCGCCTTCTCTTTTTCGATGATCTTCTCCACCGCTTCGACGGTGATCGGCTCGATGTAGGTGCGATCACTGAACGCGGGATCGGTCATGATCGTCGCGGGATTGGAGTTCACCAACACCACGCGATAGCCCTCTTCGCGCAGACTCTTGCACGCTTGCGTGCCCGAGTAATCGAACTCGCAACCCTGTCCAATGACGATGGGACCAGAGCCGATGATGAGGATGGTGTGGATGTCGTCGCGGCGAGGCATGAGCGTCGTCGGTCGTTGAAGACCGTCCTGTGGAAAGACCTGCTAGTCAACGTTCGCATCTGTGAGCAACCGAATCAAGTGATTCGATTCCGATGACGGGCTGCGTGCAAATCGCGATATGTCGTGGGCGCCCCTAACTCCATTGGCGTGGTCGGGGCAAAATCCGCAGCACTCTAGCGGAATCCACTGCAGACACGCGCATGAGCAGGTGTTTGCGATCGATTTCCGCGAGGCAGTGATTAAGCACTGAAGGGCGACTCGCGTCGCTCTCGTGCGGTCGCTGTCAAACATCTATCAACGCGCTGGTTGACAGGTTCTAAACGCGCGGCGATTGTGCGGCAGATGGATGGATCTTTCGCTGCTCTTACGCGCTCTGCACTTCTGTCCGCCTTCGACGCGGGCGGGATGACCGCGGCCGAAATCGGCCCCGCAACCACTGCATTCATGCTGTTGGGCGTGCTCGTCGTCCTCATCCCTGCGCTCATGCTCGGCGTGTATGGGTTGGGAAATTGGTTCTATCGCGGCCAACCAATCATCGGATGGATGCGCATCTTCACGATCCCGTATCTGCGCTACTTCCAATGCGTTCGTGTCGAGGGTCGGACCTATATCCCGCGAACGATCGGACCCGAAGGACTCATCGTGGTTTCCACCCACGGCGCGGGGCTCGATCCCATCGCGCTCACTGCGACCATTGCCCATCCGATTCGCTGGTTGATGTCGGTGGAAATGATGGCGCCGCATTTAGGTTGGATGTGGCGGCGCATGCAAGTCATTCCGATTGCATTTGATGCGCGCGACGCGACCGCGCTCAAGACGGCGATTGCGCACATCAACAGCGGACAAGCGTTAGGCATCTTTCCCGAAGGCGGCATCGAGCGACCTTCGCGCATGCTTCGCCCATTTGCTGGCGGATTGCGGCTGATTTTGACACGAACCAAAGCACCCGTCCTCGTTGCGATGATCGATCCTGGTCGTCAAGCGAGTTCGGCGTGGGGTTCGTACTTCATGCGCACCCGCGCGACGATTCGTTTTGTCGCACTGGTGCAACCAGGAGTAGAAGGCCACAGTCGCGGCACGTCCGATGCAATCTTCGCGTTGCTGCAGAAGGAAACAGGATGGCCGACGAATTTTGAACCGATGGATCCACCCGATCCTGAGACGGTCGAAACAAATCTGCGTGCGTACTCGCGACAGGAGTGACGGCCACGCGCGCCGTCGTAGGATGCGTCGCGCATGATCTCACGCATCGAAGGAACTCTTGTAGATGTGAGCGACGGCGTCGCCGAGGTACGCGTCTCTGCGGGACTGATCTACGAAGTGCTGGTTCCTTCGTGCGACGCGGGCGCGCTGTTGATGATGACTGGTCGCGAAGTCGCGTTCCACACGTTGCATTACTTCGAATCGCAAGGACAGGGCTCGCACTTTGTTCCGCGCTTGATCGGGTTTTCCTCGCGGCAACAGCGCGCGTTTTTTGAATTGCTCACCACCGTGAAGGGCATCGGCAATCGCAAGGCATTACGCGCGATGCAAGTTTCGCACGAGCGCATGGCCGAAGCGATTGCCGCGGGCGATGCACGTTTTTTGTCGACGTTGCCTGAGATCGGCAAACGCACTGCCGAGAGCACGATCGTTGAACTCAAGGGGAAGCTCGATTCGTTCTTGCGTGATCCGCTTGCTGCGCGCCGTGCCACGGCGATGGTGAGTGCTTCGATTCCGTTGCCCGTTGGCCCCGCGGCCGATGCTGAAGACATTCTGGTCGCGCTCGGTGAAGTACGCGCGCAGGCGCGAGCGCTCATCGAACGCGCCCTCGCAGGCAGCGACGACGGCACGCTCGGGGCCCAAGAAATTGTGACGCGCGCATTGCGTAGTCGTGGCGTGGGATGACGCGACGCAACGACATCGAATGAACGGTGCGTCGAAGTGAACGAGTCGAGAGCAACGGTTGAGAGCAACGAGTCAAGAACATGAGCAACGCCGCAGAGCACCGATATTCAAGCGTCATCGCAGGAGGTTCAGGCACGCGCTTGTGGCCCTACTCACGCAAAGCGCGGCCGAAGCAACTGCTTCCCGTTGCTGGCGGCATGTCGCTTCTCGAACACGCGTGGCATCGCGTCGACACAGTCGTCCCAGTCGAGCGCCGAATCATCTGCAGCGCCGAACCATTTCGTAGCGTGATCAGCAGCGCGTTGACGGGTTTGAGCGACGACAACTTTCTCGGCGAACCAATCGGTCGCGACACGCTCAACGCGGTGGGCTTGATCGCATTCGTATTAGCGTCACGCGATCCGCACGCGGTGTTCTGCGTGCTCACTGCGGATCATCTCATCGAGCCTGCCGAAGCATTTCGCGCGCGCTTGATCGAAGGATTTCGCGTGGTCGAAGCGGACCGCTCGCGTCTGGTGACCTTTGGCATCACGCCTACGCACGCGGCCACGGGCTACGGCTACGTCGAGCGCGGCGAGGCGATTCATGGATTTGACCGTGTGTTCCGCGCGCAACGCTTTGTCGAAAAGCCCGATCGCGTCCGTGCCGAGGAATATCTCGCGCGTGGCACATTTGGCTGGAATTCGGGCATGTTTGTCTTCGCCGCGCAAACGATGTGCGATGCGATCACGCGCTTCAAACCGGAATGCGCCGACGGACTCGCACAAATCGCGGCCGCGTATGACACGCCCGCGCGCGACGAGGTGCTCGCGCGCATTTACCCAACGCTGCCCAAAGTTTCCATCGACTACGGCGTGATGGAACCCGCTGGTCACGACCCGGCGTTCACGGTGTGCACGTTGCCCATGGAACTCTCGTGGCTTGATGTTGGCAGTTGGTCGAGCTACGCCGAAACCGTCGCGCTCGATGACGAAGGCAATCGTTGCAACGGACATTGGTGCGACAAGGACTCGCGCAACATGCTGATCATTTCTGATGATCCCACGCATGTGATCGCCACTATTGGCTGTCGCGATCTGGTCATCGTGCACACCAAAGATGCGACGCTGGTTTGTCCACGCGACGCCACCGAGCGCGTCAAAGAAATCGCCGAACAAGTTCCACACGCGTGGCGCTGACGATGCGTGAGCCGCTTCGCAAAAAGTGAGCCGCTGCGCTGACANNNAGTGAGCCGCTGCGCTGACAACGAGTGAGCCGCTACGCTGAGGCTGATGCGCTACTTGTGTATTGATCTTGGCGACAAACGTACGGGTTTCGCCTGCGGCGATGACGTGTTGTTCTTGGTGCAACCGTTGCTCGTCGCAGAAGCTCCTTCACGCGAAGCGCAACTGGTTACGTCGCTCAAGATGATCGAGGAGTACGGACCCGATCGCGTGGTGCTGGGCATGCCCTTCAACATGGATGGCAGCGAGGGGCCGCGCGCGAAATTGACTCGCGAGTTCGGTGACGCGTTGTTGCAACGACTTCCTCCACGCACACGCGTCACCCTCGTGTATCAAGATGAGCGACTCTCGAGCTTCGCCGCAGAAGAGAAACTCAATCGCACCGGACGCACACACGGCGAGAAGAAAGCATTGCGCGACGCGCTCGCGGCGTGCGCGATTCTCGAGGATTTCCTGCGTGCGGCGCGCAACGCGTCGAGTGCAGCTCACACGAACATCGCCGATGAGGGCATCGACGACGACGAGCATCCGTCGTGACTCGCCCAGTGATCATGCTCACGGACGAGCAACGCGCAGTCGTCGAAGCTCCCGATGACGCGCATTGCACAGTGCTCGCCGTTGCCGGCAGCGGCAAGACCACCACCATGGTCCATCGACTGGGCGAACTCGTCCTGCGCGGAGTCAAGCCCGCATCCATGCGCGCAGTGATGTTCAACAAGGCGGCGCAGCTAAGTTTTCAATCAAGATTGAATGCCATCGGACTCGACAGCAATGCTCTGCGCGTGCAGACATGGCACGCGTTGGCGTTTGGCATCGTGCGTCATCTTGAGTCCGTCAACGCCGTGGCGCGCATGCCCTTGATCACCGAGGGTGGCAAGATTCTCAGCATCGTTGGCGATTGCTTACGCGACGAATTCGCCGAGCGCAATCAACATCCTGAAGAGGACGACGGCCGCGATGCCGAGTCCTGTCTCGAAGCGATTCGCGAGTGGAAGTCGATGCTGGTCGCACCCGCGCATGCGGCGCACAGCAAGGATGACTTTCTCGTCGCGGTGTATGCGCGCATGGAACGACGCCGCGCCAAGGAATTGTTTCGCACCTTCGATGATCTTGTGTGCGATGCCGTGAGCGCGCTTGAGGCCGACGCCGCGCGTCATGGACTGGCCGATCGCTTCGAGCATCTCATCGCCGATGAGTTTCAGGATGTTGATCACGCGCAGTTTCGCTTGTTGGAATTGCTCGCGGGAACGCGCGCGCGTGTGACCGTCGTGGGCGACGACGATCAAACGATTCACGAGTGGCGTGGTGCGCGCAGCGCGTTCATTCGTGGCGGATTTGCGCGGCGTTTCGCCACGCACCGCCATCTCGCGTTCACGCTTTCGACGAGCTTTCGCTTTGGTCCAACGCTCGCCGCCGCAGCGGAGCGCGCCATCGCGCCGGGACACGGACGCGTTGCCAAGCACATCGTTGCCTCGGATCTCGAGCAAGACTCGCGCCTCGAAGTGGTCACGGCCAGCGGCAACTCACCTGCGGCGCTCGATCCGTTGGTCGAAAAATTGCGCGCGTTGCTCGATCAGAAAACTCCGCCGAGTGACATCGTCGTGCTCGGTCGCTCATGGGCGCAACTCTTGGCGATGGAATGGCGCTTGCTCGCTGCGCGCATTCCCTTTCAGATGGACGAGCACGCGGCCTTCGCCAATGACCCATCGCTTTCGCTGATGCTTGCCTACATTCGAGCTGTGCGTTCTGTGCGCACGCCGATTGATGAGACGCTCGCGCAGAATGTGCTGCGCCTCGTGAATCGGCCGTTTCGCGGGGTTTCACGCAAGGGAATCGAGTCACTGCTGCGCGACGGCGCACGAACCGGGCTCACGCTTGCGGACATTTGTCTTGACGATGACTTGCACAAGATGGCGGGATTTCACGGCGGCGCGCGCATTGAATTGCGCGCGCTCGGAGCGGTTCTCCTCAAAGCAGCGCGACGTGACAACAGTTCCACGGGAGCCGCCGATGCCATTCGTGTGCTGCGCACCGAGATCGATTTCAAAGAGGCACTCGCGGCGCATCGCAGCGCCGCAAGTGTTGCGGAGTGTTTGCGCGCATACGAAGTGCTCGAAGATTTCGCGCGCGTCGCGCAATGTTCGTTGACCGAACTCGATGCTCGGCTGGCATGCGTCGACACCACGCAAGGCGCGCCGCGCGAGCAATGCATTCGCGTCACCACTATTCATCGCGTAAAGGGCTTGGAGTGGGACTACGTCTTCATCCCCGAATGCGATGAAGGTTGGATGCCACTTCCGAGCGACGAAGAAAGCGGTTGCATGGACAAGCGCTCGAAGGACAGCACGCTCGGACGAAGCCCCGCGATCGAGAGCGAACGACGACTGTTCTATGTCGGCATCACCCGCGCGCGCACGGCGTGCATCGTGAGTTGTGGTGATGACGCAACGCGCTCGCGCTTTCTGCGCGACGCGCTAGCGATCGCAGCTAAACCGCGCGTGCGTACCTAGATGACTCACGCGCGATCAATGCGCGATCAGTGCTTGATCATGCCTCAGCTGGCACTGGCCAACGCGCCGAGAGAGGATCGAGATACCAACGCAATTGTCCATCAACGGGGACGATGCCTTTGATGGGAATCTCGCTCGAGGGATCAGTGCCTGTCGCAATGCGGTGCAGCATTTGCGCCTTGTTTTTCCCTAGCACCAGCGCTGCGACAAAGCGCGCGCCATTGAGTAACGGATAGGTCATGGTCACGCGATCAGGCGGAACCACCGTCGGGCCGCGATTGAAGCTCGCCCATCGATCGGTGACCAACTGCGCCTCTGAGTGCGGGAACAAACTCGCGGTGTGGCCCTCGTCGCCCATTCCCAGCAGCACGAAATCGAGGCGATGTTGGCCATTTGCGCGCCGAGCCAGAGTTTCGCGCAGGTCGGTTTCGTAGCGAGCATCGGCGTCAGGCTCATAGGCGTAGATCGCATGCACGTTGGCCGGCGGGATGTCGGAATGCTCCACGATCAACTCGTGAATCTGTCGGAAGTTCGACTTCTCATGATCGAAGGGAACGCAACGTTCGTCGACGATCCACAGATGTGTGTGCGACCAAGGGAAGTCGCGAAAGGACGGGTCGTACATGAGCCGGCGATAGAGCGGCATCGGCGTGTTGCCACCCGAGAGCGCGAGATGAAAGTCACCAAACTCGTGCACGCACTTCTTCGCCTGCAACAACATGTCGAGGCCGAGTGCGTCGAGCGCGGCATCACCGTCACCAGAAAGCACAACATGGCCGGGAAGATTCGGCGCAGTTGGAATGTGGTCCGTCAACTCGTATGTTTCGCCTTCGCTCATCGACGCAGAGTACTCGACACCTGCCTCAGGTCACGCTTCATTGCGCCACGCGCGACCATCGCGGCCGAGCAACTCATCGGCAGACGCGGGACCCCATGATCCGCACGCGTAGTTGGCGTGAATCGTGCTGCGTGCCATGGCCGAACGCTGATCGAGGAACGGCATCACTGCATTCCACGCGCCTTCGACTTCGATGCGATGCTTGAACAGCGTTTGATCGCCGCGCATCGCGTCGACGATGAGTGGCCCATAGGCTTCGATCGGCTCGGCTTTGAAGTGATCCGCGTAGTCGAGTTCCATGTCGACGTTCGCGCCGCGCAGTCCAAATCCCGGCACCTTCACTTCGAAACGCAACTGCAATCGCTCCCGCGGAGCGACTTCGATCACGAGACGATTGGGCGTTTCCCCGCCAAAACCAGGCACTTTGCGGAAAAGATTGGCTGCTGGTGGTTTGAACTGCACCACCACTTCCGTGCGCTTGGTCGCGAGCTTTTTGCCCGAGCGAATGTAGAACGGCGTTCCCGCCCAACGCCAATTGTCGAAGTGCACTTTGATCGCGGCGTAGGTCTCAGTGGTCGATCCTGGTGCGACGCCAACGAGTTTGTCATACGCGCCTTCCGTTGAATCGGCCGCAAACTGACCAAGCGCGCAGTGACGCGCAACCTCGTCGCCTTCGGGAATCGAGATCGCGTCGATGATCTTGATCTTTTCCGCGCGCACATTTTCTGGCGTGTACAGGCTCGGCGGTTCCATGGCGACGAAGGCCAGAATCTGAAACAGATGCGACTGAATCATGTCGCGGATGGCGCCTGTCGCATCATAAAACGCGGTGCGTTGACCGACCGACACCGTCTCTGCTGCGGTGATTTGCACGTGATCGATGTACTGGCAATTCCACAGCGGCTCGAAAATCGAGTTGCCGAAACGCAGAACGAGCAGCGATTGCACCAACTCTTTGCCCAAGTAGTGATCGATGCGATAGATCGACTCTTCTTCAAACGCGCGACCGAGCGTGCGATTGAGACTGATCGCCGTCGCGGAATCGCGGCCAAATGGCTTCTCCACAATGATGCGCTGCCAACTCTTCGCGGAGGGATCGATCGAACACCATCGCTTGCCTTCGACGACCAAACCTGCAGCGTCGATCTGTTCGACGATCGGTTCGTACAGCGTTTCCGCGACGGAGAGAAAGATCAGCAGATTGCCGCGTGTCCCGTGTTCTTTCGCGAGCGCCGACAAACGCGCATCAAGCGGCTGATAGAACTCTGCCTTCGTTCCATCGCCTGCGATGTAAAAGATGCGCTTGGCAAACTCGTTCCACTTGGCTTCATCGAATCCGCGTGCGGACTTGGCCACCCACGGCTTGAGTTCATCGCGCCATGCATCGTCGGTCTTCTCGCGTCGCGCTGTGCCCAACACAACCGTTGCGGGATGCAGCTGTCCCATGACATGCATCTCGTACATTGCAGGCACGAGTTTGCGTTGCGTGAGATCACCAGAGGCGCCGAAGATGAGCAGGATGCATGGGTCGGTCTGAAGCATGCGCTGAGAGTATCCGAGCCGTGCATTCGCAACAGCAGCCGCGCGCGCGCCGAACCTAAAACTAGTGATCGAAACGCGGATGAAATTTACTCACCACTTCGCGCAATCGCGTCTTGTCGACGTGAGTGTAAATCTGCGTAGTGACCACGCTGCTATGACCCAAAAATTCCTGAACTGTGCGCAAATCGCAGCCTCCGCGTAACAAATCGGTGGCAAAGCAATGGCGCAGTGTGTGCGGATGAACATCATGCAAGCCTGCGACCGCCGCGTATTTTTTCACGATCATCCAGATGGCCACGCGCTCGAGCGGCTTCCCGCGATTGGAAACAAAGAGGCGGTGATCAGCCTGTATCTCGTTGCCCGCAACGAGCTCGCCGCGTTGCGTTTCGATCCAACGCGCCATCGCCTGCGCCGCGTGTGCACCCACCGGAACGATGCGTTGCTTGGAACCCTTTCCAACCACACTCATCGATCCAATCACGGGAAACCATTGGTTGAGTCGCACGCTGGCCACTTCACTCGCGCGTAATCCTGCGGCGTACATGAGTTCGAGAATCGCGCGATCACGCACGAACAGCGCGCCGTGATCGGCACAAGGCGCTTCCACCAACTTGCGCATTTGCGCGGGCGAAATCGTGCCCGGAAGTCGACGCCACTTCGTCGGTCGCTCCATCAATCGCGCGGGATTCTCGGGAATCTCTCGCCGTGCATGGAGAAAGCGAAAGTAGACGCGCACCGTCGAAACATGACGAACGATGCTCACGGAATCGAGCGCGCGCACACGCGAGAGATAGCGCACATGTTCCGCGAGATGCGCAGCCTCGACTGCGCCCGGACTGTGCACGCCGCGACTGACTAGATCGCCGACGAGGTCATCGAGATCGCGTCCATACGCGGCAATCGATGCAGGCGCGAGACCGCATTCGATGCGGATATACGCGAGAAAACTACGAAGCGACGCGGCGAATCCTGGCGTCTGCGCCGCGGTCCCTTTCGGAGCCATGGCTGTCACGGCTGTCACGGGCGTCACGGGCGGAATCGCAGTCGTCGCCGCCGATGGTGAGCTCAACGACTCTCGCGTCGAGGCCGCGTGCGGCTTTGCCGTAGATGGAGCAGGCCTCGTAGTCGTTGGTACAGAAACTGATCGTTTCATCGAGGAGCACCGAGAGATGAGCGAGTGTCAATCGCCCACCGCAACCGAAGTCGCAAGTGTCGAAGCGGGGACAGAGCGCAAGACGGACGGACATCGCGGTTCTCCTGATCGGCATTCGTGCATCACTCGCGCGAGAGAAGCACAACGGCCGCGCTGTATTCCATAACCCGACCCGTTCGATGCGAATGCGATGCGATGCAATCGGTGCATCAAGCAGTCGCACTCCGATGTCGGAGCACATGTGGGCAACGCATGTCAGTCGCGCGCATGTAACGCGATTCGCACTGCACGTCCCGCACGCATCGCCCCCCTCATATCGCTCCAAAGACCGATTCATCGAGCCTTGGCACGCGCGTTGCAAAGAGGTGGAGTACCCGCAAGGCAGGATGCCTCGCGACGACCCCAACAGGCAAGGAGTGCCGCATGCGCCAGTCTTCTGAATCTGCAGAACGCCTCGTTTTCCGCGCGATTTCGGTGGTTTCGCCGGAATCAACCCGCTCATCGCAGCGCGCTCCTGAGGCGCAAGATCTGCCGACGATCGACCTCTTGGGCGCAGCGATTGCGCGTGCTGCGCGACTCGCCGCCGCCAACGATCGCGCCCGCATGCCCGACCTGCGATTGGCCAACACGCAAGCCGCGGGACTGCTCAACGCCTCGCGCCGCGAGATGGACGCGCTCTTTACCGACCTCAACACCGACGAGGGTGAATTGCTGCCGCCGATCAACGCGACACCGAGCTACGTCTGGCGCTTCCACGCCGCGCCGATGGACGACGTCGCTCCTGCTGGCGCGTGCATTGCTTGTGATGGCCACACAGCCATGCTCGGAGCAATCGAATGAGTTACGGATTTCACCTTTCCACCGCGGGCGCCATCACTGGCATGCGTCGCCTCGACACCGTGGCCAACAACCTCGCGAACTCAACCACGGTTGGATTCAAAGCGGACATGCTCGCGCTCACCGCGCGCAAGCCGGAGAACCTCGAGCACGCCGGCCTTCACGCGGACACCAACGCGTCGCTTGATGCGCTCGGCGGCGGATCACTCTTTCATCCCAGCGCGATTGATCTGCGTCAGGGTTCGTTGCGCGAGACCAAAAATCCGCTCGATATCGCGATTCATGGCGATGGGTTTCTCATGCTGGAAACTCCCAAGTCCAAAGGCGCACGGGGAGCAAAGCCTTCGAATGATGTGTTGCTCACGCGAGCCGGTTCGTTGACGCGCGATCCCAACGGACGCCTCGTCACCACCGCGACCGGCGCGCCGCTGCTCGACACCAACGGCAAGACCATCACGCTTGATCCAACGGATGCCAATGTGCGCATTGACGGAAATGGCCGTGTTTTCCAGGGCGAGGACGAAGTCGCGCGCCTCGCGCTCGTCGTTCCGCAGAACCTCGACAACCTCCACAAAGAGGGACGCGACGCGATGCGATTGGTGGGCGGCAAGTTCAAGCCTGCGCCTGACACCACCGAGATTCGCGCGGGCGCACTCGAAGAAAGCACGGTTGACGCCGTGGCCACACTCGCTGAACTCGTGCGCGTTTCGCGCGGCATTGAGTTCTCCACTCGACTGATGCAGTTTCAAGATCAGATGACCAGTCGCCTCGTCGACACCTTTGGTCGCTTTGGCTAAGTCGCGAATCAACAACGCTGAGTCACATCGCAGTCAATGAATCGCAACCAACCCTGCGCCACCTTGCGCCTCTGAAAGAACGACACCATGAGCTACATCGCCCTCAACACCGCCGCTAGTGGACTCTCCGCTCTTTCCACGAGCTTGGACATCACTGCGAACAATCTCGCCAACGCGAACACCACTGGATTCAAAACTTCGCGCGCGAACTTTGAGGATCTCTTCTATCAAGAGCTCGCTCAACCAGGCATTCCAGGAGGCGACACCTTTCAACGCCCCACTGGTTTGTATGTCGGTCTCGGCACGCAGATTTCGGGGACGCAACTCAACTTCGAGCAAGGCCCCGCGGAAACTACCCAGCAAGAGTTCGATCTCATGATCGAAGGCGATGGCATGTTTCAAGTCGCGATCTCACCTGATCTCAACGGTGGCATCGGCTACACGCGCGCAGGAAATTTCACGCTCAACGCCGATGGTCAACTCGTGCTGGGCAACTCCGCGGGATCAATCATGCTCCCGGAGATTCAGATTCCCGAAGACGCGTCGTTCGTTTCGATCGCGCAAAACGGCGTGGTCACGGGCACGCTTCCAGGACAGTCGCAACCGGTTGAGCTCGGGCAAATCATGCTCGCGCGATTCATCAATCCAGCCGGCCTCGAGACGGTGGGCAACAACGTGTACATCCCCACGGGCATGAGCGGCGAACCGACTGAAGGTGAGCCGACACTCGAAGGAATGGGCGGTTTGCGCCAAGGTTTTCTTGAAGCATCGAACGTCGATCCCGTCACGGAACTGGTCACGTTGATCAAGACGCAACGCATCTTTGAGATGAACAGTCAAGTCATCCAAGCGGCCAACGAGACCCTCAAGAACATCTCCAACATTCGCGCCTTCTGATTGGCGGCAAGGATCTTTATGACCGCAGTGCGAAACTCATTCATCCTCGTTCTCACCATGATCATCTGCGTGGTCGACGCCTCGGCGGCGGGCACGTCGACTGCAACGCTGCGCAGTTCGGTGCGCGTGGCTCATGGCGCGGTGATTACTCTCGCCGACATCGCAACACTCGACGGCGAGCAAGCGCAATCGGCGGGAACACTGGAAATCGCGCGTGCCGAAAGCGGTGCGTTTGAAATCAGCGCTGAACAAGTGCGACAGAAATTGGCGGCGCATGCAGGCGCAACTTCATCGACGCAGGCACTGATCACGGTGCGCGGCGAACGCGTCGTCGTTCGTCCTTCGCGCGGGCGCGCTGGCGAAGTTGCGCTGGCGATGGACCCAGACTCTCGCGCGACAGGAGCAAGCAGCGCATCGGCCACGCGTGCCGCAGTCAAGGACACGAACACACTTGTCGATCCCAAACTGCATGTCGGCGCATCGACGCCGCTGGGCATCGTCTGCGAAATGCTGCTCAACACGTGGGACACTCAACGCGCCGCGTTGCGCTTGGAAATCAAAGACGCGGATCTGCAACAACTCACGCCGCGCGCGGGATTGCGCTACGAAATCGCGGCAAAGAGTGCGCTGCGCTCCGACCGCGTCGACTTTGAAGTCATCGCATACACCGGAACAAAGATCACTTCACGCGAGCGCATTCGTGTGCTGCCAAAGCTGGAGTCGTCGGTCGCGATCATCACCGCTGACACGCGCCGCGGTGCGCATCTTGATGCCGCGTGTGTGCGCAGTGAGACACGCTTCCTTGCGCCATCGATTGCGGCGCGCGTGGTTGAACCGAACTCGATTGCCGACTCGGTGTTGGCACGCACGCTGCCCGAAGGAAGCATTGTGGAGAGCGATGACCTCGCGCGCGAAGTCACCGTTCATCGCAACGATCGAGTCATCGTGCGTCGCGAGATCGGCATGATCGCCGTCGAGCTCGAAGCGGTTGCGCTCGAAGATGGATCGATGGGCGACATAATCGCACTCGAAACTCGCGGAGCTGGCCGCGGACGTGATTCCAAAGCATTGTCCGCTGAAGTTGTTGGTCGCGGACGCGCCGTCGTTCGCTAACCGTTGGCACGAACCACACCGCAATGCGCGTCATCACTGACGCGCGGCGCATCCTAAAACCTCTGCAAAACGCCATGATTTCACCGATTCTCCTCAGCGTCTGTCTCGCCGCCGACACCACGGTTTCCTCGCCGCTGCCGACGACGATGCCCGTGACCACGCCTAGCGCGACTGGCACGTACGGCACCGCGACCAATCCCAAGCGCGTCATGCGCGACGATGAGAAACCGATTGCGCGTGCCACACGATCTCTCACCGTGATCGCGCTCGAGGAACAAGAAGCATCACCGCGCGACCTGCGTGATCCACGAGCGACCGACGCGGGATGCATCTTCGCGGTGCAGGAGCCCGAGCCGCGCGCGTTTGCGGTACACGACCTCGTGACCATCGTCGTGAGCGAAGTGAGCAAATCGAACAGTGCCGCCGACGCGAAAGCGGAGAAGAGTTACGACATCGAAGCCGCGGCCGATGCATGGATGAATATGGATCCCACTTCGTTCGGCACCGACTTCGGCTCCACCGTTGACAGCGAAGACTTGCCCATGATCGCAGTCGGTGGTGACAAGAAATTCAAAGGCAAGGGCAACTACGCGCGCAGCGACACGTTCACCGCACGAGTCACCGCAGAGATCGTGGAGATTCGTCCCAATGGACTGCTCATCTTCGAAGCGCGTCGCGAGATCGTGAATGACGGCGAGAGCCAAATCATGCAGCTTTCCGGCAGTTGCCGACCAGAAGATGTTGACGCCAACAACCAAGTGCAGTCACAACGCATCGCCGACGCAGTGATCAAGAAGGTCACCACCGGTGAACTGCGCGACACTGCGGAGAAGGGCATCGTCGCCAAAATCTTGGACACGATCTTCGCCTTCTAGCGCGACACGACGGTGCGCCCCACGACGTCTTAGGACAACAATTCGCGCAGCGCCGCGCCGGGATCAGGCTGACGCATGAGATGTTCGCCCACCAGTGCGATGTGAATTCCATGCGCGCGCAATCGCGCCAAGTCCGCGGGCGTGCGAATGCCCGACTCACTCACCAGAATGCTGGTGTCCTCGAGCAACTCGGCCAATCGCATCGAATGCTCCAACGAAGTCTTCATCGTGCGCAAGTCGCGATTGTTGATTCCCAGCAGCGAGTAACTCGCTTGAGGAAATCCCACGATGTTGACGGCGCGCAGCAGGTTGTCGACATCGTGCACTTCGAGCAGCGTGGTCATTCCCAATTCGGTGGCGAGAATCTGGAAGTCGATGATGTCGCGCTCAGGCAAGACCTCACCGATCAAGAGAATCGCGTCCGCGCCGGCCGCGCGCGATTCCCACACTTGATAGATGTCCACCAGAAAATCTTTGCGCAGCACGGGGAGTTTCACCGCGTCGCGAATCATGTGGATGTAGCTCAAATGCCCACCGAAATCGACTTCATCGGTGAGGCAGGAGATCGCGCTCGCGCCGTTGGCGGCGTACGACTTCGCGATCGCGACGGGATCGAAGTCCTCGCGAATCACGCCCGCCGAAGGGCTCTTGCGTTTCACTTCGGCAATGATGTGAGTCTGGTGCGCGTGTCGGCGATCAACGAGCGCGCCGAAAAAATTGCGCGGGCGACCGAGTTCACTGATGCGCTCCTTGAGCTCTTCAAGAGGAACGGCGGCGCGCGCACGTTCGACTTCTTGGAACTTTCTCGCGACGATGTCTTTCAGAACTGCCTGCATACGGTGGCCACACGCAATGAGGGGTCAGATGACGGAACTTGTTGAGGCAAGAGACGGCGACCGTCGCCACAAATCCTAAACGCGCGCGACGAATCGCGTACAACCTGCGCCGTGAACGCCGCCGAAATTTTGGAACACGCTGCGCATCATTCGTGGGTGCACGCATGAAACTGCGATGGCCCACCTGATGCGCTTGCTTGCCGCCTCCATCATCGACACTTCGACGACGGCGCATCAGTCGGCCTCGAGCGCAATCGTTCCTGCGCAAGACGCAGCTGCTCTGGGCAGTCCTGCGACTGATGGGCCGACGCCGCTGATGTGGATTTTCCTTGCGATTGCCTGCATCGGCGCATGCATCTGCGTCTCGCGACGATCCATCCGCATCCTCAATCCGATCCCATCGGGCCGACTCCCTCGTGACGGCGCGATCGGTGCAGTCGCGATGTTTCTCTTCTTCGCCGCAGGATCCGTCGGTGCGATTGTGGGCGCACAGTTGTCCGTGGATGACGAAGCGTTCGCACGACTCACGCGCGCAACGACGGGCAACATCGCGCAACTGCTCTGTGCAGCAGCGTTCATTCTCTCGCCACTGTTCGTGGTCGCGGCACGAACGAAGTGCAAAGTTTTGCCGGCAATCACTGCGGGAATCGTGGGCTTCGTCCTCGTCGCGCCGTTGGTGACTGGAGCGGCGCTGCTGGTCAACGCAGTGTTGACCTTCATGGGTGAACCGCCCGCGCCCACGGTAGCGCACTCGACATTGATCTTGCTGCGCGACAAAGGTGACGTGCTCTTCACCGTGCTGACGTTGGCGCAAGTGACTCTGCTTGTGCCTCTCGCTGAAGAGCTAGGTTGGCGCGGATTGCTGCAACCATCGTTACGCGCAGCGGGACTCGGCGCGTACTCCGCAGTGTTGGTGACCGCGTTGTTGTTCGCGTCGATTCACTGGAGTGTGATTCCCGTCGACGGTCGCGCGGCAGGGCTCATCATGCTCTTTGTGCTAGGAATCGCCTTAGGAATGCTGCGCGAGCGCACCGGCGGAGTGCTCGCATCAGTCGTGTTACATGGCGTGTTCAACGCGGCCAATGTCGCGCTTGTCCTTGCATAATCACGCGCGTGTGCCGATTGCATTTGCCGTAACTTGCGCGCCATGAGTACTGCTTCAGCGAATTCCAACAAGCCGCGCATTCTGACCGGCGACACGCCGACTGGAAGCCTTCATCTTGGACATTGGGTTGGCAGTGTGCAACGGCGTGTTGAGTTGCAACGCAGTCACGACTGCTACTTCATCATCGCCAACATGCATGCGTACACCACGCGCTTGGCCAAGAGTGACGAGATTCGCCGCGACTCGATCGAGATCGTGCGCGACTATCTCGCGATGGGCATCGATCCCGAATGCGCGACGATCTTCTTGCAAAGCGAAATCCCCGCCATCGCGGAGCTCACGTTTTTGTTTGCGATGTTGATCCCCTTCAACCGCGTCATGCGCAATCCCACGCTCAAGACTGAGATCGAACTCAAGGGTCTCGGCGAGACATACTCATTTGGCTTTCCCCTCTACGCGGTGGGGCAAACTGCGGACATTCTTGCGTTTCGTCCTGTTGGAGTGCCCGTCGGCGAAGACCAAGTTCCGCACCTCGAACTCACGCGCGAAGTTGCGCGACGCTTCAATCAGATCTTCTGTCATGTCGATGAGCACGCTGAGGATGCTGATCACACCACGCTCGGCGGGGTGTTCCCTATTCCGCGCGCCGATGTGGGCAAGGTCGGTCGCCTCGGTGGTATTGATGGTGTCAACAAGATGTCGAAGTCGCTCAACAATGCGATCTACATCAGTGACAGCGCCAAAGAAGTCGAGAAGAAGGTCAAGAAGATCTTCACTGGTCGGCAAACTGCGACCGAAGCTGGCGACATCAACAATGTGCTCTTTCAGTATGTGCGCACGTTCATCACTGACGCTGCGCGCGTGCAAGAGCTCGAAGAGAAGTACGCCAAGGGCGACAACATCGGCGATGGGCACATCAAGCTTGAGGTTGCCGCGGCGATCAATGCGTTGCTCGAACCGATGCGCGAGCGACGCGCTAAGTACGAAGGCAACGAAGACCTCGTCATGGAGATCCTCAAAGCTGGCTGCGCGCGCGCGAACATCGTGGCCGAAGAAACACTGGCACGGGTGAAGAGCAAAGCGAATCTCGTGTCATGGCCGCGCGCGCTGGCCTATGTGTGATGAGCTCGCGCGACTTGCTTCGCGCGATTCACCTACGTCGGTTTCGTCCTACGAAACAAGGTAAAAACGCGCGACCTGAGCCATGAACGGCTCGCCGTTGCGCTCGAAGGTGAAGTGTCCTTCCATCGTGCCCCACGCCGTGAGCATCGGGCAAAAGCTCGAGTACTCAAAGCTATCGCCAGGACCAAGTTCAGGATGTTGACCCACCACGCCTGGGCCTTCGATGACGCGCTCTTCGCCGTCGCCGTCGATGATGCACCAGTGTCGATGCGCAAGTCGGATTCGACTCTCACTCTCGTTGCGCATGGTCACGGTGTAACTAAAGAGAAACCTCTTCTCCGCGCGCGATGATTGACCCGCCATAAACGCAGGGCGAACAATGATGCGCACGCCGTCAGTGACGACTTCGGAATTGTGATTGGTCGGAGTGGCAACTGCGGTCATTTCCTGCAGCATAGACAGGGTTTGCGCGCATGATGAGGTCACGCGGTTCATTCGCGATGCTCCCGCGACTGCGATAGACTCGAACTCGCATGATGCAGTTTCACTCCCACCCATCAGTTGCAATCGTCGGCGCCACTGGTGCCGTTGGTCGCGAAATGCTGGAAATCCTCGCGCAGCGCAAGTTCCCCATGCGTTCGCTGCGACTCTTCGCCTCACCACGATCCGTGGGCACGCGCATTCCGTTCGCCGACACGTCGATTGCCGTTGAAGCGCTCGAGCATGGAATGCCTAGCGACGTTCTTGGGGACGTTCCTAGGGACATTCCTAGGGACATTCCTAGGGACATAGATCTCGTGCTTTTCTCCGCAGGCAAAGGCATTTCCAAAGAGTGGGCGCCGAAGTTTGTCAGCGCGGGCGCGATGGTGATCGACAACTCCAGCGCCTTCCGCGCCGATCCCGCGTGCCCGTTAGTCGTGCCCGAAGTCAACGCGCATGCGCTCGAAGCGCTGCGTGCTCCGGCGATCATCGCGAATCCCAATTGCTCGACGATCGTTGCGTTGATGGCGGTGACCCCGCTGCATCGCGCGTTGGGCGTGGAGCGCATGGTGGTTGCGACCTATCAAGCCGCTTCAGGCGCGGGCGCGGCCGCGATGTCGGAACTCGAGAAGCAAGCGCACGCGTTTGTTGCGGGAACGCCGATGGATACCGCGATTTTCGGTCGCCAGTATCTGTTCAATGTTTTCAGTCACAACTCGGCGATCGGCCCCGATGGCTACAACGAAGAAGAACGCAAACTGCTCACGGAGACTCGACGCATTTGGGAATCTGATTCGGTGCGCGTGAGTGCGACGTGTGTTCGCGTCGCGACACTACGCGCGCATGCGGAAGCGATTCATCTCGAGTTCGCACGCGCAACGAGTGAAGCGGAAATCCGCGCGTTGCTCGCTGCGGCTCCTGGCGTGCGCGTCGTCGATGATCGCGCGGCCAATCGATTTCCTGAACCGCTCGATGCAGCAGGCTGCGACGATGTACTGGTCGGCCGCATTCGTATGGATCCGAGCATCGCGGGAAATCGAGGCGCCGCGCTCTTTGTCTGTGGCGATCAGATTCGCAAGGGTGCGGCGCTCAACGCGATTCAAATCGCGGAGTTCTTCCTCCCGCGCAACGCGCCCGCCACTGCGCGCACGTGCCACGCGCCGGCTGCGATTTAGGCTCATTTGTCGCAATTCTTGAAGAGTTCCGCGCAGAGAAGTTCTCTGGCGAGCTGGTCTCCATGATTCTCTTCTGATTCTCTTTTGATTCTCCGCCGCCATAAGCGAGGGTCTCATGCCACCGGTTCCGGGCGTTCGCAGCCATTCATCTCGGCTCGTTCTGTTTTCTTGGGAGCCCTCCATGCCGATGCCACGCATCTCTGCGCTCGCGGCCACTGGTAATGGATCACAATCGCCGCAGTGCCAGGCGATGCCGACGACGTCGATAATTTCATTCTGTCTCTGATCGCGGCTCGATCAGCGCTCACATTGCATGTCGGCAGGTGGCTTCGCGGAGCACCGAGCGCGCCACGCGTGTTGATGGGTAACTGATGCGCACGACGAAACATCGCTCGCTTCACGAGCGAGCGCACCAACTGTTGACTTGAAGATTCGACCACCGAAGCTACTATGACGCGCCTCGTTTGGGGATTGGTGTAACGGTAGCACAAGTGATTCTGATTCACTTTGTCCTAGTTCGAATCTAGGATCCCCAGTTACTGCAACACGCGGCGTTCTTGCGAGAACGCCGCGTGTTTCGTTTGATGCTCGTGTGTGTTTGCACCGTGATCACACTGTGATCAGACTGTGATCAGACTGTCTTCGTCGCGCGTCGATTGCCGCGCTCAACGACCTTCCGGTCGCGCGAACTGCACGCTGCGAACTCCGCGCAGCCACACGCGACCACTTGCATCGCTCGGCTCAAACCACGCGACCAAATCCACGCTCTGCACCGGAAGCGCATCGCTTCCATGATTGGCAAGCAACGAAAGCGTGAACTCGTAACACGGGCCCGCCAGTGCGATCGAACGCGATGCATGGGCGACTTCCGCCGACATCACCCATTCACGCAGAGGCTCACCGCCGGCCGTTTCCACCGACGACGATTGACCGAGGCGATAGATCGAGAAGTGAAATGTCCCCGCACAAAACAGCGGCGCGGGATGCGGTTTGGAGAAGAGATACGCCGTGATGTTCAGCGAATCCGGAAAGAGATTTCCATCGCTGTCCGCCGGCTTCGGGCCAAACGTGACTGCCATCGCGTTGGGCATCGTGCCCGCCGGAGCCACCGGACTCAGGGTGGGTTTGCGCACAGGCGCAGTGCCATCCGACGTGGTGGTCTTCGTTTCACACGCTGTGCCCTGAAGCACGCATATCGCCAACAGTGCGGCGCGAGACACTCGCATCACTGGACAACTCCCGCGCTGCTTGGAGTTGTTGCAGGTGTTGTTGTCGGTGTCGTTACAGGTGTCGCAGTTGCGGGCGATGGACTCGCTGCTTCATCTGTTGGCCCCAACTTCGGACCGGCACCGTCATCGGTTTCTGGAATCTTCGTGAGATCTGTCGCCGAGCCTGACGACGTCTTCGTCTGCACGCCTTGCAGTTCGCCCTTGCGAATCTGATCAAGCAACGCGGCCGGCAGCGTGAGTTTGTTGAGTTGCGACTCGGTGATTTCCCTCGCGCGATCGATCCCGCCAGAAGACGGCGAACGGATGACATGCGGTGTCAGCACGATCAACAACTCGGTCTTCGAACTGCTCTCTTTGAACTGGCGAAACAACACGCCCAACAGCGGGATGTCGCCGAGAAGTGGAATCTTGGTGTCGACGCGCTCGAAACGATCGCTGATGAGTCCACCGATGACCACGGTTTGCCCATCCTTCACCGTCACCGTTGTGGTGGCGCGGCGACGAGTCACCACTGGGCTCTCGAAGTTCTCCGAGATTTGCGTGGTTTGCAGCGAGAGTCGCGAGATCTCTGGCTCGATCTCCATGCGCACAAAGCCTTCGGGATTGATCGACGGCGTGACCTTGAGCAAGATGCCGATGTCCTCAGGCGTCACGCTTGACTGCTGTCCCGCAGCCGAAAAACTCACCGCGTCAGGAAGTCGCACCGTCTCGCCGACTTGGATAGAGCCTTCCGAATTGTTCTCCACCATCACCGATGGATTGGACAACACCTGAACTCGACTCTGCGAAGCAAGCGCGTTGATGAGCAGTTCAAAGTCTTCCGCGCCAATGGCAACGTTGGGCGTTCCCGAATTGGAGAACAACGAACCCAACAGCTGATTTCCTCGTTTTCCGCCCACGCCGTTGAGGTTGCCCAGGCCCGCCACAACACCAAACTCACCAATCTGGCCCAAACCAAACTCAGGCCCGAGTGATTCAGTTGAATCCAACGACACTTCCGCGAGCAGCACTTGAATCAGCACTTGTGGCGGATCGACATCGAGTTCGTCAATGATCGCCTTCACGCGCTCGAGATATTTAGGACTCGCATTGACCAGCACGGTGTTGGATTTCTGATCACCCACCACCGTGACTTCGCCTTCGAGCATCTTCGACGCGCTGGGAAGTTCTTCCGCCGACAACGTCTGCAGAATCTTGCGTTGATCTTCGCTCACGAACTCATTGACCACGCGCGCGACTTCGATCGCGGTTGCGTTCTTGAGTTTGTAGACGCAAGTCTCGCGCTCGTTCGCCTCTTGCGCGTCGAGTTCGTTGACGACTTTCTCCACCAGCTCGAGGTAGTTGGGCGTGCCCGAAACCAAGAGTGAGTTGGTGCGATCATCGACCGTGATCGAGAGTTGCATGCGGTCATCGGGAACGAGCGTGAGATCAGAGCCGAGCATGTCCCCTGCATTGGGAGTTGCCGCAGTCGCCGCGCTTGCGTTGGCCATTGCATCGCCGGGCTCGCGCGGCTTGAGCACATACAGATTGCCCGATTGGCGCAGATTGAACAGTTCCTTGAGGATGCGCGCCATTGCGCTGGCATCCGCGTTGGTGAGTTTGAAGATGCGAATGTTCTGACTGCCGCTGGTCGAGCTGTCGAGATCCTTGATCATCCGCTCGATCAACTCCATGGACTCGCGCGGCGCGCGCACGATCACGGTGTTGGTACGGACATCGGGCGTGAGCGAAATCGATTGCCGAGTCGCCGCCGAAATCTCCATCTCAATCTCATCGCCCTCGACGCCTTCGATCTGCTTGAGGTACTTCAACACCGTCGCCTGCTGACCTCCACGTCCCGCGAGCGAATTGCCCGAGAGCACATTCTGAATCAGCGCAACCGTCTCTTGCACATTCGCGCCTTGCAACGGGATGTACTTGATCTCCACCACACTCTGCGGCGTGGCACCATCGAGTTGCGCGACGAGTCGACGAATCGCCGAGACATCGGCTTCGGGCCCACTGGCGATGATCGCGTTGAGACGCGCATCGGCAGAAACCTGAATCGTGTTCGCGCCGCGTCGACGATTCTCTTCGCCGACATACATCTCATCGAGCATGCGAACCATGTCCGCCGCCGTGGTCTTGGACAACACAAGAATTTCAAACGGCTTGTCCGCGAGTTGATCTTGCGCTGCCTTGGCTAGCAGTTCGACAAGTCCTTTGACCACTTGGAGATTCTCTTCGCTCGACGCAATGATGAGCGCGTTCGACGCAACATCGGGCATGATCGAAACTGCATCCGACGGCACTTCCGAAGTCCCCAACGAATCGGCGCGGTCACGCATCAACTGTTGCAGTCGAGGCGCAATCGATTCAGCGCGCGCGGCGTCAAGCGCAAGCACATGCACGCCAATCGCTGGATTTGCGGGGATTGCGTCGAGTTTGGCCACGATCTGCCGCACCAACGCGCCGTCCTCTGGTCCACCGGCAACGAGCAAGCACGACGTGCGCGGATCGGCAATGACCAACGGCTTCACCCGCTTGGCCACCTCGGGCGAGAGTTCGGCGTAGCGACGATTGAGAATTTGCGTGATCGCGCCCGCGAGCCGATCGAGATTCGCTTTCTCCACGGGAATGACTTCGACGCCCGACTCTTCCATGAGTTGATCGGTGTCGAGATCGACGAGCAACGACTGCAACACATCAAACGCATCGGCGCCCGCGGCGACCAACAGTTGATTGGTGCGTTCATCGGCGGCGATGACTACGCGTTCGAGATCGGCAGTCTCAGGACTCGATCGCTTGAGTCGATCAACGCGCGCATCCATCATGCGCGTCAAGATTGCGGCGAGACGCGGCGCGCTCGCGTTCTTGAGATCAAGCGTGCGAATCTCGCGGATGTCGGGCGACACTTTGAGATCGAGACTCTTGAGCAGTTCCTCAAGCACCGCAAACGAACGCGTGCTGGTCGAAACCACAATCGAGTTCAAGCGCTCATCGGGAACGACGCGCACACGGTCTTCGGCGCGAATCGCCTTTGCGGCAAACTGTTGATCAAACAACTGCACCAACAGTGGACCGATGCGCGACGCGCTCGCGTTTTCCAACGGATAGATACGCACCAACGCACCCGGCGCCGCAGCTTCGGTGTCGAGCAGCTTGACCAACTCCAACACGATCTCGAGATTCTGCGTGCTCGCGACCAACACCAACGAGTTGGTGGACATGTCGGGACGAATCACCAACTGCGTGAACGGGACGAAGACATCGCTTTCGATCGACGTCGCCGCAGCACCAGGATTTGCGCGCGCCATGCGAATGCGACCGACCTGCTTCTGCAACGGTCCGCTCTCGGGCAAGTTGGTCGAACCATCGACCAACACTGCGCGCAAAAGATCGGCGATGTCACGCGCGTCGGCGTATTGCAACTTGATGATGCGTGGCTCGATCCATCCCACCGCTGTTTGCGAATCAAGACGTTCGCGCAGCACATCGACCAACGCCACTGCCTCTTCTTTTCCCGCGACCACCACAGTGTTGGTGCGATCATCCACCGAGATCGCGATGTCTTGCGCCAGCGCTTCGCCAGTTGCGCCACCCGCTTGCGCTTTCACTTGCGTGCCCGTGAGCCCGCCGATTTGTTTTCCTTGCGCGAACAACTCGCGCACGATGCGCACGAACTGAGTCGCTTGAATGTTCTCCAACGGGAAGATGCGCACTGTCGCGGCGTCGGTCACTGGCAGCGAGTCAAACAATCGCGCCGCCTCTTCAAGCGCGCGCACATTGTCTGGTGTCGATGCAATCACAATCGAGTTGCTAGTGACGTCGGCGAAGATCTTGATCGGCTTCTGCAAGTCGAGCGCAATCGGTTCGCCCGTGCCATCAGGCTGAATGCGCAGTCGACGCACTTGCTCTTGCAGCGCGCGCGCGAGATCGCCCGTCTTTGCTCCCGCTGCCGCTGGCGCCGTGGATTGCGCCACCATCGCATTGAGGGTTACTGCAACGCTCAATGCTGCAGCGTTCTTCATGCGCACGACTCGCATCTGCGCGTCGGCCGTCGGTGGATCAGCGTCAATTGATTTGAGCAGCGACACGATGGTGTCGCGATCAGCGGGATTGGCCACGATGACCAACGCACTGCGGCCGCTCGCCACCGCAACTTTGAGCGGTTCAGAAATCACCTTGGACACGCTGTCGAGTGCTTGCGGCTTATCGAGGCCGATTTCTTCGATGATCTTCTTCGCGGCTTCAGGCGCAGTATTCACCAAGTCAATGATGAAGATTCCCTTCGATGAATCTGGCGCGAGCGAGTCCATTTGCTCGACCAACGCTTTGATCTCATCAAAGATCGGACCTGTCGACGCAATCACCAATCCGTTGGACACCGTGTCGATCTGAATCGAGAGCGGAAGATTCGCTTGCCGCGCGCGCTGCGCAAACGCATCGCGAATCGCACTGGCAATGCGTGACGCTGGTGCTGCCTTCAGTTGCAGCAGATGAACTTGCAGTCCTTGTTCTGTCGCTTGTTGTTGCAACGCTTCGGCGATGGCCGCGATCTGCGCGTAGTCCTCGTCGGAAGCGCGCACGATGAGCGCGTTGCTGGTGGCATCGCCGACGATGCGCAGTCCGCGATCGCGTCCATTGTTGCGACCCAATCCGTAGACGCGCTCGATGGAACGCGCGAGTTGCTCGGGATTTCCGTAACGCACTTCGATAAGACGAGGCGGTGGCAACTGTGCGAAATCAGGCTGATCGAGCTGTGCAATGATCGCTTCGATCTTGCGCATGTTGGCTGGGCTCGCCGCGATGACGAGATTGTTGGAGAACTCATCGGCGCTCGCGCTGACGAACTCTTCAGGCTTCACTTGATTGACGATGACCGGTTGCGCTTCGCCTTCCTTCGGCTTCGCATCAGGAGGTCGGTTCACGGGCTGGGCGCGAAACGCGTCGTTGATCGCCGCCGCAATACTGCGCGCATCGGCATGCTTGAGTCCGATGACGCGCAACTGACGCGAACCGTCAAACTGTTCGCTGTCGAGCTTGATCACCAACTCACGAATCGCGGGCCACTCGGATTCTTCGGCCGAGATCACCAATGAGTTCGTTGCTTCATCACCGACGATGCGCACCGATTGCTTCGCAGGCGAATCAGGGTCGACCGCGAACTGTCCGTAGAAGTAGCCCAACGCTTCTTCCACACCCGCGGCCTTCGCACTCTTGAGCGGCACAAATTCGGTGATTCGTTTACGCGTGCTGGGAATATCAATCGCCTTCACCACTTCGGTGATGGTGGCGAATTGCTCGGCAGTTCCCGCGATGATCAGTCGGTTCTCGACGGGATCCGCTTCGATGCGCGGGCCTTCGTCCGCCACTCCATTTTCCGTCGCAGGGGTTACTCCTGCGGCGAGCCGCTCGAGAGTCATTGCGATTTCGCGCGCAGCCGCGTGATGCAAATCAATCACGCGCAATTCGATGGGACTGCGCGCAGGAGCCTCTTCGAGTCCCGCGAGCAATTTCTCGATGACGGAAAAACTCTCGGCAGTCGCGGTGACGATGATGGTGTTGGATCGTCGATCGGCAACGATGCGTGCGCTCACTTGCACCGCCGGCGAGTCTGGGTCAATCTTGACCGCAACTCCTTGCGTGCGTCCCTTGCCGTCGAGTTGCAGCGATTGCGTGAGCACGCGCACGGCATCTTCCGCGCGCGCCGTGGTGAGTGTGAACGTTCGAATGATGGTTTCTTCGGCGCTCGCTGGTGAATCGAGTCGCTCGATCAACGCGCGCACTTGCGTGAACTGTGTTCCAGGCGCACTCACCAGAACACTGTTGGTACGCACATCGGCAGTGATGGTGACACCTTGCGCGCCGCCACGACCGCGAAACTGCTCCGAGACCATGCGCGCGATTTCGGTCGCTTGTCCCTTCTTGAGCACGACGATGTCACTCTGTCGATCGCCACCTGATTGCGGTTGATCCAAGCGCGACACGAGATCGCGAATGGTGCCCAGCTCTTCAGGGGTCGCCGCGACGAGCAACGCTCCGCCGGACGCGCTGGGAACAATCGTCGCTCCACTCGCGCCGCCTGCAGCAGCCGCGGCTTTGTCATCGAGGAACTGCTTCAACGTCTGCGCGATTTCTTCTGGCGTGGCGAATTCCACGGGAATCACCGCAGTTTCACGCCCTTCTTGCGCGAGCGTGGTCGCAAGGCTGCTCACGAGCGCTGCGATTTCTACGTGCTGCGCCGCCGTCGCACGCACCACAATCTGTCGTGATCGAGGAATGGGAATGATGCGCGAACCTGTGGTTGCCGTTTGCGTTTCCCACGGTCGTTGCGCGCGCTCACCCAAGGCATCGCGCACCAATGATGCGATCTGTTCGACATCGCCTGCAGGAGCGGCATAGGTCTTCACCGTGCGCGCTTCGCCTTCGCTCTGCGCAATGTCGAGCGCGTCAACAATTTCGCCAACGAGAGTGAAGCGATCGCCGCGTCCCGCGACAATCAACACGTTGCGCCGCTCATCACCGCGCACGCTCACTGAATCATCGGGTCCACCGCCGCCCATCTCCATCACCATTTGCTCGACGGTGCGCGCGATGTCGCCCGCACGCGCGTGACGCAGCGAGATGACTTTGAAGTCGAACGCTTGTGCTGCGTCGGGCGCGTCGAACGATTGCGCAAGCTCGCCGATTTCGGTGAAGTCGGCTTCGCTGGCCGCGATAAACAGCGTGGAACTGCGGGGATCACCAATGATGGAAACCGAACGCTGTCCACCGCGTGCGCGTCCTGGCACCGCGATCTGCGCGCGATCATCAAACAGTTTTTGTAACGCTTGTGCGACGCGCGTTGCATCGGCACGCTCGAGTTTGATCTGGCGAATCGCAAACTGTCGCGTTGCGCTGCGATCGATCTCTTTGAGAACCGCACGAATCTCCGCGAGCACAGTCTCATCCGCGCGCACGAGCAACACACCGGCCGCGTCATCGGCAACCACTTGTGTGTTCTCGCGACGAGAAGCGTCGAGCGCGAGCACAACCTTGTCGATGGTGGCTGCGGCTTCACTTGGCGTGGCATTCGCTAACGCGATGGTCTCGAGAGGCAACTTGCCACTCGCGCTGGGTTCATCGAGACGACTCACGATGCGCTGAATCTCCGGCGCGACTTCTGCTCCACCCGCGACGAGAATCGTGTTGGTGCGATCGTCCGCCGAAAATTCCGGCGCACTCACCACGATGCCTTGTTGCGAGAGCGAGCGTCCGCGCGCAGCAAAGATCGCTTGCAAATTGCGCGCGAGTTCACTGGCTTTCGCATATTTCAGCGGAATCAAACGCATTTCGGGCGCCAAGGCGCGCTCTTCGCGATCAGCAAACGCGACGAAGCGATCGGCGAACGCGACTGCTTCGGGCGAGCCAATCACGGTGATCGCATTGATCCCCTTCTCGGCAAACACGCGAAGTTTGGTGGGATCAAACGTCACATCCGAGAGCACGCTCTCGGCGGACGTTGCATCAACAGCAGCTCCGTCTTGGACAACAACTGGCGCAACATCGTTGGCAATCGTCACTGCGAGTGCGCGCAACTTCGCGCCGCCGCCTTGCGCGAGCACCGCTTGCAACGCTTCGGCGATGCGCGATGCACCAGCGTTGCGCAGTGGGTAACTCTTCACCACCACTTGTTCAGTCTGCTGACCGCGCGCAAGCGTCGCGACCAGTTGACCCACCGAATCGAAATCGCGGTCGCTCGCAACAACGAGGAGTGACCGCGTCTCCTCGTCGGCAACGATGGCAATCCTCTTCGCGAGATCACCAACAGCGCCACCTGCAGGCGTCATGCGCGCGATTGCGCCCACCACGATCGATGCTAGTTTTGTTGGATCGCTCGACGCAGGAAGTTTGATCGAGCGAATACGCGAGCCTTCGCCCGGAAGTGATTTCGATGCTTGCTCGATGAGCCGCATCGCACGTTCGATTTCGCGCGGCGAACCGAGCAACAACAACGAGTTTGAGTCCTTGTCGACGGCGACGGTCACGCCTTGCGCTTGCTTCACTTCATCGGTTGCGGGCGCGTTGACTGGCGCGACAGCGTCTGGCGGAGTTTGCGCAAACACCGCGCTCATAAACGCGAATCGCGCCGGCAGCATCGGTGGCCAAACAGGTTGCGCGCTGTCGATCGAACCCACATCACCACGCGAACCGTTCGGTGGTTTCTTCTCGGGTTCGTAACGCTTGAGCAGTTCTTCGACCGAGATCACTTCCACGGATTCGTCGGACGATTCCATCATGCGTCGCACCAAACGCGCGACCTCTTCGGCATCGCCATTCGCTGGATCAAGCGGCACTGAACGCAGCGTGCGCGTCGTCGCGACTGACGCGCTGTCCAACTTAGAGACGATTCCTTCGATGGTCGCGTACTGCTTGTTAGTCGCACGCACCAGCAAACTGTTGCTCGCGAGATTGATGCGAATGGTGGGCGGAGTTTCGGTGCCGTCGTCGGTCTCGAACAGATCGACCAAACTTTTGGCGATCTCAGCGGCATCAGCGTTGCGCACCGAAAGCACGCGCACCGTGCGATCACTCTCGCCCTGAGTCACGACATCGAGTTGCAGCAACATCTCTTCCGCGGCATCGAGCGCACTAGGCATCGCCGAGATGATCACGGCGTTGAGTCGTTCGTCCGCGATGACGCGCAGCGGCGGTTCCGCACTCGCGCCAACGGGCAATGCGGGACGCGCGCGTTCTGCGCGACGCTCTTCACCTGCGAGCAGTTGCTCGACCAACGGAGCCATCTGCGCCGCACGCGCATTCTTGAGGAACACGGTGCGCACACGCGCAGCATCACGCGGACCACGCACGTCAATCGCGCGAATCACCGCATCCACTTCATCGAGCTGCGCAGGATCAGCAGTGACCACGATGGAATTACTCGTCGCTTCCGCGCTCACTGATGCGCGGCGACGATTTGGCTGCGACGCCGCGCGCGCACTCAACGCTTGCTCCACCGCTTTGGCCACGTCCGCGGCGCCCGCTTGCGCGAGCGGATACACGCGAATCTCGACCGGCTCATCGCCGTCACGCGGACGATCCAATTGCCCCACGACTTCACTGGCCAATGGCATCAGTTCGGTGGGCGCGGTGATGATCACGCGGGCATTGAGCGGATCAGCGACCGCCTTGGGCTCGACCACGGCAACGCCAGCTTTCGCCGCCGCCACCAACGACGCGGGCCATCGCGAACGATCAAGCAACACCGCATTGAGCGCATTCACCGCGACATCAGGTGAAATGTGCTTGAGCTGAATCACGCGAAAATCCGCAGCAGGAGCAGCAAACGCCTGCGCATCGAGTTGGGTGAGCAACTCTTTCGCCTGCGCCGCGCCCTCGACAGTCCCGATGATGACGATGGTTCCCGATTGCGCAAGCGCGGAGAGTTCGGTGCGATTCGCGCCCGACGTTCCGGTTGCTTCGAGCACGCGACGCGCTTCATCGACCAGTGCCGCGACGGGCGCCTTGAGCGGTGTGAACATCGCCCATGTGCGATTCGCCGCATCGCCTTCGCGATCGAGTTCTTTGATGAGTCCTTCAGCCACCGCCATGATGCGCGCGGCTCCCGAAACGATGAGCGCGTTGGTGCGCCCATCGGCTTCGACATTTACCGGCGGAGTCGCATCGGGCTGTCCGCGATTGCGTCGCATGCGCTCGAGCACGATGCGCGGATCGGCTTGCTGCTGATCCGAAAGCAATCGTTGCACCAAGGGTGCGATGCGCGCCGCGTCGGCATTCTTGAGCGTGAATGATTTCGCATCGACCGCATCAAGCGAGGGCGATTCATCGAGCGGCGTGATCAGTTTTTCTGCTTCATCGAGATCGCTCGGTGGACCAACCAACAACAGCGCGTTGGCTCCTGCCGCGGCAATCACTTTCACTGCCAACGGTTCGCGGGTGGTGGGATTCGTCGCTGCGGCAAGTGCCTGCGACAAACTCACCGCGACTTGCGCGGCATCGGCATACGACAACGGCCGCACACGAACGATGGGCTCACCAGTTGTGACGTTGCCCTCATCGAGTTGGCGCACCAACTCTTCGACCACGGGAATCAACATGTCGGGCGCGCTGACGATGAGCGCGTTCGACCGTCGATCCGCCGCGACATCGAGCACGCGATCTTGCTTGGCTACGAGCATCGGCTCGATTTGCGCCAATCGTCCTTCGAGCGCACTGCGCACCAACGGCGCGAGAATCTCGGCTTTGGCAACCTTGAGTTTGAACACGCGCAATGTCGTCGCAGGCTGCGCCGCTCCTTCGATGCCACGCACGATCTGTTCGACCTTGGTGAAAATCGCCGGAGGTCCACTCACTACCAACGTCTTCGATACAGGCTCGACACTGACGACTGTTCCCGAACCTTCAGTACCGAGTTGGCCTGCGGTCGCGAGTTCGCGAATCGTCTTGGCCACCGTCTCAAGATTCGCGTCGGACAAACGCCACGTGTGAATCTCAGCATCAGGCGTTGCTTGCGCGCGATCAAGTTGTTCGACGAGTTTTTCAAACCCAGCCATGCGCGACATCGGCGCATCGACGATGAGCGAGTTGGTTGGTCCATCTGCGCGCACCACCACTTCACGCGGCGGCTGCAACTCGGGGCGTGCGCGGCCACGCGGATCAACGGGCACCGGCGGCTGCGGATACATCTCGTCGATGGTCTTGGCCAACTCCGCAGCACGCGCGACCTTCAGTGAGAAGATGCGAATCTCGCGGTCCGAAGCGGACTGACGCGTCGCACCGTTGAGGTCTTCGACCAACTGCTGAATCTCGGGCAACAAGTCGGGATGCACTGCGACGATGAGCGCGTTTGTTTGCGGTTCCGCCGTGATTTGCACGGGTTTCTGATTCTTCTCATCGGGCGCGCGTTGCGCGTAGCTCGCATTGAGCGCCGAGGCGAGTGTGGTCGCATCAGCGCTGCGAAGTTGCAGAATGCGCAGTGGCGGCGTGTTGCCCGCGGGCACATCAAGGTTCTTCACCAACATCGCGAGCAACTCATGTTGCCGCGCATCGGCCGCGACCAACACTGAATTCGTTTTCTCCAACACTTCAATCGCAGGCTCACGCGCGAAGCCCGCAGATTGTCCAAGACGACTCGCGGCCATGCCATCGAGATACGCCTTCACATCAACCGCCTTGGTGTGTGCGATGGGAATCACGCGCACATCAACACTCGGCGTCGTCGCCACCAACAGTTGACGACACGCATCGGTGAATCGCGCCAACGGCTCTTCGTCGCCACTGGCCACGATGGTTCCGTTGGCCGTATCGATCTCGGTTTCGATGGTCGGGCTCTCGCCTTCGACCACTTCGAACGCCGCAAGCTTGTTGGCCTTGATCACAATTTGCGCAGCATCGGCGGCGCCAACATCAATCACGCGCACGCCGCGCTTGGTCGCCACCGCTTGCAATTGCTTGAGCAACTGCTCGGTCTTTTCAAACGTGGTGCTGTCGCCCGCGACGATGAGCGTGCGGCTCAACGGCTCCGCTTGAATCAACACTTCCACAGGCTTCGTGCCATCGACTGGAGGCTTGGCCAACATTCCGCGCGCGGCGAGGTCGCGCAAACTCTGCGAGATACGCTCGATGTCGCCCTTGTCCACGTGATAGGTACGCAGTTCCGCTTGCGGAGGAAGCGGCGTGCGATCAAGTGTCTGCACCAGTTGTTCGAAGCTCGCGCGTCGTTCGGTGGGCGCTTCGACGATGAGCGAATTCGTCGTCGGATCAGCCGCGACAAATACTTCCTTCGGCTTCTGCAAGTGAGGCAGAGGACGACCACGCGCATCGAGTGGAACTGGTGGCGCGGGATAAAGTCGATCAAGCGCGGTGGCCAAATCAACGGCCTTCGCAGACTTGAGTCCCACCACAAATGTTTCGCGTGTTGGACCAACGCCCGCATCGCCCGCGCGATTCATCTCATCGATAAAGGTGCGCACCTCTTCGAAGATGTCCGCGTGCGCCGTGAGGATGAGCGTGTTGGTGGTGGAATCGCTTTCGATACGCACTGGTTTGGCGCGGCGCTCTTCGGGTGCGCGTCCGTCGAAACGTTTGGCCAACATCGCGGCGATTTGCGCTGCGTCGCCGCCACGTACTTGGAGCAGTCGCAGCGGTGGCAACTCTTCCGGCGCGGTCACATCAAGATCAGTGATGAAAGTCTCGAGCAACGCCAACTGCGGCGCTTCACCGACAACATAGAGCGCGTTGCTCGGCTCAATGACTTTGATTTCGATCGGCGCAACGTTGCGCGCAGGGTCAAGCGGCACAGCGCTCGCGACCAGTGGCGCCAACTTCGCGGCAACATCAGCGGCCGCAGCAACACGCATGGGAATAATCTTGCCCACGCGCGGAGGCGGCATGAGTGTGCGCGCCTGCATGATCGCTTGCTCATAGAGCGTGACTGCTTCTTTGCCACCACTCACCAGCAACGCGCCACTCGCCGCATCGACTTCGATAGTGGGAAGCGGAAGATCTGGAGAGTCCGCGCCTGTGCCAGCGCCGCGCGCAATCTGCGCGTACACCGAACTTGCGCGCTCAACCAGTTTGTTCGCGTCCACGCCAGGAACAGGAATCGCTCGGAACGAAAATGCATCGCGCGAAGGACGATCGAAACCTGCAACCAGTGATTGCACTTGCGCGACTTGGCTGGGCGTTCCCGAAATCAACAGCGACTTGGTTGCGTCAAGCGGTTCGATCACCGGCGGCGTAAACGTGGTGCCATCGCGCGGATCGAGAATCTGTTTGGCCAACTCGCGCAGTTGCGGCGCGATCGCGCTGGGCAACGCGTTGTTCACTGCAATTTGTCGCGTCTCGCGTTCGATCGCACGTGAAGCATCGACTTGATTGAGCAACTCGGTGAAGCGCTGAATCGATTGCGCGCTACCGACCAACACCAACTCGCGACTCTTCTCATCGAGCTCGATGCGCAGGCTGCGCGCGGGATCGGCGGCTGGTGTTTGTTGTTCGTAAAGCTCACGCGTGCGAGTCACGGTCTGCTCAGGGTTCGCACTCGTGAGGCGCATCATGCGCACTTGTCGTTCGACGTTGGTGGGACGATCGAGTGTGTCGACAATCGCGCGAATGCCCGCGATATCCGCGGAATCGCCCGCGATCAACACCGTGCGTCCATCGGGACCCGCGACCAACGACGTCTCATCTTGTTGCCGCTTCGAGAGCAACGACTTCGCCGCCGCGAGAATCGCGTCGGGTGATGCGCTCTCCAACTCGATCGCCGCAATCGCGCGATCGCCACGCAAACGCTCGCGCACACTCGCTGACTTTCGCGCGATGGTCGAAGGATCGAATCCTTCCATCTCGCCGATGAATCGTTCGGCATCGTCAATCGATGCGAGATCACCGACCACAGTGACGCGCTCTGCTTCTGGCAGCGCCACGATCGTTGGCTTCTTGTCCGCGGGATAGCCCACGAAAAGTTGCTCGAGGCGTTCCTTCGCTGCGGCGGCTTTCACCTTCACCACTGAAAATGTCTTCATGCCTCGACCACCAGAAGCGGTCGGCGAGGCGCCGTTAGCCACAGGCACATCAAGCAATTCGATGGTCTGCTTGAGTTGTTCGATCTTGGCTCTTGAACCGCGCGCCACGATGGAGTTGGTGCGATCATCGGCCGCGACCACCAGACCAGCGACGCGATTCTCCTCGATTTTGCTGCGTTTCCCGTCGGCGGGATTGATCACGTACTCAACGACGCGTTCGCCCATGAGTGCTTGCAAACTCTTGAGCAGCGTCGTCGCTTGTGCGTGTTGAATCGCAATGAACTCGATCACGTTCTCGACATCTTGACGATCGAGTTCATCGATGATCAGTTGCAATCGACGCACTTGCGCCGCGGTCTCGACGATGAGCACTGCGTTCTGTTGTTCGAGCGCCGTCACCGATCCGTAGGTCGCGATGAGATTCTTGAGTTGCTCTGCGACGGGCTTCGCTTGCGCATTGAGCAGCGGCAAGACCACAGTGACGATTTGGTCGTCGGTGATTTGCGCGGGCAACGTTCCCACAAACGTCGGAACATTCTCCTTCTTCATCTCATCGAGCTTCTGCAGAAACAGCCGTCCGCCTTCCACGCGCAGCATGCAATCTTGAGTTTGCAACAACACGTTGAGCGTCTGCAACGCTTCGCTAAGCGAGTAATCCTTGGGATAGATGTAGTCGACAGTGCCCTTAGGGACTTCGATTTCGCGCACGATGGGATAGCCAGTGACGCGACTGAAGTAGTCGAGAATCTGGTCGTACGTCTGCCCCTTGAAATTGAATCGCAGTCGAGGCGCGGGCGTGGCTTGTGACGCGCTCGTTGGTGGAGCAGTCGGCGCACTCGACTCTTGTGTTGGTGCGACGGGAGTCGTCGCGTCGCTTGCAGTTTGCGCCAACGCGCCCACGGGATTGGTCGCCATGACCGCCGCCAAAAGCGGCGTGAGTCCTGGCGCTGACAACGGAAGGCGCTTTTTCATTCGCTGGCTCCTCGAGATTCTCGCTGTCACGCGGCGAGTCCAATTCTTCGACTGTCGATTGATTCATCAGCGATGAATCACAGGCTTGCAGCGCGGTGTTGAGTCACCGTCTTCAAGCCTCAAAGTTCAAGCCCGCGCAAAAAACCACGCCTGCGCCTGAACCGAAATCCTGAACGAGTATCTGACGCCTCACCCCTCAACCCGCCAGTGCGACGGGGTGCTGTACGAGTTGCATGCATCAAACATTGCATGGAACCTCGCACGGCCTAAGGGGCTCGACCTTGCGCCGCACACTCTGTCCCAACGCACTCTATTGAGTACCTTGGGCACGTTGCGTGAGATTGTTTCCGATCTGAACGCGGCAAGATCCGCCGGGCGCGTCGAATACTGCGAAATCGTACTCAACCGCGCGTAAAACAAGTTCGCCCACGGGGGTTCCGGGGACTAGCGTAAGTGCCGCGCCGCTAGGAACATGACGGAGCCACGCCTCGGGGCCGGACGGTCCCTCGACCACCGCGGTCAACATCCACTCTCCGTAGGGAAAGGCTCCGCTGGGCGCGATGACGGGAAGCTCTGCTCCGGCACCAACGTCTACCGTTGGCGCGGTGCCTGGCAATACCGCGACCACAGTCGTCGGCGGAGCGATTGGCGGAGGGGGCGGCGGAATGCGAAAGGGGTTCGACGCGAAGAGCTGGTCAAAGCGATTCGCCGACGCGAGTACCGCGGGGTCAACGACCAACACCGACTTGGGCGCGCGGCCTGGAAGGAAGATGGTGGTGAGTCGGATCGAGAGTCGAACCGCGCCGCCGTCGGCGGTCGGATCGAGTCTCATCGACTCGATACGCTTGGTCCAAGGCTCGGCGTCGACTCGGAAAAGCAGGCGGAAGACCTGATCAGCGCGCCCGGAGGCGGTGATCGAGGCCTGAACCTCCACAAAATCTGGTTCGTCGCGGAGCTTGCGTTCTTCGGGTCGCTTAAACTCTTTCTTGGCGGGGGTTCCTCGGGCGACGGAAGTTCCCGTCGTGACCGAGAACTCCGAGAAGCCGAGTTCCTCGCAGACGCGGTTGAGGCGGCGACGAACTTCGCTGTCTACCAGTTCGAGCGAGGGCCCGAGGGTGCGATCGGCAGCGCCAGTGATTTTCTTGTCGAGCGCGGCGCGCCCGTCGCGGTCGGCGCGCGCTTTGGTGAGGACACCGATGTACATGTCGCTGTCGCTGAGCGCCTTGGTTCGCTCCTCGCTGAGCCGATTCTCACCCACGAGATAGCCGAGGCTCGAGCCGATCACGACCGCGATGGCGATGACCACGCCAAGCCAGTGGCGCGAGATCCAACGAGGGATCGGATGAGCCATCGCTTGGCTGATCATGAAGATCCTCCGCTTGGCGCGTTTGTGTCCGGCGGCGATGGGTTCGCGTCACTTGGTGCTGTGACAACGGCTGGTCGCGGCGCGAGGTCCGCGGTACGCACGGTGTACGCAAACGGATATTGCAATCGTCGTCCACCACGCGCGTCGGCGCCGGTTGAACCGAGTGTGTAACTCTTCTCTTTCACCAACGCATCACGCAAGCCATCGGCGACGGTGCGATCCTTCGCCTCGCCATCGAGAATGAACTTGAGTTCGGGCGCCGCGATGAATTTTCCACTGCTGCTGTACTCAATGTCAGTGTTGGACAACTGCGCACTCAAACCATCAAGCACAACGCTCGATGGATCAGGCGCAAAGCGACGCAACGCTTCGAGATGATCAAGCCAAGTCGGCGACATCGCGCGATAGGCTTCAACATGACCGAGCATGAGTTGATCACGCTTGGTGCGACGAAGTTCGGGCAGCGCGTTACGCGCCTTCAACTCGAGATCATCGCGACGTTCTTCAAGCGCGTGCCAAGACTGGCGACCGAATGTCCATCCACCGAGTGCCGCGATGAGCAACGCACCAGCGACGATCAACACGCGTTGACGCATGCGCGCCGCAACATCGATCAACGGAGTTGGATGCAACAGATCGATTGCGCCGCCATTGGTACTCAGCGCTGCCTCGTCTTCGAGCAGCAATCCCACCAGCGGCCAACACGCTGCACGCACCGCGTCGCGCGCTGCAACATCAGGAAAATCCACCAGTGGATGCGCGTGAAGCATGCTCACTGAGCATCCGCATGACGTCGCAACTTGTGCTTGCAAGAGTTGTCCCGTGGAGTCGTCGGTTGCGATCACCACCCGATCAAGCACCAGTGAAGTCATCGATGTGCGCAGTGCTGCAAGCAAGCGACGCAGCTGTACGTGAATCGCCGTCGCGCGCGTGGTTGCTTCCCCCGTTGCAAGCGAAGCTCCGCGCGCGTGCAGCAATTCGCCGTTGGAAATGACGACAAACTCCACGCCATCCGCGCACGCGTCGATGAACAACGTCGTGCCGTTGCGATGGGTTGGATGTGTGCGAATCAATGCCAACGCGCCCAACGCGCGAATTCCCACGCGGGCAACAGGAAGACTCACGCGTGTGACCGCTGCCTGCACGCGAGCGCTCACTGCTGCGGCCACGATGACTGTCGTTCGTCCCGCGCCTTTGCGCACCAACTGAAAGTCGCCCAACGTTTCGACGCCGCGCGCTTCGACCGATTCGGGCGCGTAGTCACGCGCAAGCGCGATGCGCGCCATGCTGCGCACTTCGGCTTCATCATCCGCGGGAAGCTCGACCATTCCCATCAACACGGATTCGCGCGCGAGCGCCAAGATGCACCCTTGCGCTGCGTCGTTTGCCGAAAATCCATGCGGCGTGAGATCGAGTGGCGCGGGCGCATCGCTCGTTGCCGCAGCAAGCACATCGACAACATCTGAAGAGTCATCGCGAAGACTTTGCGTCGTCGCGGCAGCATCAATCGCGAACTCGACCGCGCGCGAAATGCTCAACCGGCCTGCGACGCGTTCGCATTGCACAACGCGCATCGTGACGCCACCAAAGTCGACCGCCATGTTCCGAGCCTTCGAGCCGCGTCGTGTGGACGAACTCTCTGAAGCCGCAGTGTCGATTGGATCATGGGGTTGAGCGGAGTTCATCGTTGGTGCGTGTTGACGTGAGTGCTATCAAGCGTTCGCAGAGGAACACCCGTGCGGTTCATGCGCTGCAAAAAGCGCTGACATTTGCTGAGAAAACCCACACTACTCCCTACCGCCGACATCTCGGCCGAGGGCCGAAGTGCGCACGCGCACCGAACGCGATGGAAGACTTCGAATTGTCGCAGGTTCGACCTCTGATTCCAACGGCGCATCTTCCCTCGAGAAGAAATCATTGTCGCTTATGCGACTCGCCGCCTCATCGACGCTCGTCGCTGGCACTGACTGGTTGGCGCTCTCGCTTGCGAGCGTCGTGTCCGAAGCTTTCGATTCCGCCAGCGCAGAAGCAAGCAGACGCGCCGTGGGCAACATCGAAACGTCACGCAGGAACACCACGCGCGGTCGATCGCCCGCAATATCCACGATGCAATCAAACGCGACGACTGCTCGACTCGACGTGGGCTCATCGGAGCGGCTGGCCATGGAGTCGTTGGTCTCGCCCGCGCGCTCGTCCTCGCTGGCGCCGAGTTCATGTCGCGCCTCGATGCGAAATCGCCACGCGGTCGAGCGAAACGAAATGCGTCCCGCGACGGCGACGTACTCCTCGACGCTCATCACTCGTCGCGACACTAGCCATGAGGTGCCACGGCGCTCTTGATCATCGAGCGTGTCGCGCAGATCCACGATGCGCGCGGCTTTCTCGAGACCGATTCCAGGAATCGCCGCGAGCACGCGCTCGTCGGCACGCACGATGTCCACGCGTGATGGAGCAGTCGCGCCAGCGAAGGTCGTGCACTGATTGAGCAACGCGTCGACGCGCTCGAGTGACACGCCGCGCGAGATCAGTTCACGCGCGATGCTGTTGTCGTCGGCTTGTTCGATCGACGATTTTGCCGCGTTTTCAAGCGCTTCCCGCTCGGACTCGTCGAACTGCGCCATCGCGGCCGTCGGCGCCGCAGTCGCGCCTTCACTGTTGGATGCGTCACTGTTGGATTCTTGCGTCGCCGCAACGATGTCGAGTCGAGGCGAGCCGTCGAGCGCGACCAATGCTTCGCGCGCGTGCGCGGTCAAGAGTCCCATCAGCGGTAACGCTTCGTCGATCTCTGCGGGTTCACGCTCGCCGAGCGTTCGCATGGCGCCCATCACGATGCGTAACGCGCGCAGTTGCGTCCCTTCATCGGCGAGGCCGGCGCATCCGTCGATCGAAGGCAACGGCCGCGCCGTCACGATGCGCTGAGCGAGTTCCACGACAGCGTCTGCTTGATCGTGCAGCAGGGCTTGCATCACTTCGGGAGACAACTCTTCGAGCGCGATCTTCGCGCCTTCGCTTTGCACGAATTCACCGTCAAACAAAGGCATTGCCGACACTTCGATCCGATCAAGATCATCGCCCGCGACTAACAGCATCGGCTCGATGGTGGGAGTCTTGCCCGCGAGCACGTCCGTGCGCGCGTTGTGCAACGCGTCGGCGACCAAGGCCACACCGTCAAGCGCCGCCATGCGCAAGCGTCGGTCGGAGTCGGACGCGCGCGAGTTCGCGGTCGTTGCACGCGCGGCGAATATCGCGCCCGTTGCTACGAGGATCGCCGCGGCGACAACCACCACGGTGGCCACGAGCACGAAGCCGCGGCGGTTCACTGCGTTTCTCCGTCGCGAATGCGCCGCAGCGCCAACGCGTCAATGCGCGGCGCACCGGGGATGCGAAAGAATCGCGTGCGATCCGCGGGCGAGTCGGTGATTTCAACGGGTGCGGCGTCGTCGAGCGCATCGTCCGACGCACTGTCATTGGCGTTGTTCAACACGCTCGCGACAGGAGCGAACCACAGGGAAACTTCGATTCCCACGGGAAATGCGCCCATTTCTGCACTGTCGAACGCGTCCGCCCAACTGCTCTCGTTGAGATAGCGCACGCGCATCGCGCGCACTGGTGCGGCCAACGCATCGCGCGCCGAACCATTGATAAGTTCGATCACGCCGCTGGATTCGTTGAAGGAAATCTGCAGCGCCGCGCGATCCCCGAGGATCGATTCACCGTCATCACCGAGTGCCACTGCAGCGTGCGTGATTCGAAGTGACGCTTCGTTGCCCGCAATGCCCGCGCGTCCCGAAGCATCGACGACGACAGCGGTCGCGAGTGAACGCTCGCACGCGGCAAACACCGCGTCGGCAGTTTCGAGTCGCTCTGCGAGACGCGCCAATCGCTCGCGCGACGCGCTCAAGTTCACCGTGAACACCGCGAGCGCGCCGAGAAATGCGGTGGCGATCGCGACGGCCACAATTGCTTCCAACAGCGTGAATCCTCGATGGATTCGGACACCATGACGGAGCGCGTGTGCACTGAAGCGCTCGCGACTCATCGCTTCGAACCTCGAGTGCGTTCTCCAAGATCAATGGATTGCTCGTACACGCCGATGACGACTGGTTCTGCGCCTGAATTGTCGTACACCGTTGCGCGTGCTCGCGCGAGTGACACACTCGCGCTCGGAAGCAACACTACTTCGACGGAGAGATCATCCGCGGCTGCGAGTGGTGTATCGCTCGATGCACTTCCCGCGCCACCACTGCCTCCGTCTGCGGAACCGCGCAGTTCACTCGCGCTCACCAATCCTGCGTCGAGTTGCGCCAACTTGCTTGCCGCGAGATCGCACGCGCGCGCGCGCAATTCAGCGCGGCGAACTCCATCGAGCGCCGAGCGCAACGCAGACATGGTGAAGGTTGCGGCGCCGGCAAACATCGCGATTGCAAGCAGCAGCTCCAACAAGATTCCACCACGCCGCGCGCGAGGCAACACGTGAGCAACTCGTCCGCGCCGCGCGAGACTGTGTGCTGTGCAAAATTGCATGAATCCTCACGAGTCAGCGGGTTGGACGCGCGGAGCCTGAAGCGGAGGGAGACTCGGTCTTGGGGGATGTTGCGCTGCGAACGGGCTCGCGCTCAACATCAAACTCCTTGCGAGTCGTGTTGTCGGAAACAACAGGCGCTGCGACTGCGCGCGGACGACCAGTGGTGCGATCAACCTTGAGCGTGCGCGCTAATCCCGCATCGGTACGCAACATAAAGATGGGAGCGACAATCGCAGTTCCATCGGGCAAGAAGATCGCCAATGTCTGCGGTGCGCTCGTTGACTCATCTGTTGACTTGTCATCGGTCGCGTTGGTTGCAGCACGCATCTTTGTCGCGCCTGCACGCGTGCCTACGCCGTCGAGCTCATCACTCTTCAACTCGGCGCCCTCAGCGGAATCGAGTTCGTCGCCTGTTCGTGCAATGCTCACGCCTGGTGGAAGATCAAACCGTGCCCACGCTTCGACAATGGAAAGTTCGCTGTCGCCTCCGCCGGCTTCGCTGCTAAACAGCTGCGTTTCGCCGCGATCGCTCTGCGCGCGTGAGGGCGAACTTGCGTTTTGTTCGGCCGAAGCCGAACTCAAACCCGCGTCATCGCCCTCATCACTCTCGTCGACTCCATCCGACATCCAACGCGCATGCACCGTTCCCGCGCCAGTGCTAATCACTTCGACAGGGCGACCTTCTTCACGCGCCGCAGCGCGCGCCATCATCAACTGCATCGCGATCGAATCTTCCGCCGCATCGAGTTCGCGTCCACCGAGCCAACCCATTCCCCAAGGGACGACGATTGCGCCGATCACCACCATGATCGCCATCACCGCGAGCAACTCGAGAATCGAGAATCCGCGGCGAAGCGTGATGAGAAAGGAGTGAGAGCGCATGCAAGTCATAAAGAAGGAGTCATCTCATCGCGTCATCATCAACGCCGACATCAACCGCCGCTTGCGGGTGAGTTGCCTGATCCCGACGAAGAATCGGATCCTGAGAAATCACCAAAGTCATCGCCGCCCGCTTCTTTGCGGCCGTCGTGATTGGAGATGTCGTCCTCGGTGCCCTCTTGTCCATCTGGGCCGATCGAGATGATGTCGAAATTCGCGCCGTCAATAACCGTGCTGGGAGCATGGAAAATCCACGCGTTTCCCCACGTGTCCTTCGGCTTTGGCTCCTTCAAGTAAGGACCGCCGTACTTCGCTTTGTCCTCGTCGGTGGCGATCGCTTCTTTGGACCAGAGCACCGAAAGGCCCTCTTCTTCCGTGGGCCAACGCTTCAACTCGACGCGGAATGTCTCCAACGCGTTCTCAAACGCCTGCAATTGCGCACGCGCAAGCTTGAGGTCGGCTTTCTCACTTGCTCCCAGCACATTGACCAACACGAGGCTGCCGATGGCGAGCAGAATTCCGATCACGATGAGAAGTTCGAGAATCGTGAAGCCGCGATTGCGGACAGACTTGCGTACAGACTTGCGCATAGGTTTCTCCTATAGGACGAGTTTGGTGGAGTCACGATTCTAAAGCGATGCACAACCTGATCGACGCTGTCACTCGATCAAACAAAAAATAAAGCGTGATGCGTGCGATCGCTTATCGCCCACTACAACTGTGATGAGAGTTGCATCATCGGCACGACGAGGGCGAGGAAGATGAACATCACCACGCCCGCAATAACCAGCAACATGGCCGGTTCCATCAAGCGCAAGAGCATGCCCAAGGTGCGATCAATGCGCGCTTCCATCGTGTCAGCCAAACGAATGAGTACCGAGGGAAGATTGTTTGCGCTCTCGCCGACACTGATGATTTCAAGCACGTCATCAGGAAAGAGTCCGCTGTCCGCGAGCGGCTTCGAAAGTGGTTCGCCGTGACGCACCAACTCGCTCGCTCGCGTAACTGCGTCCGCAAGAATTGGATTCCCTGCGGAATCGCGCGCGATGTCGAGCGCCTGAAGCATGGGGATTCCGTTCTCGAGCAAGGTTCCCAACATGCGCGCAAATCGCGCCACTGCGATTGATGCGAAGAGCGGACCAAGTGTGGGCACGCGCATCGATGTGCGCACCATTTGCAATCGAACCGACGGATTGCGGAGCGCAATCACCACGCCCACAAGTGTTGCCAGCACGAAGCTCACGGTGAGCCATGCATGCGCAGTGACGATTGCGCTCGTCGCCAAAAGCAACCGCGTGGCGATGGGCAGGTCGGGCATCTTCGAGAAGAACTCTGCGAATTTCGGCACAAAGAACACCAATGAAGCCACGATCACGCCAGCGCCAACGAGCAAGAGGACTGCGGGATAGAGGAGATTTCCGATGACGCGTCCGCGCAGATCGGCTTGTTGCTCGAGCAGCGTCGCGAGGCGCGCGAGCACTGGTTCCAAGAATGCGCCGCGTTCACCAGCGCGAATCATCGCGACATGTACGGGCGCAAAGATGCGCGGATGTTTATCCATCGCATCGGCGAGACGCTCACCGCCCGAGAGTGATTCAGCGACTTCACCCCATGCGGCGGCGAGTGTGGGATTGCTCTTCGCGCGCGCCAACAAACCTAAGCCACGCAAGAGTGGAACGCCAGAACGAAGCAGTTCGGAAAGTTGGCGATAGCTCGCCGAGAGCGCGCGCACTCCAACACGACCGCCACGCTTGCGCGAACGCGCCGCATCCACGCGTATCGGCGCCAGTCCGCGCGCGGCCAAGTCGGTCAACATCGCTGATTCATTGGCAGCATCGGCGCGTCCCTTGACGCGTCGACCACCAGCATCGCGCGCGATGTATGCAAAGGACGGCATGGGTTCATAGTAAAGCCGCGCACACCTGTTTAGGTATGCGCGGCCGTTGGTATGCATCATTCACTCACTCACACTTCAGTCGTTCAAACGTGATTCATCAGTCACTCGACGAGCGATCAACGACGACGGCGCGCAACAAATCCCGCAAGTGCCAGGAGTGCGATCGCGCCTGGCGCAGGAACAGATGCCGTCTCAAACAGCAGTTCCACGCCGTATTTTTCGCCGAGTCCCGCTTCGCTCACTTCAAGCATCATGCCTTGCGTGATCAAGAGTCCGCCGTAGACCGCGGGTTGCGATTCACCTCCGCCGCCCGTCGAACTACCAGGACCGAAACCTCCCTCCGAACCCGAACCTCCGCCACCAGAAACTGGGCCGCTGTGAAGGAATCCAGAGAAGCTCATCGTTGCAGCACCACCGGCACCGAGCGAAACAAAGTGTTGCGCGTTGTAGTGTTGATCTCCGCTCACGCTGTCGCACGCGGAAACGCGGGCGCACAGCACGGGATCGGTCTCGCCTAAGTGTTGCGCAACGACTCCGGCGTAACTCATCGCGGTGGTGCCATCAAGCGGCGCGCCCACGATGTGAATGAGATCGATGTCTGCGCCAGGACTCCAAGTTCCGTAGCTGTTGCCGCCGCCATCACGCACACGCACGCCGACGAGAGCAAGACTTCCGCCGAGTTGTTGCATGATTCCGAAGAGATCGAATCCAACAATGGTGCGCGGCGAAACAGTGTCAACTCGGCTCGAGATAAAGTTCGAGTAGGCGCCGGCATATTCAAGAGTTGGACGGGGTGCGATCTGGCGGATGGTGCCAAGATCAACAGTAAGGGATGCGGTAGCGATGCCAGTGAAGGCGAAGGCTGCGAGAACGCTGGAGGTGCTGATATAGCGATGCATGTTTTTTGATGTCCTATTGGCTGTCCGCCGCTTGTTCGTCGACTGCGTGAACCAATCACGGAGTACGCGGCGAAGACAAATCAAAGATCGAATACAGCGCTGCAGATCCAAATGAATTGAACGCCTTGACGAAACAGCACGACGATCTATGTCGACGGTGCGGGATGCGCAGGCAAACCTCACCTTCGAGCGCGCAGCTGTGTCGAGTGTGTGATCTGTGCGGGCGCGTGATTGAAGAGCGCCGCGGCGTCGATGGCCACGAATCACCTGAGAAACAAGCGAAACGCGCACAAGCGCGACACGAACTCGTCACGCGCGAGCCAGAGACGGATTGCATGCGTGTTGAACGACGAGCCTGCGCGAACGAATGACGCATCGCGGTACTCTTTACGCATGCGTGTTGTCAGCCTGCTTCCTTCCGCTACCGAATTACTCATCGCTGTGGGCGGGCGCGACCTCTTGGTTGGACGCAGTCATGAGTGCGATTTTCCACTGGGGTTGCAGGGAGTTCCCACGCTCACTCGCGCGCGCACGCATGGACTCGCGCACGGCAGCTCCTCCAGCGCAATCGACGCCGAGGTTTCCGCCGCGCTTGCGACGGGCGCGAGTTTGTACGAGCTCGACGAAACACTTCTCGCACAACTCGAGCCTGATGTGATCATCACCCAGAACTTGTGCGAGGTCTGCTCCATCGATCTACGCACGGTGGAACGCGTGGCCAACACGCTTAAGAAAAAGCCACGCGTGCTCAGTCTCGATCCAAAGAGTGTGTTCGATGTCTTCGATGATCTCTTGCGCGTTGGTGATGCCGTCGGTCGGCCCGCGCAAGCAGAGGCAGCGATGGTTCACTTGCGCGCGCGCTACTGGAGCGCGATTGATTTCGTGAACCCATTCATCTCGGGGCCGGAAACGCTTTTTCTCGAGTGGGCCGATCCGCCGTTTGTCGGTGGACACTGGACTCCCGCGCTCATCGCCGCGGCTGGTGCGCGGCACTCACTCAACGTTGCGGGCGCGAAGAGTCGTCGCGTCGCGCCCGAAGAAATACTCGAGGCCGCACCCGAGCGGGTGATCATCTGTCCTTGTGGATTTGACCTTGCGCGTGTGCGCGAAGATCTCGCGCAACTCGAAAAAACCCGCTGGTGGCCGCTGCTTCCCGCGGTGCTTGATCGCAAGCCCGGCGCGATTGCGTTGGTCGATGGCAACCAGATGTTCAATCGACCAGGACCACGATTAGTGGACGCGTTCGAGTGGTTGGTCGGTTGGATCAACGACCGCGACGAGTTGATTCCGCCGACGTTCCCCGTCGAATATCTGTGACGGCGCGCGCTCCCGTGCGCGGCACTGGTTCATCGCAGTCTGAAGTGAAGAGGAATGCGTCGCGCTCGTCCGATCACTCGCGGAGATGACTCACGCTCTGCCCAATCGGCAGCACATAGACACGACGCAGCCGTCAATGACACCGTACTTCCATGAAACACGCCGCGAACGTTGGCGCGGAGTTTGCCTTGTCGCGCGACCAATTCAAACTTGGAAGAATGAGGAACCACTATGAGATTCGATCGATTCACCACTCTCGCGCAAGAAGCCGTCGCCGCCGCACAGTCCTCCGCTGCTGCTGCGGGTCATCCTGATATCTCGCCGTTGCATCTGTTGAGCGCGATGATCGCGGAGAAGAACTCCTCCACCGCATCGCTCTTGCAGAAGGCAGGGTTCGATCCGTCGCGCGTGCGCGAAGTGGCGCAGGCGCAATTGCGTCGCTTGCCCACCGTGCAAGGCGGCTCCGGCGCGAATGCCTCACGCGAGTTGAGCGAAGTGTTCGCGGTTGCTGAGCGTGATGCGCTCAAGATGAAAGATGCGTATGTCTCGAGCGAACATCTCATGCTCGCGCTCGCCGCGGTGAAGAGCGATGCGAAAGAAGTGCTGGCCACGCTTGGTGTGGATCGTGCGCGTGTGCTCGCGGCGGTCGAAGCGATTCGCAAAGCTTCTGGCGTCACCAATATCGCCGACCAAAACGCAGAGTCGACGTACGAGGCGCTCAAGAAATACGGAATCGATCTCGTCGAGAAAGCGCAGCAGGGAAAGATCGATCCTGTCATCGGTCGCGATGAGGAAATCCGTCGCTGCATGCAAGTGCTTTCGCGACGCACGAAAAACAATCCTGTGCTCATCGGCGAGCCCGGCGTGGGCAAGACGGCGATCGCCGAAGGCCTCGCCATTCGTATCGTCAACGGCGACTGTCCCGAGTCGATGCGCGAGTCGCGCATCGTTTCACTTGATGTTGGTCAATTGCTCGCGGGCGCGAAGTATCGCGGTGAGTTTGAAGAGCGCCTCAAGGCCGTGCTGCGCGAAGTTGCGTCGAGCGAAGGGCGCATTATTCTGTTCATCGATGAACTGCACACCATTGTGGGCGCGGGACAGAGCGAAGGCGCGGTCGGCGCGGGACAACTGCTCAAGCCCGCGCTTGCTCGCGGCGAATTGCGCTGCATCGGCGCGACCACCCTCGACGAGTATCGCAAGCATGTCGAGAAAGACGCCGCGTTCGAGCGACGCTTTCAACCAGTGCAAGTGGGCGAACCGTCGATCGATGACACCATCGCCATCTTGCGCGGACTCAAGTCGCGTTACGAAACGCATCACGGCGTGCGCATTCAAGACGGCGCGTTGATTGCCGCGGCGACTCTCTCGCAGCGCTACATCACCGAGCGCTTTCTTCCCGACAAAGCGATTGACTTGCTCGATGAAGCGGCCTCGCGTTTGCGCATCGAAAATGATTCGATGCCTGCGGAACTCGACGAGTTGAAGCGGCGCATCATGCAACTCGAGATCGAACGCGAAGCACTCAAACTCGAGAAGGATCCCGAATCGAAGAAGCGACTCGCGATCATCGAGAGTGAACTCGCAGAGCTCGGCGAACAAAATCGTGCGATGACCACGCGCTGGCAACTGGAGAAGAGCGAGCTCGATGCGGTGAAGTCGATCAAAGCGAAGATCGAGCACGGGCAAACCGAGTTGGATCAAGCGAAGCGTCGCGGCGATTTCGAGCGCGCCTCGCGTCTTCAATACGGCGAACTGCGCGAACTCGAAACGCAACTCGCGGCGGCGGAAAGTTCCTTTGCGCGTCGTCAAGCCGAGGGCACTGCGATGGTCAAAGAGGAAGTCGACAGCGAGCAGATTGCGGAGGTCGTGGCCAAGTGGACAGGCATCCCGCTCACCAAACTCATCGAGAGTGAACGCGAGAAATTGCTGCACATGGAGAAGGAACTCGCGCTGCGCGTAGTGGGACAACACGAAGCGGTGACCGCGGTGTGCGAGGCTGTGCGACGCAATCGCGCAGGCTTAGGCGAGCCAAATCGCCCCATCGGTTCGTTCTTGTTTCTTGGTCCCACTGGCGTCGGCAAGACTGAGTTGTGCAAAGCGCTCGCGAGCTATTTGTTTGACACGCAAGAGGCGATGGTGCGCATCGACATGAGTGAATACATGGAGCAGCACGCGGTGTCGCGGCTGATTGGTTCACCGCCGGGTTACGTCGGTCACGATGAAGGCGGACAACTCACCGAAGCAGTGCGTCGTCGTCCTTACTCAGTCGTTCTCTTTGATGAGATGGAAAAGGCGCACGCCGATGTCTCGAACGTGTTGCTGCAAATTCTCGATGACGGTCGTCTCACCGATGGTCAAGGTCGCACGGTTGATTTCTCCAACGCGATCGTGGTGATGACATCGAACCTCGGCTCGCACGCGATTCTGGAGATGACCGATCGTCACGAAGATGAGTCAATGATCGAGGCGCATGTGCGCGGCATTCTCAAGAAGCACTTTCGCCCCGAGTTACTCAATCGCATTGATGAGACGGTGATCTTCCGCGCACTCACGCGCGAGCAATTGACGGGTGTCGTCGAGATTCAGTTGAGCAGTTTGCGTCGACGACTGGCCGCACGCGGCATGACTCTTGGTGTGACTGCGGGCGCCACCGAAGCACTCGTCAGCGAAGGCTACGACCCACAGTTCGGCGCGCGTCCGCTCAAGCGCGTCATTCAACATCGCATTGAAAATGCGCTGGCAGGCAAGATCCTCGGCGGTGAACTCAAAGAGGGCGACTCCATTCGAGTCGACTATCAAGGAAAGAGTTTCACCTTCCAGAAGATCGTTGCACCCACTGAGCAAGTGCGCTGACGCGTGAAGTGTCGGGCTTCATTGCGCCGCTGTGGTGTTCATCGTGTCGAGTCGAGCGATGATGGCCTGCAGTTCCGTTGGGCGAATCGCAAACTGACCGACGAACGGGCGTGCGTGCAGTAAGAGCACGCAGAAACAGAACGACACCGCAAGCGCGACCAGCGTGAGCGCGAGTTTGCGCCCGCGCGGCGCGTCGCCGTGGAGCGCGCCGATGGAAATCAACAGCAAGATTGCGAGCAGTATCACCACGATCCATCGCGGCGGTGACATGTACGCGAGCCCATCACGGATGCGCACCTCACGTGCAGTTTCTGCGGCGTCAACAGCGTCGATGAGATCGGCGTCTCCTGTGACGCGCGCACACTTGCGCAGCGCGATCAGCTCAGCCGGTCGAGTGCGCACCGCGTGCGCGTCGTTGAGCGTGGGCCACTCTTGCTCGACTAGGAAGTGCGCGTAATTGCCTACCGCCAGACGAGTCTGTTGCGACTGTTCGGCGGTCAGCATGCTCTCGGAGTCATCGAGCGCAGTGGCCAAAGCCAACGCTTCATCGACGACTGCATGGTTGACGCGGTCACCACGATCCCAAACCCACACCGCGTTGAACGAGAGAAGCAGCCCGAATGCCACCGCGATTTGCGAGGTCACTTCGGCTTCGAACTTCACCAACTTCTTCCCGTCTGCACCACACAGGTAAGGCACGATGACGCGGTGAACCGAGATCGCGACCGTGCCCCAAAACATCACAACGCAGAGCATGATTACAACCGCGGGAAGCGCCAGAAACGCATCAAAGAGTGGGAACATCGACGAACGGTACCATCTAGAAATGCAGGGACTGCTTCGATCTCTTAGCGCACAGAGCGCGTGGCGCAAACGAGATTCATGGCTGTTTTCGGCGGCAATCGTCACAGTGTTGGCCGCGTGCGTGTTCCTCGTGGGCATCAGCGCAGTGCCCGTCACTGATCGCGATGAGCCACGCTTTGCGCAAGCATCGCGACAGATGGCGCAGAGCGATGCGCTCGAAGATTGGATCGTGCCTCGCGTGGGCGACACGATTCGTCTGAAGAAACCACCGCTGGTGTATTGGGTGCAAGCGCCGTTTGCATGGATCGCTTCGGGTGGTGATGTTTCACGCGATGCGATTTGGATGTATCGCTTGCCCAGCGCGATCGCCGCGTTGGTCGCCGCGCTCGCGACGATGTGGCTCGGCCGCGCCATGTTCGGCGCCAACACCGGACTGCTCGCCGCATGCTTGCTCGTGGTGTCGCCCGTCATCGTCACTGATTGCCACATGGCGCGCGCGGATGAACTCTTGCTCGCCATCACCACGCTCGCGATGTGCGTGGGCTGGACGCTGTGGCGCACGCATCGACTCGCACCAGAAACACGCGGTGGACTGCCGTTGCCACGCGTCGCGTTGTTCTGGTTTTTGATCGGACTCGGCGTGCTGGCCAAAGGACCGATCACACCGTTCGTTGCGGGCAGTGCCGCAGTTGGTCTGGCAATCACTCGACGTGAATGGCGTTTTCTCTGGCGATTGCGCCCGTTTTGTGGCGTTGTGGTCTTGAGCGCGATCGCGTTGCCATGGCTGTGGCTCGCGGTGCAGTCCGTCGGATTCGACACACTCAAAGCGGCGTTTGAAAAAGAAGTCTTGCTGCGCGCACGCGAAGGCGCAGAAGGTCACGGAGCGCCGCCGGGCTTTTATCTAGTGACGTTGGTGGTGTTTTTCTTCCCTGGCTCATTGCTCACGGCGCTGGGATTCGTGCGCATGATGAAGCGCGCGTTTGTCATCAATCGATGCGAAGGCGAGAGTTGGTGGACACGCATCAAGCGACACGCCGTGAGCACGCGCGGTCGCGATGCGGAGCTCTATCTCTTCATGTGGGCAGTGCCAACATGGCTGGCGTTTGAGCTGGTGATCACCAAGTTCCCGCATTACATCTTGCCGATCTATCCAGCGATTGCGCTGTTCAGCGCGCGCGCAGTACTCGGTGGAATGCGCGCGCTCACCAAGCCGCTTAATGGTGGAGATCGATTCGGCTTTGGCGCGTGGATGATTGTCGGAATCGTGCTGACGCTCGCGGGGCCGATGCTCTACCTCACGTTGCTTGCGCGAGGATTGACCGCACCCGCGTCGCCGTCATTGCCCGCACTCGCGGACAACGGCGTGGTGATGTTCACGTTGGCATCACTTGCATGTGTGCTTGCCGTCGTGCTGCTCGTGCGCGCGCGCAGTTGCGCGATCCGCGGCGCGTTCACCGCGGCCATCACCTACGCGATTCCCGCGACGGCGTTGGCGGAGATGGCGCTCTTTGGCGTGTGGTTGCCCAACACGCGGTGGATTTGGAACACGCCGCGCATCGTGGGCATCGTCGCGCATGACAGTGGAACATCGCCTGGCGCTGCAGGTTTTCCCCTCATTGGCTGTGTTGGCTATGTCGAGGATTCGTTGCTGTGGACGACACACAACCGCATGATCCGTTTGGGTTCGTCAGTGCGAGAGGACAATCGCGCCGCGATGTTGGCGTGGTGTCGCGCAAATCCGGGGGCGTATCTCTTGCTCCCGCGCGCATCCGTCGCGGAGTTCGCGGCAGTCGGCGTGACGGTCGGTTCACTCGAAGGATTCAACTACTCGAGTGGTGACGAAGTGAGCCACACGGTGTTGCGACTGAATCAGGAGTGAAAGACTGAGCGCGCAACAAGCACGATGCGATCGGCTCATCGAGTCGGCGCGGGCAGCGTGTGTAGGACGAACGGAAAAACGAACTTGACCGAGACCTCGGCTGCACTCGCGCCCGCCGTGAATGGCACGCCACGCAGAGTGACGTCGCAGAGAAACTCACCTTCACTGCAACTGTCGGCGGGCCAATCCACGTCAATAGTCGGCAGAAACTTTGCCTTTTGCCGGAGTGCGCGAACGAAGGTCAGCTCGCGCTCGCTGAGATCTCGACAACGCAGCACAACACGCGTCACTTCGGCCTGCACGAACGACTGAGTAGGCAGGTCTATGTCCCTCAGACCTGCGCGCGCTGGAAGTTGCAGCGTCAGTGCGCCGCCAGCGATCGGAACGAGTATGAGCGCTTCTTGTGAGACAAGACTACTCAAGTACGGCGCGTGTGCCGCGAGCACATCCCGCATGGCTTCGTCGTCGTAGCTCATAAGGATCACAACGTCGTAGAGCGTTGCGAGCTCCGAAAGATTCAACTGCTTCAACGCGATCGAGCGGTCGACGAGTTCAGTGCGTGTTGCTCGCAAGTCTCGCGCAGCCTGCACTGCCACGCCCAGTTCCACGCTCAGCTCGAACGGGTCATACGTGGATGCGATCGCTACGAGTGTGGGAAAGTCTCGCTCGTTCTCTGATCGCGGCCTGGACTGCGTGCCTACTTTGGGGACAAAGAGCTGTGGAAAACGGCCTCGCAAGAGCTCTTCGATGGTGGCGAAGTCCGCAACGCTGCCGTCGATGTTTCGACTGTAGCCGCGTGTTACGAGGGGTTCCCACGCGCCGTAGCTACCGGCAAACATCGCGTGAGCCAACTGCAGATCACTCAGTTGCGCTGCTGCCATCGTTCGGATCGAAACGACGCGTGTGACGTTGTCGCCGCTGGCAAGCACGAGCGCGAACGCGGCAACGACCACTCCGCACGCTGCTGACTTCCAGCGCGGCGTACGCATCTTCGCGGTGCGCGCCTTGACGGTGTACAACGAAGCGCCACACTCGGGACACGCTGCGTGCGGCGCCGAGCGCAAATCATGATGACAACGGCGACAGCAATCCGCGCGCTTGGTGCAACGCGCGACGAACGTCATCACGCAACATGCCGCGGCGGCGGCAACGCCGAGTTCAATCGCCACCAGCAGTGACTTGTCGAAGCGATTCGAGAGCAGAAGTTCGAAGAGTGGCGCGAGCATGGAGTGTTGCTCAGAAGAACGCGTGGGCGCGCTTCATGAGCAACTGCTCCTCATCACTGGTGAATGTGCGTTGCGCACGAGTCGCGACGCCGAGTGTTCCCATGATGTCGCCGCTTGCGCTGAGCACGGGAACACACACGCTGCCTGCGAGGCCCGTCTCTTTTGCGCCCAGGCGAACATCGCCCGACGTGTCTTGCTGAATGTTGCACGAGTTCACCGCGCATTTGCGTTGCGCGGCGAGCCCCGCCATGCCCTTGCCCAGCGGAACCACGCGCGCCAGTTCCAGCACATGCGCGGGAATCCCGATCCCTACTCGCAAATGCAACGCGCCATCGGCGGCGATCACATGAAACGTGCCGCTTTCCGCATGAAACTCGGCAAGAATCGCGGCGAGCGTATTGAGGTCCGCATCAGAAAAAGTCATGCGGTGAGTGTAATCAATGACTGATCCGCTGTTGCGCGTCACTCATTACGCGTCGAGCTCGTAGGCACGGAGTAACACCGCGCGCGCGAGTTCGAGCAACGCATCGCAGATCGGTCGCAGATACGCCTTCGCAAGTGGAAACTGCGCGACGAAGACTTCGTCACAGTTTTTTGACGGCCTTCATCGCGGCTTTCGCTGGAGATTTCGCAGGACTCGCAGCGACTGCGCGTGACGGAGTCTTGGTGCTCGCGGCGCGTTGTGGATTGCTCATGACTCAAGCTGCCTTGTGGAAAAAGTCCACGGGCACAGCGTGCGAACCCGCTCAATCAAGCGGACGGCCATCCCAACGCACGAACGATTCAATCGCCGCGTACTCCGCCAATCCCAAGCCGTCGTACACCTTGGCGGTGTTGGCATTGCGTTGCTCGGCGCGTTCCCAAAACTCACGCTCGTCGGCGCCGGGAAAGAGCGCGCGATCCTTCTGCGATTGATGCTTGAAGATCGCGGTGCGCTTGCGCGCCACTTCGTCGGGCGAGAGCGGCACGGCCATTTCGGTTTGCTCGACGTCCCACTCTTGCCATGCGCCGCGATAGAGCCACGTGGTGCACTCACTCATCCATGATTCGCCAACACACTCACGCAGCGCCTGGAAAATCGCCGCCAGACACACGCGATGCGTTCCATGAGGATCACTGAGATCGCCCGCCGCGTACACCTGATGCGGCTTCACCGAGCGCAACAACGCCTTCACGATTTCGATGTCGTCAGTGCCGAGCGGCTTCTTGCGCACGCGACCGGTTTCGTAAAACGGCATGTCTAAGAAATGCAGTCGCTCTTCGGGAACTCCGCAGTAAATGCCCGCGGCCTTGGCCTCGCCTTTGCGAATGAGACCCTTGAGTCGTTGCACTTCAGGCGGATCAAGTTCGCCGGGACGCTTGGACATCAAGATGCGCGCAACGTCGTCACCGAGGCGCTGGGTCTTGTCGCCTTCGAAACCAAACATGGCGTTGAAGTCGGCGGCGAAATCGAGGAAGCGCAGCGCTTCGGCATCAAACACCGCGATATTGCCCGATGTTTGATAGGCGACATGAACCTCATGACCTTGATCGACGAGGCGAATGAATGTTCCGCCCATCGAAATCACATCGTCATCAGGATGCGGCGAGAAGATGAGCACGCGCTTGGGGAAGACATCGTCGCCGGGACGATCGATATCACCAGACTGTTTGCGCGCGCTGGGTTTTCCGCCCGGCCAACCGGTGATGGTGCGCTGCAGTTCGCGAAACACGGAGATGTTGAGGTCGTACGCGCGTCCACGCAGCGCGATGAGATCTTGGAGGTGATGCTCGTTGTAATCCTCGGCGGTGAGTTTGAGGATCGCCTTGTTGGTCGTGCGCGACAACCAAATCACGGCCTTGCGCGCCAGTGCATCGGTCCACTCGAGATCATGCGCGGATGAACACCACGGCGCCTTGCATCGCTCGATTTCTGCGGCGGCGGCGCGATCGAGATACACCTGAGCATTGGGATGTTCTTGCAAGAAGCTCGCGGCCACCGCATTGGTGATCGCGCCTTCAACCGCGCGCGCGACTACTGGCGCTTTGCCCTCACCAAACGCAATCATCACCACGCGCTTCGCTTCGAGGATCGTGCCCACACCCATAGTCACTGCGCGTGAGGGAACATTTTCTTCGCCGAAGAAATCGCTCGCGGCATCTTTGCGGGTGACGCTGTCGAGGGTGATGACGCGCGTGCGACTCTCGCGCGAAGAGCCGGGTTCGTTGAAACCGATATGGCCAGTTCGCCCGATTCCCAGCAGCTGCAGGTCGATTCCGCCCGCCGCGCGAATCGCGCGCTCGTAGCGTTCACACATGGCGCGCACATCATCTTCCGCCGCGGTGCCGTCAGGAATGTGCGCATTGGCGGGATCGATGTCCACGCGATCAAAGAGATGCTCGCGCATAAATCGGTGATAGCTCTGCAAGTCGCATGGCTGCATCGGCCAGTACTCATCGAGATTGAATGTCACCACGTTGGCAAACGAGAGGCCATCTTCGCGATGAAGTCGCACCAATTCTTCGTAGACACCAGTTGGTGTCGAACCAGTCGCGAGTCCGAGGACGCACTGCTCTCCCCTCGCGGCTTTGGCACGGATGAGTTGCGCAATCTCGCTCGCCACCGTCACCGAAACTTCCTTGGCGCGATCAAACACGCGCGTGATGATGCGCTCGGCGGGAGAAGGGATTTCGTAATACGACGGGACTGCAGTTTTAGTCACAGGTTTCGATTCGATGGTGGCCATGTGGTTGCCCGTGTTGCTGCTCGTGATGTTGCTGTTGCCTAAACGTGTCAAAGCGCGCGCGCGGCAAGAACATATCCGTCATACGCCGCGCGAACTTCGCGCATCGAGTCGCCGCCAAACTTATCGAGAAACGCGCGTGCAATCTCGAAGGCAACGGCGTTCTCCATCACCACGCTTGCGGCCGCGACCGCGCTGACATCGCTTCGTTCGTAGGCGCTCGACGCGGGCGCGTGGGTGATGAATTCAACACTGGGCATTCCGCGCAGCAAAGTCGAAATCGGTTTCATGGTGCCGCGCACGACCACAGGCATGCCGTTGGTCATGCCGCCTTCGAGTCCGCCCGCGTTGTTCGAGGGACGCACGAAGCCCAAATGCGACTGCGCGCGCAGTGCCTCGTCAAAGGTGATGGGGTCGTGCACCGCGCTGCCAAAGCGCGCCGCGCACTCGCGACCGAGACCGATCTCAACTGCTTTGAACGCTTGAATTCCCATCACCGCAAACGCGAGTCGCGCGTCGAGACGATCGTCCCAATTCATGCACGAACCCAATCCTGGTGGACATCCAAACACGTGCACTTCGCACCAACCACCAACGGTGTCCTTCTCAACCTTGGCGCGATGAATCAACTCGACGAGCTGCGCGTCAACGATTGGATCGGGGCAATACACATCACTCGCATCGCGCAGACGGACCAGTTCGTCGAGCTCTGATTCATGAATCTCGCGCGTGCTGTTCACATCGATTGCGCCGCGCACAAATCCAAACACGCGAATGCCAAACGCATCGAGCACGCTGCGTGCCACTGCGCCGGCCGCAACACGCGCAGCCGTTTCGCGCGCACTCGCACGCTCCAGTGTGCTGCGGCAATCGGGCGTGAGATATTTGAGACTGCCCGCAAGATCCGCGTGACCGGGCCGCGGCCGCGTGATGCTGGGAGTCTTCACGCTGTCGTCGATGCGACTGTCTTTGTTGGCGACGCGCAACGCAATGGGTGAACCGATGGTCTTTCCTTGGCGCAATCCGCCGAGAAACTCGACCACATCGGTTTCCATCTTCTGCCGCGCACCGCGTCCGTATCCACCTTGACGGCGGGACAATTCGTGATTCACACGCGCGCTGTCAATCACAACATCGCTGGGCATTCCATCGATGATCGCGACGAGCGCGGGTCCGTGTGATTCACCTGCAGTTTGATATCGAAGCGGTCGAGCCATCGACGGATTGTGGCGGTTTCGCTGCGCGCGCGCTATGCCCTCACGCAGCGAATCAACTGATCACTCCGCGATTCGATGCGTGCACACATGGAGGGCGCGCGGCTTCGCTCACTTCTCCGCGATCAACTTCCAGATGGAGCCGGGGTTGTTGCGCTCTTGTCCGCCATCGAATGCGGTCACGATGAGCGTGCCGTCATTCAACGCGTCGATCGACGCGATCAACGCGGCGCGCTTCTGCGTGAGAACGACGGGCTTAGTGGGCACGCCGTCGATCATGCGAATCCCCCACACTGTGCCGTACTGAAAGTCGGCGTAGACATAGACACCATCGAGTTCAGGAGTCGCAGCGCCGCGATAAACGCGACCACCAGTCACCGAAACGCCTTCGCGATGGTGATACTCAATGACGGGTTCTTTGAAGGGACCAACACCTTTGCCGCCAGTGAATGCGCGTGTGCCTTCGCGCGCATTCCACCCGTAATTTCCGCCCTTTTCGATGATGTCGATCTCTTCCCAAATGTTCTGACCGACATCGCCCGCCCACAGTAGACCGGTCTTCGAGTCAAACGCCATGCGCCAAATGTTGCGCAGACCGAGCGCCCAGATTTCTGGCTTCGCTCCAGCCGTTGCAACGAACGGATTGTCCGCGGGGATGGCGTAAGGCGCACCATCGTCACCCTTGCGCGACACATCAATGCGCAGCACTTTGCCTAAGAACGTCGACATCGACTGGCTGTTGTGATGCGGATCATCGGCCGCACCACCATCGCCTAGCGAGAGGTAAAGAAATCCATCGGGACCAAAGTTGATCGAGCCGCCGTTGTGATTCGAGTATGGCTGCGCTTGGGTGATCAACACCTCTTCGCTGGCTGGATCGATGGTGATGCCATCTGCACTCACCGCGAAGCGCGACAGGATGGAACGGCGCGGCTTGTTCGCCGTGTAGTAGAGGTAAACCTCTTTTTTCGTGGGGAAATCAGGAGAAAACGCGACCGAGAGCAGACCCTCTTCGTTTCCGCCATCGTTCACGCGCGCCTTGATGTCGAGCACGATGGTCGGCGCCGCCGAACCTGAATCGTTCGCGTCCACCATCAAGATGCGACCCGCTTGCTCGACGATGTACAGATGCGCGGGATCGGTCGGTAGCTGCAACGATTGAATCGGTCGCAGCAGTGCCAACTCGGGGAGCATGCGCACCCACTGCAACTTCGGAATCGGCGCGCCTTCTGCGAACACCTGCGCCGGTGCAGTCGCCCGTTTTGGCGCGCTGACTGGTGGCTTCGCGGTGTCTTGCGAAAGAGTGGTGAGCGTGAGGGTGAGTGCGAAAAGAGTTTCGAGCATGGCGCGCTTTCAGTTGGGAATACAGAGCGTGGATCCTAACTTATAGGCATCGAAACTAGGCGCAGATGTTTCTTACACTTCGCGCATGCTCACGATCCACTCGCTGTTGACGCTCGTCGCACTTCCCATCGCCGCCGCGCTTGCTCCACCTCCATCGATTGCGCCTCAAGTTGTCGCGATTGATGCGACGAAAGAAACCAGTGAGGGCTTCGTCGCGATTTTCGACGGGAAAACGCTGGAAAAATGGACGGGCGACAGCAAGGGATACAAAGTCGAAGAGGGCGCGATTGTGTGCCAGCCTGGTGGCACGAACCTCTTCACCGTGAGCGAGTACGGCGACTTCGAGTTGCGCTTTGAGTTCCAGTTGAGTGCGGGCGCAAACAACGGCATCGCGTTGCGCGCGCCTCTCGAAGGTGATCCTGCGTACGCGGGCTTCGAGTCACAAATCCTCGACAACAGCGCTGATATGTACAAGGACCTCAAAGCGTGGCAATACCACGGTTCGCTTTACGGAGTGGCCGCGGCCACCGCGAATGCGCTGAAGCCAGTGGGCGAGTGGAACAGTGAATCGATCACCATGAAGGGATCGATCGTGAAGATCCAAGTCAACGGCGTGACCATCGTTGATGTTGATCTCGCCAAAGTCGCGCCTGAAGGCAAGACCGTCAGCGAAAACAAAGTGAATGGACTCACGCGCGCCAAAGGACACATCGGCTTCTGCGGTCACGGCGATCGCGTGGCCTATCGCAATCTGCGCGTTCGTTCGATGTGACGATGTGCCATCTGTCGCACAGTGCGATGCGATGATCGTCGCTCACACCACGTAGTACTGACCGAAGCGATTGCTGATGAAATCGTCGTAGCGCACATCTTCCATGCGCACGAGACCCTTTTGTGGAAGTTGGTCATCCTTGAGCAGATCGAGCATCGCGCACACGCCCGCGGCGGTGGTGATCTGGATGCCCGTCCAATGCTTGCCGTTGATCTCACGACCAGGAACGCGGCGCGCATCGCTCTTTTCCACGAGTTTTCCCGCCTCAATGCCGATGGCTACGCACACGATGACGATCACATCTTGCTGCGTCGCGGGAATTGCGCGCTCAAAGATGGTGCAGAGTTCTTCGCGATGATCGATGAAGCCCAAGTCGTGCAGCAGGAACTTCATGAGTTTGCAGTGGCCGGGATAGCGCACTGTCTTGTAGTTCACGTTGCGCGCGCGCCCTTGCAGCGACTCGCCCAAAGAACCGAGTCCACCTGAAGTATTGAACGCCTCGTACATCGTGCCATCGATGGTGAACTCTTCGAGATTCTCCAGTGCGGGCAGCAGTGTCATCTTGCCGTCGACCAGCGCCTCGCACGGATTGCAGTACTCGTTGATCAAACCGTCGGTCGACCACGTGAGGTTGTACTTGAGTTGATTGGTAGGCGATTGCGGCAGCGCGCCGACGCGACAACGCAACTCGTGAATCGAAGTCATCTGCTTCGCCAAGTGATTGGCCGCAATAGTGATGAAGCCCGGAGCCAAACCGCACTGCGGAATGAACGCGGTCGACGCGCCCTGCGCGAGCGCCATCACCGACTTGGTGACTGCAACGTCTTCGGTGAGGTCGAGGTAATGCGCGCCCTGCTCTTTCGCGCATTGCGCGATGAGCGTGTTGCAAAAGAATGGCGCGCACGAGATCACTGCCCACGCGCCCTTGAGTGTCGCGTCGAGGTCACTCTTCTTAGAGAAGTCGATGGTCGCGCCGGTCGCACCTGAGAGATCCGAAATCGCCGAGCTCCACGACGCCTCGTGCGCATCGACGATGTGCACCACGTAGTCGCCCGTCTGCGCCAACAGATTCGCTGCCATTCGACCGATTTTGCCTGCTCCGATGATGACGACGTTTTTCATGATGCGCTCGTGAGTTCAATTCTGAATGCGAAGTGTCGTTGAGTGATGAGTTGCCGCGATGCGGGACGACAAGAGTAGACACATTGATCGACCGTGCCCTCAACTCATTTGAACCGAAACTCAATCACTGAAAAATCGTCGTCCCACGTCACCGGCGCGCCGTTATGGCCCGTAGTTGCATCGGGTGCGAGCCCCTTGCCTTCGAGCATGACCCGCGTTGTTTCCGCGACCAATGCATCGAGAATTCCCGGGCCCGCGTGATGGCGAAGAAATGCTTCAAGGTTCTCCAAACCCCAGATTCCCCCGCCTTTCAGATGCAATTCGAACACGCCGTCGGAGTAGAGATAGAGACGATCTCCCGCTTCGATGGTGATGCGTTCGGTGGGCGCGATGTACTCCTCGGTCACTCCCACCATGTAAGTGGTTGATTCGAGCGTGATCAGTTTGTCGCCGCGCACGAGGTACGAAGGCGGATGTCCTCCACCCGACCAAGCGAGTTCACGAGTGCGACGGTTGTACACGCCGTACCACACTGTGAAATACATGCCGTCGTGACGAGACATGGGGAACGCAACATTGAGCGCGGCCAACACGCGCGAAGGATCGCACGCTTGTTCCTTCTCCAACGAACCAGACTTGATGAGGTTCATCGCCGACACACCCATGAGCGCTGGCCCCACGCCGTGGCCACTTACATCAAGCACGTACGCGGCGAGATGATCTTCGTCGATCCAGTGATAGCCAAACACATCACCACCGAGCGATTCACACGGAGCGAAGCGCCAATCCGCACTCACATCACCGTGCATCGGTGGATCAAGCAACGACTGCACATATTGCGCCGCCCGTTGAATCTCCGCCTTCATGTGCGCTTCACTCACGCGCAACGCTTCGAACGCGGCGTTGCGCTCGAGCTGCATGCGATATCCGTGCGAGTGATGACGAATGCGCGCGACCAACTCCACAGGATGCGGGAGTTTCACCAGGTAATCGCTGGCGCCGCGCGCGAACGCGTCGGCCTTCACCGTCGCTTCTTCTTTACCCGTGAGCATGATCACGGGAACATCGCGCGTCGCTTCGTGATTGCGATATTGGGTGACCAGATCGAGGCCGTTTCCTGTGGGCATTTCGATGTCTTGCAAGATCACCGTGGGGCGAAACTCACACGCCACCGCCAACGCCTGCTGACCATCCTGCACCGAGCGATACTCGCAATTTCCCTGCGAGAGAATCATGCGCCGCACCGCTTCGCCCACGATCGCTTGATCATCAACAAGCAACACTCGATCAATAGTTTCAAACGCAGTCATGGTGTTTGTTCCTTCTTCATGCGAGTCTCACTGCGCGGCGCGCGTCCCATGCGTTTGCTGATCGCGGCACCGATGACGTCAAGCGAAAGCGTTTCGCTGGCGGCGCCGAGTCGATGTGCGGTTCCAGGCATTCCCCACACGATGCTGCTCGCCTCATCTTGCGCGATGGTGTGCCAACCCGCGCGACGCAGTTTCAGTAGTCCGTCAGCGCCATCACGTCCCATGCCTGTCAGCAAGAGCGCGATGCCAGGACGCGCGTGCGCGGCGAGTGACGCGAAGAGTTCATCCACTGCGGGGCGATGGGTGAGTTCGAGCGGTTCGTCGCGAAACTCAATTGCTCCGCTGCCATTGATGACCATGTGACGATCTTCGCTGGCCACCAAAATTTGCCCCGCACGCGGAACAACACCGCGCCGCGCAAGCTCGACAGGACGCGCGATTTCACTGCTCAGCCACGTGACAAAGCCAGCAACGAACTCAACAGACACATGCTGTACCACCAACACTGAAGCGTTGAGATCAAGGGGCAATGCAGCGAGCACTGCGGCCAACGCGCGTGGTCCACCTGTCGAGGCGCCAATCGCGATGATGGGCGAATGTGCCTTGTTTTCAGGGGAAATCGACGAGCCCGCAGCAGGAAGCGCCGTCAGTGCGCGCGAACTCGCGGGCACGATCGATGGCGAAGTTGCAGCGCTGCTCGCCTTCGAGGCGGTAGCGATGACCGCATTCGAACTCGCGTTGCTTGGCGCGTCATGGCGACCAAAGCGTTCGACAAGGTGAATGCGCCGCAGTAATTCCGTGGCACCACTGAGCCCACCATGCGCACCAAGCGTCGGCGTGTTCACTGCATCAAGGGCACCCGCGCCGAGCGCTTCGTACACCAACGCTGCGTTGCCACTCACGGTGGCCGTCACCACCAAAATGGGACACGGCGACGCGCGCATGATCTTTCGTGTCGCTTCCACACCATCCATGCGCGGCATGATGAGATCCATCAAGATTAGATCAGGCACATCCTTCGCGGCCATCTCGACTGCTTGTGTTCCATCCTTGGCAATCCATGCAATCTTGAGTGAAGCGTCCGATGTCACCACTCGACGCAACGCCTCACAGGCGACGGCGAGATCATTCACAATCGCAACTCTCACGCGCCACTTCCTGGTGATGTTGCGTTGAGATCGACGAGGTCGCGCACGGTGTCTGAAAACGTGCTGTCCTGAAACGCGCCCTTGGTGAGATACGCGGTTGCGCCCGCTTCAAGTCCGGCGAGCCGATCCTCTTCGCGATCCTTGTACGAGACGACGATGACGGGAATCGCGGCAAATCGTGCTTCGCCACGCAATGTGCGCACGAACTCGATGCCGTTCATGCGCGGCATGTCGATGTCGCTCACGATGAGATCAAACGCCTCGCTTTGACGAAGCGCAGCCCAACCATCAAGCCCATCCACCGCGGTCTCGACTTCGAAGCCAAGCCGCACAAGAAGTTGACGTTCCACTTCGCGCACGGTGGCCGAGTCATCCACGATGAGCGCGCGCCGCTTCTGGCGTTGCGTCATGCGCTGCACCGCGCGAGCTCCGCGCAGACGACCTTCGCTCAAGGCAACGCGCACCGATTGCAGCACATCTTCGGTGTCGATGATGAGCACGGGCTCGCCACTCTCGCGCACTGCTGCTGCCGACAAATGCGGAACCTTGCCCAAGCGCGCGTCGAGTGCGCGCACCACCAGGTCCTCTTCGCCCACCAATCCATCGACGGCAAATCCATAGCGTTCGTCACCGCTGCCCAAGATCACCACGTGATCACGCTCGGCAATGCGACGCGCTTCGCCGAGACCGAGCACGCGCGCGGCATCGATGACACCAATGCTCTTGCCGTCAAGTATGAACTGGCTGCGTCCTTCGATGCTGGTGATCGCGCCGCGCTCAGGAACGGCAACGCGATCGATGCGCGCCAAGGGAAACGCCAGCGTTTCGCCGGCAACATCGACCAACAGCGCGCGAATCACCGAGAGCGTGATGGGCAACTCAAGTTCAAAGACCGTGCCGCGACCGAGCTCGGTTTCGATGCGCGCCACGCCGCCGATTTCGCGCGCGGTCGATTGCACCACATCAAGTCCCACGCCACGGCCTGAAATCTCGGTGATCTGCGCTGCGGTGGAGAACCCGGGCAAGAAGAGAAACTCGAGCAATTCCTGGCGAGTCATGCTCGCAGTCATTTCGCGCGTTGCCAACGCTTTGCGCTCGATGCGTTCGCGCAGTTGATCGACATCGATGCCGCGTCCATCATCACTCACGCGAATACGCAGCAGTCCCGCATGATGCCGCGCTTCCACACGCAGCACTGCTTGCGCAGGCTTTCCTTGCGCGCGTCGTTCATCAGGCGTGTCGACGCCATGATCAACCGCATTGCGCAAGAGATGATTGAGCGGCGCATCAAGCCGAGCGAGAATGTCGCGATCGACTGGCACCGAGTCGCCGATGATTTCCAAGCGCGCGTCTTTGCCCAGCGTGCGCGCCAAATCGCGCACTGTGCGAGGCAACGCAGCGGTCGCGTCAGCGAAGGGACGCATGCGACTGGACAAAACTTCGTGATAGAGCTGCGTTGATGTCTCTTCACCGCGACGAATCGCGCCTTCGATGGAAAGCAAATGCGTGAGCACACTGGCGCGTCCGCGATCCACTGCCGCACGTGCCGGCGCAAGCACGCCCGACTCTGCGCCGAGCGCGCGCAGCTTGCCGCGCAACGTGTCGAGTTCGTCTTCCACGCGCACCAGTTCGCGCTTGAGTCCGAGCGCCTCGTCGCGAATCGTGCCTAATCGCCGCGCTTCCAGCATGGTTTCGCCTGCGAGCTGCAAGAGTCGATCGAGTTTTTCTGCGGTGACACGCACACTCGACGCGCGCGTCGCCGCTGCTACGTGGGGCGACGCTGCATGAGTCGATGCCGCTGGCGCAAGATCGATTGATTCGCTTGCCACCACCACCGCCGTGGCAGTAGGAACGGGAACTACATGCTCCGCGATGATTGGTTTGGGTTTGTTGCTCGCAACCGGCGGCTCCACGCGCAACGCCTCGACCAACGCATTGACGGCGCTCATGTTCGCGGCGGTCCATGCGGGAACTTCGTGCTCTTCTGCTTTCGCTAACGCCGCCAGCAGATCAGTTCCGCTGAGAAGCTGATCAATGCGCGCGGGACGAATCGGCTCGCGGCCCTTTTGCATTGCGACCAACACATCTTCCATCGCGTGCGACAACATCACGGCGACGTCAAGCCCGATGACACGCGCGGCACCCTTGATCGAATGTGCTGCGCGCATGAGCGGCTCGACCGCCGCGGCATCGCTCGATCCTTCGAGACGCACCAGTCCTTCGCTGAGCGCGGCGGCATAGAGCTCCGCTTCACCGCGAAACAATTCGTGCAAACTAAATCCACCGAGATCGCTCATACGAGACTCCGCGCAAAGAGCGTGGCCAAACGCGACTCGTCGAGAATCGAAACTAACGTCGGGGTCCCCGACGCGCCCACATCGCTCGTCGCTGCATCCAACTCGATGAGCGCAACGGTGCAGCCATCAAATGCGTGACGCAGCGTGGTTGGTGGCGCGAGCATGCGCGCGTCTTCAATGCGACGCACTCCTTCGATGTGTTCCACTGCGAAAGCCCATCGATTCGACGGCTCGCCCACCACCACAAACTGCGTTGCGGGCGCGGTCGATTGAATCCCCAGTGCCGCGTCGATGCGCGCGACCAATGTGAGCTCGCCGCCAATGTTTGCGATGCCCGCGAAGACTTCGTTGATGCGATGGGGAATGCGGCGCACCGACGAGAGTTCCACCACGCGATGCGCACCGCGTGCTTCAACCGCGAGCCGCTCGCCGCCCACCGTGAACACCAGAATGCTGCGCACCGCTCCAGTGCGTGACTCGAGAGGCGCCGCAACCAACGCAGTGTTCGATTCGATCTCGCTCGGTGACAACGCGCGATCGAGAAGCGTGCGCATGCGCACGAGACTGTTGTCCACCGGATTGTCCGCGGCAATATTGCGTGCGTGCCCCGCGTGTGCGGCGTTGCTCGGAGACGGATGATTCGCAGAGCTGCTCATGGGTGCGCTTTCGCAAAGACTATCACGACCGACCCTCATCACTTTCGCGCGACAAGTGCACGCGAAGCGCACGCGCGCGCAACCGAGACGCTTCACCCGTCGCGCCACGCGTCTCCGCCAATCGCGCGCCCGCGACCAGTGCCGCTTCACAGAAACGATCGAGGTAAAGCGCCTTGGTGATCGATGCCGCGGCGTGCGCGAGATCACCCGACATCTCCAATTCGAGCGCGAGTGCGACATGCGCCTGCGCATCAAATGGCGTCAATGCGACTTGCGCGTGAGCGCGAGCAAGCGCGTCAAGCGCCGGAACGGTCGACGCCATCGGAATGAGCGCGGACACCTTTTTTTCTAGGTGTTTCGCAGCGATCATCGCGCGCGGCGTGAGCGTTTCTGCAACGACTTGCGCCGCGCGCGGCACGCTCGCATCAGCCATGAGCGCAAATGCCCCGGGCACATCGACGGGAATCCAGCTGGTTGCCAGCGATGCCGCGTGCACCTCAGAATGACCGACGAGCAGCACGCCTCCTGGCGCGACCAGTTTGCACGCATTGCGAAACGCGTGGTCGCGCGCCTGCGCCGTGAAGTAGATCGCAACGTTGCGCAGACAAACAATGTCGTACCGAGTCGCAGCGGCTCGCGCTTGAATCATGGTGCTCGCAAGGTCGCACGTTTGTGCACGCACCATCGAGTGCAACGAGTCATCAGGCTGACAATTCGCGTCGATCACAGGGAAGTATCGCCGCGCCCACAGTGGCAACTCCGCGCGCACATGCATGCCCGAAAAAGTCGGCGCGTCGCGAAAGAGCGCGCCGTTGCGATCACTCGCGTGAATGACGCAACCCGCAACGCTGCGCGAACTCTCGCTGCGGCCATGAAAGATGGACGCGGCCAGCGCGTATGGCTCACACCATCCGCCGCAACCCAAGACCAAGACTTGCAGCTGCTCGGATGCATGCGCGCGCGCAAAGGCGCGCACGAACTCAAACGACTCGGGATAGCGGAAGAGCCACGTTTCAGGCGGAGTGAACGCGGCTTCGATACGTGCGTATTCCTCGGGGATTTCGCGCACTTTTGCGAAGTAGGTCGCTGTGTCGATCGCGAGCTCGCTCATGCGCGTGCGCACCATCGCGCGCAAACGCTGCATCGAAAACGCGTCGGACGCCAATGCGCTCTCGTGATGCAAGCGCGCGGCCAACGAGGTCAACGACGCAGCCGACTCGTGTTCATCCCGCGAATCACGCGACGGCGGGTTCACGAATCTGTACTCGCGGGCAACTCGCGCAGCGCGGCATCTCCCTCGAGAATCCTGCGGCAACGCAGCAATTGCACCATTCCCTGCGCGTCGACCGTGGTGGGACCTAAGTGCGGCGCTCCTGCAAAGGCGAAGCCCGCATGCGCGCCAACATCAGTGAAGTCACACTCGCCTAGACCAGTGATCTCAGGAACGAGCAATCCCACGAGCTTGCCAACACTCGCATCAAAGCTCGAAGAATCGCTGTGAAATCGTGCCGCGCTGAAGAGATCCGCTTCCAGCCGCAACACCACAATGCGAGAACCCATGCGCAGTGATTCGCTGCCGCCATTCACCAGCATGGGCAGATCGACCAACGGAACTAACGCGCCGCGCAAGTTGAACAAGCCCAGCAACCACGGCGGTCCAGTGAGGGCGCTGCGATAGTTCACCACCGGCAAAACTTCACGAATCTCGGCGCAATCAAGGGCAAACCGTCGCGCGCCGATGGTGACGAACAGCACTTGCATCAGGCGCGACCTGTTCCTGTTGGCGTCGCGCTCGAGTTGACGACGTTGTGTTCGTCCAACTGAAATCGTGCCACGGCGTCTTGCAGCACCGCGACTGCGTGCGCCAACTCGTCGGCCACGCGACCAAACTCGCCGACACTCACGACCGTCTGTTGCGCGCCCGCGGCGACTTGCACGACCGCTTCATCGATCTGGCGCACGCCGATCGCTTGACTACTCATGCCTCGTTGCACGCCAGAAAAACTTTCGAACACCGCGTTCATCTCGCTCATGATGCCGGACATGTCGTTGGCGATGCGTTGCACGTTGCTGCTGCTGCCGCGCATTTCGCTGGTAAATCCAGCCATCGAACGCACGCCTGACGAGACTGCTCCTTGCATCTGATGGACAATGCGTTCGATATCAAGCGACGCGCTTGCGGTTTGATCAGCGAGTCGACGAATCTCACGCGCGACCACCAAGAAGCCGAGACCTGCGTCGCCGGCCTTCTCCGCTTCAATCGCCGCGTTGACCGAAAGCAAATTGGTTTGCTCAGCGACTTTCGAAATCGTCTCGACCACCGAGTTGATCGACTCCGCCTTCTCCGAAATCACTTGTAAATGCTCGCCGATATCACCTGTGGCGAGATCAAGTCGACGCATGGACACCGCCATCGCATCGAGTCCCACACGACCCGCCTTGGCCGCGTCGGCGGTCCGGCGCGCACCGGCGTCAATCGCTTCGGTTGACTGCGCGAGCTCGGTTCCGGTCGCGGCAATCTCACGGATCGCCGAAGCGATTTGCGCGGTCGAGCCGCCGAAACCGCGGGTGGTTGCTTCTTGCTCACGACTCGTGGCCGCGAGTTGCGCACTGGTGGCCGCGAGGCGCGTCGAAGCCGATCGCACCGCACCGACAATCCCCGCGAGGTCTTGGTTCATGCGCGTCATCGCGCGCGTCAACTCCGTTGTCTCGTCGCCGCCTCCGCTGAGCGATGCGCCGTGATTTGAATTCATCGTCGCGTCGGAGGAGAGGTCTCCCGCTGCGATGCGTTCCGCCAGCGCTTGCGCCGCGCGCACGCGTCGCGCGAGTTGCATAGATCCCCCACCAAGCAGTGCTACCAACACAACAATGCCAAACCCAGCGGTGGCGAAGTTGAGCATCAACATTCCCCAGAGCTCATGCGTGGCCGCGCTCGAAGGCTTGCGCACCAACAAGCGCCATGCCCCATCTTTCACCCGCACCGCGACGAAGTAGCACGGCTCACCGGTGTCGGGATCCGCGAGTTGCTGTAGTGAAGCGTTGCCATCCGAAGCAAGATCGAACAATGGTCCCATCTTCGAATCAGCGACTTTCGAATTGCGCAACGCACCGCCGCGCGCATCACTCGTCGCCGCGATGAAGAACCCACGCGTCTCCAGAAACACATCCGCGTCGAGTTCCTTGGCGATGCGATCCAATCGCGATTGAATCGTGGCCAGCGATGCATCCATGCCCGCAATACCCTTGAATTGCCCATCAATCACGATGGGCATCACGTGTTCAATGATGTCCACGCCCATGTACGAATACGGTTTGGTGATCGAAGCATCGGCAACGCCGGAGCGATCAAAGCGTTCTTTAGGAACGCGATACCACAGCCCGCCATCTTGCGGATTTTCTTGCAGCGATTCGAGAACGAATGCGCCCGCGTTCTTCGGATCACGCTTGAAATACGGGTAAAAGCGACCGCCCTCGCCCAGCGCCTGCGCAGGAACACCAGGCTGCGCGCCCGCGCCATCCTGTCCATCACCATTGGGTTCGTAGGCGATGTACGCCGCGTAAATGTCGTTGTCCGACTTGGCGGTGCGCTCGATGAAGCGCAGTGTCTGCGCGCGCTGACCGAACATTCCCGTCTCTTGCGTGCGCGCCATCATGCGCACCAGATTGAGCGTCGCTTCGTTGCGCAGTCCGATGTCTTCCGCCGCGAGTTCGGTGGCTCGTCGCAGATCGCGCTCGAGCGTCTCGGAAAATCGGCTCATGGCGCGTTGCGCGTTGATCGTTACCACCGAGGCCATAACGAGAACCGAAGGAAGCACACCGAAAATCAGCGCGCGTCCGAGCAACGATCTATGAAAGGGAATCGATGTTGACATCAACCGCAATGTAGCAGCGCGTGTGTGCTCTCTCGACTGCTCTCTCGTGTCGCACGAGTGTTTCCATTACCGCGCGTAACCTCGCACCTTTGGCGCGGTGTGTTCGGCTCGCGCTCAAGAGACGTCAGGATCATCCGACCAGCGCACGATGATCTCGCACTGTTGATATTCCTCGGGAAGCAGCGCGCGAATCATCGATGCAACCGTGGCTCGCGCTTTCTCACGCACTTCGAACATCGCCGTCTCCGATGCGGCTTCGAGCATCACGGCGGCGCGAATCGACGCCAATGCCGCGTCCTTTGCCGCATCATCGCCCACGAGATGATCAACGTAATCGCGATCCACCGAAATCTTCATTTTTCGCGGATCGCTTTGCACTTCCACCAAGGTCTCGTCCACGCGCGGCGGCGGCATGGTCACGGTCCACACACACGCGTCCGTGTCCGACGAGCCATGTGCCGCGCTCGCGACGACCGTGCTTTGATCGCTTAGTGGAACCACATACTGAACCTTATTCCCTGGCGCGAGAATCTCTACGTTTGTCTTTCCAACCTCGACAGGCCACCCTGGACCGACGGGAATAAGCCAGGCGCGCAACGTGATTTCAGTTGACTTGGAGTCATCGACCGACACGGCGATCTCGCGCGTGTACACGCGCAGTGCTGGTGCTTCATGCAGCTTGCCCAGTGCGGTGGTGAAGGCGCTCAGATTGTTTTTCGGGCCCCAAATGATGTGCGGGAAGAAAACGAACAGTGTGATGGCGGCCAGAAACAACGCCACCACGATGACCACGCCGAGCACGCCGCCGCCCAAACATCCAGCGACACCAAGCCACGGTCGACTGATCGCCAACGGCCTGCTGCCCGCGCGTTCATCTTTGTTCATGAGCCCATCGTACGATGACCATCGTGACAACGCCTGCACCAACCGATCCCGTCGCTCCCAACGCGTCTGCGATGCCACGAGCAAAACCATCGGTTTTCGCCCGCATTACTGCAGGAATCGTGGCGCTCATCAGCGCGTTCTATCTCATCAATCCAACCGCCGGGTTCTTCGAATTCTTGCCCGACAACCTTCCGTTGGTCGGCAATCTTGATGAAGCGTTCTTCACGCTCGCATTGTTGGCCGCACTGGGAGTGCTAGGTATCGAGCTTCCGTTTTTCAAACGAAAGTAACGCTCACAAAATGGCGCAGCGCACACCGACGGAATCCATCTCGAAGTCAAACCCGCGTGCGCGCGGATGCGGTGGATCTCGTTCGATGGAGTGACGCAACGCTTGGGCGCGACGAGCGTCTTTCGCGACTAGCAACATGAATCCGCCGCCACCTGCGCCAGCGAAACTCCACGCGGCGAGTTCGCGCTTGAATCGCGCTGCCAACGCATCGAACATGGGCGGACAACAGCCAGGATCAATCTGTCGTTTGAGCCTCATGTACTGCGCGATTTCGCGCGCGAATGCTTCAACGTCGCCGCTGATCAATGCGCTGCGCATCGATTGCGCGTTGTCCTTCAGTCGATGAATGGCATCGACGGCGGTTGGCTCTAGGCTCAACCAGTTCCACACCACGTTCTCCAAAATGTTTTTGGCCATGCGTCGCTCGCCCGTGAAGTAAAGCACGCATCGTGCGCGCAACTCATCGAGCAACACGCTCGGCACAAGCAGTTGCTCGCAGTGTGGTCGTTGCGCATGGCCTGCAATGGTCGACGCAAGTTTGAATCCGCCCATGAGTCCGCCGACTTGATCTTGCCAACCGCCACGCGTGGAAAGCATTTGTTCGAGCGCGCTCGTCGCCGCAAACAACTCTTGCGGCGAACGCTCGCGACCGAACACGCGATCCAAACAGTGAATGGTTGCGCCGCCGAGAATCGAACTCGTGCCGAGACCGCTTCCCTTGGGCACCGCCGAAAACATCGTGAGCGAGATGCCACCACCAACGCGCGCAAGCCACTGCTTGAGCGATGCCGATGGATCCGTCGGCGCGGCACCGGCGAGTACCAACGCAGACTCCGCGAGCGCCGACCAACGCGTGGGGTCATTGCGTTGCGCGAGATCCGCAACCGTGCGAATCACCCGCGTTTCGCCCAGATCCGTGCTGTGGATGCGAATGACTAACTCCTCTTCCAACTTCGCAACCACCTGAATTGGCAACTGTCCACGGAGCGTGACCGCGACGTTGACCACGCTGCCGCCGACTTCATTGCAAATGGGCGGCGTGTCGCTCCATCCTCCCGCGAGATCGATGCGTACCGGTGTTGATGTCCACACCGCTTGATCATGCAAGATCACCGCGCGAGGTGGACTGCGCGGAAGTTCGTATGCCGCAAGCACTGCTTCGCCGACAGCGTTGAATGCGTCGGTGCGAAGACGCGCGGAGACCTTGCCGCGTTTCGATGTCGTCCCGCTCTCGCTCGTGCGTGCGAGATTCGAAAGTCGCGCGGCGACATGCGCGCGTTGCACGGGATTCACTAGGCGCGTGAGTTCACGTTGCAGCAATTGTGGTTGCTGCAAGAGACGCGCGTCGGCAGAATCTTGTCGTGCGCGTTCACTGATTTCGCCATTGGCCTGTGCGAGCAACTCACGCATGCTCCACCGTCGCGCCTTGCGCCATGCCAACGGAGCGCGTGCCTTGCGCCACATCCATGACACCATCGAACATGGGTCTTTTTCGGCGGAAACACACCACAATCGCGCGTCCCACAGCGTGCCGTCACCGCAGATGATTTCACTCGTAGGCACACCGCAGCGCACCATCAGCGGTGCGATCGGTTGATCAAGAACAGTTCCGCCGTTCATCAACGGAGTCTTGCAGTCATCACCGATTCCACATGCGACATGCGCGCGTCCTCCATCGATCATCACCGCAAACAGCGAGATCCCCGCAGGAAGCTCCAGTGTGCGCGCGTTGATGCCGACGACGATGTTTCCGCCGCCGAATGTCGCACTACCCACGTGCACATGATCGAGCACGGCGCTGGTGTTTGTGACATGAAGCGCATCGACGGATGACTCCAGCAACAGTGCGTGGCCTTTACCTGTGCGACGCTTGAGTGTGCTTGCGGTGGATCGAGGTGTAGCGACGAATGGACGGATCAACGCACGCGCACCCGTGAGTGCGCGGAGCATTTCCCGCGTGGAACCGATGTGCAAAAACGCGCCAACCTCGGCGATTTCGCAGGAAAATCGTGTGCTGCGCAGCTCGTCATAAAGCGGCGCTAACACGCTGCGCAGCGACGCGCTTTGTGCCGCGAGGTAGGACGCACGCGTTGTTCGTCGCCCCAATGCGCCAAGAATCTCGCGATACAGATCGATGGGCGCAAGAACTCCGCGCGATGCTTGATCAGCGAATGAACCAGCCGTAACGAACAGTTTTCCATGGCGCAGTTGCACGCCTGCGCCCGCGAGCAACGCCGCGACTGCCGCGGGATCAAGTGAAATTAAACCAGTGTCGACCAATGCAGTGCCATCACTGGCCAACGCTCCTGCGGCGACGAGTTGTTCGTGCGTTGGCTTCTGCAAGAAGTTGTTGACCAAAGGCGACGTGTTGCTGCGCACGAACACGCCGTGACGCCATGCGCGTTCTTCGGGCGCACGCTGCGCAACTCCGATCACGCCGCGTCCTGCAAATTGCACGGGATCGTTGGCAATTCCCAGCACGCAATCGCCGGCGGCGATCAGCACTTCACCGCCTTTGCGCGCAGGAAGACTCAACAGATCATTGAGCAAGAGATCAAACAAAGTTCCGCATCGACCCGCACCCGCGTCGATGGGCAGCGTTGCGAAAAGTTTTCCTTGCACCGCGTACATGGGAAGCCGACGCGAGTCTCCGCCCGAATGCAGCATGAGCATGCGCCGATGCGCGAAGAGTTGCTCGATGGTTGACGCTCTCGCAACGCTTCCGCGCGAAAGTTTTGTGTCCGTGCGACCTTGCAGTTGTTTCTCGGGCGCGACTTCATCGAGAAGCTTCTGCGCCACCGCAAGCAACGCCAACACAGTCGCGCCACCCGAACCAATACGCGCATCCATCGCGTCAGGAACCACGAGAAAACGCTTGGTTCCCAGTGTTTCGCGTTCAGCACGATGTTGCAGTGGAATGCGATACGCATCCGCCTGACGATGATTCGCCGCGGTCAGTACCAACCAATCAAACGAAGAAGGCGACGCCGTCTCATGCATGAGCGCACAGTACCGATGCGCATGTCGATTCCGAAAGTCGAAATTTGTTACCCTCACACAATGCGACACTTCGCACAGATGCTCGACCTCAAAGATGACGGTGACTCTATTGCGGAGTACATCGCGCTTCACCGCGCGGTGTGGCCCGAAGTGACTGATGGTTTGCGGCGCATCGGGATTCAGAAGATGCGAATTTATCGCGGTGGAACCAGGCTTTTCATGATGATCGAGACTGACGACGGATTCGACCCAGCGCGCTATCAAGAGTACGCGTCCAGCAGCAAGACCCAGCAGTGGGACGCGCTCACGCGCACCTTTCAGCAACCCGCGCCCAACGCAAAACCTGGCGAGTGGTGGAGTTCGATGGACGAGATCTTTGACCTCGCATCGTTTCCTGCAACGCAAGAAAGTGCGACGCGATGAGCGCTGCAAGATCTCACGTGGCGGATGATGGCGCGCAAAACATCGGCGCCACTCTGGAGTTCCACGGCGCGGCGGGCGAAGTCACCGGAAGTTGCACGCTCATTCGCACCGCGAAAGCCAACATTCTCGTTGATTTCGGCATGTTTCAAGGCGCTCCCGCAGATGAAGCGCGCAACGCCATCGCACCCAAGATTGACTTCGCTTCGCTCGACGCGGTGGTAGTCACCCACGCGCACATCGACCATTGCGGACGTGTGGGCATGTTGCCGAAGCTCGGGTTTCGCGGCAAGATTTACTGCACCACTGCGACGCATGAACTGCTCGGACGAGTGATGCGCTCGAGCGCGCGATTGCAGCGCGCGCGGTTCTATGAGCGCAGCTCTGGCAGCGCTCCGTGGTCACGCGCGTTGATGCCGGGCGAAGCGCCTGGACCTGCTCCGGAATTTCCCGAAGCGCAACGTCTGTTCGATACGCCTGAAGTGCGCGACACGATGGATTGCATCGAAGGCGTGCCGCTTGATCGTGAAGTGAAGATCGCGCCGTTGGTGTCGCTCACGTTTCGCAACGCCGGTCACACGGCTGGTGCCGCGAGTGCTGAGTTTTCTATCGGCGTCGGCGCGGCGCGCAAAGTTCTGTACTTCTCTGGTGACCTCGGTCCCGAGCGAGGTGCGTTGCTCGCGCCTCCGCATCGACCCGCGCGCGCCGATGTCGTCGTCGTCGAGTCCACCAACGGTGAGCGCCGCCGCGATGCCAGCGCGGATACCGATCAAGTACTCGCCGACATCATCAACGAAGCCGCAACCAAAAAACTCAAGGTGCTCGCGCCGTGTTTTGCGCTCGGCCGCGCGCAACTCTTGGTCCATCGTCTCGCGCGTCTGCACGCGAAGGGGCTGTTGCACGGACTCAATGTCTATGTCGATTCGCCGATGGCAGTGCACGGAATCGAATCGCTCTATCGCAATCCCGAGTATCTCGCGCCCGAGCCGCAACGCGCCGTGCGCGCGGGCGAAGCGCCGTTGTGGTTTCCTGAATTGCACTACGTCCTCTCCAAGCGTGAGTCGATGGCGATTGATCGCATGGTGCACGGCGGCGTGATTCTTGCGGGCAGCGGATTCATGGACGCAGGTCCGATCCAACGCCATCTCGAAGAATCGATTGATCGCGAAGACTGCCTCGTGTTGCTCTCGGGCTACCAGCCTGACGGCGGATTTGCTTGGAAAATGCAGCGCGGCGCGGATCGCGCGCAGTTCAACGGACGCACCGTTCCCATTCGCGCGCGCACCGTGCGTGTCGAAGGATTGTCCGGTCACGCCGATCAAGATGATCTGGTGAAGTGGTTCGGCGGATTTGGCGAGAAGCCCGGTCGCGTGCTCATCAATCATGGCACCGACTCTGCGCGCGCGGCGCTTGCGAGTCGTTTGACGACTGAGCACGGCATCGCGTGCACCTTGCCCAAGCCACTCGTACCGATTGAGGTCTGACGTATGCACAACGCGCATGCTCATTGCGACTTCACGTTGCCCGCGCTGACTCATGCGCCGCGCAGCATGATCTTGTTTGTCGCGATGGAAGGTGAGGCCGCGCCCATTGCCAAGCAACTCGCTCTTGGGAATGCGAGTGCGATGATTCATGGTCAACCCATGATGGTGCGCGAAGGAGTTGTCGCGGGCGCGCAGTTGCGCTTGATCACACCAGGACGCGATCAACACACGCATACGGATCGCGTTGGGTTGGTGTACGCCGCCACCACACTCGCTGCCGCGTTGACAATCGCGCGCGCGGACCTCGTGGTCAATGCGGGGACCGCGGGCGGATTCGAAAGTGGCGGCGTGGCCATCGGAGATCTCGTGATTGCGCGCACCGTGTCGGTGCATGACGCGCGCGTCGCGTTGCCGGGATTTGATGTGCTTGCGCGCGGACACACGCGGCTTTCACCGAGCGACTCATCGCTGCGCGCGATGGCGCAGGAACTCAGCGCGCACATCGGTGCGGTCTCGTCGGGATCAAGTCTTGATTCGACCAGCGATGAACGTGAGCTGTTCACACGCGAGCACATCCGCGCGAAAGACATGGAGCTCGCGGCGTTGGCAATGGTCGCGCGCGATTGGGGCGTTGCCCTCGCAGCGCTCAAAGGGATCACCGACCTCGTTGATCGCAGCGAGCCAATTCACACGTCTTTCCTGCGAAATCTCGCACGCGCATCGGAGCATGTTGCGTCGGCGATCGGTCCGTTCATCGAGACCTTGGCGCACACGCATGTTCAGCATGACGCGGCGCACTCGGCGTGATGCACACGAGCGCGTGACCCACTTCAGTTGTCGATCTTGCCGCCCTTGGCCACACGCGTGATCGACAACTCATACTGCGATTGTCCGCCTTGGCCAGCGCTTCCCACGATCAGACGCAGCGGCTCAACCTTCGACAAACCGCCGTTGACCGCGATGCGATTCTGAATCACGATCCAACGCTCGGTGGATTCGTTGGCAGCGACGACGAGGTCCACCGTGCCCCAGTTGCCAAATCCAAGCACGGCGATGCCATCCTCGTCTGTCGTTGCGGTGAACGGTTTCGCGCCGCGCGCAGCAGTTCCCGCGCCACTCGCAAGCAGCGTCACGCCCTCCACTGGTTTGCGTGAATTCGCATCAATCACCGTCACCATGTACGCGCCGCTTCCTGTGGGAACCGAAGCGCACGCAGTCAACGCGCTCATTGCACCAACGATGACAAACAAGCAATGCGATGAACGAGTGAACGAATGAACAAACGCGAAAGTCATAATGGATTCCTCGGCGACGACAGTGCTTAGTGATGCGCGCACGGGCGCGCGGCGGCAAGTGTACGCGGTCACTCTTCGTTGAAGTCGAGATCGGCGCCGTAACTCTCGCGCACTCCGAGCGTGGCGATGAACGAGATCGGCAACACAATCGCCGCAACGATCGCTGCAGCATGCCACGCGACGCCGGTGTGCGAACTCAGCGCGAGCCACAATCCACCAGTCCACGCTGCCGACCAACGCACGATGTTGGGCGCGGTGGTCGCCGCCGTCGCGCGCAGATTGGTGCCGAATTGTTCTGCGGTAATGGTGACGAACACCGCCCAATATCCGCTGGCAAAACCGGCAAAAGTGATGACTGCATAGAACGCGGTCAACGAATGTGCGGCGACGGTGAAGTAGAGAATCACCGCCACCAGTGTGAGCGCGTGAAACACCACAATCGCGCGGCGGCGTGAACGCATCCACTGACTCGCAAGTCCACTGAGCAGATCACCCGCGGCCAACCCGATGTAGCACCACATGATTGCTTTCGCAGGTGAAGGCTTCTCCTCAGCAGGAAGTCCAAGGCTGGGCATGATTCGGTCGCAGTACTTCACCAGCGTGCCCACCACAAACCAAATCGGCACGGCGATGAGCACCGTCGAAACGTAACGACGCAATCGCTGCGCGGGCCAGAACAATTTCCAGAACGCGCCGCGACTGTGCACGTGCATGCGTTCGGCACGAATGAACAATCCGCTCTCGACGACACCGATGCGCAGCGCCAAGAGCGCAAGACCTAAACAGCCACCGATCACAAATGCTGTGCGCCACGAAACGAATTGGGTGGTGAAGTAGCCCGCGATCGCGCCCAGGATTCCCACTGCAGCGACAACGGTGGTGGCGAACCCGCGACGCTCACGGCTCACCAATTCCGAAACCAATGTGATGCCCGCGCCCAGTTCGCCGGCGAGGCCAAATCCCGCGATAAATCGCAGCAATCCATACTGATTGATCGCGCTTCCCAGACCAATCGCGTGGAGAAAGCCCAGCGGTCCATCTGGCGCAACATCGGTGACTGCGGCGTTGAGCAAATTCGCCAACGAGTACGCGATGATCGAACCAAACAAGACGCTCATGCGCCCGCGTCGATCTGCAAGCACGCCCCACACTAATCCGCCCACGAGCAATCCCGTGGTTTGCAAAATGTTGTCGAGCCAAATTCCTGACGACGCGAGCAATGCGTCGGCCTCCTCGTGCGACTTACCCACCAACTGCGCCGCGAGCACCTCGGTGAGTGAAGCTTTGCGCACTAGCGCAAAGAGCAGCAAATCGAAAATGTCCACGAAGTAACCAAGTGCCGCGACAACCACGACGAAGCCGACCACGCGCGAGGACGGACCGTCGGGTGCGCGCTGTGTTTGTTCGTGATTCTGTCCCGACGCTGATTGGTTTGACATCGCGCGCAAGTTATGACGCGCAGGCAACTCTGCGCAAGCAGTCGCAACATGAAGTGCGCCTGGGACGACTCGTCACCACCAACATTGCGCGCTCATCGTTGCCGACTTCACAAAGGATTGGACACTCACCCAACACCTTAAGTGAAGCGCCAATTGATCGTGATTTGGGCCAGTCGCGCGTCAAGTCACTCTCTGATGCGAAGTACACTTCGATCGCGCTATGCTACAAAATCGTTGTTTTTCATGGCGCGCCATCATCTCGAGTTCATTCCATGAGCCTCTCTCGCCCCATCGCTTCATCCTCCGCGATTGCCCTCAGGTCACACCGTGCCGCGCGCGCTTTCACGCTCGTGGAACTGCTCGTCGTGATCGCGATCATTTCGCTCATCGCGTCATTGGTGATGATTTCCATCAGCTCCATTCAAGCATCAGCGCGCACCACGGTGTGCTTGGCGAACCAACGGCAGATTGCGCTCGCGAACACGACGTACTCCACTGACAACAACGGATTCATCGTCTCGCCGCGCACGCAGCGCGGTGGCACGCAAAATCCCTGCGCGGGCATCGATCCAACTCCGCTGCGGATTCCCGCGTGGGTGGAGACGCCATTCAACACAGTCACGGAAACAGAAACCAACCTGCAAGACGGCGTGTTGTGGCCCTACCTTGGATCGGCGAAGGTTTATCTCTCGCCGCTTGATCCCACTAATCGCGTGCGTTCGTATTCGATCAATGAGTTTGTCGGCGTCGGTTGGTTTAGTTGTGTGCACGCGAGCGATTGGTTTGATTTTCCTGATCTCACCCATCCCGAGACACCCGAAGCGTTTCGTGACACGCGTTTTTCCACGCTGCGCATGACGCAGATTCCGCAGCCATCGCGCACGCTTTTCTCCATCACCGAAGAGGATCCCTCGGGCACGTGGAACAAATTTGGTTGGGTGATTCGCGTCGCGCCGCCGGTTGGTGTGGCTGGCGAATGGATTGATCCGCCCGCGTTGTGGAACGGTGGAAGAATCAATTTCTCATACGTCGACGGTTCGGTCGAAGCGCCCAACCTCATCTACTCGCAGCTCAAAGAGCTCATGCAACCCGATGAGAGTTTGCCTCCGCTGCAGAATCAGATTGAGCCAGGTTCACGGCCTGCGCATCGATTCATGAGTCGCATCATGTTGCCTGGCGTTATTCCTGATTCACTTAATTGACGCCGCACCGCGGCTAGTGCCCGAGTTTCTGCAACTCGTCGGGCGGCAGTGCGCTGATCACTTCCCACGTGGCGAGCTGCTCGGTTGAGAATTGCGCAGCCTGCACGCGTTTGGCGACCTCGGCCGCAAGCATCGCGCTCACGGCGCGTAACTCTTCATATTTTTTCTGCTGCGCCTCGTCGAGGACGCGCGGCTGCGCAAGGCGATAATCGTTCATTGCTTTCGTCGCCGCGCGCAGCGACAACAACGCGGCGATGAGCGGCTTGAATTCGGCGCTGCTCGCGCGCGCGAGTTCCGCTGCGGGCACCTCGTACGGTGCTGGATTCGCGGCGTACTCGTTCGATTGACCGCATCCCACCAACACTGATAGCGCGACGAGCGAAGCGCTCAAGCTGACGAGCAAGCCTCTTCGAGAGACGGGTTTGTGTCGGTGAGAGAACAGTGTTGCGCGCGCCATGACGGGATCGTAACGACGGTCGAATCTCGCGCCGGCGCTGCGAGGGGTGACGAACATCAACGCGGCGACCTCTTCCAGTCGAGCATCAACAATGATTGTGACGCTCGGGCAAAATTCCAGAATTGCCGCCGAAATGATCGTGATTCGTGACATACTCTTGTCTGCGCACGGTCGGAACTGTCCAATCACCGCACTCACCATCGGAACTCCCATGAAGCGAATTCTCACCATTGCTCTTCTCGCTCCTGCGTGCCTGTGCGTCTCGCCCGTCACGGCGACAGAACATGTGGTCATGCAGAAGGGCACGCTGTTTAGTCCAGAGTCGATCACGGTCGCGCCCGGCGACACGGTTCGTTGGGTGCGCACGGGTGGCAATCACACCGTCACCAGCGGTGACGATTGCGCTGCGGACGGTGTGTATTTCGACGCGCCGCTGAACTCCGCCAATCGCGCGGCTGTGTGGACCGTTCCCGTCTCGGCGGCGAACAGCACCGTGGGCTACTTCTGCATCCCGCACTGCGACTTTTTTATGGTCGGAAGCATCACGGTCACTGGCGCGGCGAATCCTGCTGACCTCAACAACGACGGAGCCGTCAACGCTGCGGATCTCGCGGCGCTGCTGAACAACTGGGGCGGCAGTGGAGTCGGCGACATCGACAACAGTGGAACGGTGAACGGCGCGGACCTCGCCGCCTTGTTGAGTGCGTGGACGGGATGAAGCGAGCGCGCCAAACGTTCGCGCTTTTTTTTGCCTGCGTCACCGCTGCGATTGTGGGTTGTGCGGCGAGCAATCCGAGCCCGGATGCGTCACGCAATCAAGTGACGCTGCCCGTGGCTGTCGACGCGCGCGCGATCACTGATGGCGCGCGCGGAACATTGGTGGCCATCGTCTTCATCTCGCATGAATGTCCGATCTCCAATGCGATGGCACCTGATTTGATCGCGCTTGCGCAGTCGTGTCGCGCGCGCGGCGTTGCGTTTCATCTGGTGCATGCGAGTGCGTGGGTCGACGACGCCACGATTGCCAAGCACAGCGCGGATTTCGATCTTGCTGGCGCGATGATTGTCGAGACAGATCGCACGCATGCGTTGGTGATTGCGACGGGTGCGACCATCACGCCTGAAGCGGTGTTGCTGCGCCTCGATGGCAACGGCGGATTCGATCGACTCTATCTCGGTCGCGTGAACGATCTCTACGCCGCGATTGGCCGTCGTCGCGCGCAAGCGACGACGAATGATTTCTCCGATGCGATTGACGCCGCGCTTACGGGTCGCCCCATTGCTCTAAACGCACCGAAGGCCGTGGGATGTTTCATCGAACCGCTTTCGCCATCATCACGCTGATCGCCGCAACGGCGCACGCGCAAACGCTTGACGCAGTCGAGGCCAAGCGTGCGTGGACGACGCACTGTCTTGGTTGTCATAACGCAAGCGCGACTGCACCGCTGCAACTCGACTCCTGTGAACGCATCGTTCGCCATCGCGTGTTGGCGCGCATGCTCATCAGTGATGGCACGATGCCGCCATGGTTGCCCGACGCAACCTCGGCACCGCTGCTTCACGATCGCACGCTCGATCGTGCGACACGCACGGTGTTGCTTGATGCGTTGGCGACGCGCGAGTCGGCGTTGCGCGCCTTCGAAGGACTCATCGCCGCTGCGCCAATGGAGCGTGAGCTCGACGAGCGCGCGTCGTTCGCACCGCTGCATCCGTGGACGGTGCCTGCGACGGGAGGCATGCGCATTCGCAGTTTTCTCGCGGAAAACCCTGCGAATGCGCCGACGCGCGTGCGCGGAGTTCGCGTGAGTGATCCCGCGTCGATGGCGCAATCACCGATGCGATTCCTCTCGTTGGTCGCTGATCCCGCGCGCACGTTGGCGCGATTGGAAGAGTTTGATCCGCGCGAGGAGCACGCGCATCAACACACCGGCGGCTTCGAATCAATGGCGGGCGTTGGCCGCACACCCAGCGGTGCGCTTGGTGCGCTCAGTCGCGTGAGCCCTACGTTTGAACTTCCGCGTGGCTTCGCCTTCGATCTCCCGCGCGGCGCAGTCGCGATCGAAACACTGAGCGAATCCGTCGGTCGCCGCGCGCACATCCAACCGCGTCTCACTTGGATTGCCGCTGACGATCACGACACGCGCACGATCTCCGCGCGTCTGTACTTCGCGCATCGACTGGTTCTCGAGCCCGATGAAATTTCCACGCGCATGGTTGGCGACATCGTCACGCGTGACATCGACGTCGTGGCCATCATCGTCAAGGGCGGCGCGTTTCTGCGCAGCGTTGCGGTGACATCGACTGACGCGTCACTGTGCAGCACGACGCTGCTCACAATCCGTGATTGGCGCATGGCATTTGCGGAGCCTTGGATCTTGACGCAGCCGATGCGCGTGAGTGCCGGCAGTGCGCTCGACGTGCGCTTTGGCTTTGACAACTCAGCGCACAATCCGCAACAACCCGCGCGACCGCCGCGTCGCGTGATTCAAGGATTGCCGCCCGATGACGAAGATGCCTCGGTGGTGCTGTTGGTCGCGGATGTCGCGGCGCTCGACGAGGGCAACGCAGGAGCGATGAGCATCACATCTCCCACGAATTCGCTGGGAGCCGGCGCACTTCCGTCGCGCGTCAATCGCGGAACACCTGCGTCGAGCGAGTAGATCGGGCGAATGGCTGCGAGCGTCGCCGCCGCGGCCATCTCGCGTTGCGCCTGCGTGTTGTCTGCGGGCCACTGACCAGTGCGCGTGTGAAACGCGTGCAGCGGAACCCACAGTCCTTTCGCGAAGAACCCGCGCTGCGACTCGGCTCCGGCAATGACGACACCATCGTCATCAACGCCATCGTGTCCAACACTCCACACTCGCAGCGCGCCGTCAACGACGCTCTCGAGATAGGGAACACCTGAGTAGGGATCGATGCACACAGACGCGAGTTGCGTCGGAATCAGTTCCTGCAGCGAAGTTGCCTCGCGCTGATTGCTGCGGCGAAATTGTTCGAGCGCGATGGTGAAGCGTGCGGCATCGCGATCGAGAGCGGACTTCGAAATGCGCATGGCCGCATGACTCAGTGCGGGCATGAGCATGTGCACGACACTGGTGCGCCAAGAGAAATCGCGCGAGCCATAGGATTGTTCCAGCGCATCATCGGCTTCACCGTTCTGTTGCCAAAGCGGTCGCGCAGCATTGCGTTCCATGCGCGAAAGGAATTGTTCATGCAACGCGAGGGTCTGCGCGCGTGAGTCATTGGTGTAGGCAATGATCGGCCCCAACAAAAAATCGGCGAGGCCGCTAGACGACGATTGCGTGGTCGCCTGCATGCTCTTAAGCATGGTCGTCTGCGCCAACAACTGTGCCCGTGCGGAGGACAAGAGCAATCCATCATCGGTCCCGTCCTGCGAGTACGCACGCTGTACGAAATCGCGAAATCCCTCGCGTTCCCCCGCGAAATCCAGTGGCGGCGCGTCGTAGCGGGGATCGTCCACCAACGCGCGCAGTCGAACTAAATCGTCGTCGCGAAACGACGCGGGTGTATCTCGTAGCAACTGCGTGATCTCTTGCCACGCCATCGCGCGCACTGCACTGGCGATCAAATGCGAGACCAACGCGCGCGACTCTGCGCAATGCACAGAGATGTTCAGCACTGCCTGAAAGTCATCCACTGCGCGTGACCCATCGCCCGCGACGGCCGCATGCGAAGCGTCAAGCGCGAGCGCGCCCGCACATTCACGCAGCAGTGAGAGCTGGGGAAGACGCAGCGTGAATGCGGAGCGTGCGAATGGATCGGCGGCGTTGGTGGCTGCGATGGCGACTGCGTCGTATCCAAAGAACTCACTACTCGCGCGATCAAAGTTGAAGTCAGGCATGAAGCCGAGCACGGGTATCGCGGTGGCCGCGCGCAGTTGATCGAGATTGCGCGCGTGTTGCGCCAACCACCACTCGCCAAGTTTCCAACCACTGTCGCTTTGTCGAGTCGCGGTTCGCGCGTGCGCGATAAATTCATTCGAATCTCCGCGGCGCGCGATATCAAGCGGAATCTCACTCTCCGCGAGCAACTCATCGGGCAGCAGCATTCGCTGCGCAAAGATGTGCTGCGCGATCGGCGTCGAGCCATCGGGCGCGTTGGCTTTCGCCAGCGCGTTCATGTACGAATCCCAGGCGCGTGAGCCCGGCTTCCACGCCGGCATGCCCGCGTGCCACCGCGCGACTGGATCAGTGGTGATGGTCGGCGTGAGGTTGGCGATGCGAATCGCCAGAGCGAGATACGCGCCAACTGGCAGCGCAAGTGCGATCGCCGAGTACGCGAACAGTCTGCGTCGCGAATGCGCTGGGTCGGGTGTCTTCTCGCTCATGCCTTGAGCGTAACGAACGACGCTGCGCGCTCGCGCTTGATTTCGCCGAAGATCTGTGCAGTGCATTGCTCAACAACGTCATCGACAGCGTCATCGACAGCAGCAATCGTGTTGCGCAGCCCTCTGCTTGACGCGGCTCACTTCGCGCATGGGTTTTCCACGCGACTCGGAGGCGTGAGTCTCGCGCCGTTTGACTCGCTCAACTTGCAGTCGAGGCAGGCGAACGCGCGTGTTGCGCAGGGCGCGCCGCGCGATACTGACACGGCGCTCGCAACGAATCTCGCGCGCTTGCTCAGCGCCGCGAGAATCGAAAGCGATCGGCCCGTCGCCGATGTCAGTCAAGTGCATGGCTGCACCGTTGTCGCCGCGCATGAAGCGCTTCATGCGCGCGGCGAAGCGGATGCCATCACAAGTGTTGCGGGCGGCGCGGCAGTCATGGTTCGTGTTGCGGATTGCGTACCACTGTTGTTGGCGTGTCCCAAGTCAGGCGCGGTCGCGGCGGTGCATGCAGGTTGGCGCGGTGTTGTTGCGGGAGTGGTTCCTGCGGCGCTGGTCGCGATGCACAAACTCGGCGCCGATGGGCGCACGCTTCTCGTCGCGATTGGTCCGTGCATCAGTGGCGCGAGTTTTGAAATCGGCGATGAAGTCGCGCGCGTGTTGGTTGACGCAGATCTCGCGGCGTGCGTGATTCAACCCGGCGTGCACGGACCGAAGCATCACGCCGATCTCGTCGCGGCAGTCACCCTGCAGCTGATGCGTTGCGGCGTGAGTCGCGATCACATCGATGATGACGCGCCATGCACCTATCGCGATGCGCAGCGCTTCTTCAGCTTTCGTCGCGATGGAGCGCACAGCGGACGACTCGCGGCGATCATCGCGCCGCGCGCGTGACGAAACTCACGCGCGACTATTGCGGCGCCTTCCAACCTTCGCCGAAGAAGATCGCGTCTCTGCGTGAGGGCGGATCAACATCGAGCGTCACCAACGCGCCATCACGCACCACGCCAGTGATGACGGTGTTGTCCGCAGCGCGCAAACGAAAGCGCGCGTTCCATGTTGTCGGCCACGCGGGCAAGACCGCGATGCGATCACCCACGTTTTGCAGCAACATCTCTTGCACGGTGGTGAGCAGATTTCCGCCGTGACACTGATCAGGAAGCCAATCGAAGTTCGGTCCCCAAAATGTGGGATAGCGGAAGTTGCGATGGGTGTTGCCGACTTTCGCGAGCACATTGGCGGCGGCTTCATCGGCAAGACCAAGGCGCGCCGCTTGCATTCCATCTTGCGTCCAACCATGGGTCATGCGTTCAACGCGCGCGGCGAAACTGGCGCGACCAATCGCGAGCGTGTCGCGACCAATGCTCGACTCGGTGAAGGGCCACACCGCGTACAGCTCGGCGTTCTCGCAGTTCGATCGCACGTCGTCGAACTTCGCAGCGGGCGCGTACTTGGTTCCATCGGCGGTGAGCGGAACGGGCGGGCACGCACTGCGCAACGATGTCCATGCAACACGATCACTGGCGCGAATGAGATCGGTGGACGCGCGCGTCTTGTCCAACGCGAGCAAGCGCGTCAACACTTCGCGCAATCCCACGATGTTGGGGAGATCGTTGACCACGCCACTCCAATAGGTCTCGATCACTTGCGTGGGCGTGATGACCAACATTCCGTTCGCGTCGGTGGAAAAGCGCGACGCGAAGTAGGCCAACACTTCACGCGCCATGGGAATCGTTCGCGCGCGAAGGGTTGACTCGTCATGCGTGTAGTCGTAGTGGTCGAGCATCATGGCCAGCAATTCGAGGCCTTGATTCCACGTGTATTGCCAATAGGGACAGTCAACGTCGCTGGCCTTGCGCCCCTCGCGATTCCAACCGTAATCACCGTTGCCGTAAGTGGCGAACGTGGTCATGGTTTCGGGGAAGTACGCACCGTCTACGTGGTGATATTCCTTCGCGCGCGCTTTGCATCCGGGCAGCGCTTTGAAGTAGAAGTCGAAGAGCGACGCAAGATGATCGCCATCGCCTCGCGCGAGCATGCCGTGATAAGGCAAGCGCGTGTTCTGCCACCAGTAGTCGCCGCCCCAATTGCGAAAGTCAGCATTGAACGCAGCGCCGTTCACCCACGCTGGCTCCACCGAAAAAATCGAACCGTTGAACTTCACCGGAAACGCGCCGTCGGTCGCCGCGAGCGTGACTGCGCGCTGCGCCGCATACGCCTGCGAAATGCTTGTGCGCGCGTTCGCCGCGCTTGCTGGTGACTGCCCAACCATCACGCCATCGTGATAGACGGTGACACGATTGCTGGCTTGGTCGTAGGTCAACGCGACATGGGTAAGCACGCCGGCCTTTGGTTTCGCAGTCGTCACCAGCGTGACGTCGCCGACGATGGCGCGCAGTGATCCTTGTTGCAGATCAAAGAGGAAGCCATCGCTGCGTCCTGCGGTGAGTTTGTCGGCGATGCGACCCGTCGACGATTCGTTGCTCGGCGTGATCCAACCTTCCACGGTGAACGATCCATCGCGCGTCACCTCGTCGGCAAGTTTCTCCGTGCTTCCATTGTTGCGCGCGACGACTTCACGCGCAGTGCGAATGTCGATGTCGGCGTGCGCGACTTGCGCAATCTCTCTGTCACTCGCGGCGCCACTGCCAAAGCGCATGATGGTGATCGCGCCGTCGAAACGATTTTGGTTGTTGCTGTCAAAGCCGATACGCAGCGGATGCGTGTTGTCGATGACGCTCGGCGTGGGCGCGTCGACAAACACCCAACTGCGCGTGAAGCGATCTTGCCACCACTGCGCCGTGCGCGTGCGCGCCGCCTCGACATCGCTGTTCATTTCCGCAGTCATCGCGAGCCGCTTGATCCACGAGTCAAGACCGTCCGCTTGCGCGCATGACGCGGTGATGCGCAGTGCGGCATCGCGTGTGGGAGCGGCGCTGCGCATGGTCAACTCGTCCGTGCGCGTGAACCCGACGCCATCGATGCGCGCTCCGAAGGTGCGCATGATCAGCGGATCTTCAAACACTGTGGCCACTGCGGCGAGACCTTGATGTTCGAGTGTGAGTGGCACGATCGAGTGTTCGTTGCGGTGATACCACGCGACCGCATCGGGCTCGCTTTCCATAGGAATGATCACGTCGGCCGACTCGATCACTTCGATCGACGCGGGTGCATCGCGCATCACCCACGCCGACTTCAACTCGTCGCCGACGATGCGTCGCGCGGCGTTGCGCCAATTCTCGACACGCGCGGTGATCGTTCGTTCTCGCCCGCCTTCGATAGTGACGTGCAAGACGGGCGATTCGCTGTCGACGAAGATTCGCACGCGCGCGGCGTTGTCGTTCGCTCCGCAGTTGATGGTGATCTCGCCATCAGCAAACGACATGCGTTGCGAAAACTTCGAGACATCAAGCGGTGGATCGCACACGATGTGAACACGCAGAAGTTTGAGCAGGCGCTCGGCTTCGCTGAAGGCATCGGTGTGTGCGAGCGTGAGCACGAGGTCGCCCGTGGACTCCATCCACACATTGGCGCCGAACGAACCGTTGCCAATGGGCATGCTCCCTGCCGCGGTCAGCCCGGGCGAATTCCACTCCACGCCATGCGTGGCCAATTCTTGTAAGGCGCGCTCGGCGGCGATGTCGGGTGGTGCTTCAATCGGTGCGACCCGCGGCGATGCGACTGGAGTGATGAGCGAGGCCGCGACAAGCAGTGCAGACAAGGATGCAATCGACATGTTCGAAGTGTCTACGCGGATGACGCTACGCGCAACGATGAGGCACGCGATGCTCGCTCGATTCGAGGACATCTGCGGCGCACGGCGGTACCAAGCCGCGACATTCGCACCACGCATTTCATGAAAAACCCGCCACTAGGGGCGGGTTTTCGCGGCGGCGATGCGCTGTGCTCAGTTCGCGTTTGAATGCGCGCGCGAGACCGTTGCGAGATACGCCAGCGTGATGGTCAGTATTCCGTCGTCCATGACTGCGGTGATGCCCTGGGCGTTGATCGACGCAGGCATGATGAGTGTGCGGCAGAGATGCTCGATCGTGCGGTTGCTGGCACTCGTGCGCACGCGCGTCGTCGGCGCTGCGACGGCTCGTCTGCCCGACGCGACGGGAAACGATTTCTCTCGCGAGCTGAGCGCGCCTCGCGCTTGACTCTGCTCGAGCGGCTTCACCTCGTGCACCACATTCGCTCGTCGACGCAGCGCTTCGATGCGCAGGACACCACTGTCAAACTGAACCGAGATGTCTTCTTTGGAGACACCGCGCAACTCGGCTTCCACGACAATCGCGTTGGTGGTGCGCAGCACGTCGACGAAAAATGTCGGCTCCTCGATGGTGGTACTCGGGACCGTCGCTTGCGAGGCCAACAACTCCGCGAGCGCGTGCGGCGCGACACGCGAGATGTGCGATGCGTCAGTCGATGCGGGATGGGTGAGGAAGTACATGGGTTCGATTCTCCTGCCGCAGCGAGGGGCGGTGCTTGAACGCGAATGGAGCGCGAATTGAACGGACCACAATGTTCGTTCGCGTGTCCTACGAGCTTGAGTTGTGCGAAGTTCACACGAAGCACGAGTGCGAGGAACGGGCAGTGCGTCCATCGCGTGAACGTCGCGATCCAACATTTCGATCCGGCCACTCGATCCGGCCATTCGATACTAGGAGGCCGATTCGGCGACGAGTACTGAAGTCATCGCTGCGCGCAACGATTCGCAGAACTCGGGCAGTCGTTGCTCGCGCGATTGCTGATTATTGAAAACGCGCCGATTTCGGCGCGTTTTGACACAAATGAAGTCTCACAAGAAATCGAGCCGATCGAGCCCGCCAGCGGCTCCGACACGCGAGGGTTAGTCGTGGCATCGGCGAGAGTGGCGGAGTCGATTGCTCTGCGCTGAGTACGCGTCTTGGGTGGTGCTTGTTCCCACCTCGACGCAGAGCGATCGAAAATTGTCTGCGGGACAATTGCTAGTTCGAGGTCGAATTGCCGCTGGGCGTTGGTGATGACCCAGTCGCATCACTCGGAGCGCTCGGTGCCGCTGGTGCGACACTTGCGACGCCCGCATTACGCGCCTTGATCGCGAACGAACAGGACTCATCACACGCTCGTTGCGCGCGTTCGCCACCTTGATTCGTCGCGGCGAGAACCGCAAATCCGCGCTCAGGCGCGAGCCACGCCGTGCAATACCACTGGGTATTCGAGCCTGAATGCGTGAGCACATCGCCGCCCCAATCGCGTCGTGCCGTGATCCAACCGAGTCCTTCTTTGGGCGCGTCCGGTCCTGCTTTATGCAAGTTCTCCAGCTCCTTGGCCGCGCCTTCGAGACCAACAGGCGGCGTTCCACCAAGATGAAACGCGATGAACTTCGCCCACTCACCTACGGGCATGTGCAGTGTCGCCGCGGGCGCGATCGCCGTGGGATTGTCCCCGTCCAAGGCCATTCCATCGAGGCTATGACCCTTGGGTGATGCAGGATCAGCGGATGTTGGCGGACCAAATCCCTCGTGCGAAATTCCCAGCGGCGTGAGCACGCGCGTGCGCAGCAACTCTTCATACGCGGCGCCGCCCACTGCTTCCAACATGCACCCTGCGATGGCGTAGCCTTGATTGGAATACACATGTTTTCCGCGTTTTTGCGTGGGAACGCGCTCAAGCATCGACTGCACGAACGCGTTGCGACACACGCTCGGCGAGACGTTGCAGGCGAACGCTGTTGCCCAATCCGTTGCCACAGGAAAACTCGACGCGCCGCTGCGATGACGCAACAGATCTTCGAGCGTCGCACTCTTCCACCCCTCGTTGATGTTGGGGAACGACTTGGACAACACTTCGTCGATGGTCGAGTTCCAACCAATCTTTCCGTCCGCGACCAAGACCGCTGCGAGCGTCGCGGTGAACGCCTTAGTGCACGAACCCAGATGCATGCGATCGGTTGCGAGCGCCGCCTCTGGTTGTCCCAACACGCGCACACCATCAACCGCAATGGACTCGAGTCCATTCTTGGTAACCACCGCCAACACGAGCGCGGGAATCTCATGTCGCGCGCGCGATTTCACGGCGATTTGCGTGAGCTCCTCAACTGTCGGAATCGCAGGCTTTGCCGCGACAATCGGCGGCGTCGTCGATGACGTGATGGAAGTGTTAGGTGTGCGCGATTCGCTTTGTTGAGCGAGCGGAACAACGCAAGCGAACGCGACAATCGCTGAAGTAACAGAGGTCATGTACGCAGCGTACGCTGCGAGCGTGTCGAGTGAAATCGTCCCTCCACTCTCGCGCAAACCTTCCGCGCGCGAAGCCGCCAACGGTGTCGTGCGCGTCGGCGCCAACACACTGTTGCGCTTCGCCAACTTGCGCGATGGTCCAGGATTTATCGCGATGCTCACGCGTTCGCGCGAACACCTCACGCCATGGATGCCGCGCAGTGCGCGTCACGGTGAAGCCGAGACGTCCACGCGCTTTCAACGCATGCTTCGCCCGCAAGCAGACTCACTCGGTCGCGCGCGCATGGTGGTGTGCGCACTCGACGACCAGCGCATGATCGGCGTCGCGAGTCTCGGCGGAATCAGCGAGTGGCCGAGTCTCGATTGCCACATCGGATACTGGCTTTGCGAAGGCGAAGAGGGTCGCGGACTCATGCGCGACGCGGTATCCGCGTTGGTTGATCACGCGTTTGAGGAGCGACAACTTCATCGCGTCGCGGCCAACATTCTTCCCTCGAATCGGCGCTCGCACGCTCTCGTCGCTGCGCTTGGTTTCACACGCGAAGGCATCGTGCGCGGACTCATCGAAATCGACGGCGCGTGGCGCGATCACGAATGTTGGTCGATGCTCTGTTCGCAATGGCGCGACGGTGCACTCGATCGTGTGACCGATGCGCGCACCAAGCGCGCTCGGCGATAAGCCTTCGCGGGAGGCCGCGCTGATACTTGCGCGCGATAACGCAGACTCGTCGCGCGAACGTTGATCGGTCACGACTGATCAGCCGCCGCCACCGCGAGAAGTCGCGCAACCGCTTGCGATGAAGGCGCTCATGCCGTAACTTCCCCGCCTCAGCACGCGAGGTCGGCGCTGCACTTCAACGCGCAAGCGTCGCAATCACGGGCCCGTAGCTCAATTGGGAGAGCGCTTCCATGGCATGGAAGAGGTCGTCGGTTCGATCCCGATCGGGTCCACTTCAACGATCACGCCGCAAGTTTCATGAGCAATCATGACTTGCGGCGTGGTTGTTTTTGAGGTGATCGTGGATCAAGCAGCGATGGTCGACACGAACGGTGCTCGCACGCACGCCGCACTCTCTTGGGAATCACGCAGTTTGCGCAGCGGAGTTTCTCGCGGACTTCACGAGTTCAATTGACGGCGCCCTGTTGCGTCACCACCTGAGACTGAAAGGTGATGGCGAGCTTTTGAATCACCGTTTGATACTCGTCATAACTAACCTCTCCCTGCTTGGCTCGCAACGCCTTGACCTCATTTGCCGCGGCGAACAGCGCCTCAGTCATTCGAATCGTGCTCGGCTGATAGTTGATGCGCAGGCGCGGCCATAGTTTCTGCAGCGTGTCGCTTTGCGCCCAATTGAGAAAGTTTCCCAGCCAGATATTCACGCCGGTTTTGTCCTGTGTGTAGATCGTCTTGTAGTCCTCAAAGATTTGGAACACCGAAATCGCGAACGCGACTTGATGCATGTCCTGTGAAGACGTAATCGAAAGATCTGGGTACATCTCAGCTGGCAGCGAACCCAACTTCTCATAGTCGTGCGCCAGCCGCAGATTCGGCGTAATCCACAAATCCTTGATGATCTTAATAGTGGACAACTCCAAAGCTTGCTCGGTCGCCAACTCCTGGCTGCGCGCCTGGTGATACAGCGTCAGAGCCACGAACAATCCCGCTCCGCCCGTGAGCAACATCATCAATCTGTAGATCGTGGAGTGTTCAATGGGTTGATCCAGTGCGGGATCCGCGCAGAGCAAGTACACAAAAAATGCGCTGAGGGCGACCATTGCCAACAGCAGATACTTTGAGAAAGTCACGCCTGTCCTCCTGCACGAGTGAACCGTGGATCCAATTTAGGCTTTGCGTTTCTGACGATGACCCATTTGAACAAGGATGACGCTTGCCTGCATTGCGGTGTCATGCAGCCGTGATCGGTCTCGCGTCGATCGTTCCTGAAGCTGGGTAAAGGTCGGCGAATACTGTCCAAACCGTCGAAGCTGTGTCGACATCGAGCACGCGATCTCGCCGTGCAGGAACCCGACTAGCCGTCCAAGTGTGATCAATCACCAGTGACCTCATCAATGAACGATCAACCGAGGATGAACAACCACCCAGGCGAAACTCACCACGATCATTTCATGCGCCGTGCGATTGCGCTTTCGATTGAAAGTGTGGCGCAGCAACGAGGCGGTCCGTTTGGCGCAGTCATTGTGAAGGACGGCGCGATCATCGGCGAAGGATTCAATCGCGTCACCTCGAGCAATGATCCGACTGCGCATGCAGAAGTTGTGGCCATTCGCGCCGCGTGCGCGCAGCTTCACGCGTTTCACCTCGACGGCGCGGTGATCTACACGAGTTGCCAACCCTGTCCTATGTGTCACGCCGCGATCTACTGGGCGCGACTGGGTGCGATTTACTACGCCAACACTAAGAGCGACGCGGCTGAGATTCAGTTCGATGACGCGTTCATCGCGCAGCAACTCACTGCGCCTGCTGAGTCACGAACGATTCCAATGAGTCAACTCTTGCGCGACGAAGCGCAGGTGGCGTTCGTCGCGTGGGTCAAGCAGTCCAATCACATTCAATACTGATTGATGCTCGTCACAACGCGCGCCGCAACAATGTCAGCGCGGTGCCAATTGTGTTTGCAACGCCGCGCGCGCGGGCTCTTGCCACGCTTCGATGCCTGCGTCGGCGATCACCGCGATCATGCAGCGCACGATGTCGGAGGGGACTCCGTCGACACCTTTCGCGAGTGCATCGGCGAATTGCGCTTGGGTTGGTGGATGCGTGACTGCCGAGGCCTCATCAACTAAGAGATCCTTGTGGCCCACGCCAAGAGCGGCGTAAAGCGCAGCGACTTCGGTTGGCCGCACGCCCATGAACATGCTGGCCAAGAAGTGCGCTGCCTTCTGCGGGTCACGCGCGAGCGCGATTTTGGTTCCGAAGATGTTGTTCAGTTTCCACTGCGACTTGACCGACTGCGCGCGCGACTTGGTGATGTCGGCCACGATCAGCGCGAATGCGTTCAGTTCGTCGGGCGAGTTTCGTAGGTGTTTCACGCATTGCAGAATGAGTTCATCGCGCAGCGGTGCAGGAAGCGTGGGCCAAACATGATGCAGCATGACGAGAGAACTCCAGAGAGCAGATGCGGTGCGCGGCGAATGCGTCGCGTGAAGACGATGGGGAAGAGTACTGCGCGGGTGATGAGTGCGGAGCGTTGCGCGCGCGTCTGTTTTGATTGCAGTCACTTCGCGACGCGAACGAATGGGTCGCTTCATAGACTGCGCGAGTGCCTCCATTGACGACCTCGCCGTCCCAACGAATCTCGCATGAATCTTCACGCAGTGTGCTCACACTGCAGCCGAGCGCTGGATGCGTGGCCACGAGTTGGATGGTCGATGGCCAAGAGATGCTCGCGCTTCCTGCTGCGCTTGCCGAGTTTCTTGCAGCGGCGCGCACCGGCGGTATTCCACTCTTATATCCCTATGCCAATCGATTGCGCACCGCGCAGTTTGTCGCCGCAGGACGCGCGGTTGATCTGGCGCAGTACTCGTCGCTCAAACGCGATGGTGCGGGACTTCCTATCCATGGACTGTTGTTGCGTTGGAGCGCGTGGGAGTGCGTGAACAGTGGCGCGAGTTTCGAAGCCGTGCTGGATTGGCGCGCGCATCGCACGCTGATGAACGCGTATCCGTTTGCGCACACGTTGCGTGTTCGGTTTGCGCTCGGCGGCGAAGCAGGCGCGGCGACTTTGGCGATCACTACCACGGTCGAGGCCGATGGTGGAGTCGATGTTCCGTGGGCCTTCGGTTGGCATCCGTACTTCGCGCTCGCGTCGAACGCGCAGTTGGAACTTCCTGCGCGAACTCCCATCGCACTTGATGCGACAGGTTTGCCTGAACCCGCTGGCGCGAACTCGTCATCGCTCGCGCCGTGCACCACTGCCGCGTGTCTTGGTCAAGATGATCTCTACTCCGTCGATGCCAACGCGCGTGCATGCATCCACACCGGCGCGCGGCGCATCGAGATCGAGTTTGATTCCGAGTACCGCGTCATGCAGGTGTATTCGCCCAAAAACATGGCGTTTGCCAGCATCGAGCCGATGGTGGCGCCGACCTCGTCACTTGCCGATGGACTCGCGACCACCGTCGCGGCAGGCACGAAACGCAGCGCGCGATTTGTGATTCGTGCGTGATCGAGCGGCGATGCATGACGCGATCGGGGTCGCGCAGCAAGCAGACGCGCGTCTGGGCGCAACCGCGGCTCGAGGACTCTGCGTCAAGCAACTCCGCATCGTCCTCGCTTGCAAGTGGAGTGATGTGCAGGCTGCGCACAGGTCTTGGCAAATTCAATTAATACGGCGAAGAGTCACAATCATCGCCTCAATTGTGGGAGGCACCGGTTGATAGCACTCGTCGATGCACCCAAGCAGGCGCAACATGGAGAGTGGCCAAGTTGGCAGCGCGTGGCCGCTTCGAAGCAAAAACACAATGCATCGTTGTACAGTGCCATCCCTCTGGCACCGCGAATGGCGCCATGTCTGAACTTGGATCAAATCGACGATGCGAAAACTTCAGCGCCCCATGGTGATCGCAACGCTGCTACTCGTGACATGTGTGTCGTTGATGGGCGCTCTTCAGCCGATTGCGTTGGCGAGTTCGCTCATTGTTGATTCCGACGCGGGCGCTTCAAAGCTCGTCGACGCCGTGCAGAGCGGATCGTCTCCTAAGCCAAATCTCGAAATCTGCGCCGCCCCGCCGACTTCTGGCGCAGGCGTGACCAGCATTTTCGAGCCTAATTCGCCTCCGGCACGCGAAATCCGCGACCTGAGCTACCTCGTGCTCGGCATCTGCCTCGCGATCTTCATCGTGGTGCAAGGCTTCTTAGTGCTGGCCATCGTGCGCGGCGTCAAAGCAGCGCGCACCGCGAAAGACAATCCCACGACGACGAGCAGCGAGCCACAGCAAGTTTACGGAAGTGTTCCCATCGAGATTGCGTGGACAGTGATTCCCGTGATCGTTGTGTTTGTGTTGGCGATGGTGACGATTCGCACGATTCGCGACATCGACGCGACCACTCCGCCCGAGGGCGCGCTCGCCGTCACGGTGATTGGACATCAGTGGTGGTGGGAATATCGCTACACAGTTGACAGTGGCTCAGCGCTCGCGGAACAAACAACATTGGTTGTGACCGCCAACGAACTTCATGTTCCGGTGGGTCGGCCGGTTTCGCTGCGACTGGAATCTGCCGACGTCATTCATAGTTTCTGGGTTCCGCGCCTCGCGGGAAAAACCGATCTCATTCCCGGCCACACCAATCACTTGTGGTTCAACGCGGAGCAAGCTGGGCTCTACCTCGGCCAGTGCGCCGAGTACTGCGGCACGCAACACGCGCACATGCTTTTGCGCGTTTACGCCGACGAACCAGCCGCTTTTGACGCATGGCTGACCGCGCAAGCAGCGCCCGCCGTCGAAGACCCGCTGGTCGCGCGCGGTCGCGCCATCTTCAGCGAGTACGCCTGTCTCAACTGCCACACCATCGCGGGAACGAGTGCGGGAATGTTTGGCCCCAACCTCACCCATCTCGCCAGTCGCGACACGATTGGTTCGGGCACGGTTGCGCTCACGCGCGCGTCGTTGCGTCAGTGGATTGACGATCCTGATGTGATCAAGCCTTCATGCAACATGCCCAGCCTCAAGCTCTCTGCGGATGAGCTCGACGCGATCACCGATTACCTCATGACCCTGAAGTGAAAACGAGTTGCGCGCGCCGATGACCACTATGTCCCCACATTCCACCGACGAAACTATGAAGCCGCTGAGTTTCTGGGAATCCGCCACGCGTTGGACGATGTCGGTTGACCATAAGAAACTCGGCTTGATGTACATCGCCGCGGGCTTGGTCTTCTTCCTTATCGGTGGCGTCGAAGCAGCGCTCATGCGTCTGCAATTGGCTCGCGCCAACGCGGGGATCATCGATCCCGAGACCTTCAATCAACTCTTCACCATGCACGGCACCACCATGGTGTTTCTGGTGGGAATGCCGGTTTTGCTGGGCTTTGGAAACTATCTCTTACCGCTGATGGTGGGCGCGCGCGATATGGCGTTCCCTCGCCTCAACGCGTTTGGTTTCTGGCTCTTCATCTTCGGCGGCATGCTGCTGTACTTCTCGTATGTCGGTTCCGAAGGTTTATATGGAGCACCGGGCGCGCCCGATGTTGGTTGGTTCGCCTACGCGCCACTCACCAGCCGAACCTACAGCCGCGGCAACAGCACCGACTATTGGATTCTGGGCATTCTCATCAGCGGCATTGGCAGCATGACCACCGCAATCAACTTCATTGCGACGGCGATATGTATGCGTTGCCCCGGCATGACGCTCATGCGCATGCCAATGATCAGCTGGATGATGTTGGTTGTCGCCGCGTTGGTTCTGGTGGCCGTGCCCGTGCTCACCGCCGCACAAGTGATGCTGCTGTTTGATCGCTCCTTCGGCGCGCACTTCTTCGATCCACAAACCGAAGGCTCGGCGATCTTGTGGCAGCATTTGTTTTGGTTCTTCGGCCACCCCGAGGTCTACATCCTCGTGCTGCCCGCCTTCGGCTTTGTCAGCGAAATCCTGCCTGTTTTCAGCCGTAAACCGATCTTTGGCTACGGACTGATGGTCGCCGCCACCGTGGGAATTGGATTCATCGCGCTGGGCGTGTGGGCGCACCACATGTTTGTCGTGGGCATGGGACCAACGCTCGATTCGTTCTTCGCCGCGTCGACGTTTTTGATCTCTGTCCCTACAGGCATCAAGATCTTCAACTGGATCGCCACCATGTGGGGCGGACGCTTGCGCTTTCACACGCCGATGTTGTTCGTCACTGGTTTCATCGCGATGTTTGTTCTCGGTGGACTCACCGGAATCATGCTCGCGACTGTGCCGGTGGATTGGCAACTCTCCGACAGTTACTTCGTGGTGGGCCACTTCCACTATGTGCTCTTTGGCGGCACCGTGTTTGGCATCTTCGCTGCGATCTTCTATTGGTTTCCCAAGGCGACAGGCAAGATGCTCGACGACCATCTGGGCAAGTGGAGCTTCTGGCTGTTGTTCATTGGCTTCACGCTCACCTTCATGCCCATGCATATCTCGGGCGTGTTAGGAATGCCGCGGCGCATCTACACCTATGAAGCCGATCGTGGCTTTGAGATTTGGAATCTCATTAGCACGATTGGCGTGCCCATTCAGATGGCCGGCGTTGCGCTGTTCCTGTGGAACGTGGTCAAGAGTCTGCGCAACGGCAAGCCCGCTGGTGACGATCCGTGGGACGGATGGACGCTCGAATGGGCGACCAGCAGTCCGCCGCCCGAGTGGAACTTTGATCGCATTCCGACTTGCACCAGCGCGCGACCGCTCTGGGATAAGAAACATCCAGAGGATCCCGATGCGCACTACGAATGACCGAAGGCGACGTCTTGTGCGCACCCGCTGCGCCAATCACGTCAATGTTGAATGCGCGATTGCGACCAAGGTGACGACGCGATGACTTCCCTGCCTGTATCAACTTCATCTGCGATGCCCGCGTCCGCGGCGCCTCTACGCGCTGCGTATTCGCGCGCGAAAGTCGGCATGGCTTCGCTCATCTTCATGGAGAGCGCGTTCTTCGGAACCTTCTTAGTGACCTACCTCTATTACATCGGCAAGAGTCCCGATGGTCCGCAGCCGCTCGACTGCCTTGAGCTTGGACCAGTGACCGTGAATTCGGTGTGTTTGTTTGCTTCGAGCGCGACGGTGGTGTTTGCCGTGAAAGCACTCGCGCGCGGCGCGGTCGCTGCGTTTCGCACGTGGCTGCTGATCACGATCCTCTTAGGACTCGAATTCATCGTGGGCACGGGGTTGGAGTGGAACACGCTCATCAACGAGAAGGGCCTCACCATCGCGTCGAACGCGTTTGGTACCAACTACTACTCGTTGGTCGGTTTCCACGCGTTCCACGTGATCATCGGACTGCTCATCCTGATAGGAATCTTGGTGCTCTCGCTCACCGGTTGCATCGATCCGCGACGCGATCACGCGCGCATTGACGTCGCCACTTGGTACTGGCACTTCGTTGATGCGGTGTGGATCTTTGTGTTCGCGCTCGTGTACTTCATTGGTCGCGTTCCGCAAGACTTCGTTGGGCACATCCCCGTCGGAGGTGGCCTGTGAACGCCCCTCAAACGCACGGCAAAAACGCCGAAACGCCTCACGTCGACGAACTGCCCTATCTGCGCGCGATTCCGCGGCCAACGCAATGGCCGCTGGTGACTGCGTTCGGTTGTTCGCTCATGTTCGCGGGCATCGTCACCCACTGGGCGGTCAGCGTGGTCGGCGCGGCAGCGGCGTTGATCGGAATCATCGGTTGGTTCCGTGAAGTATTCCCGCATGAAGTGACCGAAGAGATTCCCGTCATCGATTGCGATGTTCCTCTGCCCGCGCCAACATTCATCCCGCGCGCGCCGCATGTCGCGCACACACGACGCATCGTCCCTGAGGCGATTCATCCGTATCGCAGTGGAATCTGGGGCGGTTTGATGGGAGCTGCGGCGATGGCCGTAGTCGCCGCTGCATGGGGAATCATCGACGCAGGAAGTGTGTGGCTTCCGATCAATCTTCTCGCGGGCATTCTCATGCCTTCGGTTGGTGAAGCATCACTCGAGGCGCTCAAGAGTTTCAACGGCGGATGGTTTACCGCTGCGGTCATGCTCCATCTGGTGTTGAGCTTGTTGGTGGGAACGATCTTCGTCGTCGCGCTTCCCATGATGCCCAAACGTCCGCTGATTGCAGGCGGATTGATCGGCCCCATCATTTGGACCGGCGTGGCGTGGGCGAGTTTGCATGTGGTGAACCCTGCGCTCGAGCAACACATCTCGTGGCCGTGGTTCCTCGCGAGCCAAATCGCGTTTGGATTCGTGTGCGGCGGAACGATTGCGCGCTTCAACATGGTGCGACTCCAACTAGGACAAACGTTGGCACAACGACTCGATGTCGAACAAGCGGACGGAGGCGCACGATGATCCGCCCGATGATGCGAGTGAACACCGCGGTCGCACTGACGATCGCCCTTGCGTCACTCGCTGCATGCGATCAATTGCCGGGCAAGCCCGCGTTGCGCGTGGCGCCGCCAACGCTTGACACTGCTGCGGGATTTGCTGGGTTTTACAGCGAAAATTGCGCGGGCTGTCACGGCGCTGATGGAACGCAAGGACCCGCGCGGCCCATGCGTGACGCGGTATATCTCGCGGCCGTTCCCGACGACGCGATGTTCAACATGCTGCGCAACGGTATTGAGGGCACGCGCATGCCCGGCTTCGGCGGCAACCGAATCACTGCTGTCGATGACGCGGCGTTGACTGCGTTTGTCAAAGGCATGCGCACAGCGTGGGGCAACGCGAGTGCGACCGCGCCGACGAACATCGCGTGGGCACATCAGCCCGGCAAAGCAGACGCCGAACATGGACGTGAACTCTTCGATGCGCGTTGCGTGAGTTGTCATCCGCGCACGCAACCAGTGGGATCAAGTGCGACTGTTTCGGGCAGCGTGACTGATCCCTTCTATCTGCGACTGGTGAGCGATCAACATCTGCGCACCAGCATCGTCTTTGGTCGCAATGATTTGAACAGCGCTCCCGCAAACATGCCGAGCGCGGCGGGTCCGTTTCAAGATGGCAACGGTCAGCGCGTCGATGGCGCGCTCTCCTCTTCTGATGTCGACGATCTCGTCGCCTATCTCTCAGGCTTGCGCAGTAGTCCGCTGTACGCACCGCCGACTTCAGCGGCGCAATCGAAGGATGAAACGAAGTGAACCAACACGACCCATCGAACAAGCCCGCAGCAAACGAATCGGCGGCGAACAAACCAACGAACCCCGCACCATGCGGCGGTTGTGGCGCGGGCGCATCTGAGAATCGCCGCGGCTTTCTCTTCGCCGCCGGCACCACCTTGCTCACCATCGGCGGCGCGCTCGCAGCGGTTCCCATCGTGGGCGCAGCGCTCGCTCCCGCGGCCAATCGCAATCCCAACAAGTGGTTGCCGTTGGCAAAGACCGACACCTTCGTGCCCGGCGACACCGTGTTGATGAAGTTCACCAATCCGTGGAGCACGCCTGATGACGGCGTGTCGCGCGAGAACGCGTGCTACGTGCGATGTCTGGAACCAGGCAAATTCCAGGTGTTTGCGGTGAATTGCGCGCACCTTGGTTGTCCCGTCGAGTGGTTCGAACAATCACGTCTCTTCATGTGCCCTTGCCACGGTGGCGTCTATTACGAAGATGGTTCACGCGCGTCTGGTCCACCACCACGGGGACTGTTTGAGTACGAGTGGCGATTGACCGACGGCAACCTCGAGATCCTCGGCGGGCGACTGCCTGGCTTGCAGGAGGGGACCTGAGATGTCAGAAATGACGCCAAAACGTGCCATTTTTGACGCGCTGAACTGGCTCGATGAGCGCACTGGTCTCTTCTGGATTCTCCGTCGCAGCGTCTTCCATCGCGTGCCGCGCAACGCGAAGTGGTGGTACGTCTTCGGCAGCGCGACCATGATGTTCTTCACGATTCAGATCGTGACCGGCATTGTGCTCGCGATGTTCTATGCGCCGAGCGCCGCGCAGGCATACGAGAGTCTCGTCTACATCAACGAACAAGTTCCCTTTGGTTGGATGCTCCGCGCGATGCACGGCTGGAGCTCCAACGCGATGTGCTTGATGATGTTGGTGCACATGATGCAAGTGTTCTTGCATGGCAGTTACAAGTATCCGCGCGAGCTCACTTGGGTCGCTGGTGTGTTTCTTTGCTTGACCACGCTTGGACTCGCGTTCACGGGACAGATCATGCGTTGGGATGCCGACGCCTATTGGGGTCTTGGCATTGGCGCCGCGATCATGGATCGTGCGCCTGGCATCGGCAATCAACTGCGCGCGGTCATGCTCGGTGGCCCGCAGATTTCTGGCGCGACGCTCTCGCGCTTCTTTGCGCTGCATGTGTTCATCTTGCCCGGCTCGGCCATTGCGCTGATTGGATTTCATCTCTACTCAGTGTTGCGTCAAGGCATCAGCGAAATGCCCAAGGCGGGCGAACCCGTCGTGCCTGCGACCTATCGCAAGGAGTACGAAGAGCGCACGCATAAGACTGGCGTCCCCTTCTATCCCGATGCGGCGCGGCGCGACATGGTGTTCTGCGGCGCGGCGCTCATTGTGCTCATCGGCATCGCCGCATGGTTTGGTCCGATGGGTCCCGGCGAACTTCCTGATCCCACGATCATCGAAGCGTCGCCGCGACCAGACGGCTTGTTCTTGTGGATTTACTCGGCACTTGCGCTGCTTCCGCCCGCGAGCGAAACATTCTTGCTCTTAGCCGTGCCACCAGTGGCGATCGCATTTCTCGCGGCGATTCCCTTCATCTTCAATCGTGGTGAACGCGCTCCGTCGCAGCGACCAGTCTCTGTGCTCATCGTGGTGCTGCTGTGCACAGCCATCGGCGTGCTCACATGGTTAGGCATGAGTTCGCCGTGGGGTCCGAAGATGGATGCATGGACATCGACGCCGACCGCGGTGCAGTACTTGCAGCAACGCACACCGCTTGAGTTGCAAGGCGCGCTTGAGTTTCAGTTTGCGCAGTGCCGCAACTGTCACGCCATCGACGACGCAGGCGGACAGCGCGGACCTGATTTGACTGATGTCGCGACGCGTCTCTCATGGGATCAGTTGATGCGACAGATTCAACAAGGCGGCGGAAACATGCCGGCATACGGCAAGGCGCTTTCGAGTTCGGAGATGCAAGCGTTGGTTGCGTTCTTGTCCACGCTTGATGGTGGCGATCTCGCAGCAACACTTCCCGGCGCGCTCGAGCAGCAACCTGCACGCGATGCGGTGCCGCAAGCGGATGCGAATCCAGCCGCGAACAGTTCTCGGTGAGTCATGACCTCATGCAACGCATCCGTGATGGATCAACTCTTGCATGAGCACCAATGTTCACGGCCTCTTGCTTCCGCTGATGACGCGATGCGCGCCGTCATCGTTGGCGCAGTCGTCGACCGATGATGGCGCGACAGTTGCGTGGTTGAGTGACAACGCCCCGTGGACGATTGCGCCGTGGGTTTTCGCCGCGTGCTGCCTCTCGTGTTTCATCTACACGCGCGGTTGGTGCGCTTTGCGCGCCAAGAGCTCCGCCACCCGCGCGCGCTACGGAATCCCGCAGATTGCTGCGTTTTTCGCGGGTTGGGTCGCGTTGCTTTTCGCCATCGCGTCGCCACTTGATGCATTCGCCGGGCGCGCGCTCACGGCGCACATGGTGCAACACATGGTGCTCACCATCGTCGCGCCGCCGCTGTTGTGGCTCGGGTCGCCCGCGATGCCCATGCTCTTTGGACTGCCGCGCGCACTGCGATTGGAAATCGTCGCCCCGCTTCTCGCCGCGCCATTGGTGCGCACACTCATGCGTTTCGCGGCGCATCCGCTGGTGGGATGGATTGCGCTCACGTTGGTCACGCTCATGTGGCATGTTCCCGCTGCGTACGAACTCGCACTACGCGATGTGCGCTGGCATCGCCTCGAACACTTCACCATGCTCGCGGCGGGATTGCTCTTCTGGCTCGCGATCATCGAACCATTTCCTTATCGACGCCGTTGGCCGCGCATCGCGATGGTTCCGTATCTGGTCGCGGCTGATCTCTCCAACACGATTGTCGCGGCGTCGCTCGCGTTTTCGAGCGGCGTGATTTATCCGTGGTACGCATCGATTGGACTTGCGCGCGGAGTCGATGCGCTTGCCGATCAGAAACTCGCCGCAGGAATCATGTGGGTCCCCGGCAGCGTCGCGTATCTCGTGCCCGCGATGGTGATCGTGGCGGCGCGACTTCTGCCTCGTCACGCATTCGGTGTGCCGCGCGACAACGAATCTGCGCGACCGTTGCGCTCACTCGCGTTGCCCGTGCTGCAACGCGTGACAACGCCGCAAAGCAGTGCGAACTCGAAAACCAACGATTTCCTGCGGATTCCCGTGATTGGCGCCGTACTTCGTTCGCCACGGGGACGATTGATGTTGCGCGTCGCGCTGCTCATCGCGGCCATGTTGGTGGTCCTCGACGGGCTCCTCGGCGCAGACGCAGCACCGATGAATCTCGCGGGCACATTTCCATGGACCCATTGGCGCGGCGTTGCGGTGATTGCGATCTTGGCGCTAGGCAACGTCGCGTGCATGGCTTGTCCGTTGATCGCGCCGCGCACCGTGCTTCGTCGTTGGATTCGTCCGATGCGCGCGTGGCCTGTCGCACTGCGCTCGAAATGGATGGCGGTCGTGTTGATGGTCGTGTGGCTCGTCTCCTACGAAGCGTTTGATTTGTGGGACAGCCCGTTCGCCACGGCGTTGTTGATTCTCGGTTTCATCGCCGCGGCGACCGCGGTGGATTTGCTCTTCGAAGGCGCAAGCTTCTGTCGCTATGTCTGTCCGTTGGGTCAGTATCAAATGATGCTCTCGACCGTCGCGCCGCGCGAAGTGCGCGTGCTCGACACAGAGGTGTGCGCAAAGTGCACCACCCACGATTGCATCAAAGGACGAGTCGCGATCAACAGCGCGACGGGCAAGAGCGAAGTTCACCCCGGATGCGGATTAGGCTTGTTTCTGCCGAAAAAATCGGGAAACCTCGACTGCACCTTCTGTCTCGATTGCGTGTCCGCGTGTCCTCACGGAAACATCGGCGTCGTGGCAGTCACGCGCGGCGCTGACCTCGCGCGTGCAAGTTGGCGCAGCGGAATTGGTTCGCTCGCGAATCGCGTTGACATCGGCGTGCTCGCAAGCATCTTCACCGTGGGCGCGATCGCAAACGCTGCCGGCATGACCGCGCCCGTCGTTGCTGCGATCGAAGAGGCGAGAGACATGCTCGCGACTCTCGTCGGCATGGTGACCGACATTCACCCGTACTACATCGTGCGCGATTCGTTCATGCAGGGACTGTTCGTGCTCGCGGCGATTGCGCTGGGCGTCGCAGTGATCGCATGGGCGAGTGGAATGCTGCGCGTCACGCAATCGCTCGCCAGCGATGAAACATACGCGCAGCAATTCACGCGCGTCGCGCTGGCAAGTGTTCCGCTGGGCGCGTCGGTGTGGCTGGTGCACTTTGGATTTCATTTGGTGACGGGTTGGCCCACCGGCGCCGCATCGATTCAACGGGTGTTGCACGATCTCTCGTTGGTGCGCGAACTCCCAACGCCCATCCTCAGTTGTTGCGTTGCTCCGCCATCATGGTTGATCAACGCGGAGTTACTCGCGCTTTCACTGGGACTTTCTGCGTCTTTGGGCGTGTTGTGGTGGAGCATCGATGCGCTCACGCAGCGCAGCGCAACAGCAGCGCGTGTGAGCCCATCAAGAATCACCATGCGTTTCCTCGCGCCCGCGTGCGTGATGATTCTCTTGTGGGCCGTCATGGCGTGGGTGGTGTTTCAACCCATGGAAATGCGCGGCACGTCGGGCTTCGCGGTGGCGGAGTTGCCGCAATGACTGCGCGCGCAAACATCACTGGTGTGAGTGCGGCGCTCGTGCTCAGTGTCTTGTGTGCGCATCAAGCGCAGGGCGATGGCGGGCTCGTCGTATGGTCAGGCGAACGACTCAACGCGCGCGGAGTGATTGTGGTTTCCCCTGCAGCGCCACGAGCTGGTGCGATTGAGTTTGCGTGGATCGGTTCGTATGGCGAAGGCGCGTTTGTGCGCGCCACCCATAAAGACGGCACGACGCACTCGAGCCGCTTACGCCGTACCACTCTCGATGGCGAGTTGCACGCGACACTCACACTTGAGCACGCGGGCCAGTGGGAGATCACGCTCGATTGCGACGGCATGGCGAGTGCGCAGACCGCGATCGATGCGCCGCCTGTGACCATCGTCATTGGCGTCGGCGAAGCGCTCCCTCCGTGGAATGCGGTTTTTCCCGCGCTTTTTGCATGGATTCCGCTCTCAGCCCTCGCGCTCTACGCCACCCATCGACGACGACGAACGCTCACACACCTCGAGCATGTTTCATCGAAGGCGTAACTCGCGAGCAACCACATGATGCCGCGCATGACGCGTCGCGATAGGATTGCTGCTCACGCATGAGCACACTTTCCAATCTTCGCAGTTACGAGCGCGTCATCGCCGTGCTCTTCAAATACGGATTTGCGGATGTGATCGCCCGCACGGGTCTTGACGCATTGATCGCCAAGGCATCGGCACGCTTGCGACCTGCGCATCCTCCCGGTCTTGCGTCGATGCCTCGACCGCAGCGTGTGCGCAAAGCACTCGAAGAGCTCGGTCCCACATTCATGAAGCTCGGACAAGTGCTCTCAACGCGCGGCGATCTAGTGCCGCCGGAGTACGCGCAAGAGTTCGCGCATCTGCAATCGGACTGTCCCGCGGAACCGTGGGAACTCATTCGCAAGGAACTCGATCGTGAGTATCGCGGCCGCACCGATGAGTTTTTCGCCGAGATCGATCCCGTGCCTTTGGCTGCGGGAACGATGGCGCAAGCGCATAGGGCGCGACTGCATGACGGCACGCGCGTCGTGCTCAAAGTGTTGCGCCCAGGCATTCACGAGATGGTGGACGGCGATCTCCATTCACTGGGTTTCTTAGCGCAATACGCCGAGGATCACTTCAACTCGCTGGGCTTCAGTCCTTCCGCAGTGGTGCGCGAATTCAGTCGTCAACTGCGCCGTGAACTCAACATGACCATCGAAGGGCGGAGCACCACCCGGCTCTCTTCGATGTTTCAAGATGATCCCTATGTGCATTTCCCCAAGGTGTATTGGGCGCAGACAACCAAGGGCGTGCTTTGCTTAGAGTTGATCGAAGGCAAAGTGTTGGCGCGCCTTGATCCCAACACGCTTTCGCTGACTACACGGAAACACATCGTCGAGAACGGCGCGCGCGCAGTTCTGCGCATGTGCATCGCCGAAGGTTTCTTCCACGCCGATCCGCATCCGGGCAACATCATCGTGCACGACGATGGTTGCGTGACCTTCATCGATTGCGGTATGTGCGCGAGCGTGACTGAAGAGACGCGCGGCTTGATGGCGGATCTGGTGATGGGCGTGGTCGAGCGCAATCCGCGCGCAGTGTTGGGGGCAGCGTTGGCCATTGGCCATGTCGATGTCGCGCGACTTGATCGACGCGCACTCGAATTGGAAACGCAAGAGCTCGTCGACGCCTTCGTCGGTGTGCCGCTGGAGAAAATCGATTTGGGCGCGGTGTTGCAGCAGTTTTTCGACATGCTGCGCCGCTCCAACATTCAATGTCCGCCCGACCTCGTGCTGCTCATCAAAGCGCTGGGCACGATTCAAGGCGTAGGCAACAGCGTCGATCCCAACTTTGAGTTGGTCACGTTTGCCCAACCGTTTCTCGAACAACTGGTGCGAGGCCGCTACACCACCGCGGCGCTCAAGGATCGCATGATGGGCAGTTTGCTTTCGTACGCCAAGACGCTCGAGCGATTGCCTCTAGACATCGCGGACATCGTGACGCGCATTCGCGAGAACCGCATCGGAGTGAACATCGACGTCGAAGGCATCGACGAGTTCAACGAAAATCTCAGTCACGTGAGTTCCAACATCGCCTACGCGCTGCTCATCGGCGCGCTGCTGTTGTCCAGCGCGATCTTGGTACACGCAAGCGACGCGGGCAAAGCGCCGTTGCTCTATTACCTCGGCATGGTCGGCAGCGTGGTGAGCTTTACCTTCGCGATTGGCTTACTGCTGCGCAATTTCCGTCAAGATCGTCAAGCACGCCGCCGCCATCGCGAGCACGGCAAGCGACGGTGAGTTGAACGCACGCGCACT
>QWPW01000020.1:0-53812 GCA_003671025.1 Planctomycetota bacterium
GAAGGTAACTTCACCCTCGGCGCGATTCCAGCTCCAGGCGCGATCGCGCTCCTCGGCCTCGCTGGTCTCACCGGCCGTCGTCGTCGCTGATCCGCGGCGAACGAGAGAGATTTCTGCGCAGTCTCGTCACTCATCAGAAAGGCCCGCCGCGATTCGTCGCGGCGGGCCTTCTGCGTTGAGTCGCGATGGAATCCTCGTGATATTGCCGTGTAACAGCTGTTTCAGTCACGATTTATGCGACGTAATGGCAGGGTTGGCTGGATCAGTTCTTGGCACGAAATACCACGCGCGGCCCGAACCGCCTCTTAATGCTTCCCACAAAATCAAACCTTTTCAATGAATCCCGCGCAGAGCGCTTGACTGCGCTCAGTCTGCGGGCATGTTTGCTCTGCAAGTCGACACAGCACTGGGAGGTGCCTGTTAGACCTGACTCGACGGAATCACTCGCAAGTGTTCGCAAGAACCCACTAGCGAAGGACTCCCAGCGAGCGGATCCAGTTAGACCGTTCTTAGGCTTGCTTTAGGCTTGCTCTAGAAGTGGTCGTACCACTAGCTGGTTCCGAAAGAAGTGACAGGTGAGTGACGGCAAAGGGACCGAGTCGGAGCGTTGCGCAAGCGACAAACCCACTTGGTAGACGTCAGAAATACGCGATGTGAGTTTCACATCGCATGTGTCCTGAGTGATTTCGTGTTCCCTTTGTCCCTTGTCCCCTTGTCCCCTTTTCAGGAGCGAATAATGAAGTTTATGGTTTCTGCTGCTATCGCGGCCGCTGTTTCGAGCATGGCTTCCGCCACGTTCACCGGTTACACCGTCACCACCACCGCTGCTGGTTCACTCAACGTGTACCAAGTCTTCGGTAACTTTAACGGCGCGACGGACACCGTCCTCAACGCCTTCCAGATCCACAACACCGACGGTTCCGGCCTCATCACTGGTTTCCACCACAATGACGCCCTCACCGGCGGCGTGGACTCGACCGTTGCTGGTACTTGGAACCCACAGTTCACCGTTAGCCCTGTCGCAGCCGACTCGTTCGTCTGCATCGGTGGCAGTACGGGCTTTACTTCCGGCAACAGCACCAACGGCGATCCAGGCTTCGGCACTGCTGGCTTCAACCAGGTCAACATGCCCGACACCGCTGCCGTGGGCGTCGCTGGTTGGTTCAACTCGAACCCACCAAACCTCCAGGGTCGCGTCGGCCCTGCTGGCACCATGCTCTTGGGCCAGTTCGCCCTCTCGAACACCGCCTTCATGACCCTGTTCATGAAGGTCGGCTACAACAGCGGCATCGCTGGCGCTCCAGTTCAGTTCGGTGAAGGCACCTTCAACCTCGGCGTTCCAGCTCCAGGCGCGATCGCGCTCCTCGGCCTCGCTGGTTTGACCGGCCGTCGTCGTCGCTGAACCGACTGACGATCAGATCGTGCGCAACGACCGGCTTCGCGCCAGTCTGAGCAAGACGACCTGAGTCAAAATGTAAATCACACTCGCCGCGGATATTTCCGCGGCGAGTGTCTTTTTTCATCTGATTGATCCGCTACCGCGAACCATTCTCCCATCTGTGCGAAGAGCGTCCTACTCTTTGAGTGAGTCAATTCGATTTGCGGCGAAATCTCGCAGATCATTTTTACTCTCGCAATCTGGATGTATCGTTCTCTACAAGCGTGCGCTGTCTCGAGAGCCTTCATGAGCGGTCATGGTGCCTCGGGGCAGAAGCAACCAACTAAACTTCAGCAGGAGATCCAAGTGAAAACATGTCTGACTCTCGGCGGGCTGCTTCTCGGTAGCGTTGCAGTGTTTCTCGGCCAGTTCCAAGCAAACGCCGTCCCAGGCAATGGTGATGGCGGAACCGCCTCAGTCGGTCCCGACGTGATCGTCGGCGGGCTCCCCGATGTTTCCAGCTACGGCGCGGTCGTCGTGGGTGGCCAGACCATCCGCGCGTACTCCTTCGGTACCACCAGCTGCAACATCGGTACCCAGAACCTCACTTGGCAGGCGTCGCCGAGCGCGATCCACCCCTTCATCCCGATGAACATGTACCGCGTCAAAGACGGTCGCCTGGAGCAAATCGGTATGTCGTGGGGTAAGCACGGTTTCTGCGCTCTGCAGCAGACGCTCTGCGGTACCTGCACCCCCGCTGGATCAGGCTGCCCATCTGCGCTGGGAGTCGGCTGCTCTGATCCGTACACCTCGAGCCTGAACGGTTCGCAGGGCGATCTCGGCTGGCGCAAGGAAATCAACGCAGCCACCGCTGTGTTCCCTGGCACCCCTAACTCCGGCGCGCCGTCGGCGGCATCGACCATCGGTCGTCGTCTCCAAGTCAACCAGACCGACTTGGCTGCCGCGAGCAATCCCGGTGCGATCTATCTCGTCGAAGGCCAGTACATTCACCCGCAAGATGCCGCTGCGGGCAACGATGACAACAACGCCTCGTGGCGCGCGTTCACCGTGAACGCGTCGACCTACGCGATCACCTTGACGGGAACCACCAAGCAGCAGCAGGCTGCGATCGCCGCGTGGAAAACTTACAACGCAGCGGTCAACATCGTCAACGTTGATGTTCCAAGCGACGGCCGCTTCATCGCGGGCTTCTACTCGAAGGACAATGGCAATGGCACGTGGCGCTACGAGTATGCCATCGAGAACCTGAACTCCGACCGCTCTGGTCAGTCGTTCTCGGTTCCGATTCCTGCGGGCGTCAACGTCACCAACATTGGCTTCAAGGATGTCAACTATCACTCCGGCGACCCATACGTCGCGACTGATTGGACCTCCGCAGTCGCGGGTGGTGCGATCAAGTGGGAGTGCCAGACTTACGCGGCCAACCCAACCACCGCGAACGCGCTCCGCTTTTCCACCATGTACAACTTCTGGTTCGATGCGGACGAAGCGCCTTCGGCGTCGAATGTCCCCACCACCCTCGGTCTGTACAAGCCACCAGCTGCGGGCGGCGCGACCAGCATTTCCTTTGCGACCCAGGGCCCTGCGACTCCAGCTTCGGGCATCATTGGCGATCTCGACAACAACGGCGCGGTCAACGGCGCGGATCTCGCGGCGCTTCTCAACGCATGGGGTACAGGCGCGGCTGACCTCAACGGCGACAACATCACGGACGGCGCGGATCTCGCTCTTCTGCTGAACAACTGGACCGTCTGAATCTGGAGCGCGAATGATGTTTCGCGCCTCAGTGTCAGCTCCCCGGTCTTATCTCCCCGGGGCCAGTCTGCCAGTCAATGCAAGTTTTTCAGGGAGGGGACCCAACCGGGTCCCCTCCTTCTTTTTTCCTTCGGTGTTTTTCGGTCCGATTCCTTTGCCTGATTGAGCGGTGCGATTGAACTTCGAGATGAGTTGCATCGTCCCGCACGTGCGCTGCGAATGTGACCTCACCGAGGGCGACCGTTCGCCCTTCCTCTGTTTGCCAATATTTGCTTCGATTTGCGGCGCAAACATCCGATCATCCCTTGATCCTCCCTTGATCCTCCTTCGTCGGCGACTGAACAATCTGCGCGCTCAACCTCTCATCGCTCACTGCCCCATTGATCCTCAACGATCCGTTCACAAGGCCTAAAGACTTCATGCCACACTTCACGCACCGCTTCCTCGCTGCTGGCCGTTTGACGGCGGCTCTTTCCGTTCTCGTCGCAACTGGTGCGAGCCTCGCTCACACCGAAGCTGCCCCTCCGAAAAAGGGCAAGACCCAGGTGGCTGCAGCGCCGACCCTGCCGCCGATTGCCGCACTCACCGGCTATCGCACTGCGCAGCTTGAAGTTCCTGCGGGGATTCCCGAGCGCGCCGACATCCGTGTTTCCATCAACGGCACCGTGGAAACGCTGCGACTCTTCCGCGTTTCGCTGCGCACACCCAAGGCAACGATGCTGCTCGACCGCGGCAACGGCGTGATGGAAGAAACCGCGCTTCCTCCGCACCGCACCTACCGCGGCACCGTCGCTTCGAGCGGCGCGCGCATTGCGGCCTCAATCGTTGACGGCAAACTGTGGGCGATGATTGACATTCCCACGGGCACGATCTTCGTTCAACCAATGTCTGACTTTGTCGCAGGACGCACCGCCAACGAGCACGCGATCTACGCGCACTCTGATGTGGTTCCCGTCGACGCTGCCCGCTGTGGCAACGACGATGTCAATCTTGCACTCCCCGATTGGATGAACGGACTTCCGAATGATCCTGCGTCGGGCGCGGGAGTCGTCAATGGCGACGGCGGACTCGAAATGGGCGGCGAAGGCGGCGAAGGCGGCGTGGCGGGCACGACTCCATTCATCGCAGAGATCGCCTTCGACGCGGACTTTGAGTTCTTCCAGAAGAACGCTTCCAACGCGGCGAACACCATCAATGACATTGAACTGGTGATGAACAACGTCGCGTTCGTCTACGACCGTGACGTGAACATCAGCTATGAATTCACGACGTTCGTCATTCGTACGACCGCGGCGGACCCCTACACCACCACGGTGATGAATGACCTTCTGTGCGAGTTCCGCAACAAGTGGAATACGACGCCAGAGAATCAGATTCAGCGCGACGTGGCTCAGTTGTTTACGGGCAAGACCATCACCGGCAGCGTGATCGGCCTCGCGTGGTTGGGCGTGATGTGTAATCAGGCGGGCACCGATTGTGCTGCCTCAGGAAACCTCGCGTACTCCGCGGTTGAGAGCCGTTTCACCACCACATCCGACTTCCGCACTTCGCTCTCCGCGCACGAGCTCGGGCACAACTGGCAGGCGGGGCATTGCGATGCCACCAATCCCTGCAACATCATGTGCTCGATCGTCAACAGTTGCCAAGGCAGCACGGGCACCAATCTGAAGTTCAACACCAGCGAGCAAGCGCAGATCACTGCGTTCCGTAATGCAGTTTCATGCGATGCCGTGCTTCCCGCTCCGAGTGCGCTGCCGTTCATCGATGCCTTCGACGGCAACGGAGGGTTCATCGATGCGACAAAGTGGATCTACTCCAAGGGCGCGGCGACTTCGATCAATGCAAGCAACGAGCCAAGCCCAACGCGCTCGCTCAACCTCGATGCCATCGGCAACCTCGAATACGGCGACGATGAGATTCGTTCCAACTTCATGTTGCTCGCGGGCCTCGGCACCGTGATCGTTTCGTACTCCACCGAAGCGATCGGCGTCGAAGCAGGCAAGCAACTCATCGTCGAGTACTTGAACTCTTCACTCGACTGGACTGCGCTCAACACCATCACCGCTTCGGGCATCAACCAAACTGTGTTCACCCCGTGGCAGCATGTGTTGCCCGCCAATGCCAAGCACAACAAGTTCCGTTTGCGTTTCCGCACCGCGGTGGATGCTCAAGATGACGATTGGTACATCGACAGCGTTTCCGTGGCCACCGGCACCGCTCCGAGCAATGATGAATGCACCAATGCAATCCTCGTCGGCAATGGAACGGTGAGCTTCGATTCGTTCCTCGCCAATGGCAGCACGCTTGATCTTCCTGCCTCGTGCAACGAAGGAACCGGCGTCACCATGAACGCGGACATTTGGTACCTCTACATTCCAACATGCACAGGTACCGCGACTGCTTCGACGTGCAGCACCGCGAACTTTGACACGCGATTGGCCGCGTATGTCGCTGCATGTGCTCCTTCGGGCGCGCTCATCGGTTGCGATGACAACACCGCGGGCTGCTCATCCAATACGTCGACGATGAGTTTCCCCACCACGGCAAACTTGCCTGTCTACATTCGTGTGGGTGGCGCAACTGGCGGCGGAACGGGATCGCTCACCATCGCGTGCGTGGCCCCTCCTGCGTGTCCTGCCGATCTTGATAACGATGGAAGCGTCGGCGGACCGGATCTCGCGGCGTTGCTCAACGCATGGGGAACTCCCGGCGCGGATCTCGATGCTGATGGCGCGACCGGTGGATCAGATCTCGCGGCGTTGCTCAACAGCTGGGGCCTCTGCCCGTAAGACGCAATCACTCGCGCGCCGATCTCGAATGCGAGATCGCTCACACGCGACAACTCAACTCATCACTGCCGCGCGCCGCGATTTTTCGCGGCGCGCGGCGTTTGTTGCAGTCACGTTGTTGTTCCGATTGACGGGAGCGCATCGTCAACGCACGCGCTGGGTTTTCTCGCGACGCACTCACGCGCAAGACTCCATCGCGCACTGCGGATATAACCATCCACGATGTCGTCCCTTCCTTCGGATTCAAATGCGCCGCCCGTCGCTGTTCCTCGCAGCAAACTTGCACAAGCGTCGTTGGCAATGGGACTCGTCTCGCTGTTGGTCTCTTGTTGCGGCGCAGGGGTTGGCGGCATCATTGCGGTCTTGCTCGGAGTGATGGCGCGCGACCGCATCCGCGCATCCAACGGGACGCTGCGAGGAATCAAGTTCGCATGGTGGGGCATTGGCTCGGGCACCGCCGCAGTCATCCTCTCCATCGCCTCGCAGTGGATCATGGGCGGACTGCAGGAATCGCTGAATTCCCAGCTTGATGGAGGCGTGCGAACCACATTTGCCGCCATCGATACCCCAGGCGAAACCGCGGCGTTGAGCAAGTGGCGCGCCGCATCAGGCACTTCGATTGCGGCGAGTGACATTGGAGATTTCGCGCGCCTCGCACAAGAGCGCTACGGCCGCTACCAGTCGTTCACCGTGCTTTCCGAAGATCCGCGCCCGAGTCTGTCGGGCACACATGAATTGATCATCGCGGCCGCGTTTCAATTCGAACGCGCGCGCGTGATCGGTTCCATCGACACCACCATCGGCGCGGGCGTCGATCAACTCGCGCCTCTACTGGAACTGCGTGCGATCCGCATCTCCGATGCCACGCTGGGAAACATCGCGTTGCCCGCGAGCGCGGTGACGAAGGCGAACGATTCGACGACATCCAACACACCATCGACGCCGGCGACAACACCATGAGTGAATGCGCCATCAGCGCTGTGAACGCGGCGATTCCTGCGTGGCGCGATGCGCGCGTCACAGTGATGGGACTCGGTCAGTTTGGTGGCGGCGTTGGTGTCACGCGGTATCTCGCGGCGCGTGGCGCGCGTGTCACGCTCACTGATCGCCTCGATGCGCGTGAACTCGCGAAGCCACTCGCGCAGTTGAGTGATCTCATCGAAAATGGAATGGTGCGCTGCGTCTTAGGCACGCACGAGAGCGCTGACTTTGAACGCGCGGATTTCGTCATCGTGAATCCCGCCGTTCCCAAACCCTGGGACAACGCGTTGCTCAACAGCGCGCGCGCCGCTGGTGTGCCATTGCTCACCGAGATTGGACTGAGCATCAATGAGCTCGCCGCGCGCGGCGTGACACGCATCGCCGCGGTGACGGGAAGCGCTGGAAAAAGCACGACCAGCGCGATGTTGCGCGCCGCGCTTGACGGCGACGCGACGCGCGCGCATTTTGGCGGCAACATCGGTGGGTCGTTGCTTGGTCAACTCGATTCCATCGCGCGGGAAGACTTCGTCGTGCTCGAACTCAGCAGTGCGATGTTGTGGTGGATCGCCCAAGCGATGCCGTGGTCGCCACCGATTGCGGTGTTCACCAATCTGCTGGAGAACCACATCGATTGGCATGGCTCGTTCGCGCACTACGCGGAGTCGAAATCGCGAATCCGCGCATGCGCTCCTAAGAGAGCGCGATTCATCAGCGCGTTCGAAGGAACCGCGGAAGCCGCGCGCGCGGTGGCGCTCGGAGTTGAGCCGTGGTGGAAAGATGCGGATGCGCCCACGCTCGCGCTGCCAACCATCGATGAACTTCGCCCCGCGATTCCTGGCGCGCACAACCGCGCCAACGCTCGGCTCGCGATCGAAGCCGCGGTCGCGATGTATGAGTGGTGCGGCCTCGATGCATCGCTCTCGCTGCACAAGTTTCGCGCGCGTATCGAGGGATTCGCAGGTCTCCCTCATCGACTCGCGTTCGTGTGTGAGCGCGGCGGCACGCGTTACTACAACGACTCAAAGTCCACGACTCCGCAAGCGACTTTGTTAGCGATTGAGAGTTTCGACGATCCCGCGCGCATTCATCTCATCGCCGGCGGATACGACAAAGGCGCGGATCTCACGGCGATTGCCCAACTGGGAAATCAACTCGCAGGGCTGTACACCATCGGCGCCACCGCGAGCGCGCTCATGGGCGGCACGCATAGTGTTGCTTGCGAAACGTTGTCCCGCGCAATGGAACTCATCGCACAACGCGCGCGCAGCGGCGACATCGTGTTGCTCTCACCAGCGTGCGCGAGTTGGGGTCAGTTCACTAACTATGAAGAACGCGGCGAACTGTTCAGTCGCCTCGCAGCGCAAGCGTGAGTTGCATGAGCACCGCGCGATGAGGTCGGCGGCGACGCACGTCACGTTCACTCTAAAGACAACGACGCCCTACGAGCAAGACCTTACGAAACCCCCGCGTTTCGTAAGGTCTTGGTCGTAGGGCGAGGCCAGTGCTTCAAGCAACGGCTGCAAACACAGGCTTCAAGCGGAGATCTCCGCCGACATCATTCGTAATACTTGTTTTGCTGCGGAAGTTCGCCGCCTTGCGGCGTCCACCACGCGGGCTTGTTCTTCATCGATTCGACGCGGTTGATCATCTCTGGCGGTTCTTCACGCCATTCCGGCGCGGCGCGAATGTCATAGGAAATGCGGCGACAACCAATACCAGGGCATGTCAACTGATTGGTCAGTCGACCCGTCGAAGTCCCCGCATTCCAGATTGAATACACCATGCGATCGGGGCGCTCGACGGGATCGTCACCCTTGCCTTCGAGGAAGTTCAACGTCAGCTGCTTGCCCACGGGCACGTCGAGTTTGAAGAACGGCTCTTCATTGCGTGTGTCATAGAGCGTGATGGTGACGGGATTCATCTCGGTCGACACATAGGTGTAACCGTTGCCCGAGTAGGGATAAGCCGCGCCTCGCGGGCCGTAGCAACCGGCGAGTGTGAGCATGCCGGAGACGGCGACGAGTGCAAAGGTGGTCGTTCTGTTCATGGTCGATGGCCTGCGTGTGCGCCGCCCCCGGAGGAGAGCTGCGTACAGGAGGTATCGGCCGACTCCCCCGTCGCGCTTGGGATTTCGCGAGCAAAGTCGCGAGGTTTGCGACACAATGAATCGATGACGCCCGCGCTCCCCATGCTTCGGATCGGCCACGGCTACGACCTTCACCGGCTCGAGCCGCCCGCTCCGCACGGACGCGGTCGCCCTTTTATTCTCGCGGGGGTGCACTTTGATCATCCCGTCGGTCCCGTCGCGCATTCGGACGGCGACGCCGTCTATCACGCGGTGGTTGATGCGCTGCTGGGCGCTCTCGGGATGGAAGATATCGGCCAATCGTTTCCTGACAGCGCACCGGAATGGGAAGGCAAAGACTCCGCGACGTTCATGGAGGCGGCGCGCCGAACCCTCGAGGACAAGGGCTTTGCGCTGGTCAATCTCGACGTCACCGTGATCTGTGAGCGCCCGAAATTGGCTCCGCAAAAGAGTCAGATGATCGCCAACATCGCGCGACTGCTCGGCGTGGACGTCGCGCGCGTGAATCTCAAAGGCAAGACTCACGAGAAGGTCGACGCGGTGGGCGAAGGGCGCGCGGTCGAGGTGCATGTCGTCGCGTTGCTCGCGCAAGTCGCCGCGTCGTAGCCTGTTACTCTCGGTGAGTTCGGGACTGTGCGAGGCCATTGCGCGTCCTTCCGACAACCTCCATTGGCAGTAGGACTCCACCTTCATGCGCGCAATTGTGACTGGTCAAATCGGCGTTGATAAGAAGCCGTACCTCAAGGCCGTGCAAGAGGCTGCGTCACTGCGCGGCGATCCGCTGCGTCTGTTCAATCTCGGCGACATGATGTATTCCGAGGCGCCCGATGTGCGTCCGGGACGCATTCTCGATCTGCCGATTTCGCGATTGGCCACGCTGCGCCGCGCCGCGTTCAAAGACATCATCGCCGACACGATGCCTGCGCGCGACAACCGCAATGTCATCGTGAACACGCACGCGACATTCCGCTGGCGCCATGGTTTATTCAGCGCGTTTGACTTCGATCAGATCCGCAAGTTCGAACCCAACATGTTCATCTGCCTCGTCGACAACGTCGAGGTCGTGCATCAACGCTTGCACGCGGAGCATGAGATCGACGCGACGCTCAAAGACTGCATGGTTTGGCGCGAAGAAGAAATTCTCGCGACCGAACTACTCGCGCAAGCGATGGGTTGCTCGCAGAACTTTTACATCCTCTCGCGCGGACGCATGCAAGACACGGTGGAGACCGCGACGCGCTTGATCACGCGTCCAGAGATGCGCAAGGTCTATCCCAGCTTCCCGATGAGTCATGTCGTGGACATGCCCGATGTGCTCGCGGAGATCGATCACTTCCGCGCTGAGTTGGCCAAGCACTTCATCACCTTCGATCCCGGCGATGTTGACGAGAAGTTGCTTCTCGATCGCGCGTTGGCGGCAGCGCGTGAGGGCAAAGACTTCGTCGAGACCGCAGCGCATTCGTTCGGTGGACGCGCGGGACGAAACCTTCGCGTTTCCGTGCGCGAAGTGCTGGATATCGCGGGCGATATCGATGGTCAGATTTACATGCGCGACTTCAAACTCGTGGACCAGAGCGACATGATCGTCTCGTTGGTTCCCGAGTTGGCCAACGGTACGCCCGGACTTTCCAGCGGCGTGGAACGCGAACTTCATCACGCGTGGGAACACACCAAAGAGGTGTACGTGGTGTGGAAGCCGCGCAAGGCGCCGAGTCCATTCATCACTGAGACCGCGACGAAAATTTTCTCCTCGGTTGACGCGGCGCTCACGTACTTCGAGTCCAAGGGAATGTTTCACCCTGGCGATCTCTTCGGTCGTTGAGCTATTTCGCCGCGGAGAAACTTCATGCCGCGCTATCGATTGCTCATCGCCTACGACGGAACCGACTTTCACGGTTGGCAACGACAAGAGCCCAAAGATTGCGAGCCGCTGCGCACCGTGCAAGGCGTGGTGGAGACGGCCGTCGCGGAACTCATCGGTCCGCGCGTCGATGTTGTCGGCGCGAGTCGCACTGATTCTGGCGTGCACGCGATCGGCCAAGTCGCCGCGTTTACCGCCGATGTGCGCGTGCCCATCGAACGACTTGCCGCCGCGATTACCGCGCGGCTTCCGCGCGATGTGCAGATTCTTCACGCAGAGCGCACCCACGATTCGTTTAGTCCGATCGGTGGCGCGCGCAGCAAGTGCTATCGCTACACCGTCGAGCACAGCAGTCATCCGCATCATCCGCGCCCGCTGTTTGATCGCAACATCGTGTTCGCCACACCACATCGACTCGATGCCGAGCGTATGCAACGCGCCGCGCAGTCACTGGTGGGAACCTACGACTGCGCGAGCTTTGCGCAGATTGATCATGGACGCGCAACCACCGTACGCACCGTGTTGGATTGCACTGTGCGCACGCCCGCGCCGCGACGCATCGAGATCGAGATCTGCGCGACTGGATTTCTCTACAACATGGTGCGCATCATCGCGGGCACGCTGCTTGAAGTCGGCCGCGGACGCATCGAGCCCGAGGCGATTCCCGCGATCATCGCCGCATGCGATCGCAAGCGCGCGGGACCAACGCTGCCGCCGCAAGGACTTTGTCTTCGTTGGATTTGGTATGGCGCGGATGCCGCGCGTGACGCTAATCGACTGCTGACTGGTGACGCGTTGGATGCGCCGGCACCGATCTCCGAGTTCCCTCACTAAGCGAACCCGCATGTTGCGCTTCACTCCTCTTGTCCACACCACGCTGCACCGAGGAATCATCCTCTTCGAGCGATGCGTGCAACGCATGCGGGTACGACACGCGCGAATCAAACACACGCGACTCGATGCATGCGCGATGTTGTTCGTCGCGCTCTCGCTGCTCGCAGGAAGTTCGCGCGAGTGCGCGGCGCAAACACTCGACCTCGGCGCTGCGATCGTTGGACCCAACATCGACGCGCCCAACGCTGCGTTGGAACTAGCCGACGTGCTCGACGCGGAAGCGCAAGTGCTGCTGAATGAAAGCGCGAAGCTCGCCAATGAGGCGAAATCCACACGTGAAGCGAGCGCGAAGTTGCGCAACATCGGCGCGTATCTGCTGCGCATCGGCGCGACTCGTCCTTGGGACGCAAGCGGCGCGGTGGTTGCGGGCATGCGCGTGGCCGCGCTGCGTAATCGCATCGATGCACTGATGGATAACGCGCGCAGCGGCATCAGCCGGAGCGAAGGAAAGTCGTTGAGCGACGAGCAAACGCGCGCGAGCATTGCGCTGATTGCACGAGTTGCCGGCAATTCGATTGACGCGCTGCGAGCGGCGCTGGCAACTCCCAGCAACAGCAGTGAACTCACGGCGCTGAGCGATGCACTTGCGCTCGTGCTCGCGCCGCTCATCGAACTCGCACAGTTGTATGAGAGCAGCGCGCTACCCAATGCTTGGCCTGTCGTGTCCGACGCGCGTGACGATGTTGCGGAGCGCATCGACTCAACTCCTGCACCTGATGCGATTGCTGCGCGAATTGCGGTGATCCAATCGATCGTCACCCGCACCTCGTTCGCACGCGCGCTCGCGACGATTGCGGCGCAGACCAACAGTTCGACCCGCGCGGGCGATCTCTCTCTCATCGACGCTGCTGCGAAGGCGGTGGAATGGATAGAGGCGTGCGCGGCAAAGCACAGCACTTCGGTGTTGAGCGCGGACGCGGTGACGCAATCGCTCGCGCACTTCTGCAGCGCGAGTGACACCTTCGCTCCATCACCCACGCCTTCGTCAACTCCCATCATCGGCAATGAGCGCGCACGGGCGCAACTCGGTTCACTCAATGCATGTGTCGATGCCGCGCGCGCGATGGTTGAGCTGCGCGCGCTCGCGGGAGTTTCAGAGGCGAATCAACGCGCGCTGTCGAGTGCGGCCAGCACGCTGATCACCACCGTCGCCACGGATACCAATGGTGAACGCGTGCGCGTTCGCGCTGCGCGACGCATCGAAGAAGCATGCGCTGCAGCGTTCGCGCTCGAGAAGGCCGCAAACGCGACTCCGCCGCGCGATCTCAAGGACGCGATCAAACTGCTCAATCGCAAGGCGCGCTTCGCGCAAGACGCGTTGCCTAGCGCGTTTGTCACGATTGCGAATGACCCCGCCACCGCAGGGGATCCCGCAACGGCCTCGGCGTTGGCGCGTGTCGTCACGCTAGAACAAGACCGCCTGCGCATCGCCACACTGCAGTCGTTCATCGATGCGATCACTGCGATTCGGCCCAGTGCCAGTCACGGATTTGGTCTGCAAGCACGCAGACTCGCGCGCATGTTGACCGACGATGCGCGCCGCGCCGACGCGCAACTCGCCTTCGCCACGCTGGAGCGGCAATGCGAACAGGCGCTTCCACTTGCCTACGAGACACAACTCAAGGACCGCGCCGAGCGTGCGCGCGTGTTGACCGGCGAGAGCACCGCTGAAATTCTCGATGCCGCAGGACGCGCGCGCGCCGCATGGGCGGATGCATTGGCGCGCGGAGATTTTGGTGGCGAGGAGGCGCGCCGGCTCGACGCCGTCGCGCGCATGTGTCGCGCGCTCTCGGATCTCGATCAAGTGGAGGTGGCGATCACGCGTGATCGTGGTGACCGCCTCGCTCTGTGGGGCGCATGGGCATCGCGCCGCGCAACGCTCGCACCCGCGTCCCGCGACCTCGAAGCGCTCGCGTTGTTGGCCTGCCGCTCACTGGTCACTTCCGCGAAGACGAATGCACCCGCAACCGCGTACGCGACATTTCTGCGCGATCTGGTCACGCTCGAGCAGGCGATTCCGTTGGTGTGTTTGACGGCGCGCCTCGAACGCAAAGTCGCGCCGCTGCTTCACGGCGCGACCGATTCCGTCCTTGGCATGTTGGCCCCGCTGACCACTGCTCCGCGCAGTGATGCGTATCTCGTGAACGAACGCAGGCGCTACCTCGCGCTTGATCGCGCATTGCTGGAACTTGAATACGCGCGACGCAGTGGTGCTTTGCAACGACGCAAAGAGTTGGAAACGTATGTGTCGGCGTTGGCGAGCGATCTTTATGACCGCGCGTTTGGAGCGCGTGCACCGATTGGCGTAGTGCCGGGATTTGATGGCACGGTGCAGGATGTGCCAGCACCAAAGAATCGTCGCAACGCGAAGTAAGCCGCAGGCGCGCGATCGTGTTGTTGCGGTTGGTGAAGAAGTAGCCTCGCTTACTGCGCTCGACGTCTCGTTGCACCAGCGCTGGATCGTCGTCAGTGAACCGCGCGAGTCACATGGATGTTCCGTCACCGCGACGCGCCTGTCATCGCACGGAGTACCCGCCGAGCGTGCCTTCCATCGCGCGCCTGATATCGCGTTGGTTCGACCTAGATTGTCCGCGCACGCTCCATCGACGCCGACACCGCCGCCGCGCGAAACACTTAGGATGAAGCGATGAACATCGTTGTCGCTGCGCCGCACCCTGATGATGCTGAACTTGGAATGGGCGGCACGATCGCGCGGTTGGTGACCGAGGGGCATCGCGTTCTGATTCTCGACCTCACCGACGGCGAGCCGACGCCCTACGGAACGCCGCAACGACGCGCCGCGGAGTCCGCCGCCGCCGACGCGATCCTCGGTTGCGAGCGACGAAACCTTGGACTTCCTAATCGCGCGCTCGTTCATTCGCTCAGCGCGCGACACGCCGTGGCCAATGTCTTGCGCACGTTTCGCTGCGAGATCTTGTTCGCACCGCATCCTGACGACACCCATCCCGATCATCTCGCCGCCACGCGCATCGTTGAGGATGCGCGCTTTGACGCCAAGCTCACCAAGTGCGCACTCGAAGGCGAGGCCATTCATCCGCGCCGCCTCATTCATTACTACTGCACGCATCTGCGCGCGATGCCTGATCCGACCTTCGCATTGGACATCTCGCCGTGGCGAGCGAACAAGCGCGCCGCGATTCTCGCGTACCCGTCGCAGGTCACCGACCACGCTCCCAATCGCGCGCTGGTGAGCACGATCGAAGCACGCGACGCGTTTGTGGGCAGCCGCATCGGCGTTGAAGCCGCCGAGCCGTTTTGGTGCCGCGAATTGCTCGGCGTGACCTCGCTCGCCGCTCTGCTGTGAATCGCAACTTTGCCGACGCGCCAACGTGAAGGAGCCCGTGACATCATCGACCTCGCCGCTTTCCCCGCGATTTTCCCACGCGGCAATGGCGGCGAACTCTGATTGTGTCGATGTCTTTCCCACGCGGCAATGGCGGCGAACTCTGATTGTGTCGATGTCGTGGGCGTGATTTCACCGGTGATTAAGCAGCGCGCATCCAGCGCCCCGCACAACTTGTGAAGCATCACCCATCGCGTATAGAGCATCACCGTTGGAACAACTTTCGTCGCGCCAATACCCTCACTCTTCTGCCGTTGATACAGTGACCATCCTGCATGCACGTGCTCTTTGATCAGCTCCCCTTCGTCCTCGCGCAAGTTGTTGACGTCGCCTCGACCGCGGGTGAAGAGACCGTGAGTCCGTGGATCGCTTGGGTCCAACAGTACGGTGCGTGGTTCATCTTCTGCGCCTTTATCGTGTGTGGTGTCGGCCTCCATATCTCTGAAGACTTCCTGCTCATTCCTGCGGGCATCGCGATTCACGAAGGCCACATGGAGTGGACCGAAGTCCTCTTGGCCGCATACTTTGGACTGGTCATAGGCGACACGCTGTGGATCCTGGTCTGCCGCACCTTCGGCACGCGTCTTGTTCACAGCAAAAAATTCTTGCGCATGATGGGGCCACGTCGTTTGCTCGAGGCGAAGTATGCGATGGAGGAGCGCGGCGTCATCGTGCTCATCCTCGCGCGCTTCATTCCGGGCACGCGCACACCAGTGCTCACCATGACGGGAATCCTCCACATGCCGTGGTGGAAATTCCTCTCCGTCGAGTTGAGTACCGTCGCGATCACCTCGCCAATCCAAATCGGCGTGGGCTACATCGGGGCCATGGGATTTGCGCGCGCGAAGGGTCTCGGCGACATGGTCACGCTGGGCCTTGCCGCCATCGCCCTCTGCGTTGCCATTTCGTTTGGCGTCCACTGGTGGAAGCAAGCGAAAGCGCGTAAGGGACCGCGACCACGTTCCCCCGTCTCGTGGTTGCGCACCTTTGGTCGTGCCAAGACCGTGACGCCGCGCTAATCCTGCGGAATTCACACTTGATCACACTTGATCGCGCGCGATCGCGTTGCTGCCACGTCGATCGCGTCTCGACTCATGTCGGCCCACGCCTTGGCCGTGGAAGAATGCGATCACGATCCGGTCGCATCGGACGCTCTAACTGCTCCTTTGCTGCGCTCCAACCGACCCTGCTAATGAGCTCCTCGGTGCGCATCACCGTCTCCTCGAAGGAGAGACCCTGGCCGTCTGGAGCCAACATCGACTTGACGATAAAATCTTCGTCTTGCGGTTCATGATCAGACTCATGATCCGACTCATGATCAAACATGTGATCCAACTCATGATCCGAAACACCATCCAACGGGATGATGAGATGGTGCTCCGTCGCGACATTTGCGCTCGGACCAAAGTCAACGAACTCACTCATCTCGGCGCACGGTGGAACATCGCGCACGCGTTCGTCGATGACGCTCGCGAGCCCACCGCCTTCATTCACGCCGAGTATTCGTGAGAGCAACGCGTGATCAGTGAGATGATTCGTTCCCGCGAGATAGATGCCCAGATCCGCCATGCGCACGCGTTCGTCGATGACGCTCGCGAGCCCACTGCCTTCATTCACGCCGAGTATTCGTGAGAGCAGCGCGTGATCAGTGAGATGATTCGTTCCCGCGAGATAGATGCCCAGATCCGCCATGCCATAGATGACGGTCCACAGCAGTTGCGTCACTTCGTGCGCGTCGGTGGGAATGTCTGACGCGTCTGGAGTGTGAATTCCAATCTCCATCAACTGTTGGCGATTGGTGGTCCACGGCGCGAGTTCGTTGTCGTAGGCCATCGCGGCGAGGATGCGCTCGGTAGGCATTCCGTCAAATGCGGCTTGCTTGATGATGCGCGTGATCTCCTGCTCGCGAACGCGCGACTTGCGCGCAAACACCGCCAAGATTTCGCAAGGCGCCATCGGGGACGCGAACTGCTGCGGATCAGGTGCATCGGGATGAATCACCACCAACGGTTGCGTTTCATTCGGCCCCGCTCCTTGCGAGTCGACATGTGCATCACCGCTCCCGTTACTCGCCGAACACTGTGCGCTCCTCGGGGGAATTGGCAATTCTGAATCCATCGCACCCAACGCGCCACTCGCGTGCAACGACGAATTCTTCGCACTCCCCGACACTTGCACCACCACTCCTCCCGAAATGGATGTGGAGTTCCAGCCCGCGAGCGTGCTCTTCGCGTTCGCAACGGCCTTCACCACGGCTCGTTTACCACTGTCCTCACTCCACGAATCGAAGCATGCGATCATCGATCTCCCCTTTTTCTTGCGTTGAGTTTTTCTGGGTGGACGAAGTCTGACCTCGCATCAGCAGCGGGCCAGTCGAAGCTTCGTCACGATTGCATGAGAATACCGCCGCAAAATCGGCCTTCTCGTTTTCACTACAGTTTTACTTCACGGATTTTTTCGCGCGCAGATGCTGCTCATTGCGGGCGTATGGAATCACGTGCGCGATCACGCGCGCTCATCAAATGTTGTCGCGCCCATTGCGATGCTTGCTGAAGTGATTGGCGCTCCACCAACGCGCGCCGCTGCGCATGAGTACCTCGTCGCCGGGAACGAGCGTGCGCCAACAACTGCGACTCGCGCGCGCAGGTTCACGCGTCACCGGCTCGATCCAAAGTTCGCGAATCACTGTCTCCGCGCGATAAACGCGCAGTCCCGCGACGCGCTTCACTGTTTGTGTCAGAACGGGCACAGGCAACGCGACGACCGCGTCGCTCGCAAGAAACCACGTTGCGCTCGCAAGCGTGGGTGCGTTGTGCAACGTGGCGCGTAGAAACTCGCGTGCGCTATCGCGTCCTGTCGCCATCGATTGCAGAATGCGTCCGCGCGCCGTTGCTGTGGGCAAACCTGCAATTCGCGAGGGCGCCAGCGCAACCGTCGCGCTCTCGACAACACGACCGCTCATCTCCATCACTTCAACTGTGGCGACGAACTCGTTGCGCTCGAAGTAATCCGTATCCACAAACGCGCGATCGTCGATCAACACCACTTCCAGCGCACCGTCATCGCCCGTCGGTTCAATTGAAAGCAACCTCGGCGCGCACGCTTTGCGCACTGAGTGCCACGATGGCTTCGCGCGCCCCGCGACATCGATGAGCGACCACGAGTGACCTGCCCACACATCATTCCACTGCCAAATCAGCGCGCCCATCGATCGCGGCGCATTCGCGCGCAGCCATCGCAACGCAACATCCATGGCACGCGCTTGCAAATGTTGGGACTGCGCGATGTGTTCTGCGAAGTTCGATGCGGGACGAAATCGCTCATCGAGAAACGGTTGGTACTGCACTGCGTCGCCGCCCCACGCCTTCTGGCGCAACGCCAACGCGCTGCTTCCAATCACCAACGCTTCGGCGGGAAATTCTTCGCGCAGCGTTTCAAGGGACGGCGGTGATTGATGTCCAAACTCACTGGAAAAACGCGGCGTAATCGTGCGATATCCCTCGAGCTTGGCCTCGGCGTCCCAGGTGTGACGATCTCCATGATCAGGATCATTGGGATGAAGTTCCATCGAACCTGAGTAAGGACTCTCGGCCCAATAGGGAGTGCCTGGATCATTGACCGCGACGGCGCGCGGAAGAGTTTCGAGCCAATACTTTGCACCCCACGATTGTCCTTGGGTCAGTCGTTCCTTCCAACCCCAACTCCACCACGCGAGAATGTCTTCGTTTCCGCCGCACCACAGCGCGATCGATGGATGTCGCGACAGTCGTGCGACTTGATGATGCGCTTCATGTTCGATGAGCGTCGCGAACGGTTCATCTTCGGGGTAGGTCGCGCAGGCAAACATGAAATCTTGCCACACGAGAATGCCCAGTTCATCACATGCGTCGTAGAACGCGTGCGGGAGATAGCGACCGCCGCCCCACACGCGCACCATGTTGAATCCGGTGGCGCGATAGCGTTGCATTTCGCGGCGCCAATTGCCCACTGCGCCGCCGCTCACCAGTGAGGGAATGAGATTCGCGCCCTTGGCAAACAGCGGCAATCCGTTCACGCGAAACAAGAACTTACGGCCGATGTCATCGAGTGCGCTATCGAGTTCAACGTGACGCAACGCAAAGCGCGCGCGACGCGTATCGACGAACTCGCCATCGTTGCTCAGTGTGACGCGCGCGTTCCAAAACGCGTTGTGTCGTGCGCCGCGACCACAAGGATTCCAACGTGCGCCAGCCCGCATCGTGTGCTCAGTCACATGCGGCGCGAGCACGATGCACTCGCCATCAGGTGATTCAAGCTCGATGCGTTGCTCGCAGGCACCAACATCGCCGCGCACTGCAACACGCACCGTGACCGAGCCATCGTCGTTCCACACTTGAGAAATCGATGGAGCCAACAGACGCGCATCGCTCCAACAGCTCCAGTTTCCCGCAGAAAAACCCACTCCAGGAACACGCGGACCCCAATCCCAACCGAAGCTGCACGCCGCCGTGCGCGCGAAGCAATAGGGATTCCAATCGCCGTTGACTGGTCGTGATCCAAGTTGCGCTTGCCAGCGGAGCAGCTCACTCACCGGCGCTTGGAAGCGCAGTTCCAAACGCACACGCTTACCGCGCAACGATTGCGGAACGCTCGCTTCAAAGGGCACGAACGCGGACATGTGCGTGCCGAGCGTGACCTCACCGAGCATCACTTCACACGCGCCATCAAGCGTGCCCAAACGCAACACGCATTCAGTTCCCGCACTCGTCTCTGGCACAGTGACTTCACACGATGCGCTCCACTGCGTAAGCCCGACCCACTCGCTGTGAAGCTCGGCGCGCAGCGGATCAATCGGCTTCTGAATTCCGGCGTTGGCGAGCACCGTGTGGATCGAACGCAACGCGTGACGCGTGGTCGTGATCACACGATTCTCCACGCATGCATGCGACATTCCGCCGCACGCGCGCACGCTCCAACCGAACTCGGGCAGCGGAATCGTTCGCCTCATGAGTCACCACGAGTGCCAACGCTTCCGTCGTCATCCGCACCAATTCCCCGCGTTTCAAGGGCAATTCTTCGCGCTTCTAACAAACGCAACATGCGCGCCAAATCGCGGAAGCCACCGATGGCAAACCAAATCACCACCGCCGTTCCAACGCACAGTGTGAAGTAGGTGTAGCCATGCCAAAACGCGAGCCACGCTTGATCTTGGAAGGGATAGAGAATGATGATCGGCGTGCCGATGGCGAAGAGAATCGTGCCCGCAATCGGCCACGCGAGTGTGACCCATGTCACGACACGATCCCAACCCGTGAAGTCGCGATCGATGCCGATTTTCTCCCAAAAACTGCGTCGTTCGTCGGCGGCGATTTCGCGCTCCGCAAGATCAGTGTCTTCCGACACCGCATACTTTCCGCGATGTAAAAGCTTGTCGAGATCAAACACTTGTCGGCCGCTGAGTGAGATGCACACATACATCACGGTCGCCACGATCATCGCGACGAAGCCCAGCATTTGGCCGTTGTAGTTGTTGATGAACATCAACGCGCCGTGCACGATGTCGAGCGGACCTCCGCTCCAACTTTGCCACACGCTGCCGAATTCCTTGGTGAAGATTCCTGTGGCTGCGCACGCCATTCCCGAAAGCATTCCCGCCCATGCTCCTGCGAGAGTTCCCCAGCGCGTGTACAGACCACCAATGATCGCGCAGCCAGCACCCGCGTAAAACAAACTCGCAGTGAGATTGCAATACATCGCGATGCGTTCGTTGGGCGAGCGGAAGGTGATGCTGAAATAGAATCCCCAAATCGCCACCGCGAGAATCGCGAGCTTGATCACCGTAACGTGACGCTTGCGTTCCATCGGCGCGAAGCCCATCCATTGACGCACGGGCATCACCACGTCTTGCACCAGAATCGAACCCCACGAATGCAGATATGCGTTGTCGGTGCCTAAATACGCACCAAACATCGCCGCCGTGACCAGCCCCAACAATCCCGCGGGCAACATTGCGCCGAGTGTCATGGGCACGCGCATTTCACTTTGCGCACCCGCTGGCACCGCGGCCAACGCATCACGAATTGCTTGTCCCTCGACCGCATAGGCGGGGTGTTCCAACATCGTTCGCACACACAGCGGCAACACCAACGTGACCAACATCAACACGCGAAAGCGCCAGCCATTGAGAATGTTGGCCATCTTCGATTCATGCGGCGTAATCGCGGCGGCGTTGTAACCCTGATCGCCCTGCCACGCCTTCGCGGTGTACAGCAGAATCACCACTTGAATCATCCAGTAGGTGACGTTGAAGTTCTCCTCGGCGGCCAACGCGCTCGGCGCAGGATTGATCAGTGACTTGCCTTCACTCACCGAAAGCAATGTGGTCGAGAGATCGCTCCAAGGAAACTTGAACAGCAGCCAAAGGGTGAGTGCCGCGAAGACCAAATTGCAGAACACACCTTGCAAGAAGTCGGTGATCATCACCGTGACTTGTCCGCCGAGAAAGATGAAGAACAGCGCGGTGCTGATCATCACTGCCATCAACACGATGTAGGTGTCGCACGCGAGTCCGCCGATGGCAAACTCCGCGGGAAGCCCCGACATATGCATGAGAAAGCGTGCGGAGATTCCCGGGAAGACTCCGTAATTCAAGATGCCCGCGATCACTGCCACGAGGCCGCAAAACACGCGAAACGAGCGTGAGTAGCGCATCTCCAGAAATTGCGCCAGCGTCAACGCGCGCGTGCGGCGATAGCGATACGCGACCCAACCAGTGAGCGCCAAGAAGATCATCACCGGACCTTCTGCGAGTCCCCACCAAACGGATGTGAAGCCGACGTCGTAGTTCTGTTGGAAGAACCATGCGAGGGTGATGAGTCCAATTGCGGCACGCGCATCCGCGAGTGCGATGAGGTAGCGCCCCGCGCAGCGATTGGCCGCGAGAAACCCCGCAACACTCTGTCCATATTTACGCGTTCGAATTCCAACTACTGCGAGGATCAACACCAACGCAATCGGAAAGATCCAGTCGACGAGTGTCATCCTCATGAGCTCAGGATACTGCCTGCATCGCGATGACTGCGCGCATCACTCCACGCGCAACGAAACGATTTCAAACGGCTTCATGCGCAACAGTGTGGCCGCACCCTTGGAGTGCACCATGTCGGTGTTCGCCAGTGGTCGTTCGAGCAAGTCAACGGCGGTGACGCTCTTGGCGTCGATGTTCCAAAACAACTGGACATCACCGCGCGCGCCACGCGTTTCCACCAGGCGCAAGATCCTGCCGCGGCCGTTTTCTGCGGGTTTCCATGCAGAAACTTCGACGCGCATGGTTGGGGTGGTCAACACATCAAAGGGCGCCCATGCTCCTCGCATCGATGGGTTCGATGCGCGCGTGGCGAGCGACGAGGGGCGTGATGCCTTCAATCGCATCGCCCGCATCGGCTCTCTGAAGAACTCCGCCGCGGTGTCGACTCCGGCATCGCGCCAATCACCCGCATGAGGCATGATCGCGTAGTTGAACGCGTGCTCTCCGCGATCACATGATGGATCGGGAAACAGCGGACTCTTGAGCAACGACAGTCCCAATGTGCAGCCGTCCGCACAGGCCAACGCGCTGCGTCCGTAACGACCGTCATCAAGAATTGCGACGCCAAATCCAGGCTCGGAAACATCCATCCACGCATGACCAGGCACTTCGAAACGTGCCTCTTCCCAACTCGTGTTGCGATGAATCGGTCGCTCGAGCGCACCAAACTGCGTGCCAAACCAAGCGTGGCGCGCGCGCACTGCGCAAGGAAACAACGCGCGCAGCAATGTCTGCGATTCGTGCCAATCCACTTCGGTGCGCACTTCGAGTCGGCCGCATCCCGCATCGAGTCGATAGGTTTGCCACACGCGACTGCCAGTTCCAATCGCGTGCTCGATGCGCACTTCGCCGCGCAGCGGATGCGCAGTGAGCACCGCGATTTCTGCATCGCCATCAACTGGCGTCATTTTGTCGAAGTAATCGCGATCGGTGTCCCACGCTTCCCAGCGACGCGGACGATCTTCGTACAGCGCGAGTTGATTGATCGGACGCGCGCGTCCTCGCGCATCGCGCTGATTCGCAAGGCGACGCGTCGGAAGATGCTCGAGTTCAGCCACGCGCCCCGCGAGATCGATGAACGCACGCACGATTCCGTTGGAAATCTCGACGCCGCGCTTGCTCGCGCGCACTTGCACCGCTTCCGGAAGTTGGCCAATCGCCGCGGCATCAACCACTTTCATGCCCATCGCGGGAACATCGTTCACATCAATCAAGCCGCCGTCGACTTCGATGATGGCGCAACGTTTTTTCGACGCGCTGTTGCGCACCAAGATCGGCGTCTTCATGCCCCGCGTGTCGGCGAGTGCTGCGAACTCGGTTTCGAGACGATCACGCTCAGCCATCGTGACTTGCGCGATGGCGAGATGATCTGCGCGCGCATCGTCGTACACCGTCTTGATGGACGATCCGGGAAGGATGTCGTGAAACTGATTGAGTAACAGCGTCTTCCATGCACGATCGATGCGCCCGCGAAACTCGTTGAGCGCGCGCGGTGAAGTCTTGGGCAGTGAACACGCGAGCGCCTCGACATCACGCAGCGCCGACTCCGCCAATCGATTCTGACGCTTGAGCCACGCTTGACTGGTGTACGTGCCGCGATGAAGTTCGAGATAAAGCTCACCATCCCACGCCGCAATATCTCGTCCCGCCGTCGCGAGTGCGTCACGACCCGCATGCAATCGACCGCAGAACACATCGACGCGATGCTGCTCAAAACGCGGCAAACCGCTGCAATCTTGGGCAAGTTCGGCGCGCGCGATCTGCCAATCGGTCGGGCCTCCACCACCATCGCCAAAGCCAAACGGTTGCAGCCACACGGGAATCGCGCTGGAGAAAAAACTCTGACCATCTTGGGTCACGAGGTTCTTCTCACCATGCAACATGTCGGCGGGTTCGATCGATGAGTTGTAGTTGTGCCCAGGTGTGAGATGGGTGAGCAACTCGGTGCCATCAAGTCCGCGCCACAAAAAAGTCACATGAGGAAATCGATTGCTCTCGCACCAACTCATCTTGTTGGTGATGAAGGTGTCGAGGCCAGAAAGGCGCGCAATCTGCGGAATGCAGGGAGGAAAGCCAAACGTGTCGGGCAGATAGAGAAAGCGTTGCGCGCCGCGGGCGCCGAACGTTTCGGTCCAGTAGTTGGTGCCATGCACAATCTGGCGCACCAGACTTTCCCCCGAGGGACACGTGCAATCGGGTTCGATCCACATCGCGCCGCCCGCTTCCCATCGACCTTCGGCCACACGCTTGCTGATCTGCTTGAAGAGTTCTGGCGAGTCCTCTTGCACGAATTCGTACTGCGCTGCTTGTGAGCACAAGAAGTGAAAGTCGGCGAAGCGTTCTTGAAGTCGCAGCACGTTGGAGAAACTGCGCACGCACTTACGCCGCGTTTCGCGCAGTGGCCACAACCACGCGGTATCGATGTGCGCATGACCAACGGCCACGCACGCGGTCGCTGGTTCATGTACGCCGCCTTGCACCAATTCATCGAGCGCAGAAGCGGTTTCTTCCATTCCTGGCACCGGGTTCGCAGCGTCGATGGACGCGTGAATGTCGCGCAGCGTGTTGGCGATCTCGGTCGCGCGCGCACTATCTGCGGGCAATGCGAGCATGAGTCGACGCACGAAATCCCACGCCTGCGCGTAACGCCAAGCGGACTCATCGACGACCACCAACTCGGCGCACTCGAGGCGACCGGGATTCGGCTCGCGCCAACGCGTTTGCAGTTCGGGATGATCCCACCAGAAGGTTGAGATGCCCAGTGGAAGATTGCACGCGCCTTCGATGAGCGCGTCGATCTTCTCGTTCCCACGGGCGTTTTGCAGCAAAAACGCGAGGTCGCGATACGGATCAAATCCTTGGAAGGGCACGCCATCTTTCCACAGCGTGGCTTCGGTGCCGCAAGAAAACTTCAGCGCCACGGTATGACCACGCATCGATGCAGGCACTTTGCCGCGCACACGAAACCACGCCGTACTCCACACCGGACCCCAACGGAGTCCAACCGACGTGTCGCGATATTTGGCGCGTTTGGCTTGCGCAAGCGTCGGATGATCGGACTCAAGCCCCGAGTGCGGCACTTGCCACACCGCGACTTCCAAGGCATTTCGCAGGGGAAATGCCTGCGGAAGGAGCACTTCGCTGTGAAAGTTTTCGAATCGAATCGCGGCGTATTGGAGATTGGGAAGCACGCGCGCATCCTAATCGCCGTGATTGATTGCAAGTGTGTCGGGGCGAATCGGTAAGAATGCCCACGATGAGGAAAACTACATTCGCACTTCTCGCCCTCTTGACCATCGCCGCGAGCGCGCACGCACTGCAGGTGCTCGACAGCGGAACCACAAATGAAGTGATGAATGGAGTTGCGGCTGCCCCGGCAATCAGCGGCGAGTCACGCGCGGCGGTCATCTCGACTGGTGTGGCGCAAGTGACAGGACTGGCGATCTCGCCGCTGTTGGTGTTGGTCGCGATTGGCTTGGCCGACTTCTTTCGTTTGGGCGGCTTTTCGGCCGAAAGCGGCACACTTCCGCTCCACGCCAATCCCTGGTTGCTCATCCCCTGCGCCACTCTGTTGCTCGGGTTGGGTCTCAAGAAATTCGCGTCGCCGATGATTCCACTGCCGCTGCGCAAAGTGCTCGACGCGTGTGAATACTTCGAAGCGAAGCTCTCGGCGCTCGTGGCCGCGGGCATCCTCCTGCCTTCGATCATTACGACAATGGCCGCGGTTTCGATGGCGCCGAGTGATCCCACAAACACCGCGGCGGTCGGAGGATTTCTCACGCAGGCGATGCCCAGTGATGCCGTTGGGTTTCTTCTCGCAGTGCCCGCAGTGCTGGTGATCTTCGTGTGTGTGTGGATCACCTTCCATGTCATCGACGCGCTGATCGTGCTGAGCCCGTTTGCGATTCTCGATGCGATTCTGGTGACGATTCGCGTGTCGATTCTGGCAACACTTGGAATCGCGCTACTCATCAGTCCCTATCTCTCGATGCTCATCTGTGTGCCACTCATCGTGCTCTCGTTCTTTATCGCGGGATGGTGCGTGCGATTGGATCTCTTCGCGCTTTCCATCGCGAGCGACCTGCTCTTCATGCGCGATGGCGCGGCGGAGTCGACCGGAAAGCCGCTGCGTGCCTATCTCGCCGCGCGCGGACACGGCGCGCCGATTCGCACCATGGGCCATGCAGAACCAAGCGGTACTGGCGTGCGCTTCACTTACAAACCGTATTTCGTGATGCCGCCGCGCTCATTAGAAATTCCCGTCGCGCGGCCGCTGCTTGTGCGCGGACTCCTCTGGTCCACGCTGCGTGATGAAGGTGTGCGCGGCGTCATTTCGCTGCCACCGCGTTACCGCCGACATGATGTGATTGTCGCGGCACGATTTCGCGCCGCGCTGCGTGATGGCATTGCCCGTCGCAGTTGGCACGGTATTCGCGACGCGTTTGCAGGCATCGTTTCGCCGAGCGCTGCGAATGAACGCGCTGCACAAGCGTGACACACGCGTGAAACAAGGCTGACAGAAGGCCGCACGCGCATTCATCGTCGCCACCAGTTGCGTAGAGTGCGACTGATGCATGATGTGATTGCTGCCCTTATCGATGTTGCGATTCCCGCGCTTGCCGCAGGAGTCGTCGCGATCTTGGCCACCGTCGTCGTGGAACGCTTCGGCGGAACGCTCGGTGGCGTGCTCTCCACGATCCCCTCGACCATCGTGCCCGCGGCCATCGGAATCTACGGACGCAGCGCGGATGTCGATGAATTTCGGCGCGCGATGGCCTTCATCCCAATTGGAATGCTGCTCAACGCCGGCTATCTCGTGTTGTGGCGCGTGATTCCCGCACGACTCGGGCGACACATGATTCAACGCTCTCCTACGCGACTACTGGTGTCGACGACGTTGCTTGCGTTGGGCGCGTGGTGCGTCGTTGCCCTTGGTGTCGTCGCCACCAACAACGCGCTGCAACCAACGCTCGACAACACGTTGCTCACTGGACTCATCGCATTCGCTGCGGGCATCGCTCTCGGATTCGCCGCCAATCGCGTGGCGCATCCAGCGCCCAAAGGAACGCACCGCGTGAGCACGATCGTCCTCGCGATGCGCGGGGCCTCGGCGGTCATCGTGATCATTGTCGCGCTCACGCTCTCGCGCGCGGGTTGGCCCGTCGCCAGCGGAATGGCCGCGGTTTTCCCTGTGATTTTCACCACCATCATGATCGCGACATGGCTCGCGCAAGGAGCGCATGTTCCTACTGGCGCAGTTGGCCCCATGACTCTGGGCACACTGAGCGTGAGTGCCTACGCGTTGCTCGCAGCGTGGCTCTTCCCAGTAATGCCGCTGTGGATCGCCGCAATAGTCGCGTGGATCATTTCGGTCGGCGCTGTGAGCGTGCCCGCGTATCTCTACTTGCGCGCGCGGCGATTTCGCAGTGCCCATGCAACGCCGTCGACGCGCTCGCAATGAGCAGCCTCGCTCATGATTCACCCCGATAACACCTCGCACACATCACTCAGTCGCGAGGGTTGGACATGAACTCAATTGAAATGTTTACCTCCCCGCGGATTTTTTCCGCGTCCTCGGCTTGGTTTCTGATGTAGGTTTCCTCACTCACACTTCCTGCGCCGCGAATCGAAACAAGTTGCAGCGCACGCTCGAGTGAACCGAAGACGACTGACGCACGCATGCCTCACCCTTCTGCCACACACCGCCTTCTTGTCTGCGCGTTCGCCGCGTGGATGATGTTGTGCTGCTGTGAGAAGCAGTTGTTTGCGGGCTTGTTTGCCGACCACTCCGCGGCTGCGGTCTCATCATGCTGCTCGAATTCACGCTGCCACGCGGAAGATGAGAACGACGACTTCGGCGTCGACACCGACGACGACTCTGCCACGAATGACGTGGAAAACAAGAGCAATTCGCGCAAGCCATCGAGTTGCTGCCAAGGCGGCTGCTGCGCGAAATTCGCGGCGACGATTGCCCCGTTCGTTCCTGTGATCGATGTCATCGGCGTGCCACTCGCGGCTTCGCTGGTGTTCGATGGAGACGCAATCGCGTCGACCGTCACCGATCGTTCGTCGATTCGCGATTCTGACGCGGATCCTCCGCCGCGCTTGGCGCTCATCATCTCGGCTCGACTTCGGATCTAAGCAACTGGCAACGCCTCTTCACGAGCGTTGCGTTGTTGCGTCGATCACGATTGTCTGAACATCTCCTTAGGCCGAGAACCCACATGAAATTTCAATCACTGCAAGCAGCGGTTCGCATGGCGACTGTTGCGCCGATCGTGAAGAGCGCCCTCTTCATCACGTGCGCCCTGTGTGTGAGTTGCGCCGCGAATACACCGCGCATGGCGTCAACCGCAACAGCAACTGCGGACATCGCACCACTCGCGCAACCACTCGATGCCGAGAGCGCCGCCGCACGCGCGCTCGCGGTCTCACCCAAAGTGCGCGCGGCTTCGCTGCGTTTTGACGCTGCCGCCGCGCGCGCACACGCAGTCACGCTGCCACCTGATCCGCGCATCGCGCTTGAAGTGGGCATTCCCATCGATGGCCTCGCTGGCACGGCGTTGGGCGCATCAATCACCGAGGGCATCGGTTGGTTGTTCACCAAAGACGCGTTGATCGATGCCGCGTCGCGTGAACGTGACGCGCTCGCGCGTGAACTTGTCGCAAGCAGCGCCGCGACTTCCGCAGAGGCGCGTCGATTGGTGCGGGTGGTCTACTCCTCACGCAACGCCAACGCTGCCGCGCGTGACGCGCTGAGCGCCGCGCAAGAACTCGAGACCATCGAACGCGCGCGTGTTGCTGCGGGCGAGAGTACGGATGCTTCACTCAACGAGCGCAGCGTTGATGCCTTGGGATTTTCCAACGAATTGCTCGAGAGCGAACTCGCCGAACATGACGCGAGCGTTGCACTCGCATCGCTGCTCGCCATCGAGGTTGTGCCTGAAATTTTCGCGCACGAACAGCAGCCACTCGAGGGCGTGCGTCACGAGACGCTTGACGTCGTGCGCGCCCGTTACCAAGTCGCGACGGCAGGCGCGCAACTCGCACTGTTAGACAATCCACTGGGAAGCGACGCGATGTTTGGCGGCGGATACATGCGCGATCTCGAAGATCGTGAAGCAGTGCTGTTGACGCTTGACTTCACCCTGCCCCTGTTTCGTCGCCAGCACGAACTCGCTGCCGCGCGCGCCGAGTGCGACGCTGCGTTGGCCGAACTCCTCGAGGCGCAGCGCAAAGCTGACCTCGAGAACGTGCATGCACTAGCGCGATTTTACGCCGCGGTTGCCAGTGTGCGAAGTGCGCGTCAGGCGGCGATCAACGCGCAGCATGTGCGCGACATCGCGATTGCCTCGCACACGCAAGGCGAAGCAAACAAGGAGTTCGTCGCGCAGATGCAATTGCTCGAATGCGCCGCACGAGTGCGCGCCGCGCGACAGGAAATCGCACTCGCCGATGCCATCTCGACTCTCGACACACGCATTGCTCCGGCGACGAGTGTGTCACTCAATGCATCGACGATGCAGCAAGGAGCTCCGCGATGAGCACTGCCTCTCACTACCCGCTCTCGCGCGTCATTGCGCGCACCGCAGTTCCACTGATCATCATTGGCGGCGCAGTCGTGCTGCTGACATGGACGGGGTTTCGTGCCTGCGAGCACATTCCAGAAGTCATGGTTTCGCCCGTGACCGAAATCGTTTCCGATGCCGCACCCAAACGCGCGACCGAAGGATTGCAAGCCCCGGGTTGGCTTGAGCCCATGCCTTTCGCTACCGAGGTCGCTGCGTTGCGCGAAGGCATCGTCGAAACGGTGCATGTCCTCGAAGGCGAACCCGTGATCAAAGGTGCGTTGATGGTGACGCTTGAACAGCGCGGTCAAGAAATCGCTCTCGCACGCAGCGAAGCCGAATTGTTGTCCGCGCACGCGGAAGTTGGGGCGCGAGAAGCAGCACTCGTTGCGGCGACGCGCACCCTCGAGTTCGCACTCGATGCGACGACAACGCTGGCCACCGCAAGTTCGTCGGTCGCTGAAGCAGATGGAATGCTGCTCAAACTCGGCGCAGAAATCGCCGAAGCGCAAGCGACATACGACGAAGCCGCCGATGAACTCGCGCGCAAAAATACCCTGGTTTCCGTGGGCGGCGCGAGTGAAGGCGAGGTGCGACGCCTCGCCTTGCGCACCGCTGCACTCGAGGCGAAAGCGCAATCACTGCGTCTCGAGCGCCCCGTGCGTGAAGCGCGACTCACCGCCCTGCAAGTGATCCTTGCCAGCGCGACGACTGCACGCGAACTGCTCATCTCCGAGCATCTTGCACGCGACTCCGCCCAAGCGGCGCTCGCATCGGCGATCGGCGCAAGGTCTGCGCGAGAAGCGATGCGCGACGAAGCGCAACTCATGCTCGAGCGGAGCGAACTGCGCGCGCCTTGCGATGGCGTGGTTCTCTCGCGATTGGTGCGCCCTGGTTCGCGCGTTGGCGGCGATGCCATGAGCGCGATCACCATCTACGACCCTGCACAGTTGCAAGTCCGATGTGATGTTCCGCTCAAGGATGCAGCAAAACTCAGCGTCGGGCTCACCGCGCAGATACGAGTTGATGCGTTGCCTGATCGCGTGTTCACGGGCGCGATCATTCGCATTGTGCCGCAAGGTGATTTGCAGAAGAACACGTTGCAATGCAAAGTGTCGGTGATCGATCCCGACGGTGCACTGCGTCCCGACATGCTCGCGCGCGTGCGCATCGAAACAGTTGCCATCGGATCAACCTCTGCGCGTGGTGAAGTCATCGCGGTACCAGCCGATGCACTGCGCTCACGCGACGATGCTAATCACACGGCGCAAGTGCTCCTCGTGATCCCTGAGGCGCACTCCGCGTTGACTCAACTGCGCACGGTGCAACTCGGTGGCGAGCGTCGCAACGGATGGATCGAAGTGACGCAAGGACTCGCATCAGGTGATCGGGTCGTGCTCGACTCAACAGTCGCGGCGGGTTCACGCATCACTCCTATCGAAACCCTCAAAGGAGACGCGCCATGAGCGAAAACACTGCTGAAAACGCCTTCATTCGCTGCGTCGGCGTGACTAAGGTCTATCACAAGGGCGATCAAGAAATTGTTCCGTTGCGCGATCTCGAGCTGACCATCGCGCGTGGCTCATGGGTCTCGCTCATGGGTCCAAGCGGTTCGGGAAAGACGACGCTGCTCAATTTGCTCGCGGGCATCGACAGCGCGACGCGGGGACAATTGTGGATCGGTGATCACGATCTCGCGCGGATGACGCGCGATCAACTGGCATCGTGGCGCGCGCAGCAAGTGGGGATCATCTTTCAGTCGTACAACCTCGTGCCTGTGCTCACCGCGTATGAGAATGTCGAGCTGCCGCTGTTGCTGCAAACACTCACGCGGCGTGAACGCGCGCGACGAGTCAACGACGCACTCGCCATGGTGGATCTCACCGATCGTGCGGGGCACTTTCCTTCTCAACTCTCGGGCGGACAAGAGCAACGCGTGGCCATCGCGCGCGCGATCGTCGCGGATCCCCCGCTGTTGCTCGCCGATGAACCTACGGGCGATCTCGATCGCGTGAGCGCGGACATGGTGCTCACACTGCTCGACACACTTCATCGAACGCGCGGGCGCACGATCGTGATGGTGACGCATGATCCCGATGCCGCGTCGCGCGCGGAGATTCAGTTTCATCTTGATAAGGGCGTGCTCGCGCACACCGTGCAACGCAACAGCAACGAGGTGACGCGATGCAATTGATGCGCGCCGCCATGCTTTCTCTGCGCATGCTCTCGCGCAATCCGCTGCGCGCGGCGTTGGCGATTCTCGGCATTGCCGTCGCAGTGTTTCTGCTCTGCGTCGAACGAGCCGTGCACGCGGGCGTTCAAGAAGCGACGGCCGCCAACGAGCGCGACACCCGACTCATCGTCTATCGCGCCAATCGTTTCTGCCCCTTCACCAGTCGCATTCCCGAACGCTATCTCGAGGACATTCTGGCGATTCCCGGCGTCAAGAGCGCAGTTCCGATGCAGATCATCGTCTCCAACTGCCGCGCGAGTCTCGATGTGGTGGTCTTTCGCGGCGTGCGCGGTGTCGACGCAGAGAAGACTCTCGGAGCGCGAATGCGCGTGGTCGCGGGATCGATGCGCGAGTTCCTTGATCGTGGTGACGCTGCACTGGTGGGCAGCGTGTTGGCAGAGCGACGACGACTGCAGGTGGGCGATCGCTTTGTCTCGGCGGGAATTCCCGTGACTGTCGCGGGCATTATCGATTCCGATGAATTGCAAGATCGCAACGTGTGCTACGTGCATCTTCCGTTCTTGCAAGCGAGTGCGGGAGGAATCCAGGGCGGCGATGTCACGCAGTTTGAAGTGGAAGTTACTGATCCGAAATTGTTGCTCGCGACGGCTACGGCAATTGACACGCACTTCGCACCTGATCGCGCGCCAACTTCAACGCGACCAGAAAAAGCATTCGTCGCGCGCGCGGCGGAAGATCTCGTCGCCATCGCTGAGTTCGCGGGATGGCTAGGACTGGGCGCGTTGGCTGCGGTCTTTGCGTTGGTGGCGAACTCGATCATTCTCTCGCTCGAAAGCCGCACGCGTGAGATTGCGATTCTGCAAGCGATCGGCTTTCGCGGCACGTTGGTCGCGTGGACTGTCGTTGTCGAAAGCATTGCGCTCGCGTTCGCGGGAAGTCTTCTTGGAGCTGGTGCGGCGTACACGTTGTTGGCACTGGGCAATTTCGGATTGGGCGCGGAAGGAGTGTTGGTTGAGTTTCAACCTTCGCTCACCGTGGCACTGGGCGCGATGAGCGTCGCGGTGCTTGTGGGAGTGAGCGCAGGCTTCGTCCCCGCGATTTCGGTGGCGCGACGAAGCATTGTCGAAGGGCTGAAAACCGCATGAAACTCCTGCCTTTTGACTACGCAATTCGAAATCTTGGTCGTTCACCCAAGCGTCTCACACTGGTTGCAGGCGGAAGCGCGTTGGTGTCATTCTTGGTGTTAGGCGCGGTTGCGTTTGCGCGCGGACTCGACGCGTCGCTCTCTTCAAGTGGCCTCAGCAGTAACGCGCTGCTCATTGGCGCGGGCAGTGAAGAGAGTGTTGAACGCAGTGAGATCCCCGCGTCCACCGCAGAAATTCTCGCCGCGAGTATCGACGGACTCGCGCTCATCGCGGGCATACCAGCGGTCTCGCCAGAGATTCACGCGGCGCTTCCAGTGGAACTTGATCATTCGCAATCGCCTGAGGCAACGCACGCAAGCAGCGCGATCAAGCGCGAAGCTCCACCAGTACTCATTCGCGGCTTTGAGTCGAACGCATTCATCGTGCATCCGCAAGTGCGCTTGACCCAAGGACGATGGCCCACATCAGGAAGCGATGAAATCGCGGCGGCACCGAGCGCATTGGCCAAGCTTGAAGGAGCGACGCTGGGTTCACGCGTGTTGGTTGCGGGGGCTTCGTTTGAGATCGTGGGATTGTTCGAAGCGCCAGGAACTGCGATGCACGGCGAGTACTGGATGCGTCTCGACCGATTGGCGCAACTCACGCAACGCACCACCCGCTCCTGCGTCATCGCGGCGCTGGGCAACGCAGACTTCGACGACATCGAGGCGTTCACCGCTTCGCGTCTTGATCTTGAGACCATCGCCATGCACGAGAGCGATTACTACGCGAAACTCAGCGAGTTCTTCGCGCCGATTCGCCTCTTAGTCATCGTCACGGCGATCCTGGTTTCGTCGGGCGGAGTGCTCGGCGGCGTCAACGCGATGTACGCCGCGTTTTCTTCGCGTGTCCGTGAAGTGGGCACGCTGCAGGCGCTGGGATTTTCGCGCGGCGCCATCGCGATTTCACTCATCATCGAATCCACCGTCGCCTGTCTTGCGGGCGCGCTCATCGCGTCGCTCCTTGCGCGTCTCTTTCTCGACGGCATTGCAATACAGTTTTCCATGGGCGCGTTTGGACTGAGTGTGGATGCGCATGCGATTGCCTGCGCGTTGCTTGCAGGTCTGCTGCTGGGACTCGTCGGCGCCGCGCCCGCCATCGCCCGTTGTCTCTCGCTTTCTATTCCGAGTGCGTTGCGTTCGTAACTCCCCCCCACAAACACCGCCACACGTTGAAAGGTCTTCTTCATGCTTGCTTCGATTCTCACTGCCGTCCTCTCATGCACACTCTTTCTCGCACCACCAACGGCTCCTACCGAGCCTCCAACTGTGGCTCCAGTGATCGCCCCGTCATTGTTCGTCACCGAAAAACCTGCGGACGCGAAGCCCGTCGCGGCGTCAAAGAAGTCGGCCAAGAAAGGCGACACGGTTGTGATCGAAGCGAAAGTCGGCGGACGCTCCGATCCATTCGTGAAGAACCGCGCGATGTTCATGGTCGCCGACCGCAGCCTCAAGAGTTGCGATCAGATTCCTGGCGACACCTGCGCAAAACCATGGGATTACTGCTGCGAACCGTCTGAATCCAAGAAGGCCAACATGATGACGGTGCAGATTGTCGGCGCCGACGGCAAGCCGATCAAAGTCGGTGCGCAAGGTGCGGGACATCTCGAACCGCTCGCGCTTGTCGTGATCGAAGGAACCGTGGCCGAAGTCGACGACAAAGGAACGTTCATCGTCAACGCCACCAAGATCTTCGTCGAGCCTGCAGCGAAGAAGTAGTGCGCGTGTGTGCACTACATTGCGCTCATGACTGCTGCATCAAGCGACGTACTCTTCCTGGGCATTGATGTTGGAACTTCCGGAACCAAGTGCGTCGTCATCGATGCGCGTGGTGCGATCGTGGGCGACGCGACGGCGGAGCACGCGGTGTCGTATCCCCGTCCTACGTGGAGCGAACAGGATCCGCACGCATGGTGGACGTCGACGGTGTTGGCCGTGCACGAAGCACTGGCGCGCAGCAACGCGAGCACAGGACGCAACGATTGCGGACAACGCATCGAGAGCATCGGACTCTCGGGACAGATGCACGGACTCGTCGCGCTCGACGCGGCGGGCGAAGTCATTCGTCCGTGCATTCTGTGGAACGATTCGCGCAGTGCCGACATCTGCGAACGCTTGACGCTGCGCGAGCCTGGACTCGCAACACTGCTGAAAACCACGGGAAATCGTGTGTTTCCTGGCTTTCAAGCGCCCAAGCTGTTGTGGATGCGTGAGCACGAACCCGATGCGTTCACGCGTACCGCGAAAGCGCTGCTGCCCAAAGACTGGCTGCGCTTTCGCATGTCAGGCGAGTACATGTCGGAGCCGAGTGATGCGTCGGGGACAGCAGTGTTCGACTGCGCGCGACGATGTTGGAGCGACGAGATGCTCGACATTCTTGCGCTCAATCGTTCACTGTTTCCTGATGTTGCAGAGTCCACCGTGCTCTCCACTCGTCTGAGTGCGACGGCCGCGCGCGAGCTCGGACTTCGCGCAGGAATCGGTATCGCGGGCGGCGCGGGTGATCAAGCCGCCGCCGCGATCGGAAGCGGAGTCGTCGCCGAGGGCACGGTGAGTTGCACCATCGGAACCTCGGGTGTTGTGTTCGCCGCAAGCAATGTGTGGCGCGCGACTCCTCACGGCGAATTGCATGCGTTCTGCCACGCGGTGCCCAATCGTTGGCATCTCATGGGCGTGATGTTGAGCGCAGGCGGAAGTCTGCGTTGGTTTCGCGACACGCTCGCACAAGATGCGGTTGCGTCGGCGCATCAACAAGGCGTGGATGCGTATGACATCCTCGCCGCTCGCGCTGAACGCGTGAGCATCGGCAGCGATGGACTCGTCTTTCTTCCCTATCTCACCGGCGAGCGTTGTCCCATTCCCGATCCCGCGATTCGCGGCGGTTTCGCGGGCCTCGATATCTCGCACACGACGAATCATCTCGCACGCGCGGTGTTTGAAGGAATCACGGCGGGACTCGCAGGAAACGTTGACCTCATGCGTTCGCTCGGCGTGCCCGTGCGACAAGTGCGTCTTAGTGGCGGCGGTGCCAAGAGCGGGTTCTGGCGCGGCATGTGCGCGGACATGTTCGACGCGCCGGTGTCGCTGATTGCGTCGGATGCCAGTGGCGCGCTCGGCGTTGCATTGTTGGCCGCGGTGGGCAGTGGCACGTTCGCTTCTGTCGATGACGCATGCGCCGCGACCGTGCGCACACACGACGCATTGCAAGCGGACCCTGCGCGCGTTTATGCATACAAGTCGGTCAAGCAGCGCGCGAACGAAGCAGCGACTCGTGCGCTGCGCGTGAATGGTTAGGATTCAGAATCGCGCCATGGTTGTCCTGATCACCATTCTTCGTTGGCTCGTCGCTATTGGCGGCATGGCGTTTTTCGCGTGGCTCGCGTGGAAACTCGTCAATCGCCAAGAGGCGAATGATCCCGCGTTCCAGAAAAAACTCGACGACGATGATGAGCGCGCCTCGAAAGGCCGCTTCGGCAAGCCGTAACTTGTTGTCGTTGTTGACGCGGATGCGCTGAACGCCACGACACTCCGCGCGTCGCCGCACCATCACGCGCGTGGCTCACGCCATCTTCGACCGGATCGGTCCCATCATGCGCTGCAAATCTTTTCCTGGGCACGCCGTGGGATTCCATTCCTTGTGCGTGCGAATCGACTTGCGCTTGACTCCGTACTTCGTGGCCAGCACCTTCAATTGATGCTCGAGCGCTTTGCGCTGTGCCGGCGAAACACTCTGCTCGTCAAAGTTCCCTAAGCACATCACTCCGATGTTGCCTTCGTTGTGAGCGCGAACATGCGCGCCTTGATAGCGAAGACTGCGGCCTTCCCAGATGCGGCCCGAACGATCAATCACAAAGTGGTATCCGATGTCGCCGAAGCCGCGACCATCGTGTCCGTTCCATACGCGCTGCAATCGTTCGATGGTGTCGCCGCTTGAAGTCGCGGTGAACGCTTCCATTCCTTCGTGATGCACGGTGATGTACTTCACCGGCAGCATGGGGTTGATCTCGGTCAAGTCCGGATTACGACCGGTCCAGCGCGTGCGCGGAATGACTTTGCCGGTGAATCCATTTTCGATCGCGCCTGTCGCGGCTACTGGTTTGTCCGCGGCAGTGACCGTCGCAGGTTTGGTGGCGGGCGCGTGTCCGATGACCGTGTTGGGTTTGGCCCAGCGTTGCGGCGGAAGTTCGCCGCCTGCGAGCCAAAGTCCGCTGGGCGAACTGCTCGCGCCGCTCGTCACCGAGCCGGTAGAACCACTCGATGCGCAGGCAGCGAGAAATCCCAAGCTCGCGAGCATGAATCCTCGACGCGCGATTTGCGGCGCGGTCAACGACTCGATGCCTGCCTCGTTCGATTGCACGATTGATGGCGCGCGCGCGTGAAAATCCGCAGCGTTGCGCGCATCGCGTGTGGGCTGAACATCGCCGCCGTTGGTTCCAAAACCATTCGCACTCATTGCAGTCTCCTCAGAGCATCCACTTGAACGTCGTTGCTATCGGCGTTGTCAGCAGTTGAACCGAAGAAATCGCGCGGCACCTGCGCGCGGTTCACCAGTCGCCGAGATTTCGTCGCATTTGCGTGAGCAGCGGCTGCATATTCCGACCAGGACAACTCGTGTGCGCGGTGGGCCATTCGCAGTGCGTGAACACGCGCTCACGGCGGATTTCGTAGGTGCGCATCAAGTCGATCATCACTTTGCGCAGCGTGCGTAATTGCGCGGGCGTGGGCGTTTGCCGCTCGAAATTGCCCATGACCACCACGCCGATGTTGCCCTCGTTGTGGTTCTGCACGTGCGCGCCCTGCCAGCGAATCGAGCGCCCTTGCCACAGAATTCCGCCGCGATCGATGACCAAGTGGTAGCCGATGTCGGCCCATCCGCGCGCGCGATGACCGCGGCGATAGAGCTCGATGCGATCGGCCATGTCGCGCGGATCAGTTCCCAGCGCGAGCGATTCCAACCCATCGTGATGCACGGTGAGCGCCGTGACAGGCAGCATGGGATTGAGGCCAGCGGGGTCGGGCGCGCCGCGAGCCCAGAGAAATCGCGGACGCGCGTAGGGAAGCGCGGCGGGCGAGGTCAGCGCGGTTGACTCTGCGGCGGCGATGGTGCCCGTCGCCGCGTCGCTCACAGTCGCATTCGCGGCGTCCATCTGCGCAGAGGGAATCTCGCTCGACGCAAGCCAGTCGGCGCGCGGCAAATCGGAACCGCTTTGCTTACTCGCGCAGCCCCACAGCGCAAGAGCGAGGCTGCTGAGTCCTCCAACGCGCAGCGCGTCGCGTCGCGAAATCGTCGCCGCGCCTTCGCTTTCGAGATCACCGCGGCTGACGGCGCGCGCAAGCATCAGCAACGGGTCGCAAAGGTTGCTGCGTCGATGCAGATCTGGCTTCGCATCGGCGGGTTCGCGCCTGGCTGCATGACGCGTTGGTTCGGATGCGCCGCGCGCACGTCGGCGCGCCACAGTTCCGTGATTCATTTCTGTGACGAAGCCGGTGTTCTCGAAGCGCAGAAAATCCTGATTTTTCTCGATGTTTTATGCATTTTTCACGACGTGTGATCAGGGTATTTTGCAGCGCATTTTGGTACGCTGCGGAGCCTCAGATTTGACCTCTTTGCACGACGAGATTCTGCGGATTTTGTGGCCTCATGACGCCTCTCAAATCGCAGCGCGAACGGACCTTCAGAACGATGAGCGAAATGATTCCACTCGATACAAATGTGACAACGAGCGCGACGACAACCGCTGACCGCGACGCTCACACCAATCCTGATCACACCATCGTCAACACGACGGGCAAGACAGTCGAAATCGACAACGGCCAAGCCGATCCTTCGGTCGGCGAATACACATCCGACTCCATCCAAGTTCTCGATGGACTCGAAGCAATTCGCAAACGTCCCGGCATGTACGTCGGCGGCACAGGCCTGAGCGCGCTGCATCACCTTGTCTACGAGTGCGTCGACAACGCGATCGACGAAGTGATGGCGGGCTGCGCGACCACGGTCACGGTGCGCATTGGCGTTGATGGTTCGTGCACCGTGATCGATGACGGCCGCGGAATGCCCATCGATCCGATGCGCCACGACAATCCGCTTATCAACGGTCGCCCTGCGGTCGAAGTGATTCTGACCGAGGTGCACGCGGGCGGAAAGTTCGGCGACAACGCGTACAAGGTCTCGGGCGGTCTGCACGGCGTGGGCATCAAGTGCGTCAATGCCTTGAGCGAGTGGACCGAGGTTGAGGTCTTCAAAGCAGAGAAGACCTATCACATCGGTTTCGCGCGCGGCGCCGTGACCAAGCCGTTGGAGTTGGTGGAAACGCTGGCGACAACCGCGGCCAACCTGCGGCGCAGCGGTACGCGCATTTCGTTCTTGCCCGACCCGCAGATTTTCCCCGACACCGAATTTCGCTACGAAACACTGGAAAATCGGCTGCGCGAGTTGGCCTACCTCAACGTCGGCGTGTACATCCGCTTGATCGATGAGCGCGTCGATGCCAGCGGCAATCGTCGCGAAAACACGTTCCATAGTCCCGATGGCATCGGTGGATATGTCGCGTGGCGCAACTCGCAGAAAACGATTCAGAGCCCGGTCATCGCGTTTGTGGGCAACGATGTCGAGCAATCGATGCGCCTCGATTTCGCGATGCAGTACATCGATTCCAACAATGAGATGACGCTCGCGTTTGGCAACAACATTCCCAATCGCGATTTCGGCACGCATGTGACCGGCTTCAAGAACGCGTTGACGCGCGTAGTCAACGGCTACGCGCGCAAGAAGAATCTGCTCAAGGATCTCATTCCTTCGGGCGACGATTTGCGCGAAGGACTCGTGACCGTGGTCAGCGTGAAGCTGCCCAATCCGCAGTTCAACAATCAAACCAAAGACAAACTGCTCACGCCCGAAGTCGAGAAGTTTGTTTCCGATGTCATCAGCGAGAAGTTGGGCGCGTGGCTCGAAGAACATCCCAAAGAGGCGCGCGACATCTGTCTGCGCGCAGTGTTGGCGGCGCAAGCGCGCGAGGCTGCGCGCAAGGCACGTGAGTTGATCAAGCGCAAAGGAACCCTCGATTCTGGCGGAATGCCGCACAAACTGAGCGATTGCTCCTCGGACGATGTGGAGAAGACCGAGCTGTTCATCGTGGAAGGAGACTCTGCAGGTGGATCGGCCAAGGGCGGCCGTGACCACGTGCATCAGGCGATTCTTCCCTTGCGCGGCAAGCTGCTCAATGTCGAGAAGGCGCGCTTGGACAAGGTGCTCGGCTTCGAAGAAATTCGCATTCTCATTCAGGCGTTGCAGTGCGGCATCGGCGAAGACTTTGACATCGCGAAGTTGCGCTACGGCCGCATCATCATCATGACCGACGCCGATGTGGACGGTTCGCACATTCGCACGCTGCTGCTCACCTTCTTGTTTCGTCAGATGCCTGAGTTGGTGAAGCAAGGCAAGATCTTCATCGCGCAGCCACCGCTCTATCAAGTGCTTCGCGGCAAGACTGCGACGTATGTGCTCAACGATCGTCGCATGACCGACGCGCTGGTCGACAGTTCGCTGACCCACGCGACGTTCGCGGTGCGTGACGATGCGGGCGTGGTGTTGCATCGCGTGCAAGGTGATGAGATCCGTCGCATGGTGCGCGCGCTTGATCGTCTCGACGAGTTGGTTACGGTTTCGCAACGCCGCGGCATTGCCTTTCCACGACTGTTGTCGCTGCGTCATCAAGACACCAGTGGCGTGAACCGATTGCCTTCGTGGCATCTCGCGTGGGCGGAGGGCGATGAACTCTTCTCCAACGAGAGCGAAGCGCGCGCGACTGTCGCGGCACGCGAATTGATCCTCGATGATCTGTTGACGCCCGAAGTCAAAGTCGATCGCCGTCGCGTTGCCAGTCTGCGCGAACTCCATGAAAACCGCGAGATTGAGCGAATCATCGCGCAACTCGAGCAGTGGCATATCTCGATCGACGACTACGACCGCGTGCAGGTCGAAGGCGTGACCGGCGAGAAAGTCCCCACACGTTACGCATGGTTTGTCGAGAACTCGAAGTCGGCGAAGGCGGTCGAGAGCGATTCGCCAGACACCGGCGACGAAGAGAAGTCGTCGCGCAAAGCGAAAGACTCAAGTAAGGATTCTGGAATCGTCGAAGCCGCGAGCGTGCCCGGAATCGTGCGCGCTCTGCTTGAGGTTGGTCGCCGCGGAATCGAAGTCAAGCGTTTCAAAGGTCTGGGCGAGATGGAACCGCTGCAGCTGTGGGAGACCACCATGGATCCTGCGCGGCGCACCTTGGTGCGTGTCACGCTTGAGAGCGCGAGTGAAGCAGACACGCTCTTCGCGGTGCTCATGGGTGAAGACGTGGAACGCCGACGCGCTTACATCGAGAAGCATGCGCTTGAAGTGAAGAACCTCGACATTTGAAGCCGTTTGCGCGTCATTGCGCAAAGCTCCAACGATGCGAGACAACAAAAAATAATCAGGCGCCTCAATGCGAGGCGCCTGATTTTTTGTTCACGATCCAAGATCAATCAAGGACTACTCAACGCGTCATCCCGCGTTGGCGCTCTTGCTGTTCTTGGCGAGGAGTTCATCGATGGTCTTGCGAATCTCTTCTTCGTTCGAAGGATGCATGCCGACTTTGTACACCTTGCCGTCGGTGTCGAGAATCGCGACGAAGGGAATGCCGCGAATACCAAAGTCAGAATTGAAGACATCCTCTTCGGTGATGGCGACGGTCCAGGTCACGCCCATGTCGTTCATGAACGCGAGGAGTTCAGTCTTCTCTTTCTCGGTGTCACCCTTGCAATCCACGGACTCGCGCTTCTGATGAGCGACCGAACCTTGGATGCTGGTCATGCCCACGATCTCGACTTTGTCCGCGGGATATGCCGCGCGCAATTCGGCAATCTTGGGAAAGCTGCCCACGCATGGGCCGCACCACGTCGCCCAGAAATCGAGCACGACAACCTTGCCCTTGAGCTGGGAAATGTCCGTCCATGGCGTGGTGCCATCGGCGTGCTTGACCCAGTCGTAATGCATGGAAGGCACGGCAAAACCAATCAATTCGCCGCGCGCGGCGGCGCCGTTGAGCACCTTGGTGAGGCGCTCGAGTGACTTCTTGTCGCGTCCTTCTGCAGTGGCAAGTTTGCCCGAGATGCACGCCAACACTGCGGCGCGTGCGGCAGCGGCTTGTGTTGGTGTGAGCGCCTTGTTGGCGACCTTGAGATAGTTCTCCGCGCAACGCAGCGTCGCGATGGATGTGTTGGGATTGAAGCTCGACGCGAACGCTTCGATCACCGCTGCGCGCTTGACCAACTCATCCTTCGGCTCGTCGGCAATCAACTCGAAGACCATGCCGCCTTCCGCGGTGGCCGCACCGGTGGCGAAGCTCGGATGATCGAGCAGCATGAGTGGGTTCGCGGTGCCAGGAGCAGTGCTTCCTCCATTCGCGCCGAGCATCGCCGCGCGCACCGCCGCTTGATATCCCTCGACCGTTGGTTGCTTCGCTTGTTCGGCCAACACCTTGATCATCGTTGCAGTGCCCTTGGGCGACATGCTGATGAGCGACTCGAGCGCCATCATGTGCTCAGCATCGAGCGCGGACAAATCGATTCCTTCGAGTGCCGCATCCGCTTGCGTCGCGACATCAGCCTGCATCGCAGTCACTTCTTCTGCGGTTGGACTGGTGACCTTCTCGTACTTCTTCTGCAGCGTCTCGTAGAACTTCGCGACGCGCATTTGCAATTCTTCGACGGTGGGAACCGTGGTTGCGGGAGTTGCCGTCGGCGGCGTGGCCGCGGTCGTTCCTGTCGTTGGCGTAGTTGGAGGCGGCGCGATCGTGAGAGCGAGTGTGAGCGGAAGGAGCGCGATTTGAAGCATGAGTTTCCTTTGAGCCAAGTTCAACGCATGAGCTGCGTTGAGATGATGAGCAGAGAATCACAACACAAGCGCAGAGTAACTATTCCCGCGTGGATGCCGGGTGATTTGTGCTGCGCGACGAAATCACTTCGCGGTTTCGATTGGGGCGGACTCCGCGGATGGTGCGACATCGGGAGCGACATCAGGCGCGACGATCGGAGCAACGACAGGATCAACACGCGGCGCCGAGGCCGCAGCCTCAATCGCGGCGATGCGCGATTGGGTGATTTCTCCCCACATTTCTGCGGCGCGCACGAGCATCGCTTCGAACGCGCGCCGTCCCCCCACATTTCTGCGGCGCGCACGAGCATCGCTTCGAACGCGCGCCGTTCGACGCGGTGGCGACAATCTTCGACCGCTTGGCGCGAAGTCCACGCATTGGCCAGTTGACGATCGTCCTCCGCCGCCTCCGCAGATCCATAGCAGTAGCCCGTACGCACATCGAGAAACACGATGCTCACATTGCAACGCACGACCGCTTTGCGTGTGGGTGCGAGACCCAACGTGATCATTCCCACAAGTCCAACATCGCCATCATCGACATTGAAATCCGTATCGACGGTGTACAGCGCAAGGATGTCCGTGCGCAGCGAAGCGGCCGCTTGACGCAACGCATTCAACGCGTCGACATCGGTGGGCACCATGATCGGCGTGAGACGCACAAGGTTGCGCAGGTTTGGCCACGCCGCGATGGCGGTGCGATCTTGATCGCGTTCGAGATCTTGCGGACCCACCAACGAGAGGCTTCCGCGATTGGTTCCCGACGCGCTGTATGAGCGATAGCCCACTGCTTGCACGCGCGTGAACGCGAGTCCCGCAGGCATCGGAGACTCGGGCACCAATTGCAGTTGTTGCGCGATCGGTTGTGAAATCAACGAGCCCAGCGGCGCGCCTCCGCCAGGAGTGACATATCCCGTGCTACCGCAACCGAGCACCAACAGAACGAGTGCGCTCGAGAGCGCGAGTGCGCATCCATGAGCGCATCGTCGGGCGAACACGCGATGATTTTCGTATGAAAACGCGGGCGAAACAACGAACTCAGGGACGAGCAAAGTTGGAGCGATCTGCATGAGTATCTTCTCTGAACAAGATTGAATTGACGCTTGCGCGTGCAAGTGTGGCACGGCGACGCGCGTGATGTGTCGAGGATTAACCTGCGACGGCGCACTTTGACAAATTTGTTCGCCGCGACTTGAGGGTAACGCGCATTCCCGCACGCTGAGAGCTCTCATCGCTCGACGCAACGCTCACTCAACCATCGACGACGCCCGCCTCGGCAAAGCCGCGCCGACGCAAGATGCACGCGTCACAATGTCCGCACGGAACGCCCTCATGCGAAGGGTCGTAGCACGAAAGCGTCTTGGCGACGGGCACTCCGAGCTCGCATGCAAGTTTGACAATGCCTGCTTTTGAAAGCATTTGCAGCGGAGTGTGGATCTTGAATCGCGCGCCATCTTGCGCACCTGCCTTGGTGGCGAGCACTGCGAGGTGCTCAAACGCGGCGATGAACTCAGGGCGGCAATCGGGATAGCCCGAGTAGTCGATGGCGTTCACGCCGATGGCAAGATCGGATGCGCCGATGGTCTCGGCATAGGCCAACGCGAAGGCCAGAAAAATCGTGTTGCGCGCGGGGACGTAGGTGATGGGAACGCCACCGGCGATGTCCTCGTCCGCGCGATCTTTAGGCACGCTGATGTCCGCGGTGAGCGCGCTTCCACCAAACGCGCGCAAGTCAATCTCAGTGATCTTGTGCTCAACCGCGCCGAGCACGCGCGCGAGTTCGGTCGCGCGCACGAGTTCGATGTCGTGCCGCTGGCCGTAGCGAAAACTCAATGCGTGACAGGCGAATCCTTCGCGGCGCATCCACGCCAACACCGTCGCGCTGTCGAGGCCACCGGAGAGAAGAATGACGGCACGCTTCATGGGCATCAGCATCGCATTACGCAGGACTAGGAACGCTCTCGAGAACGCGCTGCATGATGCGTCGGGTGGTGAGCGTGTCGCCTTGATGCATGTACGTTCGGCTGACCACGCGATGCGCGCACACGCCGAGCACATTGGAAATGATGTCGTCGGGCACGCAGTAATCGCGGCCACCAATGAACGCGGTCGCGCGCGCGGCAGCGGCAAGCGCCAACGCACCGCGCGGCGAAATGCCCACTTGCAGATCTTCGCAATTGCGCGTGCTGGTCGCGATGGAAATGATGTAGTCGACCAGTTGTTGGTCCATGCGCACGAGATCGACGCTCGCTTGCAATTCGCACACTTGCGCGGCGGTCATCACTGGCTGAAGATCAGGAAGCGCAGTGCGCGCGGGTTGTTTACGCAAGATGCGCGCTTCATCATCGGGCGAGGGATAGCCCAAGGACAAACGCATGAGAAAGCGATCGAGCTGGTTTTCAGGCAAAAAATAGGTGCCTTCGAACTCGTAGGGATTCTGCGTCGCCACTACTAGAAACGGTTGCGGCAGCGGCAACACGATTCCTTCGGCGGAAACCGTGGCATCGCTCATTGCTTCGAGCATGGCCGATTGCGTGCGCGGAGTGGTGCGATTGATTTCGTCGGCGAGCACGACGTTGGCAAAGATCGGCCCTTTGCGAAACTCAAATGTGCCCGAGTCTTGACGAAACACGCTCGTTCCTGTGATGTCCGACGGGAGCAGATCGGGCGTGCACTGCAGTCGGCTAAACGAGCAATGAATCGAGCGCGCGAGCGCGTTGGCCAGCACGGTCTTTCCCACTCCAGGAACATCTTCAATCAACGCATGACCGCGCGCGAGCAAGCACACGATCAATCGGTCCACCGCCTGCACATTGCCCATGTACACCGAAACAATGTTCTCGCGAAGGGCCTGGATGCGTTCCTGCATGCGGGCAAGTGTAACGCCCTGCGCTCCCTCGCTCAGGCGCGCCTTGATCCTTGACTCACTCCGCGTACGTCATGAGTCATAGGACATAAGTCTTGAGCCTCAAAATATAAGTTTGAGCCTCTAGATATAAGTTTGAGCCGCAAATTATAAGTTTTGAGCCTCAAATATAAGTTTTGAGCCGCAAAATATAAGTTTTGAGCCGCAAACTATAAGTTTGAGCCGCAAACTATAAGTTCCAACTCATAAATCATAAATCACAAATCATGAGCCTCAAGTCCTAACTCGCGGAGTATCGAGCACCAAGCACGCCGCTCGCCCTGCTTGCCTTCCGGTCTCGCGCACGGCACACTCCGCCAATGCCGGATCCGATCATCCGCCGCACACTGCTCTGCTCGGTTTGTCGCTACGACCTCGAGGGACTTTCTGCGCGTGGGAATTGCCCCGAATGCGGTCACGACATCGTGGCCTCGCTCGCGGCGCGGCTTGACCTCGGAGCGAGGCAAGCACTGGAATTTCCAGGCGCAAGGCGTATGGCGTGGGCACTCACTCTCGCGGCGGTCGGCGCGCTCGCGGGCACGGGAATTCTCGCCACGGCGGTGTTCGAGTTCATCTCGATTCGCGCCAATGCGCCGACTTCGGCAACCATTTTGATCAACGTGCTGCGCTCGGGTCCGACCGTCGCGCTTGTCGGTGCCTCGATCGGATTCGTCGCGATGCTCGGCGTGCTGCCATGGACAAATCGAGACGGGATGCTCCGTTGCCGTGTACTCGGCACACTCGGCTTCACGCTGTGGATCGTCGCCGCGCTCGAGCAACCCTCGTTGGGATGGATGTTGGGCGCGACCGGCGCGGGCGCGATCGCATTGATAGCCATCGCGCCATTGTTCAAACAGCTCGGACCGCGATCGCGCGTCTATCGCTCGCGGCAGACCGCGGCGCAGCCGTTCAACGCACTCCTCCTCGCGCTCTTTGGCGCGGGAAGTTGCGGCGGACTGGCCAACGGACTCCCGAGCTTGCGCAAGATCACGCCCGCGCTTGCCGACACCATCGAACTCGCCTCGACGGTGCTCTGGCTGACCGCGACCGCGTGCGCGGCGACCCTCGTCTTTGGACTGCTCTACCTCGTGGTCAACGCGGTATGGATTTTGTGCGCAGTCATGCGACCAGCGCCCGACGCGGACTCGATCCTCGGCTCAGATGAGCACGACGAATAGCGTCGCGAGGAGCAAGTCTGCCAATACGGCAGCAGAGTTCATCGAGCCTCCACAACTGTCAGGATCGAGCGGGCGCGAAGGGCGCTGATGTCCCGCCGTAACTCTTTGTCAATCATGTCTTTGCAGTTGATGAGCGGCGCCCGGGAGCGCGATGGGTTGCTCGATCACCGCCCGCGCGCGCTGGTACACGATTTGTATACCGCGACACCCTCAAAGATTCCGCAAGGGATCTCCCATGGGGCTCTGCGTGCGTCTTCTCTACGCGTCCTGTTCAAGCGTGTTCGCACGCGTCACAAACCCCAACTGTCGTCGATTCCGGCGGCAGTCTGCTCGAGCGAAAGCTTGCGCGGAACCAACACAAAGATTCGGACAACGACCCCTATGGCCGTCAAAGAACTGTCGTTTGAGAATGAAGCTCGCAAGAGCCTCCTCGCGGGCGTGGAGAAACTCGCCGCCGCCGTCAAGAGCACCCTCGGTCCGCGCGGACGCAATGCGCTGCTCGACAAGAGTTGGGGCGGACCAACCGTCACCAAGGACGGCGTTTCGGTCGCCGAAGAAATCGAACTGCGCCACCCCGTCGAGAACATGGGCGCCAAGCTGGTGAAGGAAGCCGCGTCGAAGACCTCCGACGACGCGGGCGACGGCACCACCACTGCGACCGTTCTCGCCGAAGCGCTCATCAAGGCGGGCATGCGCCAGATCACTGCCGGCGCCGATCCCAACTCGGTCGTGCGCGGCATGCGCAAAGCCGTGACTGCGGTCGCGGCGCGCATCACCGAATCCGCTCGGCCCGTGGACAAAGTTGCTGGCGGAATCGGTGCGGTCGCATCGATCAGTGCCAACAACGATTTTGCGATTGGCAAGATCATGGCCGAGGCGTTTGAGAAGGTCGGCAAGGACGGCGTCATCACCGTCGAAGAAGGCAAAGCGCGCGAAACCACCATCGACGTCGTCGAAGGTATGCAGTTCGATCGCGGCTACCTCAGCGCGAATTTCGTGACTGACACCGACGCGATGACTTGCAATTTCGCCAAGCCACTGGTGCTGATCTACGAAGACAAGATCGATTCGCTGGTGAAGTTTGTGCCCTTCCTCGAGAAGGTGATGGAGGCGAAGAAGCCTCTGCTCATCATCGCGGAAGACGTGACCGGCGAAGCGCTCAGCGCGTTGGTCATCAACAAACTGCGCGGCGTGCTCAACGTGTGCGCGGTCAAGGCTCCTGGTTACGGCGATCGTCGCAAGGCGATGCTTGAGGACATTGCGATCCTCACCGGCGGCAAGGCGATCATGAAGGATCTCGGCATCGAGCTCGACAAGGTCACCATCAAGGACCTCGGTCAAGCGAAGAAGATCGAGATCGATTCGGACAACACAACAATCGTTGAGGGCGCGGGCAGCACTGCTTCCATCAAGGGTCGTTGCGAGCAGCTTCGTCAAGAGATTGAGAAGACCGACTCGAGCTACGACCGTGAGAAGTTGCAAGAGCGTCTCGCGAAACTCGCGGGCGGCGTTGCGCAGATCAACGTCGGCGCGTCGAGCGAAGCCGAACTCAAAGAGAAGAAGGCGCGCGTCGAAGATGCACTGCACGCCACGCGCGCAGCGGTTGCCGAAGGCGTCGTGGCGGGTGGCGGAACCAGTTACATCCGCGCACTCTCGTGCCTCGACAAGGTTCGCAAGGACTGTGTCGGCGATGAGGTTGCGGGCGTCGATGCGGTTGCCGAAGCGCTTTGTGTTCCTCTGCGCACCATCGCGGACAACGCCGGCGAAAAGGGCACTGTCATCGTTGCCAAAGTCAAGGAACTCAAGGGCGATGAGGGCTTCAACGCGCTCACGCTTGAGTACGGCGACCTGGTCAAGCAAGGCGTGATCACTCCTGCCAAGGTTGATCGCACGGCGTTGCAGAACGCGGCCAGCGTTGCGGGACTCATCCTCACCTGCGACTGCGCGATCAGCGCCAAACCTGAACCGAAAGATGCAGGCGGCGGCGGTCACGACCATGGTCATGATCACGGTGGCGGTATGGGCGGCATGGGTGGTATGGGCGGCATGGGTGGCATGGGCGGCATGGGCGGTTTCTAAACCACTCGACCGCGCTTTCTCATCAACCGCAGATCTTCACATTCAATTTCACTCGCATGTAGCGCCTTCAATTGCACGCAGATCTTCACATTCAATTTCACTCGCATGTAGCGCCAACAATTGCGCGCCGCGTGCATAAGAACAAAGCGAGAACTCAACATGTCAGTGCGACCACTCGAAGACCGCATCCTCATCAAGCCCACCGAACCAGAGACCAAGACTTCCAGCGGTCTCTTCCTTCCCGAGAGCGCCAAGGAGCGCCCGATGCAAGGCACCGTCATCGCGACGGGCCCGGGACTGTTGCTCGACAACGGCGAGCGCGCCATCGTCAACGTGAAGAAGGGTGACGTCGTTGTGTACGGTCGTTACGCGGGAACCGAAATCGAAATCAAGAACGCGAAGCACGTGATCATGCGCGAGAGCGAATTGCTCGGCGTCATGGCCAAGTGAGTCCGCGCGAGTTGATGCACGTTTTTGGCTGAAAATACGGCAATTTCCAGCGCGCAGCACTGCGCGCATGAAAGGCAAATGAACATGGCTCAGAAGCAAATGAAGTTCGACGCGGACGCTCGTGGCGAGCTCAAGCGTGGTGTGGACAAGTTGGTTCAGGCGGTAGCAATCACCATGGGACCAGTGGGGCACAACGTGCTCTTCTCCAAGTCCTACGGCGGACCTTCGATCACCAAGGACGGCGTCACCGTCGCCAAGGAAATCGATCTCCCATCACCGTTTGAAAACATGGGCGCGAAGATGGTGCAACAAGTCGCCAAGCGCACCGCGGATGTTGCTGGTGACGGCACCACCTGCGCGACTGTGCTCGCGGGCGCGATCTTCAACCTCGGCCTCAAGCACATTGCTGCCGGCGCGAATGCTGTTGCAGTGCAACGCGGCATCAACGCTGCGGCAATCGTCGGCGCAGATGCGATCACGGCGATGGCGCAGAAGTGCAAGGGCAAGGGCGACCTCGAGAAGGTGGCCACTGTTTCTGCGAATCACGACACCGTCATCGGCAAGCTCATTGCTGAAGCGATCGACAAGGTCGGCGCCGACGGCGTGTGCGAAATCGAAGAGGGCAAGACTGCCGACACCACGCTCGACTATGTCGAAGGCATGGCGTTCGACAAGGGCTACCTCTCTCCATACTTCATGACTGATCCCAAGCGCGGTGAGTGCGTTCTCGAGAACGCGCTCATCTTGATCTACGAGAAGAAGATCTCGATGCTGCAAGAGCTGCTTCCGCTGCTCAACAAGGTGGCCACTGCGGGCAAGCCGCTAGTGATCATCGCGGAAGAAGTCGACAACGAAGCGCTCGCGGCGCTGGTGGTCAATCGTCTGCGCGGCGTGCTCAGCGTGTGTGCCGTGAAGGCGCCTGCGTTTGGCGATCGTCGCAAGGCGATGTTGGGCGACATCGCGGTTCTCACTGGTGGAACATTCTTCGGTGACGATCTCGGTCGCAGCCTCGATGATGTTGAACTCAAGGAACTCGGCACCGCCAAGAAGATCGTCGCGACCAAAGACGAAACTACCATCGTGCAAGGTGGCGGCAAGACCAAGGACATCCAAGCGCGCGCCGATCAGATTCGTGCGCAAATGGAGCGCAGCACCAGCGACTACGACCGTGAGAAGCTGCAAGAGCGTCTCGCCAAGTTGACCTCCGGTGTCGCGATCATCTCCGTGGGCGGCGCCACTGAACTCGCGATGAAGGAAACCAAAGATCGCGTCGACGATGCGCTCCACGCCACGCGCGCGGCGGCGAAAGAAGGCTTCGTGGCTGGCGGCGGCGTCGCACTCGTGCGCGCCATCGAAGCAGTGCTCGAAGCCAAGCGCAAAGCGAAGGGCGACGAGAAGTATGGCTTCGACATCGTCGCGCAAGCGATGGAACGTCCCTGCCAGCAGATCGCTGAAAACGCTGGATATGACGGCGATTTGGTGGTCGAGAAGATTCGCGATGCCAAGACCAACGTTGGCTTCAACGCCGCGACTGGTGTCTACGAAGATCTCGTGAAGGCGGGCATCATTGATCCAGCGTTGGTCGTCAAGACTGCGCTGATCAACGCCGCCAGCGTCGCGGGACTCATGCTCACCACGGATGTGATCGTGACCGAACTCAAGGATGACACCGCGCCCGTCGAAGGCGCGATCGTCTAACTCAACACTCTCGCGAACGCGCCGGAAACGGCGCGTTCGCGCTTCTGTGCACAACTCATCGCGCGCGCATGTGCACCGCGCGACTCTCGCTCTTCTCATTACGTGCGCTTCCATTTTTCGGAGCGTCCACCGCGCATGCCACAAACACGCTGCTACTACGAGATTCTTGCCATCGTTCGCGAGTCGACGCAGGACGACATCAAGCGTTCCTATCGCCGTCACGCGATGAAGTGGCATCCTGATCGCAACCCCGACAATCCTGACGCGGTGAATGAGTTCAAGGCGTGCACCGAGGCATACGAAGTGCTTTCGGATCCGGAGCGGCGCCAGTTGTATGACCGTCATGGTCATGCGGGACTGCGCCAGAATCCTGGACACGACTTCCACTCGATGCATGTCAACGACATCTTCTCGATGTTCAACGACATCTTCGGTCAGCAAGCGGGCGCGCGCGGCGGCCGCGGACAAGCGCGCGGATTTGATCTCGAGACCGAAGTCGAAATCGAACTCGAAGATGCGTTCGCCGGTTGCGAGCGCGAGGTCGAGTTCAAGCGTCTCGATGTGTGCGTGACTTGCACGGGCTCCGGCGCGAAGCCTGGCTCGACCGCCGTCAACTGCACCACATGCGCGGGACAAGGACAAGTCGCGCAGACTGGGTTTGGCGGAATGTTCCGCATGGTCACGACCTGCCCCGATTGCCGCGGTCGACGAACCGTCATCAAGGATAAATGCGAGAAATGCCGCGGTCAGGGCCGTGTTGCCACCAAGCGCAAGCTCGCGGTGCATGTGCCAATTGGAATCGAGAGCGGTCAAGTGATTCGCTTGACGGGCGAAGGCGAACCACCGCCGCCGGAGACCAGCCCCGATGGCAAAGGTCCGCGCGGCGATCTCCATGTGGTGGTGCGGGTGGCCGAACACGACTCACTCGAACGACGCGGCAACGACCTCATCATGGTGCAGCAGATGGCGTTCGCGCAGGCGGCGCTCGGTGCGACAGTCAAGATCAGCGGCATCGACGGCGAACTCGATCTCAACATTCCCGCGGGCAGCCAGCATGGCGAAGCAGTGGTGATCGAACGCGCGGGAATGCCTGCATTGAAGACGACTCCGCGCGCGACTGAACGCGGCGACCTTCATGTCGTGTTGCAGTTGGTGGTGCCCAAGCGTCTCAGCGATGATCAGCGTCGCTTGCTCAGCGAGTACGCGCAAACCGAGAAGGTCGATGTACATGCGAGCGGCGAGTCAAGTTTTTGGAACAAGATCAATCCGTTTGGAAGCTGAGTGCTTTCCTGATGGCGAATCGAAGCACACACGCTGCGCGTCACGCCGCACAGTTCACGAGATCACGAGATGAACATGGAACCCGAAATTCCCGTTGACCCAGAATTGTCATTCGAGGGCACTCCCGAATCAGAGGAGTTCGCGCAAGTTGTCGCGCAGCTCGTCGCATCGCGCGATGAAGCGGTGATGGGACGACAGCGCGCGCTCGCAGACTTCGCGAACTTTCAGCGTCGCTCGTTGGAAAACGAATCACGCGCACGCACCGGCGGATTGGTTTCATTGGCGCGCGCGCTCATGCCCGTGCTTGATCACTTCGACCTCGCGCTGGCGCAGGACTTGAACAAAATCAGCGTTGAGCAGATGGCCAAGTCGATCGACATGACCCGCGCCGAGTTGCAGAAAGTGCTTGAAAACAACGGGTTTGTACGCATCGAGCCTGCGCCGGGAACTCCGTTTGATCCCATGCAGCACGATGCGGTGATGCGCCAGGCAGCCGAAGGCGTTGCGCCCGGTTGCGTCACTATGCGTTTTCAAACGGGTTGGAAAATCGGCGAGAGCGTGCTGCGTCCCGCGAAGGTTGCGGTCTCGCCTGACGCGTGATCGTGAACGTGCTGTGTCGCATCGAAAGCGATTGATGCGCGCGAAGCAATCGCAGCGTCGTCCGCGCTGCTGCAGTTGATCGATTCATTCCCATTCACCAACACGATGCCCACCTACGAGTACATCTGCAACGCCTGCGGACATGAGTTCGACGAGTTTCAATCGATCAAAGCCGATCGCCTGGAAGTCTGTCCCAAGTGCCGCAAGAAAAAACTCGAGCGCAAGATCGGCATCGGCGGCGCGGTGATCTTCAAAGGTGGCGGCTTCTACGAGACCGACTATCGCAGCGACAACTATCGCGCGGGAGTTGATGCGGAGAAGAAGAGCGAGGACGCGAGAAACGCGCCCAGCTCGAGTGCCGATAGCAAGAGCAGTGATGTCGCGAGTACGAGTGTCGCGAGTGCCGACAAGAAGAGTGCTGAAGGCAAGAGCACCGAAGGCAAGAAAGTTGAAGGCACGAGTGCCACAGACAAGAGTGCCGTCAGCAAGAATGCTGAAAGCAAGAACGCGAAGGACGCGCGCGCCGAATCGAACGCAGCGCCAATCAATTCCACCGCGTCGTCCACCGCGTCGA
>QWPW01000020.1:53829-58751 GCA_003671025.1 Planctomycetota bacterium
GCGTCGACCAGCGAATCCGCTGCCGCAAACAGCGAACGTAGCGCCCGCCGCGACTCCGCGGCCGCCGAGAACAAGCGCATCGAAGCGCGCGCCACGCATCACTCGCGCATCGGTCGCGGCATCGGAAACATCGTAAAACCAAGCTCTGCTGCGTCGCGCGGAGAAACCAAGGGCGCGTCGCAAGGCAAGCCTGCGCCCAAGCCTGCGCCCAAGTCAACGCCGTCACGCGCGACCAAACCGTCCAAGCGCAAGTAACCGCGTCTCACACCTCCAAGCAATTCTCGGCTCGGCGCGCGCGACACGTTGTCGCTGCGTCGAGCACTTCAACCTCTCTACACTGCTCCCGTGCCCCTTCGCTTCAAGTCACGCATCCTCGATCACCTCGCGCATCGCAACTACCTGCCGATCTACGTTCATGACGTCGCGCGGCAACTTCGCGTAGGCGAACTCGACGGCGCTGCCTTCGACGAAGCAGTGCGCCAACTCTCCGAGGAAGGGCTGCTCAACATCGGCAAGGATGAGAAGCTGCGTCTGCCGCAACTTCCCGAAGAGGTCGAAGGCATCATCAAACTCACGCCGCGCGGAATGGGTTTCCTCAAGACTGACATTGACTATCGCGAAGGCGATCTCTTCATTCCAGCGGGAGAAACCAAGGACGCGGTCTCGGGCGATCGCGTGCGTGTGCGCGTCGTTCGTCGTGGTGACCGCACCAATTACTCCGCGGGTCCCGCGCCTTCGGTGTCGCGCGACAACACGTTTGGTCGCGTGCTCGAAGTGTTGGTGCGCGGACAATCGCGTTTCGCCGGCGAACTGGTGCAGCGCGGACGCGAGTGGATTGTCGAGCCTGATGGCCGCACTATTCGCGAACCCATTGTCATTCGCGATCCGCACGCGAAGAACGCGAAGGCGGGCGACAAGGTTGTCATCGACATCATCACGTGGCCGGAGTCGGGCATGCTCGCGGAGGGCGTCATCGTCGAAGTGCTCGGCGAAGCGGGACGACCTGACGTCGAGACCAAGGCGACCATCGCGACGTACATGATTCGCGAGGTTTTTCCGCCGGAGGCGCTCGATCAAGCGCGCGAAGCTGCGGTGAGTTTCGACAACGCGGTGCGCGCCGCGGCGAGTTCGGGCGCTTGGAGTGATCGCACCGATCTCACCGGCGCGTTCATCTTCACCATCGATCCGCCAGACGCGAAAGATTTCGACGACGCGATTTCGATCACGCTTGATCCACTCAGTGGTTACTACGAACTCGGCGTGCACATCGCCGATGTCGCGCATTTCGTCGAGCAAGACTCAGCGCTCGATCTCGAAGCGCTCGCGCGCGCGACCAGCGTGTATCTCCCGCGCTACACAGTTCCCATGTTGCCCGAGACGCTGTCCAACGGTGTGTGTTCGCTGCAAGAAGGCGTCGCCCGCTTCACGTTGAGCGCATTCATCACCATCGACGGCGTGGGCAAGGTCGTGGGACAACGACTCGCGCGTTCGGTGATTCGCTCGAGTAAACGACTCACTTACATCGAAGCGCAGAAACTCATCGAAGGAAAACCTGAGGACGCGCGCGCGCACGCCAAGACCGACGGCGTGTACTCGGAAGAACTGATCGAGACTCTCACGCGCGCCAACACGCTGGCGAAAATCATTCGTGCCCGTCGTCAGAAGGACGGCATGATTCATCTCGAACTTCCCGTGGTCGAGTTGATCTACGACGCCGATGGTCACGTCATCGACGCGGTTCCCGAGGACAGTTCGTTCACGCACACGCTCATCGAGATGTTGATGGTCGAGGCCAACGAAGCGGTCGCGCGCACCTTCTCCGGACTCGAAGCGCCGCTGCTGCGCCGCATCCATCCTGATCCCACGTTTGGCGATATCGAAGAGGTGCGCCAGTTCGCGCGTCTGGCCAAGTGGCGTCTTCCCGACGAACCCACGCGCAAAGATTTGCAAGCGTTGCTCGATGCAACGCGCGGTTCACCCGCGTCGCGCGCGATTCATTTCTCGGTGTTGCGTTGCATGTCCAAAGCGGTGTATTCGCCTGCACTGGTAGGCCATTACGCGCTTGCCAGCGAGCACTACGCGCACTTCACCAGTCCGATTCGCCGCTATCCCGATCTGCTGGTCCATCGCGTCGCGCATGCGCTTCTCGATTTGACCAACAACGGCGCCAGCTCACTCGGCGGCAAGAAGCGACGCGCGCTCACGCGCCAGCTCAACGACGATCCGCGCGTGCGCGACGAAACCAAACTCATCGAGCTCGGTCGTCACGCCAGCGAACGCGAAGTTGCCGCGGATCATGCGGAGAAAGACTTGCGCACATTCTTAGTGCTGCAACTCTTGCACGAGAAACACATGGGCGATGAGTTCGATGGAACCGTCACGGGAATCATGCCCAACGGAAACATCTTCGTGTCCATCGATCGCTACCTCGTCGATGGCGCGGTCAAGAGTCGCGACATGAAGGGTGGCGACGGGCGCATCGATCGTTGGACCACCGAACCGCGCAGTGGTCGTATGTTCGCTTCACGCAGCGGCGCGTCGATCGGATTGGGAGATCGCATCAAAGTGCGCATCGCCACCATCGATCTGCGTGGCCGCCAATTGGAACTCGAGATCACCAAGTTCGGTCGCGCGGCCATCGAAGTCGCGGGCGAACTTCCTGTCTCAGGCGACGCAGGTGCGCGCCGCGTCGGCGAAGGCGGCGGCTACTTCGAACCACGCCCGCGCGATGGAAAACCCGGCAAGACCGGTCGCGACAAACTCGGCCACAAGTCCGGCTTCAAGAAGGGCCGTCGCGGCCGCATGAACTGACTCGCGCGCGACTGCGTGCGCGCAATGCCTGGTTTCGTAGCGTTTTTGCGTGACGAGATGGTCGCGCGACTTTGGCGTGGTTTCCTCGGCACGGTGACCGCTGACTAAAAACAATACCGCCGCGAAGTGGCGCAAACTGCGACCACTCCGCGGACGGACAGGGGTTGATGTGACCGACGTGCTCAATGCCGCGCGTTGACTTCGCGTTGACGTTGCAAGTGCCTCGCATCGGTTGAATGCGTTGCATCTTTGCCAATCAACCACCCGGAAGTGGCAAGTCGTTCGCGCGCGGAAGCGCTACTCGCGCTTTGACGCATCAAGCATCGGAGTTCAACTCCAGTTTGTGAGGATCGTGGTGAGATCCCCCGCACCGACCACGCCATCGTGATCGAGGTCCATGGGAGGGTTGACCGCTCCCCACATGTTGATGGCTTCAAGCAGATCAACCGCGTTGACCATCCCGTCGCTGTTGAAGTCACCCGCGACAAAGTTTGTCGGCGCCGTTGCATAACGAAATCCACCGCCGATGGGCTGCGTTGCATCAATGAACGCGTCAACCTCAATCAAGTCGGCGGTGACCAGCGAGATCTTCCACTGCACTGTGGTCCCTGACTTCTCCGTCTCAACTTCAAGTTCGATTTCATTGATGCCTGCGCCGGGATACGACGACTCGGTCGCAGTGACCGCATCGCTCGCGCTGACCACAATCAGTGGCAACGCCGCAAGAATCTTGGCGACTTTGCTCGCTTGGCTGCTCGAAGGCGAGAACTCAACCACCGTAGTCACGGCGCCAGCAACCACATCCGCCTGCGCCAACATGCCCGACTTGATGTTGAGCAGAAGCACTTCAACCACGGAGCCGACGTTCTCTGATTCGCTCTCGCTGCCAATGGTCATCCATCCACCACCAAGCGCTTGTTCTGCAAGCGTGATAGCGGCGAGCATCGTTGCACTGGGAACAGTGTCCTCAATCGAGTCATCGCCGTTGTGATGAGGAATCACGCCGCCAGTGACGCTGTCGACATAGATCTTGGTCACACCATCGAAGTACTCGACCTGAAATGCAAGCACTCCTGCCTCCATGTCGAACTGCATCTTTTCGACATCGGTTCGACCCGACACCGTATTGGCGATGACTTCAGCATCGGCGAAGTCGATGGTCGCGGTCGCGATGCGCTCCATGATTTGCTGCAGCGACGAGAGCGATGATTGATCGACGCTATCGACATCGACGCCCATTGCCGCGCCAGTCTCCCGATCAAAGCGCGCTCCCCAATCCACCGTCAGCCCGATGTCGTAGGCCGAACCCTTATAGATCCAAACATCATTCTGAAGTCGCTGCGTGATTTCCAAGAGTGTGCCCTGCGGCACGGCGGCGCGAGAGAGGGCAACCGCACTGGCGAAGCCGATGTCGGCTGACGCAATGTTCGTGCATGCAATCATGCATGCGGGCACGAAGGTAACGAGGTGATTAACGAGGGGTTGGACGAATCGTGACATATCAAGGCTCCCTAGTGAGGCAACTGTTTCTGCCTCACGGTGATATGTAAACACCGACGCGCCTAGCGACGCGCGCGTGTAAACACCGTGCTTTCGTTCGATCGGTGGACCATCCAACTCGACCACCCCTGGCCGTGCCCATGAGAGCGCCGTCTACAGCCGCGAATACATCGCGCGTGAAAAATCTCGCAATGAGGCGCGCAGCCCGCAAGCCACGACGAAATGTGGCGCGAGAATTCGGGGTGAACCGATTTCCAGTATGTTGAGGAATCCGACGAGCACGAAATGTGAGGATTGAACCTAATGGCGATGTACATGATTCGTCGGCGTAATGGCGCGCTCGAGGGACCGTATTCCAGCTCGCAATTGCGCGCACTCGCTGCGGAAGGCCAGCTTCACGGCAAGGATGAAATCGCGGTGGGAGGAACGAGTCGGTGGACTGCTGCGCATCGAGTTGGTGGCATCAAAGACATCCTTGAGCGAGCGTCGTTCACGACCTCGCGCGAGTTTGCAGAGGGAACCGAAAGCGATTCGACCGGCGGCGAAATGCACGATGAGTCGCACGATGAGTCGCACGATGAGTCGCACGATGAGTCGCACGATGAGTCGCA
>QWPW01000021.1 GCA_003671025.1 Planctomycetota bacterium
GTGCGGCGCAACCCGCACGCGGATCGGCGCAGCCGAGCCGCCTTCGCTCACGCCCCCCCGCAAGCAAGATCGCCAAACGCGACCACGCGTTCAGAAAAAAAACGCAGTAGGAACGCAAGGATTCGACGCCGCATCCCGCCCGCGCCGCCACGACCGTTGCGATCACGCCGCGCCGTGAAGCGCGGTCGGGATGCGACGCCGTACAAGCCTTGTGCGGCGCAAGCCGCACGCGGATCGGCGCAGCCGAGCCGCCTTCGCTCACTGAACGAATAAAGCACGCTCGCCAAAGGCGACCGTGCTTTATTCGTTCAGTGGGCGAAGTAGGATTCGAACCTACGAAGGCATAGCCAACAGATTTACAGTCTGTCCTCGTTGACCGCTTGAGTATTCGCCCTGAGATGTTTCCCGCGTCTGGCGGGGCGAGAATCCTACCGCGGCGCGCGGGTCGTCGCAAACGCTTGGCGCAACTCCATCGCCCGAATCTCTTCGCGTGTTCATTTCGTTGCCGCATTGCTCGGCGTGAGGGCGCGGTATCGGAACTATTGCGCGGCGCGATGCACTGCGGCGGCGCGATGCGCTGCAGCTTGCACTGGGCTCTTCACTTGGGCGAACATCAATCGTCAATCACGCGCTGTCAAACTCACTTCGTCATTCGCGGGGTTGTGTTGAGAGCACTCACGCACTCCTCGCGCGCACTCACACAATTCCTGCGGACTTCATGTCATTCGCATCGAGCATCGGATATGGCAGCCCACTCACTCCGAGGTCGTTGGTCGATTGAAAGCTGCGCAGTCCAAAGCACGGCAACGCCGACGCAATGCGATCAATCAATGCGGCTTCGATGCTCGCGAGATCTTGACCAGCGTCCGCGCGAATGAAACACAGCACTTCGATCGGTTGACCAGTGATGGTGACTTCGAGTTGCGACAACACTGCGGGCAGCGTGGTGTCGATCGCGGCGTTGGCGCAGAGCAAACCTTCGGCGAAGGCGCGAAAGACGCCGAGATTTGTGATCGCGAGTTCGCTCGTGCTCATGCCGGTTGCCGTTGCGAGTGCGCTCGCTTGCGTGCGTGCTCGCTGCAGCGCTTGCGTCATCGCGCTCGATGGATGCGCTGCAAAGTGCGCAAAATCCTCGGCGTTGAGCGTGCGAACGCTGCGCAGATCAACGCGAATACTGCGACGCACGCGACGTCCTGGGGTCCCGAACTTCGAGCGATAGTTGAGATACGGCTCTTGCACGAATCGCGAAATCGGAACGGAGTGCACCGTGCCATCGGCGTTCTGAACGCGCACCGAGGTCGTCTTGATTTCCGCGATGCGTCCGTCAATTGAGTGTTGCTTGAGCTCGACCCAATCGCCGACACGGATCGCGTCCGTCGCGCTCAACATCATGTTGGCGATCAACGAAAACAAAATGTCCTTGCACACGACGCCACCCACCGCACCGATGGCGCCTAACGCCGCAAGAAAGACCAGCGGACTCTTGCCCACCGCGATCGCCGCTGCCGCGATCATCGCGACTGCGCCGAGCACGACCATTGCAACTTGTCGGTATCCGCGCAACGCGCCCACGCGATTGACTTCGGGACGTGATGAGTAGAGATCATCGACCACTTGCAACACGCGCGAAACCGCGGCGAGTCCTTTGAGGATCACGTAGGCGACGGTGAAGTTTGCGGCGTTGATCGCCGCGATGGGATTGAGCACTTCGGCGTCACCGAGCACATCAAGCAGTCGCGCGACCAAGAGCAGCGGCGCGATCGCCGCAAGTGGCGCGACGAGTTTCGAAGCGGTGATCGCCTCCGCCAGTCGCTCGCGATGTGCGCGCACCAATGCGCGCGTGACCAGTGTCGCCAACGCACGCTGCAGCGCCAAATGCACTGCAAATCCCAGCACAAACAGCGCCACGATGGCCAGCACATTCCATGCGACCGCATTTTGGCGCAGCGTTTTTCCTAACCCCGTGCTTTGGAACGAGTGAACAAACTCCAACGTTGCTTCTTGCACGGGGTCGCGCACGGATGAAGCCGGCACCGCGTCGGCACGAGGTTCGATCAGCGGCTCATCCGCCTCGATCGGCGTGTAACTCGATTGAACCGCCGCGCTTTGCGGCGACACAGGAGACTGGTCAGTTTGCGCAAGCGCGCTCGGCGCAACGTCCGCCGCCGTGGGTGCGACGCACAGAGAACCGACGCTCATCGCGACACACAACGTGAGCAGTGCACTCGCTGCGGTGACGCGTCTCAGCATCACGCCTGTCGCCGCACTTGTCGCAACAAGCAGCGCAATCACGTTTCCACTCACATTTGCCCTATGCATAGTGTCTCCGTTGATCATCGATGAAAGCCGCCAACCGGAATTGAACCGGTAACCTCCAGATTACAAATCAGGTGCTCTGCCAATTGAGCTATGGCGGCGGGTGAGGGGCGAGAGTGTAGCGAAGTGTCGACTACGATTGGCGCTTGTTTTTCCGATGAGTGCAACGATCCGCAAATGAGTACCACGAGCAACAAACATCTCAACGCTCTGCGCGCGGATCACTTTGATGTGATCGTCGTCGGTGGTGGGCATGCAGGCGCTGAAGCGGCGCGCGCTGCGGCGTGTGCGCTCGGCAGTGGCGGACGGGTTGCGCTCGTCACGATGGAGCCGTCGCGCGTGGGGCAGATGAGTTGCAATCCTGCCATCGGAGGCCTCGCAAAAGGCCAGATGGTGCGCGAAGTCGATGCGCTCGGTGGACTCATGGGACTCGCCGCGGATGCGTCGGGAATCCAGTTCAAAGTCCTCAATTCCAGCAAAGGCACCGCCGTGCGCGGGCCGCGCGCGCAGTGCGACAAATACGCGTATCGCGCCGAAGTACAGCGCTTGTTGGCGCAACACGAATCCATCGAACTCTTCGCCGGAACTGTCGACGAAATTCTGCTCGACGATGATCACGCGGCGCGCGGTGTGTTGCTTGCGCCACTCTCACGACGGGTTGGCGTGGAGCATGCGCTCATCGAATCGAATGTGCGCGGCGATGCGCTGGCGCAGCCGATTTTCGCGCGCGATCTCGAATCGCCACTGCGCGAACAACGCGTTCTCTCTGCGCGCGCCGTCGTGCTGACCACCGGAACGTTCATGCGCGCGCTCATGCACACGGGGCAGACTCGTGAAGAAGGCGGTCGCATCGGCGAAGGCACCGCGCGCGGAATTAGCACCGCGCTCGTTGCACTTGGATTTGAACTTGGTCGCCTCAAGACAGGAACGCCGCCGCGCGTGGCGCGTGGCTCCATCGATTGGAACGCGCTCGAGATTGCGCTCGGCGACGACGTGCCCACGCCGTTTAGTGATGCGTCACCGCACGCACTTCCCGCGGGACGCTTTCCTCATCTGCCGCAAACTGATTGCCGCGAGACGCACACGACTGCCGCGATTCACGAACTCATCCGCGCCAATCTTGATCGCGCGCCGATGTACTCGGGACAGATCGACGCCGAGTGCGGCCCCCGCTACTGCCCGTCCATCGAAGACAAAGTTGTGCGCTACGCCGATCGCGTTTCGCATCACGTCTATCTCGAACCCGAGTCGCTCTACACCGACGAGGTCTACCTCAACGGCGTGTCGACATCGCTTCCTGCTGATGTGCAACTTCCCATCGTGCGCGGCATGCGCGGACTCGAGCGCGCCGAGATTCAGAAGTATGGATACGCCGTCGAGTACGACATGGTGTGGCCGCATCAAATCGACGCGACTGCTGAAACCAAGCGTGTTTCAGGGCTTTTTTTGGCGGGACAGATCAATGGCACCAGCGGTTACGAAGAAGCCGCGTCGCAAGGTTTAATCGCCGGTCTCAACGCGGCACGACGCGCGCGCGGAGAAGAACTTGTGCGACTCGGGCGTCATCAAGCCTACATCGGCGTGATGCTCGACGACCTCGTGACCCGCACTCCGCGCGAGCCCTATCGCATGTTCACGTCGCGTGCGGAGCATCGCATTCTGCTGCGCGCCGACAACGCCGACGAGCGATTGACACAGTTGGGCGCTTCGTGGGGCATCGTGCATGCGACGCAAGTGCGCGCGTTTGAAGCGCGCATGACGCGCAAAGATGAAATGCTGCGCGCACTCACTTCGATGCGCGATGGTGGCACGCGACTGCTCGACATCGCCAAGCGACAAGAGGTTGCGGTTGCTTGGCTCGCCGCTCGCATTGAGCCGGCCATCGGCGCGATTGCGCTTCCCCTGCTTGAGCGAGTGGTGAGCGATCTTCGTTACGAGGGTTACATCAAGCGTCAAAACGCCGAGGTTCGTCGACAAAGCGAGTACGACTCGGTGACCATTCCGGAGTCGCTCGATCCGTACACATTGGGCGGACTTCGCGGCGAGGCCATCGAGTGTCTCGCTCGATTTCGTCCGCGCACACTCGGGCAAGCGAGTCGACTCGCGGGCATCTCGCCCGCCGATGTCACCGTGGTGGCGATGCACATTCGACGCGCGAAGAATCGCTGATCGCGCACGACGCGCTCATCACGCGGCGAAAGCCCGTGCGCTCAAATCGCTTGAAATCACGGGATTTTCGCGCATTACCCGCGCGTACGACTCAGCACATGCCTTCGGCCAAGTCCACCAACATGCGCACGCCAAACCCCGTTGGTCCCGCGACGCAGAGGTCACTCGCGCTCTCACTGTTCGCCACGCCCGCGATGTCGATGTGAGCGAAGGGCACGCTCTTGTCGACGAAGAAATCCAAGAACGCCGCGCCCTGAATCGGATGCGCGAGTCGCGATGGATTCGAGTTGATGATGTCTGCGTGCTGGCTCTTCATGTGATCCTTGTGCTCTTTCCACAAGGGCAAGCGCCACACGCGTTCGCTGGTGCGCTCGGCGCTGGACTCGATGCGCTCGCGCAGATTTGCGTCGTCGCAGAAGTATCCCGCGCTCCACGTACCAAGTGCCGTGACCACGCCACCAGTGAGCGTGGACAACTCCACCATCGTCGTGGGCTTGTACTTTTCGCAGCCGTATGAAATCGCATCGGCCAACACCAAGCGTCCTTCCGCATCGGTGTTGGTGACTTCAACTGTGGTGCCGTTGTACATGGTGATGATGTCATCGGGGCGATAGGCGTTGGAGCTCACCATGTTCTCCGCCGCAGGGAAGAGCGCCACCACATGGAGAGGCAACTTCGCCGTGGCGATCGCATGCATCGCACCAAACACCGCCGCGCCGCCGCACTTGTCGTACTTCATTCCCTTCATGCCGTTGTTGACTTTGAGCGAGTAACCGCCCGTGTCATAGGTGAGTGTTTTTCCCACCAAAGCAAGGGTTTTCCCGCGCGCTTTCGCGCTTACGCGAGTTGGTTTGTATTCGAGAATCGCGATGAGACTCTTCTCGGCACTGCCCTGACCCACTGCAACCATGCCGCCCATTCCCAGCTTCTTTGCTTGCGCGAAGGTGATCACTTGGCAAGTCATCCCCGTAGCGCGCGCGAGTTTTTTCGCTTCAAGCGCGAACCAGTTGGGCGTGCCAATGTTTGGCGGAGTCGCCGCGATGCGACGCGCATGATTGACGCTGTGCGCGATGTCGATGCCGCGCGCGAAGCCTTCGGAAAACGTCGTGTCCTTCGCATCGACAAGCGCGTCGATACTCAGCGTGCCCGCGCGCGCCGAGCGCGTCGTCGACTTGCCGTCAAACATGTCGACACGCCAATTGGCGACACCCATGCCCTCGCCGAGTGCTTGCGCGAACTCGCGTTGATCGCGCGTCGCAAACGCACTCGCGCATGCGAGCCGTACTTTGGAAGCCTTCATACGCTCGAGTCCGCGCACGAGCCGCGCGCCTGCGATGCGCGCTTCTTTCGCGGTAAACGCCTTGCGTTCTCCTAATCCCAAGATCACGGTTCCATCGGATGCCACCGCGGTCTCGCCGAGTTCGCCGCGAAACGATGGATTCGCCAGCGCGGCATCGCGCGCAGCATTGCGATCGCTCTTGCTCAGCGATTTCTCGTCGCAATAAACCGCGAACACAGTCGGTGCGGCAGAGGAGCGCGGGGAAAGACGCACGATGGCGAGACGGTCAAACATCACAAGGCTCCGAGTCAACGACAGGCGTGGAAGAATCTACGAGGAGAGCGACGACGGTGCCGCTTCAGAAAAATACATTCGATGCGTGTGCGATGCGTCGCACCAAGAGGCGCTCATGCGCGCAGTGACGAAGGATCTTCGCCGCGTTCAATCGCCTCGATCTTGTGAATACGACGAATGTGGCGACCGCCATCAAACGGCGTGCGCACCCACGTATCGACGATGCGCTTGACGATCACCGGACCCAACAAATCCGCCGAGAGGCACAGCACATTGGCGTCGTTGTGAGTGCGCGAGAGTTGCGCCGACAATTCATCTTGCGCCAACGCCGCACGAATTCCCCGCACTTTGTTGGCCGCGATGCACATGCCGATTCCGGTGCCGCACACCAAGATCGCGCGATCCGCTTCGCCTGCAGACACGAGTGTGCACGCGGCGTAAGCGCTGTCGGGATAGTCAGTCATCGCCGCGCTCAACTCACCGATGAGCTTGACCTCATGGCCGTCGGCCTTCAAGTGCGTGATGAGCGTTTGCGTGGCAAGCGATCCGCGATGGTCACAACCGAGGGCGATTTTCATGGCTTCAACATCTCCTTCATGGCGTCAGCATTTCCTTCATGGCGCAGCAGCTCGGTGATTCGTCGAGGGATCAACTCACGCAAGTATTCGCCCAGTTCGTCGTATGCGCGCTGGCCCATTCCGATCGGGTCATCAACATCGCCCTCAGCATCAAGCGGGTGCACGCGTGCGACGGCACGGACATCGTCGGCCACCAACGAACGTGCGCGCAGAACATGCGACGCCGTCATTCCAAAGACGAGATCCGCTTTGCGCACCATCTCTGCCGTGAGTCGTTTCGCGTGTTCGGGCACGGGCGCGCGCATGCGCTGCAGAACTTCGACGGTCTCTTCGCTGGTCGACGCGCCATCAAAAGCGCTCACACCCGCAGAGGCGAAGAACATCGCGCCCAGCTCTTTGGGGAGTCGTCCGTCATCAGAAATTTGCTGTGCGATCCCTTCCGCCATGGGCGAGCGGCAGGTGTTGCCAGTGCAGATGAAGAGCACGGTGCGCACAGGGCGAATGCTACAGAGCCTCGCGGGTTCCTGCGTTGCGCGATCGGCTCGACGCCTGTCAGACGTGCTCGTCATCCGCGTCGATGTCGTCCCTACTCATCTCTTCGCGAGGCATCGATTCGGCTTCATCTTCCCAACCTTCCGGCGCGATCAACGATGCGCGAAACGCCTCTGCGCGCGCAAGATCGCACTGACGAACCATGACCTGGGGAAAGCCCAATGCATTGGAAAAGAGCGACGCGCCATTGCCACCCAAGACAGTGGCAACGATTCCTTCGTCGCTCAATTGCGCCACCAAGAGATAGGCCGCAGTCTCATTCAGTGCGCGCGTCAGGAGCACGCTTTCGAGTGGATCTCGCATCAACGCGTTCCCGATGCCGCGGCGATCGGTGTGTCGATTTGATCCATCGATGTCGAGGTTGTTTCGTCGATGGATTCTGCGGCCTGATACGCGGCGCCGGTGTGCGCAAACTCACGCGCGCAGCCAGAACACTTGAAAACGCGGGACTCGCCGACCATGCGCGCGTCGCTTCGAGCAGCGCATTGAGGACAGACTCCTTTGCCTAGCGCAGTGCGTGCGAGTCGATGTTGCGTCGCGCGCATGGCCAAGAATCCCACGCGCGCGAAGATCACCATGAACACCGAACCGATGATGAGCACGATGGGCACCAACGGATAGATGACGGTGAAGGCGAACGCGATGAAGAAGGCCGCGATGAAACAGAACAGAATCGAGACTCCGTAGATTTCGATGAGGCCAGTGATTAGTCGGTAGCGCATAGATCAAGAGTATTCCTCGGGGCTGCCTTAAAGGCGAGCACGAACTCCAAATCAGCGTGAATTCGTGGCAATTCCCATGATTGGAACACGCACGATAAACCCACGCGCATGCGATGCGCTGGTGCGACGACTCTGGTGATTTGTCCCGCGGATGAACTCGTTAGGACGCGAAGTTTGCGCCGCAAGTTCATCGTCCTGCGTCCTCCACAACCGCCGTTACACTGCGGTTTGCGCGTCCACGAGCGTGAGTATTTCTCATGCTTGGACGCGACGATCAGGGAACGCATCATGAAACTTATCTGCGACCGACTCTCATTGTCCGACGCGCTCACTATGGCCAGCGGCGTCGTGGCTTCGCGCACGCCTTCGCCCGCGCTGATGTGTCTCAAACTCGTCGCCACTGGAACAGGAAAATCTGCGGCCGGTAAAGGCACGAGCGCGCCTGGCGTCCTGCAAATCAGCGCGACAGACACCGAGATTGGAATCGTGATCACGGTCGCCAACGTCGATGTCACAGAGCCGGGCGAAGCGCTCATTCCCGCCGACAAACTCAATCAAATCGTGCGCGCGTGTGACGACTCGACGGTCAGCATTTCGGTGGACCGCACTTTGGCGACCATCTCTACCGAGAGCTCGACATTCAAAGTGTTTGGCTACGAGCCACGCGAGTTCCCTGGCGTGCGCAAACCGAGCGATCGCGTTGATTTCGAAATCGATGCGGGCTCGCTGCGACGACTCATTCATCGCACCAGCTTCGCGACGGCGCGCGACGATTCGCGTTACGCCATCAGCGGAGTGCTCGTCGACCGCAAGAAATCGCAGTTGCGTTTGGTCGCGACCGACGGCCGCCGATTGGCGATCGCGCGCGGCACGTGCAAGGGTGGCGAAGGCGATGCGACGTTTATCGTTCCCACCAAAGCGCTGAGTGCACTGCTCAAATTGATGCCAGATCCTGACGCGGCAGTGAAAGTTGCACGCGACGGTAACCAGGTGATCTTCCAAGTGGGCGAAGTTGGATTCGGTGCGACGTTGGTCTCGAGCGTCGATGAACGCGCGTTTCCTCCCTTCGAAGACGTCATCCCGAAGGAGCACGATCGTCGCGCCACCTGCGATGCCTCCGAACTGGGCGGAGCAATTCGTCGCGCAAGCCTGCTGACCAATGAAGAATCCAAGGGCGTGCGCATGTCCTTCAGCGGCACGCAACTCACGCTCACCAGCCGCGCGCCAGAGATGGGTGAATCGGAAGTGCGCATCGAGGGCATCGCCTATCAAGGCGAACCGATCGACATCGCGTTCAACCCGAGTTTCATTGTCGATGTGCTCAAAGTCATCGACAGCGAGCAAGTCATCATCGAGATGAAGGCCCCCAACCGCCCCGGCGTGATCAAGGTGGGCAACGATTTCACCTACGTGGTGATGCCCGTCAGTTTGCAATGAGCGGTGCGTCGCACGCGACAAATCACTCGAACGACACAATGCATGAACAACGAAACGCGCCGCCCGAGACTCTCGGGCGGCGCGTTTTCAATGTGGTTTGTGCTCAACGGTGGTTGGAGCGTTGAGTCGCGAAACTGCTCGGCACTAGTACTTCACACCGCAGCCGTAGGACTTCGTCTCGCTAGGCGAAACGGGCTCGCCGGCTTTGAGCTGCGTGACCGCGTTCACGACGTAGTTGGCCTTTCCAGTCCCGCGCTGATTGTCATCGATGGCGCCTTGATAAACCAAGATTCCCTTGCTGTCGATGACGAAACAGTGCGGAGTCGTTTTCGCGCCGTAAAGCTTGCCCACGGCGCCATCGGAATCAAGCAACGCAGGAATGGCGACTTTGTGATCTGCGAGATACGCGCCCGTCGCAGAGAGGCTCGACGCATCGCTCGCGCTCGAGTTGATCGCAACGTAGACCACATCGGCGAACTGATCGGTGCAGCCCTTGATGGTCTTGTTCACTGTGCCATCGCTTGACACGCGCACGCACACGGGGCAATTCGGATTGACCCACTGCAACACCACGATCTTGCCCTTCGCGTCGCTCAGGCTCCAGTCTTTGCCGTCGGTGGTCTTCAGTGTGAAACTCGGCGCTTCCGTGCCGATTTTCAGTTTCGCCCCCGCTGCAGCGCCGCCGCGATCTCCTCGCCCGCCGCGACGAGCTCCGCCCTGCGCAGGGTTGGTGTCTTGCGCAGGCTTCGTGTTCTGCGCAGGAGTCGTGTCTTGCTGCTTGGGATCCTGCGCGGGCGCTGTGGTGTCGTCGGCAATCGTGAAGTTGGTGACGCCGGCAACGAGTGAGAGAGCGAGGAACGAGGTCAAGAAATTCTTCATCTGAGTTGGCTCCGGAGTTTCATCGAGAAAGGATGAGGCGAGACTTAGGTCTGACCAAGTATTGAGGATGCGCTTAGGCCCATTGCCGCAACGCGTGTGCACGGTCAACTGTGTCACGGCTTGCTGACGGAAGTCGGCACCGCGATTCTGAACGAGTAGGCGCGCGGATTGTTGCCGCCCACGCTGTAAATTAGGAGCCCCGCGACGGCGAGTGGTTTTCCCAGCGCGTTTTCAGGGTTAATTTCTAGAGGAACGCGTAAAGAGCTGCCCGCAGATTGTGCGAGTGACCCACTCGCGAGTCGCACGCCTGGCGTTTCGAGCGGCACAAACGTGAACTCCTTCGCGCCTTGACTCTCGACGGAGAGCACCGCCGCGCTCGCGGTGACTTCGATCAGCGTGGCCTTGCAATCACTGGCCAACGGCAGAGGCAAGCGGCTGAGCGAGTCGCGCAATGAGACGGCGGCAGGAGCCGTGGATTCCACTGGTTTCGCGAGATCTGCCGAAGCGGTGTTGCGACCAAACAAACACAACTCTTTACAGACCAACCACGAACTCTTCACCACTACGGGCAGCCCCTCTGCGGGAATCGCCGCGGGTAGTGTCACCTCCACCGAGAGCGTCACCGACTTTTCGTAACCAAAGGTGGTCTCGCCCTCTTGGAAAATCTTCGGCACCGGATAGTCGACGCGAACACTGCCATCCGCGTGTTGAGCCGCGACGCAACCTGTTGGGAGTTCCAACGCAATCGTGGTGGCCACGCCAGAATCACCTGGATTTTCCCAGTAAATATGCCAATCCGGTGTGATGTCGAATGTGACCGCGACGCGCACGGTGCTGCTTGGCGCAATTGAGCCAACCACCGCGACGCGCACTGCGACGAGTTCCTCTGCGGTCTTGGGCACGCGTTGCGATTTAATCGGCGCGGCTCCTCCATCGCGAGCAGTCTGCGCGAACGCATCGCCCGCGATCGCTGCGCACAACGCAACAATGGGAACGAGCAAGCGCGACCAGTTTCGCGAGTGCGCGCAGTGCGCACGAGTGATGATTGGGTTCGCGTCAGCGAGTCGACAAGGCACGGTTCGATCAATGGAAACGATTGTCATGGGAGGAGAGAGGACTTTCGAACTCGAGTACTTGTGCCTGTCGAACCGAAGATGCATCCGCAGACGCAAGGAATACGCGACACTTCGCCGCCGTCGCTTCGATCATCATGCTTGCACGAAAGTCTGCGGGCGACAATAGCGCGAGAATCATCGGCCACCCTAAGTCCAAGACGCGACAACCGCAGCACAATTCCTCCGAGTGATCCCAACCCCTATGAAAAACCTGATTTCCCGCACCTTTTCGCGAACCCTGGCGCACTGTTTCACTCGTCGCGTGCCCCGCCACTTGCCTCTGCTCGTGCTCGCGCTGCTCACCCTCGCGCCCGGCGTCGCGTGCACGAAGTCAACCAGTGATCGCGACCTCGTCTACAAGCGTCCGAGCGAACTCGTCGAGCTGGCCAACACTCCCACGGGCGCGTTTGGTTCGGGCTCGGTGCCCAAGGTGTTGTGGCTCGATCCGCGCAGCGATAAGGAGTTCAACGCTGGGCACATTCCGCAAGCAACGGGCATCCCCTTTCCCGAGATTGAGCGCACCCATGAAGCGACGTGCAAGGGATACGAGATGTTCATCGTCTACGACACCGACTACGACGACGTGATGTCCAAGGCCGCGTCGAAGCGTTTGATGGAGTTGGGTTACAAGAATGTTTACAGCATGCTCGGTGGACTCAAGGCGTGGAAGGCTGATGGATATCCCATCGAAGTCACCAAGTCAGTCGAGTGATGCGCGTGATGCGAGCGCACACGATTGCTCGCGAAAGCCAATTGAAAAACACGAACGGCGCCCACATGAGGCGCCGTTCGTCGTTTTGTTTGATGGTGTAAATCGCGCCTGAACTGAGCGGGTCACTCGAGCGCTGCAGCACCGGACACGATTTCCGTGAGCTCGGTGGTGATGCGCGCTTGGCGGGCACGATTGAAGTTGCGACGAATGGTGCGACCCAATCCCGCAGCGTTGTCGGTCGCGGCCTTCATCGAAACCATGCGCATGACATGCTCGGAAACTGCAGCATCGTTGAACGCTTGGAACAGCGACACGACCACCGACTTCGGCAGCAGGTCCGCAAGAATCTCCGCGCCTGAAGGACTGAATTCGTAATTCGAACTCGCGACTGCGGCTCCCGCAGCCGGCGCGGCAAGCGGCAGCAACTGCATTGATTCGGCGACTTGCTTCGAGCTCGAAACAAAGCGCGTGTACACCACGTGAACTGCGTCGTACTTGCCTTGCGAGAACTCTTCCATCAAGCGCTTGGCCAGCGCTTCGACCTGCGCGAATTGCGGCTTGTCGCCAAAGATGTGCTTCTCCGCGACCTCAAGTTTGGCGAAGCGGAAGAAGGCAATTGCCTTCTTTCCCGCGGTTTCGATGACGGCTTGCTTACCCGAAGCGTTGAGCGCCTTGATGGCAATGTTGGCTTTACGCAACACGTTGCCGTTGTATGCGCCGCACAGTCCGCGGTCGGACGCGATGACCAACACCAGTTCGCGCTTGGCAACAGTCGCAGGCGCGCTCATCAGCGGGTGCGAGAAATCACTTCCCGCAGCGGCGGCGACCTCGCCCACCAAACCGCGAATGCGATCGGTGTAGGGACGCGTGGCCTTGCTGCGCACCAACGAAGCGGTGAACTTCGCGGTCGCGATCATCTGCATCGTTTTAGTGATGCGTTGGATGGTGCGCACGGCAACCATGCGCTTCTTGAGTTCGCGGATCTGTGCCATAGGGGCGGCGATGATAGCAAACGATCCACGCCACACGAATGCCTACAAAACAAGGCGCGCATGAAATCTTTTGCGCGCGCTTAGGCGATGCAACTCACTCGAGCACGAGGCCGTCATAACCCAACTCGGTGAGCGGCGGAAGTTCTTCCGTGAGGCGCGCGTGGAGAATGTCGTGGGTCATGTGCACGAAGACGGTACGCGCGGCTGCGACCTCCTCGGCAACTTTGAGCGCCTGCTGCAACGTGAGATGCGTGGGGTGCGACTTGTATCGGAGCATGTCGAGCACCAGTGTGCGCACTCCTCGCAACCGAGGCCATGCTGTGGGCGGCACCGCCGAAAGATCCGTGCAATACGCGAGCGGAAGCGGGCCTGGTTGCACTTGCGCGACACGCCCGGTGGCGTCAAGCGCCTCGATGCGATAGGCCAAGACGGGCAGTCGTCCGTGCAGCACTTCAAATGGAGTGAAGCGCAGGCCGAATCGATCGATGCTCGTGCCCGCCTCGATGGTGCGCAGCATCAAATCGGCGACGAACGAGTCGTTGACGTTTTCGTGACGGCGAAAAATGTGGCGATACACGCGCTCCAAAAACGCGCAGGTGCGTTCGTCGGCGAACACTTCAATCGGCGATTTCATCAACGTGTTGTAGCGGCGCACTTCGTCGAGTCCGAAGGTGTGATCGACATGATCGTGCGTAAAAAAGATGCCATCGCAGCGGCGGATTCCTGCACGCAAACTTTGTTCGCGGTGATCGGGCGGACAATCGATGAGCACGACGCGCGCGACCGAGTCGCCGTCAATGAAACGCAGCAGCGCGCCCGAACGCAGTCGGCGATCCCGCGGATCACTCGAAGTGCACACTTCGCAATCGCAGCCGATCACGGGAATTCCCGCGGAAGTGCCTGTGCCTAGCAACACCAGTTGCACGTCGCGCACCAACGCGGCGCTCACGTGATTGCTCCTGCGCGCGCAGCCTCGTCGAGTTGAGCCACGATGCTGCGCGCGACCGACGCGGGATCTTCGGCGGCGCAAATCACGCTCGACACTGCGACTCCGCGACAACCCGCCAACGCGAGCGCGCGCGCGCGTGACGCATTGATGCCGCCGATGGCGAGGTGGGGAATGTGGGGAAACTCAGCCAAAAACGCGCGCAAATACCTTTCGCCTGATGGCGCCAAGTCGGGCTTCAACGTCGAGGCATACATCGCGCCGACACCGCAGTGATCCGCGCCAGCATCGATGGCGGCGCGCGCTTCGTCGAGCGAATGCGTGCTCGCGCCGATGCGCAGCGACGCGCCTGCAATGCGCCGCGCGTCGCGTACCGGAAGATCATCCACTCCAAGATGAACGCCTTCCGCCTCCGCGGCGAGCGCGACATCGAGCGAGTCATTCACGATGGTGGCGACGCCACGCACACTCGCGATGGCACGCACAGCGCGCACATGTGCGATGAGTTCGCGCGTCGAGAGATTTTTTTCGCGCACTTGAATCGCATCAGCGCCGCCGTCGATTGCGCGCGTGACCACTTCATCCCACGGAAGTCGACAGTGTTCGCGCGTGACCAACACACAGAGTCGCCATTGACGCAGGGAACCCAGCGCCGCGCGCAGCGTGACTCGCGCGTCGAGCGCGTACGCGCGATATCGCAACGCTTCGATCGCGCGCGCCATCGTCGGATCAGATTTCGGATCAATAGCCTTGGCGACTTCTTCGATGACCCGCAGCGCCTCAGTCAACCGCTTGCCCGCAGCAACCGCAATCGCCGCGGCATCGAGACGCGCGTACTCGTGCGCCCCGACGATTGACGTGCCCACATCGCCCGCCACATCGCGCGCTGCGGCCAGTTTTTCCGCAGGAATCGTGGCGATCGCGCTTTGCAACCCATGACGCAAGGCCTTCGCTTCTTCGGCCAAACGCGCGTCGTTCCACGCAAAGCGCGCGACATCTTCCACGGTGCGTATCGCTTCACGCGCACGGTTGAGATTGGCATCGAGCATGCGCCACTGAAAGTTCACCCATACAGCGTAGCGAAGGACGGATATCCTCCGTCTCGCACTCGCACTCGCGGGTGCGTTGCATTGCGAAGCTCACGATGACCAACCGACACACGACTTCTCGCACGGAATCAGCGCTCGATCCACTTCACGGTGACAACACCGGCAACACCGATGCGACGCGCCGCGATTTTCTCGGCACGCTCGCGCTCGGTGCCGTGTTCGTTACAGCATCCGCAAGCGTCGCTCGCACCTTCATCAATCCGACCCCAGCACTTGCTCAGGAGAATCTCACGATGGCGTTTACTCTTCCCGAACTTCCCTATGCCGAAAATGCTTTGGAGCCGTCGATCGACGCGCTCACGATGAACATTCATCGCACCAAGCATCACAACGCATACGTCACCAATCTCAACAAGGCACTCGAAGGCCACGCGGATTTGCAGGCGATGTCGATCGATGACATTTGCCGCAACATCGCCACCATGCCCGACGCGATCAAGAACGCCGTACGCAACAACGGCGGCGGACACTGGAATCACTCGATGTTCTGGAAGTGGATGGCGCCCGCGGGTTCGGGCGGAGCTCCCAGCGCGGAGCTTGCTGCGGCGATCACCAAGTCGTGCGGCAGCATGGATGAGTTCAAGACCAAGTTTGCTGCGGCAGGCGTGGGACGATTCGGTTCGGGATGGGCGTGGCTGTGCAAGAACGCCGATGGCTCCGTCGCGATTTGCTCCACCGCGAATCAAGACAACCCGCTCATGAAGGGCATCGTCGATGGATGCGGCGCGCCGATTCTCGGCTGCGATGTGTGGGAGCACGCGTACTACCTCAAGTATCAGAATCGCCGACCCGATTACCTCGCCGCATGGTGGGAAGTCGTGAACTGGAACGCGGTGAACGCGCTCTACGCCGCGAAGTAAATCGCTGGTTTTTCAGGCTCTGCGCAGAGTTTTGCGCGGCTTGATAGCTCAATCAAAGACAACGCCTCGCGCAATGCGAGGCGTTGTTGTTTTTTGAGATGAGTTCGACGCGCGCGTGCGAGCATCGCATCAATCCGCAGGCATGATTCCCTCGATCATCTTCATGAAGTCCGCGCGATTCGCTTCGACCGTGGCCTTGGGGCCGATGATGCGAAAGAACACATTGCGTCCTTCTGCTTGAACAATCGCGGCGAGTTGGACAAAGTCTTGCTTAGGCGCGGGTGAACCCATCGCCATGTATTCGCCGGCTAACTCCACGAACTGAATCTTGAGCGGACCGACTTCGGTGTTCGACAAGATCGGCGTTGGCGGTGCTCCGTCGACGCGAAATTGATTCTGCCAACGACTGATGTTGGCATCGATGGGACCGCCGTCGCCCGCGAGAAACACGCTCACGATGAGCTCGCCCGCGAGCGTCGAATCGCCCGCGCCTGCAACCGAATATTGCAGCGTGCGAAACTGCATCGTCGGCTTGGTCCACACCCATGATGCTGGTTTTGGCGCGCGAAAACCTGCGACTTCGACGATGGAGGCATCGTCCGCGCTGGTCGACACATGCCAATCAGACGGCGTGCTTGCGAGTGCGGGCGTGCTCGTCGTGGCTGCTGCTGTTGCTTCGGGAGCGACAGTGGGCGGCGTCGGCGCACTAGGCGTAGCAACGCGCGTGGGCGGCTTCGGCGCGGGCGCGTCCTCGCATCCCATCAAACTTGCGGCAGCCGCAAGGAGAAGCGTGGGCGCGAGGCGAACAAGAACGATTGGTGCGGTGCATTTCATAGCGATTCCCTAGCATAGATCCTTCTGATGTCTGTCACAGGAGCCACCACCACGTTTGTTCATGCGCGGATCTTCACGGGAGATTCGCGAAGGCCCTATGCGCACAGTGTGTCGGTGCGCGATGGCGTCATCGTTGCGATTGACGGTGCTCACGAAGGCACGATCATCGACCTGCAAGGACGCTTTCTCTGCGCGGGTTTGATCGACGCACATCTGCATCTCACTCTCGGTGCGGCAACACTTTCGCAGTGCAATCTCGCGGGCTGCACCTCGCGTGACGAGTTCGAAGCACGCATCGAAACGCACGCGCGCACACTCGACGCGCAAGGCGACAGCAACGCATGGCTCATCGCATTTGGCTGGAATGAAGCCGATTGGAGTGGTCACGCGCCCGATCAAAAGTGGTTGCTCGGTGCAGGAAATCGCCCCGCCGTCGCTTGGCGCATGGATCAACATGCGTGCCTCATCAATCATGCTGCGCTGCAATTGGTCGACAGCAGTGACGTCGAAGGTGGCGAGATTGATCGCGACGCATCCGCCGCGCCGACTGGAATGTTTCGCGAGCAAGCCGCATGGAAGCGCGTGATTCCCGCAATTCCCGCTGCAACGCTCGAGGCGAAGCGCGTCGCGTTGCAGCACGCATGCGCGCATCTGCACACGCTCGGACTCGTGGCCGCAGGGTCGATGGAATATCTGTGCGACCTCGAAGGAGTGTTCGTGCCACTGCGCGACGAGCTCACGCTGCGCGTGCACGCGACCGTGCTCGATCGCGATTGGTCACTCGATGCGCCGCCACGCATTCCCGCTGAAACTAGTGATTTCTTTCGCATCATCGGCTTCAAGAGTTTTGCCGATGGCACGCTCGGTTCGCGCACCGCATTGATGCGTGAGCCCTACTGCGACGCGTTGCCAAATGCAGCGCATCCCGCGGGAATCGCCATGGAACACACGCAACGCGGCGAACTCGCGCAGTGGATGCGCGCCGTTCAAGCGCTCGGACTTTCGCCGTCGATTCACTGCATCGGCGACCGTGGCGCGCAACTCGTGCTCGATGCCTGCGACGAATGCAACGACACGCCCGCGCCCCGACTCGAGCACATGCAAACGCTGGCGCATCAAGACATCCCCCGTCTCGCCGGTCGTTACGCGAGCATGCAACCGTTGCACAAAGCCGATGACGCGCGGCTTGTGATGCAACGCCTCGGCGCGCAGCGAGTCGAACGATTTTTTGCGTTTCGCTCGCTGCTTGCGCACGGCGCGCGCGTGGCCTTTGGCAGCGATTGGCCCATCGTTTCGCCTGATCCGCTGCTAGGAATGCGCGCGGCCATCACTGGTCTTGACCTCGATGGACGGCCCTTTGCAACCAGCGAATCGATCACGGCGCACGACGCGCTCATCGCCTACACGCGCACTGCCGCAGAGATGTTGCAACTCAACGGCGGCACCATCGCCGTCGGGCGCAACGCCGATTTCACCGTGCTTGATCCCTCACCGTTTGAAATCGATTGGACGCGCGAACTTCCCGTGGTCAGCGCCACAGTGATTGCGGGTCACGCAGTTTATGATCGCGACGCTACTCTCCGCGCACGCACGATGGAACACACACGATGAGCGATATCGGTTTACTAGGCATCTACAACAATTGGGGACTTGTCGGCGCCGCGGCGTTTTTGTTTTGGGCCGTGTTCTCGGTAACGCTGCACGAACTCGCGCACGGATGGGCCGCCATCTGGCAAGGCGATCAAACTCCGCGCATCTACGGACGCATGACATGGAACCCAGTCGTGCACATGGGTTGGATGTCGTTGATCTTGCTCGCGTTGGTGGGCTTCTGCTGGGGAATGATGCCCACGGATCCGAGTCAATATCGTTGGGGTCGACGCGGCCGCATCGTGGTCTCGGGCGCGGGCCCTGCGATGAACATCGCGTTGGCGTTGCTCTGTTGGACTGTCGTCGGAGTGCTCGTGGGCAAGGGCATCGATCGCGCCGATGAAGATGCGCTCACGACGCGCTTGTTTGAGTTCGCTCTCATCGGCGGAATGCTCAACGGCGTCATGGCACTGTTCAACATGTTGCCTCTGCCGCCGTTTGACGGAGCGAGCGTCGTCGCGGGATTCTCACGCACCTACTACCGTTGGATGCACGATCCTCGCGTGCAAAACGCGGGGTTTTTCATCGTGGTGATCGCGATGTTCTCGGGATTTGCCGGCCTGTGCAGCGTGTGGGCCACACGCACGGGCGCCGCTTGGGCTGCTCTTGTCGCCGACCTCATCGGGCCCAGCGCACTCGGTTGAGCGAGTCAGACTCGGCTCATGCATGCTCGCGGTTATCCGACTTTCATCGACGATCAAGTCACGATGATCGCGATGAGATTTCTCTCGCGACCCAGACGCGATGAACGCATCGATTGCATCCGCGCACGGTTTCCTCTACCTTTGTCCGTTCGCAACCGCGCTCTGAAGGTGTGCCGCACGACGGTCAATCCCGTTCAACGGCACATCGGAGTCCTGACAAGTTCACCAATGAGGTGAGCGGGACCTATGAGTGCGCAAACACGAAAGGTACGACTATGGTCGTGCTCCGTATGAAGCGAATGGGTCGATCCCATTCTCCGTTCTATCGCCTCTCCGCGATGGACAAGCGTTCGCCCCGTGATGGCGCCGTCATCGAAAACTTGGGTTGGTACAACCCCGTCGCCAAGCCTGGCGCGCAGTACATGTTCCATGTTGAGCGTGTGAAGTACTGGCTCTCCGTCGGTGCACAGCCCTCCGAGACCGCTGCGAATTTGCTCAAGAAGGTCGGCGTGGATCCGACTCCGGGCAAGAAGATTTGACGAGCTAACTACACCAACGCGGTCGACGTTTTTGTCGACGGTGCTGCGGGCAGTGGAGCGCATGTAAAGATCATGCGTCGGACGCAACGAGATGCCTTTCACCAGGCAAATCCCAGTGCGAATCGATCAATGAGAATTGACGTGCTCACCATCTTCCCTGATCTGTTTACGGGTTTCCTCGCCACGAGTATTCCCGCCAACGCGATCGAATCGGGTGCGCTTTCGTGCCACGTGCACGACATTCGCATTCATGCAGCAAACCGTCATCGCAAAGTCGACGACAGACCGTTTGGTGGAGGACCTGGAATGGTGATGATGTGCCAGCCCATCTTCGACGCCGTTAAGGCCGCAGAATCCGTGACTTCACAGTCCACGGATGGGTGTCCTGCGACAAATATCGTGCGCGTGCTGCTCTCTCCGCAAGGTGAGCGCCTTACGCAACCGCGTGTCGAATGGCTTGCGCAACAACCTCATCTTCTGCTTCTCTGCGGCCACTACGAAGGAATCGACGAGCGCGTCATCGAAGAGCTCAACCCTCTCGAAATTTCGCTCGGCGACTATGTGCTTTCCGGCGGCGAGCTCGGCGCGATGGTTCTCATCGATGCCGTGGCGCGTTTGCAAGCGGGCGTCCTCGGTCACGAGGATTCCGCGGCGGAAGATTCCTTCTCAGTGCGCTCAAGCGAAGGCGCGCCTCTGCTCGATTGCCCCCACTACACCCGACCACGCGAGTGGAACGGTCGTGAAGTTCCAGAAGTTCTGCTCTCGGGCGACCATCAAGCGGTGGCCCGATGGCGTGATGCGCAGCGCATCGAGCGGACGCAAACGCGTCGGCCTGATTTGCTGCAAGACTGTCTGCTCAAAGACACTCAATGTGATCGTTCGATACTCACTCACCCGCGACCCCTGCTCACAGCAAAACAAAACATCGCTGCTGAGCACGTCGCAACTCCAACGCGGACACCTGAGGCTTCGTTTAAAGCCAACGATCTGCACGGATAAACCGCGCCAAACTAGGCGCTGCAAGAGGAATCTCCCAATGGCAAGACTCAATCGATCTGAAATTCTCAACAGCGTTGTTGCAAGCCAATTGAAGCCAGCAGGTGAACTGCCGATTTTCTCGGTTGGCGACACCATTGACGTGCACTACAAGATCATCGAAGGCGACAAAGAGCGCGTTCAAGTGTTCCAAGGTGTGCTGCTCGCCGACACCGGTGGCCGTGGCATCAGCCGCATGATCACCGTGCGTCGTATCGTCGCCAACGAAGGCGTCGAGCGTTCGTTCCCCGTCAACTCGCCACGACTGGCGAAGATTGATGTGGTTCGTCGCGGCGATGCTCGTCGCGCCAAGCTGTACTACCTGCGCGATCGGTTCGGCAAGAGCCGTCGTCTGCGCGATCAGCGTCGCGGCCTCAAGCATGTTGGCGGCGCCACGACAACTTGATCGCGTACGTAACGCACTGATCGACTCATTCATAAACTCGAATCGGCTGCCGAAAGGCAGCCGATTTCTTTCTACTATCTCCTACCGATGCGCGTTCGACTTGCCAAGAGCTTCACCTTCGAAGCCGCTCACTTCCTCCCTTGCTTTGCCGATGGCCACAAGTGCCGACGCATGCACGGACATTCGTTTCGTGTCGATGTTGTGGTCGAAGGCGATGTCGATCCTGCGCGGGGATTTCTCGTCGATTACGGCGACATCAAAAAGGCGATCTCGCCGATCCATGATGCGCTCGACCATCGCTGCCTCAATGAGATTGCCGGACTCGAGAATCCCACCAGCGAGATGCTCGCGGTTTGGATTTGGGATCGCCTCGCGCCGTCGTTGCCGCTGCTTGCGGAAGTGATCGTGTGCGAAACATGCACCAGTCGCTGTGAGTATCGCGGTCCGTTGTGGCGCGCTCCACGCTGAGCAACATGCGTGCGCATTGCATTTCCACACCACGCGCGCCGTCATTCATCAACGCAACACTTCGACATCACGCGTGACCACTCGTCCCATTCATCTCCTCCACGACGCTCGCACACTCGCACGCATGATTGGTGTGGAAGTTCCGTGTTGCTCCCATGTCGCGATGCCTACACGCGGAGAAGCGCAAGCGCTCGCCGCGTTTGTCGAAGGCAATCCGCTCTCGGGTGATTGGATGGTCGACATTGACGCGCCGTCGAAGCGCTTGGTGTCGTGGAGCGGAACCATGGCCAGCGAACTTTTCGGCGACGATCCGCGCACGTGGATGCGCGCGGGACAAGAGCGATTCGCTGCGTTTCTCGATGAAATCACGCCCGCGCTGCGTCACCACCAACGCACGTTGTGCTTTCGCCCACACCACCGTCATGTTCTCGGCGATGTGCACGCGTCGGTAAAACTACTGCGCGAGCGAGCCGATCGACCGTTCGAAGTGCTGCTCTCACCAGCCGACATGATCGCGCCGTCGATGATGAATTGCCTCGACGATCACCTCGAGCGCATGTTCACCCATCTCGGTGAAGCGGCGTGCGCAGTCCTGTTGTGCGACATCGTGGCCACCGCTGAAACTGCTGAAAATGGCTTGTTTTCCCCGTGTCCGCTGGGAGAAGGCCTGCTGCCCGCACCGCTGCTGGCACGATTGTTGCGCGACCATGTTCCCGCCACGACCCCGATCATCTTCTTTCCCGGGAACATCGAAGCGCAGCGCGCTAGCGTGGGAATGTGAGCGCTGCTCGCACAACGGAACGCGTCGATCAATCTGGGCTTTGACGCGCGGCCTTTCGCAAATTGACCATTGCATGAACGCACGACGCGTTCTGTGAGTTAGCATTGCGAGGTCTGCGGAACGGAATCCGCGACATGGAGCATCGATGATTGCGCTTTCGAGCGGAGTGTTGATCAATCCTACGAACGGACTGGACGCAAAGGTCCTCGTTCTCAATAAGCACTTCAGCGCGATTCGCGTTGTGGATGCCCGTCGAGCCTTCATTCTGTTGTGCAAGGAAATCGCCGAGGTCGTGGCCGTTGAAGACGGCTCGTATGTGACCTATCCGTTCACCACTTGGACGGAACTGTCGGAGTTTCGCCAGCAGTTTGAGGCGAGCGAACACGACTGGGTGCGCACCGCACGCATCTCGATCGCGGTCCCCAAGATCGTGCGCATCCTCGGCTACGACCGACTGCCGCGCGAACAAGTCAAACTCAACCGTCGCAACATTTACGCGCGCGATTCCAGTCGTTGCCAATATTGCAACAAAGTTTTTTCGACCAAAGAACTCACGCTCGATCATGTGCGTCCGCGCGTGCAAGGCGGCGAAAACTCATGGATCAATCTGGTGTGCGCGTGTGTGCGCTGCAACGCGCGCAAAGGTGGACGCACGCCAGAACAAGCGGGCATGCGCCTCATTCGTCCGCCGGTCAAACCCAAGCGCAACCCCGCGATTTCGATTCGTTTGGGCAGTCCCAAGTACCAGTCTTGGAAGGCTTTCCTTGACGAGGCGTACTGGACCGTTGAGCTCTCGGAAGGCTGAGCGACGATTGTCACGCGCCTGAATTGAAGCGCTTCGCTCGCGCGTCGCTGCCGCGTGATCCGCGTGAATTCAAGACGTTGATGGGCGCGAGAACTCGCGCGGGTGTGTGAAGTTTCGCGGATTCATCGACGAGCTCATGCCGCGCCGCTGCACGCGCGCAGTAGCATCGCCCGCTCAGGAGTCCCACTTATGTCGAATCGCGCCGAGAAGAACCAAGTTGTCATCTCCCCCGCCCCCGTCGATGACGTTGCGTCAAACGAGAAGGCCGCGCGCAAGGCCGCCAAAGCTGCGGAGAAGTCCGCTGCGAAACTCGCCGTGAAATCACAGCCCGCGCCTGATGAGGCAGTCGCTGTGGATGCTGCTGCGAAGTTGGCAGCGAAGGAACACAAGACGCAAATGAAGGCGCAAATGAAGGCCGCCGCGAAAGCACAAGCAAGCGCCGCGAAGGTGGCCGCGAAACTCGCGAAGGCAGAGCGAAAGGCCGCGAAGTCTGCATCGCCTGAAGTGACAAGCGCGCAGCCGACGTTCAAACATCTGCGCAAGCGCAATCTCAACAGTGGCAAGGGCGAGACCCCGCTAGAAATCGGCCAGTCGCTGGTCGCGCTCTTCAACGCGGGAAAATCCGAAGAGGCTGAATCGACGTGGTATCACCGCAAGATCGAATCGATCGAAGCAGATGGACGCGTGTTCGAGGGCTTAAAGGGCGTGCTCGAGAATGGCAAATGGTGGCGCGAGAATTTCACCGTGCTCTCGGCGCACGCGGAGGGCCCGTATGTGTGCAGCACCGGATTCACGGTGATCTACTCAGGCAGCGCGCGGAAGAGCAACGGTGCGTTGATCGATCTTGCTGAAACGGGCGTGTACACCGTGAAGAAGGGTCGCATCGTGCGCGAGCAGTTCATGCGCAAGGCGTGATGCGCGATCGAGACGCGTGAGACATTCGCCTCGCATTCACTTCGCATGCGCCGCAGCCAACACACTCACGAGAGCAGCGTCAACCCGATGGTGAGGGTGACCGCGTTGTTGATTCCGTGTGCCACCATGGGCGCGATGAGACTTCCGCGCACTTCGCGATAAAGGCAGAAGCCCACCGCGAGTCCTCCCAGCGCAGGCACGAAAAGTGCGCCTTGCGGATGGATGGCCGCGAAGATGAAACTCGATGAAACCGCAGCAACCACCGCGGAAACCAGGCGAATGCGCGGAGCGACCAGCGCGCGCAGGTGGCCGTACAGCAATCCGCGAAACGCAATCTCTTCGACAATCGGCGCCGCGACGCTCGCAAGCAGCAGCAGCATCACGATCTCGATCCCACTGGCGCCGCCGAGCATCTCCACCGCAGGATGGCTCGGTTGTGGTTGCTTGCCCATCAGTGCTTCACTCAACATTGTGAGCACCATGAAGACCAACAAGCCCGCAGCGAGAAACGGAATCGCGCTCACGTAGCACGAGATACCGCAGAGACTTTCGCGCACCAAACCTTGTCCCGTATTCAGGCCGATGAGTTGCCGAAGTTGCGCGAACGAAACTCCGCGCAGTCGTGGATAGGCCAGCACGAGGAGCGACGCAAACATCGCGCCGATCGACAACGCGAGGCGCATCGCAGCGGGCAATTCGTCGCCTTCTTCAAGACAAAGCATCGTCACCAAATCGCCCAGCAACATCGCGCCGATCGTGAGTCCAAGAAAGGCGACCATCCACACGGCAAATGTTTCGCCGAGCACGATTGAAGTGTGTGTGTCGTGTGCGAGTTCGATGCGCGGCTTGATCGCTCCGCGCCCCAGGCAAACCCCAAGCACCAGCAACGCGGTGAGACCTGAGAAGAACACCACGCAGTACCACAGGGCGACGAAGACGATGACCACGACCGTGCGCGTGGCTTCTTCATCCGCGTGCGAGCCCAACGCGCGACCGAAGAAACCTAGCGACTGCTCGATCGCCTCCATGCGTTGCGTGGACAGGACGTCGATCGATGGAGGCGTCGCATCGGTCGATGAGTCGATCTGTCCATCAACGGATGACGCGGCGTCCGTGGTTGCCGCGAGCGACTCCATCACCGCGACGAGATCGTCGCGCAACGTCGTGGCCGCAACCGATTCGGTTTCGATAGCGCGCGCTTGATCGGCGCCGAGTGTCCAGCCGCTCACGCGCCCGACGAGCACGCTGTATCCCAGTCGGTCCGCAAGTGGAGCGTCAGGCTCACAGAGCGGCTTCGCACTTTCCAAAATTTGTTGCGATGACATCGATGGAGCTATCGATCGCAGTCCATCGACCGCGATGACGATCTTTCCCATGAGCTCACTTTGCATCTGAATCGGGGCAACGAAATCGACCTCGACTACAGGCGCGTCCACCACCTCGGCCTCGTCACCCGCGCGAAATGACTGCAAAAACGCGGTAAAAAGCGTGATCAGAAGGATGCTGACCCACACGCATGACAGCCGAAGTTTCTCAGAGTTGATCATGACTGTTCCTGTTATTGGACGGGGAATCCGTCGCGCTCACTTCACTCGCACTCGCATCGATCGATGAAGCGATGTCATCACGGCGCACATCTTCGGATCGCGTCGAGACCGCGTCGGCCTGTCCTCGACACAACTCAACACGGACTCAACATCGACTCAATCGAGTCTTGATGCAAGATAGTTGCTTCACGATCACCAGTCTGCGCGTGCTTCGTCTTGACAGCAACGCGAGTAGTGGTATCTTCACCGATTCTCCGCACGGTGACCCGTGCATACATTGACTGTCTTGACGCGGTGATCGCCGCGTCGAGGCCGAACGAATTTTGGACAGCACAATGCCCCGTCAGACTTACATTGCAAAATCTGGTGAGATCAAGACCGTTTGGCGCCACGTCGATGCGCAAGGCAAGACGCTTGGACGCCTCGCGACGGAAGTCGCGTTGGTCCTCATGGGCAAGCACCGCCCCGAGTACACCCCCGGCGTGATTTCTGGTGACGCCGTGATCATCACCAACGCGTCAAAGATCGTGCTCTCCGGCCGCAAGGCTGATCAGAAGACACGACGCCGCTGGTCGGGTTACCCAGGTGGATTGAAGATCCGCTCATACCGTCAAGAGATTGACTCGAATCCTGCGCGCTTGGTTTCCGAAGCGATTCTGCGCATGGTCCCCAAGGGTCGCTACGGTCGCTCGCTCGCTGCACGCTTGCGCGTGTTTGCCGGCGCGAGCCACACGCACTCGTCGCAGTCGCCGATTGAATTCGCGACCGCGTCGCTGCGCCACGAGATGCCTGAAGTGAAGATTGATGCGAGCACCGCCAAGGCTGCCCGTCTCAAGAGCGCTCCTCGCCGTGCCAACAGCCGCGCGATCGCCTAAGCGATTGATCTCCGTAATCAAACGAACCGCATTTTCCAGTCGAGACAGTAAACAGAAGCACCTTGCAGAGAATTTCGCCAGCACTTCGAAGTGCCGGTGTTGAGAATCGAAAGCCCCCATGACTGAAGAGACCACGACCATCGCCGCTTCGACCGCGGACGCCCAGAACGCTGCCACGCGCAGCAACGCCCACATCCTGCGCGGACCCGATCCACGCGGTTGGTACTGGGGAACGGGACGCCGCAAGACTGCGGTCGCTCGCGTGCGCGTGAAGGGTGGCACCGGCCAGTTCGAAGTGAACGGCAAGGACTTCACCGAATTCTTCGTCGAAGAGCGCGACAGGCAGAACATCCTCTCGGTCCTCGACAAGACCGGCCTCAAGGGCAAGCTCGATGTCAAGGTCAACGCTTGCGGTGGCGGAACGACCGGTCAGACCGGCGCAACGCTGCTAGGCCTCGGCCGCGCGGTGATGAACTTCGACGCGACACTCGAAGCGATCCTCCGCGAGAACGACTTCCTGACCCGCGACGCCCGTAAGGTCGAGCGCAAGAAGTACGGCCAGTCCGGCGCTCGTCGTCGCTACCAGTTCAGCAAGCGCTGAGTCGCACGAGTTCGAACAACAAACACACACAGGCGCGCCACTCGTTGGCGCGCCTGTTTCTTTGTGATGACGATTCGCGCGACTGCTCGACAACGACGCAACGCGTCGTTGCGAGTTTCCCTGCGACGCTCCTATGCGCGCCATCACTGCGTTGGATTGCGATGATGCCCGCACAACACTCGTCGCACCCATGTCAACAACGAGCACTGTTCACGCTGGCAATGAGGCTCGACGAAGAAGAGTTGCGCGCCTCACGCTTGCGCGAGATACGCCGCGCGCACAGCGCGTTCAGCTTCGCGCAGGCGACGAGTCATCAGCGCGACGGTGGTGCGCTCTTCGGTCGCGAGGGTCTCGATGGTTCGCGGCACCTGTCCGCAAAAGCCGAAGCGTCGCGCGAGCAGTCGCGCATCGGCTTGCGCTGCGCTGCGAGTCGTCGTTGTTTCGTTGATGAACGACACAAGGTGCGCGAACGGATCGACCAACGGTTGCCACTGCGCCAGTGATTCGAATGCGCGCAGAGGAATGCGCTGCGGGTGTCGCGCTGCGGCGCGGGTGGTTCGTCGCGTGGTAAGCAACTTCGCCAACGCGTAATCCGCGGCCAGCGAAACTGCGCGATCGAAGCGCTGACGCGCGGGGTCGAACGCGCTGACAACGTCGCTCACCGCGTTCGCGAGTGCGCGCACCACGGCGCGCAACTCATCGAGCGGAAGTCGTTCTGGTCCACCTTCGCAAGTCTGATCCGCGCGACCGAGTGCGATGACCATCCCGCGCTCGAGCAGAAGTCCGCGCAAACGCAGCGCGGTGCGCAAGTCGGTTTCGATTTGATCAATGCGCGCGCGCTCGGGCCATCGCCCCAACGCATCGATCGCGCGCGAGGCACGACGCAAGAGATAGTGCATCGCGGCAGCGCGGGTTTCATCGCGTTCCGCTGCGGCGCGACCGTCGCGAGCAAACAGTCGTCGAATATCTCGCGCGGATGAAAGCAGTTCCACCACATCGCCGTCGATCAGGCCGAGCGGTTGCAGTTTGCGTGCGGCTGGAGCGAAGGGGATTGTCTGATCCGCTTCGGGTAATTCGAAGGTGGCCAGCTCGACCCACGCAGGTTGTGCGCCGCGCAACAGTTCGCCGCGTCGACGATCGACGAGTGCGCGCACCAGTGATTCGCTCTTGCCTAGACGCGACGCGATCCGCGCGGGATCGATGCCCAAACGCCATGCGCGTTCGGCGAAACGCGCCGCGCGTTCGCTGCCGCAACGCCGCGCCGAAGGTGAAACACCGAGTTCGCGCAAGAAGAGCAAACGCACGCCTTCATGCGAGCGCCCGCAACGCGCGGCGATTTCTTTGGCCGCGAGATTGAGTGTGCGTCCTGACTCCAACAGTGCGCGGCCTTCGACGAGCAAACGAGCTCGCTCGGAAGCATCGAAGCGGCGAAAGCTCCGCGCGCGATCAAACTCCATCGGATGCTGCGTGGCGAATGAAGCGAGGCTCTCGCGATAAATCGCTACGCGCAACTTTCCGCTCTCAACAACCCAATGCGCGCACAATCCCGCGCGGCGCCAGCGTTGCAATGTCTTCGATGCGACGCCGATTTCGCGCGCGAGCTCTTCGGGAGTGCACGCGCCACCGGGGCGATCGTTGGCCTGCAACGAGAGTCGCTCCGAGAGATCGAGGACGAGCGTCACGAGATCGGCGCGCAATTCACGTCCACAAACGAGTTCGCCTTGCGCGGATTGAAGTTGCGTTCCGACGATGCGTCGCAGTTCATCGGAGAGCGCGTACCGCTGCGTCGGATCGATCGACGCGATGACCGCTTCCGCAGCCAACATCTGTCGTTGGGTTGCCTCGGCCGACGCGTACACCGTTTGCGCCGGAAGCGCACGCACAGTTGAGAGGGTGTAGGTCGCTCGTCGAGGCATCAGAAATCAAGTACGCACGTGGGCGCATCGCATTCTAAAGGATGTCCTGAAAACTTTGCTCACGCCAAGATTTGCCACGAAGCGCGGAGTCGTGATCAAGCCCCGATGTTTACTGCATACGAATGCGCACGAGATCCGCGGTAAGTCCCGGTCCAAATGCCAGTAGGTCGAGTTGCCGCGCGAGTTGCCCGTCGGGCGTGAGATCACTCCGCAAACGCTGTCCTTGCACGCTCTCTCTATACGCAGTCTGCTCGCCAGAATTCGTTTTGGCCAACAGCACGACACGCTCGCGAGTCGGTTCGGTTCTTCGAGCCTCGAGGTTCCGACAAAGAATGCGATTTGCCACACGAAATATTGCGCCAGAGCTGGTGTTTCCCGTGGTTCTCAGGACTTCGCGCGCGTCGGCGAGATCCCCCGCGTCCGTGGCATCTCTACGAAACGGCTGCGAATGTCGCGATGAAGAGCTGAACGCGAGCGCTCGCTCCACCGCGTCGAGAATCGCGACGCCGCCAGGATGCACCGCCACCGCGTCGGCAGATGCGAGCCCTTGAAGGTGTGGAGTCGCTTGCTCAATCTCAGTGGGCACCGCGCGACCGAGCGTCATCGCGAAGCCATCATCTTCAATCGACCACGACATGAGATCGCGTCCGCCGAGCAGTTGTGTGCGCGGATACTCGAGCATTCCCATGCATGGCGTGTTGGTGGCCGTCGCGTCGCTGCCCATCACGATCGCACACGACGCGCCATCACCGAAGAGCGAAAACGAAATCAATGCATCGTGTGCGCCGCTGCGACGAAAGTGCAGCGAGCAGAGTTCCACCGCGATCACCAAGACCACTGCGTCGGGGTCGCTGCTCGCGAGCGCGCGCGCCGTTCGCAGTGCAGCAACTCCGCCAAAGCAACCCATGAATCCCAGTTGCAATGGACGCGTCGATGGCGCAAGCCCGAGTTGCTCAACCAGATCGCAGTGCAAGCCTGGCGCGGCAAACCCTGTGCATGTGGCAATGACGAGATCGGTCACGCGCGCAGGGTCGACATTGGCGCGCGCGAGCGCTTCTTGTGCCGCACTGAGTGCGATTGTTCGAGCGATGGGCGCAAACATGCGCATGCGATCACTCGTCGATGCATCGAGAATCGCGGCAATTTCGGCGGCTACACAGCGTGTTTCGATGGCACTGGTCGACGCGATGCGCATGAATCGTTCGTGCGCCACGCCTTCGAGTGCAAGCGCACGCGCTTGACGAGCGCACAGTTCCATCTGCGGATACGCGGGAGGCGACGCGAAACCCATCGACACCAATTGCGCGGTGCTCATCGTGTTGCACTCGTCACGAGTGCGCGCGCCAACGCTGGACTTACTGTTGACGCGCGCAGTGCGGCGCGGAGCAATCGCGGTCGCGCGGCGAGCCATGCGACGCGTCGACATCGGCGTTCACTCGCGGCGAATGCGATGCGTCGCTGTTGTTCGTATCGCGCGGGAACCGCCGACAAATCACGTTCGCCGCGACTCAAACTTGCGCGCACTACGTTGAGCAAAATCGCCGCGCCCTCAAACGCGCAGGCCATACCGTCGCCTGTGAACGGCTCGATGTACCCCGCCGCGTCGCCGAGCAACACCAGTCCTTCACTGCTGGCCGCGCGCGTTCGAAACGGAATCGGTCCCGCGCCGCCTGCGTTTTCGAGTGCCGCACTGAGCGCTTTCGGCGAGATCGCTTCGAGGCGCTCAAACGCGCGCGTCAATCGCATCCACGCTTCGCGCACCGAGATGCCCGCGTCAAACAACATTGCGGCGTGAACGCTGGTTTCATCGCGCACCAAGCCGAGGTAGCCACCGACGGCGACGAGCATGTGCACCGTGTTCGCATCGACGAGTTGCGCGACTGCCGGGTTTTCCAGCGGGAAATCAAACGCGATTCCAAAGCGGCGCCCCTGCTCGCCCGTGCGCGCAAGACCCGCATCACGCGCGACTCGTGAAGAAATTCCATCGGCACCGATGACCAACTCAGCGCTCCACACGCTTCCGTCAGACGCACGCACCGTGCGTGTCGACGCATCGAAACGAGCACTAAGCGGCTCGATGCGCGCGCCACATGTTCGTGCGTGATTCAAGATTGCCGGATCGAGCACGTCACGACGAACGACCATTCCGCGCAGTGCCAGCGGCGATCGCAGTGGTCGGGCGTGCGCGCACTCGATGCTGGTGAACGCGATCTCGGCGCTCGCGGATGCGCGCACGCATCGCTCGAGTCCAAGCGCTGCGATCGATGACGCGCTTCGTCCGTGCAGACAGTGTCCGCAACATTTCATGCGTGATGCGTGCTCTGCGTCACACCGTGGTTCGAACAGCACCGTGTCCACGCCAAGCGCTGCCAAGCTGCTCGCAGCGGCACCACCAGCGACACCGCCGCCGATCACGATGACGCGCGCGCGATTGGACGCGGCGTGCTTCGTCAGCGGTTGCGTGCCGACGAGGTTCTCCGACATCGCGCCGTGGTTGATGAGGTTCTCCAACACGAACGCAGCGTCGCACATTTTCTCGCGTCGGTATGCGCTCATGCGGCGGCGATCGGCACCAATCGGCAAGGTGCTTCTCGCAACCAATTCGACAGCACGCGCTAGCAAAATGCGCGTCAATCCGCGGTAAAAGTGTGGTGTTAGCCAGCGGCGCTGTTGGCGCGAGTCGCGTCATCAACGCTGCGTGTCGGCGCGACCGATCCTGCAATCGTGGGAAGCGAATCGCTCGACACGACGCGTGTGAGGCGTGGATTGAGCCGCGTGAGCAACTCGTGCACGATCAATCCCGACTGCGCGGCCAACCGTGGCAAGTGATTCGGCGCGTCGACATTGCGGCCGACGATCTCTGCTTCACAACCGATCCAATCGTTCGCGCTTGAGTCGTAGAGATCAGTCAAGTCAACCGTGATCTGATCCATGTTGATCGCACCGATCACTGGCGCGTAGGCCTGCGTTCCGTGCGGCGTGCGAACTCCGATCATCTGCTGCCCGCAGGCTGCAGGAAGGCGCGCCACCGGAAATCCATCGGCGTAACCGACGGGAATCAAGCCGATGGTGGAACGACGACTCGCGGTCCAACGCGCGCCATATCCCACCGAGCAATTGGCCGCGATGACTTTCGCGCCAACAACGGTGCTGCTCCAACGAACCACGGGACGCAACGCGTCGCGCGTGATCAATGGCGCGTTGGCTTCGAGTTCATCGATTCCATATCCCAGCCACGCGAGACCAAAGCGAACCATGGTGCGGTGGTATCGCTCATCGCGCGCCAACGCGTAGGTGCTTGCAACATGCTCGTAAGTATTCGTGGGAATGAAACGACGGTTCGCTTCGACGACGAGGCTGTATCGCGCGAGCTGATCCTCGGTGCGCGCGGCGTCGTAACGTGAATGCGAGAAGTGCGCGAAAACTCCGCGCAATAGCAAGCGACGGCTCTCATGCACTGCGCGAATGATGCGTGATGCTTCGCTGGGATTCGCCCCGCCACGGCTCATTCCCACATCGATTTCAAGATGCACAGGAAGCGTCACACCGATCGACTCGGCACACGCTTCGAGCGCCGCGAGATTCGCTTCATCATGCACGACCAGATGCAGTTGACCTGCGAGCATCAAGCGCACTAATTCGTCTTCGCGGGGAATATCAACGACGGGCATCAACACCAGAATCGGGACTGCGCCGTTCATCGCCGCTGCGGTTTCAATCGCTTGGCGCAACGAGTACACCGCAAGCATTTCCGCGCCCGCGCCCACCAATCGCTTGGCGACGCGGCCAACGCCGAGCCCATACGCATCAGCCTTCACAATGGGGCACAACGCACAGCCATTACCGACCGCACGTCGCAAGACCGACATGTTGTGGTCGATCGCAGTGAGGTCGATGTCGAGTGTGCTGGTGTCCTGCATGGCGTCGTGCCTTCGGGAGCGCGCGTGAGTGCGCACAGAGCATTTGGGAAACCGCATCCCAAGCCACGAGACGCGTTCGATCATCCTGATCGCGCATGCGCTCGTGCTGCATTTGTATCGACTTCGTAAACCCTCTACCATCACCGTTCTTCGCGAAAGCCGTAGCCATACAGAAAGAGTCAATGGATAATTCCTCTGCCGACACCTTTGCAATCGACAAGACGTTCGCCTCACTCGGCTTGAACGAAGCACTTCTCGAGGGGCTGACCAAGCGCGGCTTCAAGCACCCAACCCACATTCAAGCGTCGCTCATCCCTGCTGCATTGCGCGGCAAAGATGTGCTCGGTCAAGCGAAGACCGGTACCGGCAAGACCGCAGCATTCGGCTTGCCCGTGCTGCAAATGCTCGATCCCACTGCGGCGTTTTCGGCGCTGGTGCTGGTGCCCACGCGCGAGTTGGCCATTCAAGTGGCCAAGGAACTGCAAGAGCTCGGCGCCTTCGCCAAGGTGCACACCGTCGCGGTCTACGGCGGCCAGCCCATCGACAAGCAGATGACCCAACTCAAGAAGGGTCCGCCGATCATCGTCGGCACTCCAGGGCGCGTGATGGATCTTGCCGATCGCGGCATTCTCCCGTTTGAGAATTTTCGCTTCGCGATTCTTGACGAAGTCGACCGCATGCTCGACATCGGATTTCGCGACGACATTCGCAAGATCCTCGGTCGATTGCGCAAGACGCCGCAAACCATCTTCGTCTCCGCCACCATCTCGAGCGAGATCGAGAAGCTCGCGCGCAGTTACATGAAGGACCCCGAGAAGATCGTGAGCGTCGAGAAGAGCCTCACCGTCTCGCAGGTCAACCAGAGTTACTTTGCAGTGGAGCGTTGGGACAAGCGACGCTTGCTGCTTCATCTGCTGCGCAAAGAAGAACCAGCGCTGACTGTGGTTTTTTGCCGCACAAAACGCGCAGTAGACGAGGTCACCGAGTTCCTCAACAAGAACAAGATTGACGCGCACGCGATGCATGGCGACATGTATCAAAAGAAGCGGGATCAAGTGATGACGCGTCTGCGCGAGGGCGATCTCTCGGTGTTGGTGGCCAGCGATCTTGCGGCGCGTGGGCTTGATGTCGACGACATCAGTCACGTCGTCAACTACGACATGCCCGAGGATCCCGAGGTGTACATCCACCGCATTGGTCGTACTGCGCGCGCAGGCCGCAAGGGAATCGCGTGGAGTTTTGTCGCTCCCGACCAAGGCGAATTGTTGACCAACATCGAAATGCTTGCCAATGTCGAGATCCCCACCGTGGGCTACGCCGACTTCAAGCCTGGACCGATTCCGATGGACGTGTCGGCGATGCGCGAGTACGAGGCCAAGCGCAAAGAGGACAACCAGCAGTCGCGCAACCGCACCGCTGCTCCCGAAGTTCCTGTTGCGGCCAAGGTCGTCGATGAGACTCGCTTCCCCGATGGAATCGTTCCAACCGCACTGCCCGGGCGACGCCTCGGTGGTCGTGTCGCGACGCGCAAGCGCTGACGTTGTTGGCGGTGGACCTCGCGAAATGCGCGGGAAATGCGCGGGAAATGCGCGGGAAATGCGCGCGAAATGCAGGAATTCACTGGTGAGTTCACTGGTGAGTCACTGGGTACGCACATCAGACGAAGTGGCACAAGCGTTGGCGTCAGGTGGCGCCGTTGTTGCATTGGAGACCGCCGCAGTCACCCACGGTTTGCCGCGAACTCCACTGGCGACGATGCCCGAGTTCCTCAATGACCCAACGCTGCCGAGGTCGGTGCGCGCGTGCTTTGGTGATTCGGTTCCCGTCCATCGTGCGCTCGGTCATGCGCTCGCTGCTGCAGTGCGCGAAGAGGGCGCGGTGCCTGCGACGGTGGGAATGCTCCGCGGAACATTGGTGATCGGACTCAGCGCGAGCGAACTCGATGAACTCGCCGACATGAGTGAGGTGCACAAGATCGCGGCGCGCGATGTTGCGCTCGTCGCTGCACGACGCGGCAGCGGTGGGACGACTGTTGCGGGAACGCTGTTCGCCTGCCAACGCGCCACGCCGACGCCGATCAAGATCTTCGCCACCGGAGGAATCGGCGGCGTGCATCGCGGATACGCGCAGCTTCCAGACATCTCCGCCGACCTCTTCGCGTTGCGAGAGACCTCCACGCTGGTGGTGTGCGCCGGTGCGAAATCGATTTTGGATCTCCCCGCGACTGTGGAGATGCTCGACACACTCGGAGTCCCGTTGATCGGGCTAAATACCCCGTATTTCCCGAGGTTTTTGTGCGACGGAGCCCCGCCGCTCTTCGTCAACACCTCGGTGACGGACGAGCGCGAAGCCGCGTATTTCTTTGCAACCCAGCAAGCCTTCTTGCGAGCATCGCAGGACAGCCTCCAACAAACACAGCAGCACACCGCGCACGATCCGCGAGGCATGCTCTTGTGCGTGCCGCCTCCCGCTGCCTACGCGCTTCAACTCGACGAGATGGAACGCGCGGTCGACGAAGGTCTCGCGCAAGCCGATCGCGTCGGCGCGCGCGGCCCCGATGTCACGCCCGTCTTACTTGACGCCGTTGCTCGCGCCACGCAAGGGCGGAGTCTCGCGTGCAATCTTGCGGTGTTGGTGAACAACGCACGCGTTGCTGCGCGCGTCGCAGTTGAGTTGACGCGCCAAGTTGGTGGCCGTCACGCTTGACAGCATCACGATGGTCTGTTTGACTACACGGGTCGAGGGCAGTCGCTCCGACGCAGACACCAAGCAACTGTGATGGAAATTGATGGAAGTGTGGGTCATCGGCGAACGCCGTGCGCCTGTGCTCCCCCGAACACATCGCTCGCTTGGTCCATTCGCGCTCAGTCTGGTGTGTGCTGACGGTCGTCCGCATGGTTTCAACCACGCGATCCGTCCATGCGCCCTAACTCTCCTCACGCCGCGCATCGATGTCGATCCGTTTCGTGCCGAGAGTGTTCTGAGCTCATCTTTCCCGCGTTTCCATATGGCCGCTGATACGCCTCCCTCCAATCCACTCTCCGCGAAGTCGACCAAGAAACGAAGCGCGTCATCGCGCGCTGCGAGTTCGCTCGCAGGAGATGTCGTCGAAGTTCGATCGGCGCGAACACCCGCGAAGCCGACGGTAAAGAAGGCCGCTGCGAAGGTGACGAAAAAGGTTGCCGCGAAGGTGACGAAGAAGGTTGCGGCGAAAGTGACGAAGAAGGTGACAGCGAAGGTTGCAACGCCAACAGCAGCCAAGTCGGCAACAAAGGTCGTCGCGAAAAAGACGACGAAGAAGACGACCGCGACGAAATCCGCCGCAAGCACAAAGACTCGCGCGAAATCGACCATCGTCGTTGCGCCAGAGGTGGCGACGCAGGTTGCCGCGGCAGCTGTGCGCAAAGCGCCCAAGCCTCGTACGAAAGCCACGCCATCATCGACCGTTGACGTCGCGCCGGTGCGCGCCATCGATGTCGAATCAACGCAGCAATCGCCACCGCGCGCATCGTCGCAAGCACAGTCGCAAGGACCGTCGCACGGCAATTCGTTCGCATCTCCCGCGCGTAATGATGCGCGTTCGAATGAGTCCAGTGATGCGAATGATGATGCGAATGATGATGCGAATGATGGCGCGTCTGACAGCACGTCTGATGACCAAGGCCCATCAAACTCCGATCAACCAGGCGAAGGCGGCGAGCGTCGTCGTCGACGCAGGCGACGAAGGCGGAGGCGCGGCGGTGGCGGAGGCGGCGGCAATCAAACGGTCGACGCGAACGGCAACGTCGTTGTTTCGCCGCAAGTCGATGGACAAGACAACAGCGCAGAGCAAGGTGGTCAACACGCGAGCCAACAGCAGCGTGATTCCCGCCAAGGTGGTCAACAGCAGCGCGGCCGACATCAGCAATCCAATCAACAACAGAATGGCCAGCAGCAAAACGGCCAGCAACGACAACAAGGCCAACGCAACTCCAACGGCCAACAGAATCAGAACGGCAATCAGAACAACAACAGCAATAGCAACAACCACAACAATCAGGGCCAAAATCGGCAGCGGCACAACAATCAGCAGCGCCAAGGCAACAACCAACAGCAGCGGCAGCACGGTCAACATCGCAATCAAGGACAGCAGCAACAAGGGCAGAATCAGAACCAGAATCAGAACCGTGGGCCGAATCGGCAGCATCCGCGGCCACAAGATGAACGCGCGCGCGATGGCGACGCGGCACTCGGAGTCGATGAACTCGATGAGTCGCTCGATGGCTCCTTGGGCGAGAATCTCGACGGAGAGTTCGACTCGAACAACGGCGGATCGTCGCAGCACGGCAATCACGCGCCGATTGCGCTGTCGCCGCCGTTTGAGTGCTCAGGCATCATCGAGTTGTCAGGCAACTCCGATGCGTATCTGCGCCAGTTTTCCGATGTGGTGATCTCATCGCCGGACGACCCCATCATTCCATTCTCGGTGGTGCAGCAATACGAACTGCGTCAGTCGCAGAAGATCGTTGCCGAAGCGGTAGTTCGTCGATCCAAGCATCGTCGGCGCGGCCCGCGCATGGCGCACGCGACAGTCGAGCGTGTCATTTCCATCGAAGGAATTACTCCCGAGGCGTATGCGGCGCGTCGGCAGTTTGCTGACTACACGCCGCTTGATCCGCAACCGCGCATCACCCTCGAATACAAGGGCTGTCCGCCTGCATGTCGATTGATCGATTTGTTTTGCCCCATTGGTTTTGGAACGCGCGGCCTCATCGTTGCGCCTCCAAAAGCAGGCAAAACCATGCTGTTGCAGAACATCGCCTACGGCATCAAGCACAATCATCCGCACATCGAATTGATTGCGCTGCTCATCGATGAACGCCCCGAAGAGGTCACCGATTTCAAGCGCAATGTTCCTGCGCACGTGTTGGCAAGTTCCAACGATCAAGATCTCGAGCGACACTTGGCGCTGGGAATTCTTGCGATCGAACGCGCCAAGCGCATGGTCGAAGCGGGACGCGATGTCGTGGTGTTGCTCGACTCGATCACCCGATTGGGACGCGCGTTCAACAACAGTCGTCGCTACGGTTCATCGGGACGCACGGGTTCCGGCGGCGTGGATTCACGCGCCCTCGAAGTGCCCAAGCAACTCTTTGGCGCGGCACGCAAGTGCGAAGAAGGCGGCTCGCTCACGATCATTGCCACGTGTTTGATCGATACTGGTTCGCGTGCGGATCAAGTGATCTTTGAGGAGTTCAAAGGCACAGGCAACATGGAGCTGATTCTTGATCGCTCCATCTCGGAGAAGCGCATCTTTCCTGCGATTAATCTCGCGGCCAGCGGAACGCGCAAAGAACATCTCATGATGTCTGAGCGCGAACTCAAGACGGTGACGGCTCTGCGTCGACGGTTGCTCGCAGTTCCTCCGCATGCGCAGATCGAGCAACTCTTGGCCGCATGCAACCGATTCGAGACCAATGAGCAGATGATCGGTGGCGCGTCGTAAGTTGCGATTCGTGATTTGCGGCTAGTGACTTGCGCAGAGAGAAGGCGTCGATGAATCCACGCACGCAACTCATCGATGTCGAGGTCAACGACGCGAGGCTCGACGCGTTTCGCGGGATTCGCGATCGCGAACTGCGCGGAATTCACGGGCTGCACGCGATCGAAAGCGAACGCGTGGTGCGTCGCTATCTGTTTGCGGCGTTGACGCGGCGCACCCATCCGATTCCACCACTGCTCGAGCCGCACGCGTTGCTAGTCACGCCCGACGCCGCGCATCGACTGGCCGAAATTCTTGCGGAATTCCCATCGCTTCCAGTCTTTCGTGGCGCGAGCGAAGTCGCGCTCACTGCGATCACTGGCTACACGATGCACTCGGGAGCGATCGCGTTGGGCGTGCGTCACACCGATGCAACGGTGTCGTTGCTCGCGGCAGTGCTCGCGCGAGAAACGGATGTGAACCGCGACATCCTCGTCGCGCTCGACGGCATCACTCAAACCGACAACGTGGGCGCGATCTTTCGCATCAGTGCCAGCTTCGGCGCTCGCGGCGTGATCCTCTCACCGACTGCGTCTGATCCGTTTCTGCGCAAATCGCTGCGCGTTTCCATGGGCCGCGCGCTCAATCTTCCGTGGGCGCATGCGCGCGAAGACGAGTGGCCCGCGTGCTTGGACATGCTGCGACGCAATCACGGATACACGATCGTCGCCGCCGAAGACACCGCCGATGCCGTCGCACTCGCGCAGTTTCGCGCGCCAACAAAGACGATCCTCGTGCTCGGCGCCGAACAAAACGGCGTCTCACGCGCAGTGCTCGACATGGCCGATCGCGTGGTGAAGATTCCCATGCGCAACCTCGCGCGCGCCGACGATCACATCGATGCGCACGAACTCGCAAGCGACGCCACGAGCCTCAACGTCGCCGTCGCGGGCGCGATCGTGCTCCATCACCTTGTGTCGTGAACCTTGTCTCTCATGACAAAGAAACACCCGACGATGCAGTCTCGTCGGGTGCGTCAATGTTCAGATTGATTTCGTTGCGCGACTGCTCGCTCAGCTCTCGGCAGCGGAAAGTGCTTCGTTTGCCGTGGTTCCTGCACCATCTTTGCTCGTCGCAGATTCGCTGATGCGCTCGATGCGCGCGCCAAGAATGTTGAGCTGCTCTTCCATCTTGGTGTAGCCGCGATCGAGGTGATAGATGCGCGACACGTTGGTCTCGCCTTCCGCCGCGAGGCCCGCGAGTACCAAACTCGCGCTCGCACGCAAGTCACTGGCCATGACGGGCGCGCCGCGCAGTTGCGTTCCACCAGCGACCACACACGTCGGACCTTGGCGATAAATCTGCGCGCCCATGCGCGACAGTTCCGCGACATGCATGAAGCGCTCGGGATAAATCTTCTCAGTGATGATCGAGTTGCCCTCGGCGATGCACAGCAAGGTCATGAACTGGGCTTGCAGATCGGTGGGGAAACCTGGATGCGGTTGCGTGGTGATGTGCGTGGGCTTGAGCAATCGCTCGCTGGTCACGCGCACCGTCGCGTGCATCGGATCGTCTGCTCCTTCGAGCAACTCCACGTGCACACCGATTTCGTTGAATCGATCGATCACCGCAAGCATGCCGTCGTAGGGGAACTCCTCGAGAATCACGTCACCGTTGGTGACCGCCGCAGCGACTGCGTAGGTTCCCGCAACGATGCGATCGGGAATCACCGTGTGCGTCGCCGAGCCGAGACTCTCGACGCCATCGATGACCAAGCGTGGACCGCCTGCGCCTTGAATGCGCGCGCCCATCTTGTTGAGCAAATTCGCGAGGTCCACAACTTCTGGCTCACACGCTGCTGATTCGATGATGGTGCGACCTTTGGCCAGTGCAGCAGCGCACATGACGTTGGCCGTACCCAACACGGTGGAACCGAATGGACCGCCAAGAAAGATCGTCGTGCCTTTGAGGCCGTCAGGCGCAGTGACAATGATGTCGCCGCCGTTGAAATCGATCTTCGCGCCGAGCGCTTGCATGCCGCGCAGATGAAGATCGATGGGACGCGAGCCAAACGCGCAACCACCGGGCATCGCGATCACGGCGCGGCGACGACGCGCGAGCATCGGGCCGAGGACGCAGATCGACGCGCGCATTGTCTTGACGATGTCGTAGCGGCAGTGAACCAAGTTGTGGTCCACCACTTTCATGAGCATGGTGCCGCTGTCGCCGTCGATCTCGACGCCGAGTTCGCGCAGCAAACGCGCCATGTTTGAGATGTCAGAGAGGCACGGAACGTTCTTCAGCACAAGGTCGCCATCGGTGCACAGCGCGGCAGCCATCAGCGGCAACGTCGCGTTTTTCGAGCCCTCGATTTGGATGCGACCGGCGAGACGACGACCACCGTGAATGCGAAATGAATCCATAGCGTGTGGCAATCCTTTGCGGGCGAAGATCGGCAGCCGTGCCTAGCGCCCAATCGATGGGGAACGAAGTGTGAAACGATTTCTGCGGCTCGTATGCGCTCGGGAGAGAACGCGCGGAGTATGACGATTGCATCGGCTCGCGGGGAGGTTTCGCTGCACATCAGCGAGATTGTGATGCACCGATGAGACACGGCGAATTCACCCAACCGTGCTGCACCAACGAACCGCTGCAGACCAACCGCGAAGCTGCCAAAGAGTTCCCCATCTTCTTGCGCGATGGTGGATTGAAACGAACAGTTGTGGTGTTCATCTTGGAGGTCGTCCCCTTCGAGAGGAACTTCTCCGTCGCTGCTCAATCGCATTCATTCGCGCGGGCTTCTCAATGAGCGCACCCGCGCCGGCCACATCGACCGACCGAATTTGCACCTGCTTTCAGCCACGCGCGGTAGCCGCCACCTGTGACTACCGCCAATGCCTCTGGCGACGACGACGTGGCACACGACCGACGCGGAATCCCCGCGTCGGTCGCCTTTTTTACATCACTTCATTTCCGCGCGGCTTTACATCACGCGTGATGAAGTCATACAGTCGCCATCATGTCGACGACTGCTGCTGACCTCTCGGAAAATCCGATTCACGACCCGAGCGCGCCCGTGCTTCCCGCCGCGCGCATGCATGTGGTGATGCCAAATGCACCTGTGCGCGCGCGCGTTCATGCGAGTCGCATTTGTCTCAAGGGAAAGAGCGCGTCGATTACACGACACGTCGAGATTGACATCACTGGTACCCCGCTCGAAGGCTCGTTTCGCGCGGGACAAAGTTTCGGCGTGATCCCTGACGGCACGGATAATTTCGGCAAACCGCACAAGGTTCGCTTGTATTCACTCGCAAGTCCGACTTGGGGAGAAGACGGATACGGCCGCATCATCGCGACGACTCCCAAACGACTCATTGCCGAGCATGAGCCACAGAAGATCACCGATGACCCCAACAATCACCCGCTCCATCTCGGCGTGTGCTCCAACTGGCTGTGTGATCGTGTGCCTGGCGACTCGATCGATGTCTCGGGACCAAACGGCAAACGCTTTCTCTTGCCCACCGATCCTGATCAACACGATTACCTCTTCCTCGCGACAGGCACCGGAATCGCTCCATTCCGCGGGTTTTTGATGGAATTGCTCGTCGGCCCACCCGCAGGAACCCCCGCCGCGGCGACATGGAAACGCTGCACCAGTCGCATCGAATTGGTGATGGGTTCGCCCTACACCAGCGACCTCCTCTACGACGATCTCATGCAAGAGCTCGCCGCGAAGCACTCCAACTTTCGTTACCACCCGACGATCTCGCGCGAGATGCGCAGAGACGGCGGCAAGGGTGAGTACGTCCATCACTTCATCGATCGCCAGATGTCGCACATCGACGGCTCGATGAGTTTGCTTCACTCGCCACGCACCCTCATGTATCAGTGCGGACTTGCGGGAATGCAAGTGGGCGTGTTTCAACTATTGGCGCGTCTGGGCATCACCGGCTTCACCACCATCGCCGCCGAACTCGCGGGCAAACCCGTCGCCGAGTGGACTACCGAAGAGATCAAGCGACGCGTGCGACCGACGCATCGGTGCATGCTTGAGGTGTACTAATCCTGAGCGGTCGCAGCTGCGGCTGCGACCTCGTGATTGGAGCGGTCGCAGCTGCGGCTGCGACCTTTGGAGGCGCGGGCGTTTTGGGTGAACTGCAGTCGCAGCTTCCGCTGCTTCCTCTGCCTGAGCGGTCGCAGCTGCGGCTGCTCCCTTTGGAGGCGCGGGCGTCGTGTGTGAACTGCCGTCGCAGCTGGCGCTGCTTCCTATGAAGGGAGTGTGCGTCGCGTGCGAGTTGTGCTGCTCGGGTCAGCCGCCGCCGGGGCCTTTGCCGCCGGGCTTGGTCATCGAGGTTGCGTCGAGAAGTTTTGCGAGGCGCTTGGGTTCAATCATCTTGTTGCGCAAAACGTATTCGCGCACGGTTTCGCCGCTTTTGAAGGCTTCTTTTGCGACTTTTGCGGCGTTGTCGTAGCCGATGACGGGCGCGAGCGCGGTGCACATCATGAGACTCTTCTCGACCGTTCCTGTTGCTTCGGCTTCGTTGAGCAGGAGTCCGTCGAGACACTTCTCGCAGAACATCTTTGATGCGTTGGCGAGCAGTTGAATCGATTCCACCAAGCGCTCGCTCATCACGGGCATTGCGACGTTGAGTTCGAGCAGTGATCCGATTCCGCCGAGGCCCGCGGTGGTGATCGCCGCATCGTTGCCGATGACTTGGCACGCGACCATCATCACACTCTCACAGATGACGGGATTCACTTTGCCCGGCATGATCGATGAACCTGGCTGTGTTGCCGGAAGCGAGAGCTCGAAGAGTCCACAGCGCGGACCGGAACCGAGCCAGCGAATGTCGTTGGCGATTTTCGTGAGCGAGACCGCGATGGTCTTGAGATGCGCATGCGCTTCGACGACACAATCGCGGGTTGATTGCGCTTCGAAATGATTCTTCGCCTCGATGAACTTCACGCCGGTTTCGACGGTCAGCTTTGCGCACACGGTGCGCCCGAACTTGAGATGGGTGTTGATGCCCGTGCCCACCGCGGTTCCGCCGATGGGCATGTTCGACGCAAGCGCGCTGCACGCCGAACGCGCGCGCGTGATGCCGAGACGAATTGCTGCGGCGTAACCGCTGAATTCTTGACCTAAACGAATTGGCGTCGCATCCATCAAATGCGTGCGCCCGATCTTGACCACGTTGTCCCACTGTTTCGCTTTCGCCTCGAGCGACTTCGCTAACTGCTCCATTGCGGGAATCAGTTGCTTGAATATCGCCAGCGCGCCCGCGATCTGCATCGACGAAGGAAAGGTGTCGTTGGAGCTCTGTCCGTAGTTCGAGTGATCGTTGGGATGAATGTGATCTTTCGATCCGATGGCTTTGCCCGCGCGCTGCGCCGCAACATTGGCCACCACTTCGTTCACATTCATGTTGGTCGACGTGCCTGAACCAGTTTGAAACACATCGATAGGAAAGTGCTGCATCAGCGGATGCGGCATTCCTCGCGGCGCTGGTTGGGCGAACTCGCGCAACAGCTGGTCGCACGCGGCGACGATGGCCTTGGCTTTGTCGTGCGCCAATTCACCCAACTGAGCGTTCGCTTGCGCGCAGCACTTCTTGAGCAGGATGTGGGCTTCGATCTGTGCCTGCGGAATTGGGCGCAACGAGATGGGAAAGTTGAGCACCGCGCGCTGCGTGGTCGCGCCGTAGAGCGCCTCGCTGGGCACAAACATCTCGCCCATCGAATCAGTTTCGCGCCGCTGATTGTTTGCAGGTGCAGCGGCGATTGGACCGTTGACCTTGCTCTTGGAGGCGGATGCGGATGTGGTGCTCTTGTGCGCGCGAGTGCTTGTTTTTGCCATGTTTGTGAGTCTTTCCAGAAGAGGGGCGTTGATCATAACGCTTGCGCAAACCTCGCACTGCGCAGCGTGTGCTTTGCGTCGAACGGCTGGCAATCGTCGTCTCGATTCGAGCGGCTCAATGCACATCAATGAACCGTGACGATCCCCGCGCGTGTTCGAGGACGCGCGCGAAGAACCCCCCGCACAATCGTGCGCGGCTAATGAATTGGCCGATTTTCCCGCTGCTTGTCGATGATGTTGCGCGTATCTTCGAGGTTGCAGTAGTGGGATTTTCAAATGGCCGATCCACGCAAAGGTGAACATCACGCCAACCGCGCGAAAGAGATGCTCCGACAAGGGCGTCTCGCGGATGCCGAACGCGAGTTGCGCGCCGCGGTGGCCAACGACCCATCGCGCGGCGATTGGCTGCTCAATCTCGGATGGACGCTCGAAGCGATTGGTCGACTCGATGACGCGCTGCAGCAGTACCGTCACTCCGCGGCGCTGCTGCCCACTGCACGCGACCCGCGCTTGGCTGAGGGACTGTTGCTGTCGAAGATGAATCGCCCTGGCGATGCGATCGCGCCGCTCGAGGCGACGCTCAAATTTGATCCGCGTTGCGAGACGGCTGCGTCGGTGCTCATTCGTTCGCTCGCGTTGGTCGGTCGTCACGAAGAAGCGGAAACCGCTTATTACATGGCACTTCACGCTATTGAGCGCCCCGCTACTTCACATCTCGAAATCGCGCGCAGCCTGCTCGCGCGCGGTGATTTGCGTCGTGCCGAATATTGCTTCCGCCGCGCCATCGCCGAAGGTCCTGCGCTTGCTGGAGTGCGCGTCGAACTCGCGCGTGCGTTGCTGCTCGCTGATCGCGGCGGCGAAACTGCGGTGCTCTTGAACGAAGAGTTTCGTCGCGGCATGGTGGCGCCTGCGCTGTCACTCGAGGCCGCGCGCATTCACCTTGCGTCCAATCGCGTCGCCGAGGCCGTGCAAGTGCTCGAGCACCTCGCGCGAGTGGAACCTTCCAATCCGCGGCTGCATCTCCTTCTCGCACGCGCCATGCGTCGACGCAACGATCTTCCGCGCGCGGCGCGCCACATCGAAATTGCCAGCAGACTCGCAAGCGATCTTCCCGGCCTCGCCTTCGAAGCGGCGTTGGTGGGTCTCGCCCGTGGACACGCTGCGGAGGCACGCGGCTTGTTGGTCAAAGAACTCGACGCTCGCGGCGCGCCCACTGATCGAGTGGATCTGCTGGAAATCGTGCAAGCACTCCTGACGACAGGACTCGCGGCTCGCGCGATGACCGTGTTTTCCGCTCGCTTTGGCAACGCGATTCGTCACACCAACGGCTCAGACATCGAACTTATGCGCGTTGGTGCTCGGCTTTCACTCGAGCAAGGTGACCTCACCGAAGGTCGCGCACGTTCGCGTCGATTGCTCGCCCTCGATCCGCGCTCGATGATCGCGATGCACAACTTGGCACTGATCGCGCTGCAGCGTGGGCGCTTTGCTCTGGCGCGCGGTTGGATTGCGCGCGGTCGCGCCACCGATCCATCGGATTCGGGAATGCGTAAGTTGCGACTGCTGTGGTGGTGGCGCAGGTTGCTCGCGCCGCTCTCGCGCGATTGATGAGCCATCTGATCACGCCTTGCCGCGATGAACAGACCTACGAAGAGGCCTACGAAGAGGCCTACGAAGAGACGGATCGACAAAAAGAAAGACGCGCAGAGAGATCTCTGCGCGTCTGTCATTCTTGATTTGTGCCACCTGCACTGCCGAAAAACCCTTGTTTTTGCGGCAATTCAGCGATGCGGGGCTACGCGTCGCGCAAACTCACATCGTCGCGCTGGTGTACGGAAGCAGCGACATGAAACGTGCGCGCTTGATTCCTTGTGCAACCTGCAGCTGATGCTGCGCCGACAAACCCGTGCGCTTGCGCGAATAGATTTTGCCGTTTGGAGTCATGAGGCGACGAAGATCGTCGGTGGCGCGGTAGTCGACGAAAAGGCGACCGTTGGCGCCCTCTTTGAGCCGAAATGATGGAGGCGCAGCCTGGAATTGGGTCATGGTCGGATGAGTCCTGTCGAACAAAGGCGCGGTAGGCGCGGGTCGTGGTTGCTTCGCGCGAAGCGAAGGTGTGCCCACCACGAGCGGTGGGCGACGAATCGCCGAACATAACAGAACTCCGTCGCTTCGCCTAACCGTGAGTCGCCTGACGCTTGCACAAGATTCCTCAATTGTCGCGCTCTCGCTTGGTTCGAGATGACTCTGCGAAATCTGGTGCTAGATTCAATCTCGAGGATCTCGTTTATTCCGCTCGTACCCCCCAACCTCGCGAACGTCCTCGCGCCGTTCACGCGCGCAGTCGTGCTCACGTCTGCGGGTGGCTCTGTCGCCGGGTCCGTGTTGGCTGCTATTGCGGACTCGAGCGTTCCATGTGAGCTTATCGGGCATCCTTTGATTGCGATGGCGGAACTCACGCGCCTCGAGCGCGACGCGATGGCCGGAGGCGGTGCCGAGCGCACCGTGTTGATCGTTGCCGACCGCGATCAGTCGGAGGCCGCCACTGCGTTTGACCAAGTCGACGATCTCAAGCCACTCTTTGAAGCGGTGCGCGAGCGACTCTCGCGCGTCTCGATTTATGTGTTTGCGGACGGTCTCCCCATCGAGATCTGCCGAGGCCGCGTGACCGACGCGCCTGTCGTGGTCGAGCCAGAAGTGACTGCGCGTCGTGCGGGAATTCCGATTACTCCGGTGCTGCGCATCGCACCCGGCTCAGCACCTGCTGTTGCAGCGACTTCGAGCACGGGCAAACCAGCGCCAAAAAACTTGCATGTTGATGGGCACATCGATCACGCGCCAAGAAATGAACTCGACCGTGCGATCGGCCGCGCGAAGGAAACCGCGCTTGCGAGTGCAGACGAACTCGACAACCTTGAAGATGTCGATGACGAACTCGTGAGCGAAGCGGAACGCGCGGAAGCGGCCAAGCGCGAGTCAGTGACACGCGAAGAACTCGCGATGCTGCTCGATCGATTTGACGAAACCAAAAATCGTGATGAGAAGAGTCGTGAGGAGACTCGACGCGATGCGGGTCATCGCGAACAGTCAAGCCGCGAGCATGGACGACACGAGCATGGACGGAATGAGCATGACGACCGTGATCTCGGTCGACCACGACCACCAAGCGGAGGCTCACGATGACTGCGCAAGCGAGCGGACTCGCACGCACGCGCGCCTCACGAGGTCGCGTCATCGTCGTGGGTACAGGCGAAAACACACATCAACTCGCGAACACGCTGCGTCGATTACTTCCGCGCGTGAGCGAGAGTCACGATCTCTATCGCGCGATCGATGACGTCGGTTCGTCGGGCGCGCGTGAACCCGTTGCCGCGGTGGCGATCTCTGCGCGCTGCGAAGGCTTCAACGCTGCCGCGTGTTTCGATGCGTTTCAACGCATTGATCCCACTGTGCAACTGCTGATCATTGTTGATCACGGCACTGAAGTCTTCGTCGCCGAAGCGCTCGCGCAAGGCTTCGAAAACTCGATCTCGCTTCCCGCGGAGCCCGACGAACTACGACGCATCTTCGGCGACCTTGGCTTGATTGAACTTCCGCGGAGCCCTCGCGATTCTTCGGCCCAACATCCCGCGAGTTCTTCCGCAACAAGCGCACACGCGGCCGACGATGCGCGGAGGCATGATCACGCACGCGTCGCCGCAGCAGTGACGCACGACGGCCATGTTCCTTCGCCGCGCAACGTGGTGGAGATTGCGATCCAAGATGCGCAGGCACGCATTTCGACAGAGCCGACGGACAGCAAGGCGTCGCGTGGAAACGTGACTGATGCGCCATCACATCGTGGGCGCGCCTCGCATGCTGCGTCGAATGAAGTGCCTCATCGACGCGCACCAGCGCGCGGATTCACGATGCCCGCGCAACGTCAACGCAACGCGACTCCGCATCCCGAGGGGCCGCCTGGTGACCTCGATCTTGTGCGCGCGTTGCTCGAAGGCGGCGACTTGCACGGCGCCGCGTTGCGCGTGCTGCGTCACCATCTCGGCACTGCTGATGTGCGATTTGTAAGCGACACGCGCGCCGACGAGTCCGATGAAGCCGAACTCGATCGCCGCTCGGTGCGCCACGTGCGCGTAGGAATGGGCAACGATTTCTTTGGCACGCTGATCTCGGCGACACTTGATCAAGCCACGCTCGAGTCGTGGGCTGCATGGCTTGCGCACTGGCTCGAGTTGGAGTCATCACACAGCGAACTGCGGCGACTCGCGTGGACGGATGAACTCACGGGCGCTGGGAATCGACGTGCGTTTGATCGCATGTGCGCTGATGTGCTCGCGACGGCGCTCAGCGAACGTCGCAGCGTGAGTCTGATGTGTTTCGACATCGACAATTTCAAGCACTACAACGACGCGTTCGGTCACGACGCTGGTGACGAAGTGCTGCGCGAAACTGTTGAGCTCGTGCGCGTGTGCATTCGTCGTGGCGATCATGTGTTTCGCATTGGTGGCGACGAGTTCGTCGTGCTCTTCTGCGATCCAAGTCCGCCGCGTTCCGAGCGAGCACTCAATAGCAGCGACACTTCTCACGCCTCACCCAAAGTGCCAGGCATCGGCGCACCTGAGTCGGTTGAGTCCATCGCCCACCGATTTCAACGAGCCATCGCAGAGTTGCGCTTCGCATCCTTGGGCGCGCAGGGCCCCGGCACCGTGAGCGTTTCCGCGGGAGTTGCCGTGTTTCCCTGGGAAGGACACGATGCCGCGAGTTTGCTGCGACTCGCGGACCTGCGCGCAATCGAATCCAAACGTGCGGGAAAAAATATCATCACCTTCGGCCCTGTGAACCAAGATCGCGATTGACGATTCCGTTCAATCTTGAGGGCGTACGCGCCGATGAACTCTCCGCGCATTTGAGTCAGCTCGACAGAAGTGCCTGCATTCGCTTGAACCACTTTCCCCGTTGTCCCACTCGCGTTCCTTCCTCGTCTTTGCCCCATGTTTCAGAGTCACACTCCGCAGACCGTCGTATTGAGTGACCTGCATCTTGGCCGGCCCGGTGGTGCCTCGCGTGCTGCCGCGTTCGAGCGAATCATCGGCGCGTGCGACCGCCTCATCATCAACGGCGACGCAGCCGAACTTCACCACGCGCGCTTTCAAAGCGACGCGCAGCGCGAACTCGATGTGCTGCGTGACCTCTGCGCCACCCGCGGAGTGCGACTCGATTTCATCGCGGGAAATCACGATCCATTCATCTCCGAGTATCGCGCGCTGACACTGGCCGATGGCGCCATCTACATCCGGGAAATCACGATCCATTCATCTCCGAGTATCGCGCGCTGACACTGGCCGATGGCGCCATCTACATCACCCATGGCGATGCGTTCCATCCCGCTGTTGCGCCGTGGTCCCCTTACGCCGCATCGATGCGCGCCACGTTTGAGGCGACGCTCGCAGCGACTGCAGCGGGAACTCCGGAGGATTGCGCGCTCTTTCAAGCTGCACGCGAAGCGGCGATTTCGGAGTGGCGCGTGATGGGTTCCGGCGCACATGTTTCGACTATCAGCAACATGGCCGTGCGGCCGCATCGGGTGCTGTCTGTGTTGGCGTATTGGTCGCGGTACTCGAAGCTTGCCGCGCGATGGGCCGCGCGATTTTCTCCGCGCGCAGCAACGGTCATCGTGGGACACAGCCACCGCGCATCGATTTCCCATCTCGAGGGTCGCTGCATTGTGAACACTGGCGCGTATGGGTTCCCAGGAGTTCCCCATGCCATCGTCATCGATGGAAGCACCGTCAAGATGTGTCGCATCGAGCAAGCAGGTGCGTACTACCAAATCGCAACGAAACCGCGAGCCGAGTGGAAGATTTCATTTGCGAAAGGCTCAGCGAATGTCGCACGAACCAACGCAACCGATGGAGTTGCTCAGTCGCCGCCGATGGGCTTCGCGAGCGCGGCGACGATGAATCGCGCCGCGACACCCAACGCATCGCCATCAAGCGACGCGCTGTAACCGCTCGACTCGCACAGTTCGCGCAAACTTTCCGTCGCGATGTTTCCTGACGCGCCCGGTGCGTAGGGACAACCGCCGATTCCTCCCGCAGAACTGTCGAACTTGCGCACGCCTAGTTGCAGCGCTCTTGCGGCACAGGCACGCGCGCGATGCTGTGTGTCGTGGAGATGAAGCACGAGTTCGTGCATCGCTCGCACCTCTGCGCATGACTCAAGCATGCGCGCGATTTCGTCGGGCGTCGCAACTCCGATCGTGTCTCCCAGATCGAGTTCGTCGACTCCAACATCGGACAAGCGCGCGCACACTTCGCGCACCGCTTCCGGCGCGATCGCACCGTCGTAGGGACACGCGATCACACAACTCACGTATCCGCGCACGATCACGCCTGCGTCATGAGCGCGACGCACCACGGGAACGAATCGTTCGATCGACTGGGCAATCGTGGCGTTGATGTTCTTGCGCACGAAGCCTTCGCTCGCCGCGGTGAACACCGAAACTTTGCGCACGTTGGCGGCGAGCGCGCGTTCGAGTCCCTGTTCGTTGGGCACGAGCGCGCTGTAACAAACGCCTTCGACGCGCGGAATACGTGCGAGCACCGCTTCTGCGTCAGCAAGTTGCGGCACCCACTTTGGGCTCACGAAACTGGTCACTTCGATTTCGCGCAGGCCCGCTGCGATGAGCAATTCGATGAAGCGCACTTTGTCGTCGACCGAGACGATGCGCGCTTCATTCTGCAAACCATCGCGCGGAGCAACTTCACACAACGCCACGGTTGGACGCGCGTCGCTCATGAGTTTTCGGTCTCACGCGCGGTCTGTTCGCGTTGTTCCTTTGCGTCGCGCGCTGCCTGTGCTTCTTGTGCTTCTTGCGCCTCTTGCTGCTTGTGTTCGCGCAATGCCCGCATCAGCAACCAGATTGCCAACGCCAACACCAACAGTGAAATCAGCGCGCCGCCTGCGAAGAGCGCGAGCTCGGTTGCGCGCGCCGCGAAAACGCTTTCGGTCTCTGGCGCTTGATTCATGCGCCGGACTCCGCGCGCGCTGCTGCGTCGAGGGTTGAATCCGCCAGAAACGAGAGTCCCGTCACCACCGCTGCCACTTGCGTTCCTTCGGCGTTTACCAGCACTTTGGTGCCGAGCGCGTAACAACTCGACGCCAACATCGCGAAGGCAACGGGCACGGCGCCCAACATAGGAGCGAGTCCGCTCGACGTCACCACGCCGATGGGATCTCCCAATGAACCACCATCAACAAACGCAAAGACTTGCGCATCAGCCACGGGCAACGCATCGCTCTCGATTCGCAAGCCCACCAGGCGCTGCTTGGGTTTGCCGAGGTGCTGCATGCGCGCGACGACTTCTTGTCCGGGGTAGCAACCCTTGGTGAAACTCACGCGCTCGATAAGCACGCCTGACTCCGCGGGCAAGTTGGTCGGACCAAAGTCAATGCGAAAGTACGGCGTGCCTGCCTCGATGCGCGCGGTGTTGGTCGCGAACCATCCCGCTGGTCGCGCGCCGAATGTCACGAGCGAACGCCACAGATTGACGACGTGCGTCGAGGGAATCGAAAGCGCAAATCCAATCGTGCCCAATTCGTCGAGACGGAATATCTCCGCGCGTGCGTCGCCTAGCGGCGCGCTCCATGCCATCGTTTCGCTCGGCGAGTCCGTTGCCAAACGTTGCGGCGCGTCGAGACCAAGCGCCTTCAACGCTGCGGCTGCTTGTGGGCCGTGCAGTGCGATGCGCGTATGTGTCGAAATGCGCGACTCGATCGCGACATCCTCAGAAAACCGCATCTTTTCCAGTGCATCCGTGATCGCAACCACATCGTGCGCTAGCGTGTCGATGAGCAAAACATCGCCCGCAAGTGCGATCACCAGATCGGCATCGATGCGACCTTTGCGATTGGTGAGGAACGCGCTGGTGACGCTGCCGTCGCTGAGTTTGCGAATCTCTTGCGTCACCAATCGATTGACGAAGTCGACGCGATCCTTTCCGCGCAGTGCAATCGTCGCGCGTTGCGGACAGTCGACCAACGCGCAATCGCTGCGAATCGCTGCATACTCGAGTTCGACTTCAGCAAACGCGGCAACCACTTCACATGTTGGCGCGCCCGATTCATCGGCGGGACCAAAGGGCAGATACTCGATCTCGATCGTTCGTCGAGTGGTCAACGCGGCGCGCGCGTGTGCGGCGCGTTCAGTGCGGCGAGATGCATCAAGCGCTGCAAACGCTTGATGCTCCGCGCGAAGTGGTGAGTCGAACAGCATGCGTGTTGATCCTATACCATCGCTTCTCCCCCGACTCTTGGTCACTTCTTAAGGATCACCCATTGGATACTGAGCTCTTTCGTCGCCTCTGTGAAACCCCTGGCATCCCAGGTCGCGAAGAGCGCGTGCGTGCGTTGATCATCAAGGAAACCAAAGGGCTGTTCGACAGTTGCGAAGTTGATGCGATGGGTTCCTACATCTGCACGCGCAAGCCCACGCGCACTTCGAAGAGCAAGAGTGCGAAGCCCACGCGCGTCATGCTCGCGGCGCACATGGACGAAATCGGCTTCTTTGTGCGGCATATCGACGAGAACGGCTGCATCTGGGTGAACCCCGCGGGTGGCTTCGACGCACGCAATCTCTTTGCCGTGCGCGTCTTGGTGTGCACCGCCAGCGGCGACTACAAGGGCGTGATGAATCCCGGCGGCAAGCCGATTCATATCTCGAGCGACGCAGAGCGCAACAAAGTTCCTGGCGTCGAAGAGTTCTTTATCGATCTCGGTCGCGACGCCGCCGATGTGCGCAAGCATGTGGAGATTGGCGACTTCGTGGTGCTCGACACGCCGTTCCTCGAGACGCCGAAAAAGTTCGTCTCCAAAGCCGTCGACAATCGCCTCGCATGCTTTGTCGCCATCGAAGCGGTGCGCATGTTGGCCAAGCGCAAGTCAGGTCACGCGTGCGAAATCGTTTGCGCGTTCACCACTCAAGAAGAAGTCGGACTGCGCGGCGCGCAAACCGCGGCGTACTCGGTGAAGGCGGACATTGGCATCGGACTTGATGTCACGCTCGCCTGCGATACGCCGGGCGTTCCCGACAACCAGCGCGTCACCAAGCAAGGACTCGGCGCGGGCATCATGGTGCAAGACAGCTCGATGATCTCTGACTACGAGTTGGTCGCGGAGTTCGTCGCGGTCGCGAAAAAGCATCGCATTCCCCATCAAAAATGCATTCTTCCGCGTGGCGGCCAAGATGGTGCGGCGATTCAACGCGCAGGCATCGGCGCCAAGTGCGTCGCCATCGTGACGGGCACGCGCTACATCCACACCTCGACGGAGATGGTCGACAAGGGTGACCTTGAGGCGACGATTGAGTTGCTCGGCGAGTGGCTCGGCAGCGTGGCGTGAACGAGTGCGCGGTGACTCGTTGATCGGTCAACTGTTGCGCGAGTGATGCTGGTGCACCGATTGGCTCACGCATCAGTGCTGCGCGAGCGCGACTGCGGCGCGCGCAATCTCAAGCGCCGCATCATCGCGCGCGCGTGCGCAGAGCGCGTTGTGCATCGCATTGCGTCGCGCGTGATCCGTCATCAACGAGATCAACGCGCCGCCGAGTGATTGCGTTTGATTCGCGGAGTGCGCAGCTCCATCATTGCGGTGGTTTTTCTCCGCGTCGATCAAGTCGTCACACAGCACCGCCAGCGATTCATCGTGATAGGGCTTGGCGTTCCACTTCTGATGCAAGTCCGCGTGATAGGGATACGGCGCGAAGACCGTGGGCACGTTGTTGAGCACTGCTTCGGCGACTGAGTTCGCTCCCGCGCGCGAGAGCGACAAATCCGCTGCGCCCCATGCGAGTCCCATTTCGTGCAGAAAAGGCACGACATTCGCACGCACTCCCGCCTCGCGATACGCCGCCTCGATCGGCGCGCGATCAGCGTTGCCTACGAGATGCAACACTTGCCAACCGCTAAACGCGGAGCGCTCGAAGCGCAGCAAGCGTCGCATCAAATCATTCAAACTCGCCGCGCCTTGCGAGGCACCAGTGACCAGCAGCGTGTGAAAACCTTTTTCCAATCCCAACTGCGTGCGACACATCTCGCGAGAGATTGACGCGATGGCCACGCGTCGCACGGGCATTCCCACCATGCGCTCTGCGAAGTTGGGTAACGACGGAGTCGGGCACGCAGTGAGCACACGGGTCGCGCGTTTGGCCACCCAACGATTCGCTTTGCCTGGCGTCGCGTCAAGATTCACCAAGAGAATTGGCACATCCAATTCGCGCGCGGCCATCACCACGGGGCCAGTGACATAGCCACCCAAGGCAACGACCACACGCGCGTTGCGTTGCGCGAGCATTTGTCGCGCCGCACTGCGACCGGCGAGAAATGATCGTGCGAAACGCAATAGTTTGAGCGGATGCGCCGAGAGTCCTTCTGCGGGAATCGCCACAAAATCGGCGCCAACATGCTGCAACATCGTCGCGTCCACCGTGCGCGATGAACACGCAAACACGCGTTGGATCGCTGGCGCAATGTCGGCGAGGCGCTCGGCGATGGCGATGCCCGGCGCGATGTGTCCACCGGTTCCGCCACCGGCAAGAACAATGCTCCCCGCACTCATGCGGTTGCGATGCCTTCAAGCGATGCGTTCACGCGCGGCGCAGTGTTGCCATCACTCCCGTCGCCTACTTTGTATCCGAGCGCGCGTTCACGCTGCAACGCGCAACGCTCAATCGAGAGCACGAGTCCCAGCGAAAATCCAATCATCACCCAACCAGATCCACCACTCGAAAGGAGCGGCAACGCGATGCCTTTCGTAGGCGCGAGCCCCGTCACCACCACCAAGTTGATGAACGCTTGCAAACCAATCATCAACAAAATCCCAATGCCCACCAATCGCGAAAATGGAGGCACGATGCGATCAGCATCTGCGCGAGAAGCACCACGAGTCACGATGGCAAGTCCACACAAGAGCAAGCCGGCGTAGAGCGCGACCACCATGAGCGAACCCATCACGCCGAGTTCTTCGCAGATGATTGCGTAGATGAAATCGGTGGTGTCTTCGGGGAGATAGCCGAATTTCTGCAGACTGTTGCCCAGACCGCGGCCAGTGAGGCCGCCGCCGGAAATCGCGCTCATCGATTGAATGACGTGGTAGCCAATGCCCTCGGCGTCTTGCCAAGGATCACGCCACGCGAGCAATCGATTCATGCGATACGGGCTCGCGATGATCGCGGCCCACGCGCCCAACGCACCGATGGGAATCAGCAGCGCCGCGTGCCACCAACGCAAACCCGCGACACACAAGAGCAACGTGCACGCGCCGAACACAAGCACTGCCGTGCCGAGATCTTCTTTGGCGATCAGCACGCAAACGAGACCGATGATCCCCAGCGCAGGCAAGAAGCCGCGCGTGAACGAACGCAATCGATCGCCGTGACGAACCGCGAACCACGCGATGACGATGACCATTCCCCACTTCGCCAATTCGCTGGGCTGAAATCCGTAACTGGGCGGGCCAATCCAACGCGAACTGTGATTGACTTCGCGACCGATTCCAGGCACGTGCACCAAGAGAAGCGTGACCACGATTGCGCCGAGAATCCACGGAATGGGCGACTTCGCGCCGCGCAGCGTGATGAACTTCTCGACGTTCATCATGTAACCCGCGAGCATCGCCAACAGCGCGAACGCTGCAAGTTTGGTGGTGCGACCAAAGAACACTTGCTCAAACGAAATCGGGTTGTACGACGCTTCCATCTTGGCGAACGCGGCGTCGGTGACCATGCCGGATGAAACCAGTGCCGGGTCAGGCGGGACTGAGAGCCCCGCAGAGTTCACCATCACAACACCCATCACGAGCAGCGCGAGAACGCAAAGGACCACACCGTGCGACATACGGATCATGGTTCGATTATCGGCATTTTCAGCGCGCGCGATTCAGAAGTCGCTGCGGTACCCTTCCGATCCGATGTCGTCTGGAATGCCTGTACCCGCGAAGCCCCCCACGGTCTATCTCGAAACCTTCGGATGCCAAATGAATGAGCTCGACAGCGAGCTCATTCGAGGACATCTGCGCGCGTTGGGCTATCAGTTCATCGAGGACTACTCCACCGCCGATGTGGTGCTGTACAACACCTGCTCTGTGCGCGAACAGGCTGAAAACAAGGCGTATTCGCGCTTGGGTCTCATCGGAAAACGCAAGAAGGCGGGCGAGCAAGTCATCCTCGGCGTGCTCGGATGTATGGCCGAACGCGACGGCGCCGACATGCTGCGTCGCTTTCCCCAAGTCGATCTTCTGTGTGGACCGGGCGAACTCGATCGTCTTCCCGCGCTCATCGACAACGTGCGTCGCACCGAAGGCGCGTCGCGACACGAGCGCATCGCGTTGGCGGGAAACAAGAGTCGTCGCAGCGCCACGCTCGCTGCGGCCGACGACAACCTCGAGTTGCTCGATCTCTCGCGCGCCTTCGATCCAAGCGCGCCGGGCAGCGATCGCCGCAGCGCGTACGTGCGCATCACGCGCGGCTGCAACAAATTTTGCACCTACTGCGTCGTGCCCAACACGCGCGGCGCCGAGGTTCATCGCCCGCCCGACTCGATCGTGGATGAGTGCAAACGGCTGGTCGACGCGGGCGTGCTCGAGATCACGCTGCTGGGACAGACGGTCAACCATTATCGATACACACACGGCCTCGCGGTCGATGCGCAAGGCCGCGAGTTGCCGCAGGTTGGTCCTGGTCTTGCTGCCTTCCGGGCCGAGATATCCGCGCGCGACAACGTCACCAGTTTCGCGCGCCTGCTCGAGCGACTCCACAACGAAATTCCCGCGCTGGCGCGTATCCGTTTCGTGACCAGCTATCCGCGCGACTTCGGCGACGACATCCTTGACGTCATGGCCGCCTGCCCGCGCATTTGCCGTTACATCCATGTCCCCGCCCAATCGGGCTCCAATCGGATCCTCAAGGCGATGAACCGCGGTTACACGCGCGAGGAGTACCTCGAATTCGTCGGCCGCATCCAAGATCGCTTGCCCGACTGCACGATCGCGGGCGACTTCATCGTGGGTTTCCCCGGCGAAACCGACGCTGACTTCGAAGAAACCGTCTCGCTGGTGCGCGCGGTGCCCTTCAAGAACAACTACATCTTCAAGTACTCACCGCGCCCGGGAACGGTCGCGATCACACGCTTCGAAGATGACGTTCCCACCGAGGTCAAGAAGCTGCGCAACAACCGCTTGCTGGACGTGCAGGCTGAAGTGAGCGCCAAGGCGCACGCGATGTGGTTGGGGAAACACGTCGAAGTGCTGGTCGAAGAACTGCGCGACCATGGTGCGGCTCCCGGCGCGGGGGGCGACGCGGTCGAAGACTCGTCGCACGGCGAAATCGATGGGCATTCGCGTCCCGCGAAAACCAGGCGAATTCACGGGGATTCAAGCGATTTGGCGCATCCGCAGTCCAAGGGCATCGAGCTGCGCTGGAACCGTCCGCGAGCCGCGACACGGCACGGTCGCCAAGCCATTGGGCGCAGCGGAGGCGACCTCATCGTTGCGATCAACCTCGATGACGATGATCAGCACACCGGCCCCGGTTCGCTGGTCACGGTCAAGATTGCGAGCACCGCGGCGCTCGTGCTCAACGGTCGATTGGCGCCGAGCCCGGTCGCAAGTCCGGTGGCAAGCGCCTCCTAAATGTTCGGGGAAACGATCGCGCCCGAGAACACCCATTTCGATGATGTCGACACAACTTCGGTTGCGATTCCTTGACTGCCCTGTTTCCTGAACTATGTTCGTCCTGAGGGATGGGGTCGCGTCGAGGGACGTGTCCCACAGGGAGACTGTTGTGCCTATCCTCATCTGGCACGCGCAAAGGAATAGGGACCTCTACATATGAAGAATGTTATTTTTGTTGCCGTTGCTGGCCTCGCGGTTTCTGGCGTTGCTCAAGCAACCTTCACCGGTTACACCGTCACCTCCACCGTTTCCGGTGGACTGACCAAGTACCAGCTGTTTGGTAACTTCAACGGCGCGACGGACACCGTCCTCAACGCGTTCCA